>NZ_JBBPXM010000004.1:0-419938 GCF_050446505.1 Providencia sp. SP181
GCAACAAGTGAATGAGTCGCTAGGAGCTTACATAAGTAAGTGACTAGTGCGAATGAGCGCAGTTAACACAGAGGCGACTTGAAATATGACGAATAAAAGCAACATTTTGTAACACTATACAGACTAAAGATCCCCAAAAATACGCCGATAACTGACATATGATAAAAATCGGGAATAGGAAAATACATTATGGCTATTGAGCAAACCCCTGCAATTTCTGCGCTGACTCAAGTAACAAACCGTGATCCGCAAGATGCGGCGGCCCCGATGCGCGATAAAAAAGTTGCTGCTGATGTCACTGTCAAAGAAAGTACTTTTGCACCTAGCGAATTACAAAAAAAATTATTGCAACCGCAAGCCTCTGATATCAACCTCGCAAAAGTTGAAAGAATTAAACAAGCTATTAAAGATGGCACCCTAACGATGGATGCGGAAAAAATTGCAGATGGTATTTTACGCGATGCCCACGAATGCATGTTATCAATGAAATAAATAACCGTTATGACTGATGAATTACTGATATTGCTAGAGCAGCAACTTTCCCATTTACAATCACTGCAAATCGTGATGAAAAATGAAGAAATCTTATTAGGTTATCACCGTGTGCCGCCATCACCCTTCCAAGAAACGACTGAGCAAAAACGCTTTCTTGTCGCGGCTATCGGCCACGGTGAAACCCATCGCTTACAGCTTGAGGCACAGGCTGAAATCACCGCTCCCTACGAAAGCGATGCGGCCTTGGCTGGTCTATGGGAAGCGATTAAAGTGTTAACGACTGATCTTAAAGAGCTAAATTATCGTAACCATCAAATGCTGCAATTACACATTGAGCTCAATACCCAGCGCCTGAACTTTGTCAAAAAACACAATAACCAATCTACCTATGGTGCTGATGGCTTAGAATCAAAACGCCCTGTTTTAGGTAAGAAAATTTCGATTTAGCTTGCAGAGCAGTTTATTTAAAATGCATTAATTAAATAATAAACATTCTCTCATCTATCATTGTGAGAAGCCTCAATGGCGCGCCATTAGGCTTAATCTCCCCCTCTTTCCCACTTAGACACACTCTCTTTCGTCATGTTTAAGATAAGTGCAAGGGAAGATTGTGAGATATTATTTTGCTCACGAATGCGCTTAATATCTTCCCCTGTCATTGGTGTAAGATGGGCAAATTGCAGTAACTCATTAATTTTATTATTCATAATTAACCTCCACTAACAAGTTAGCTTTTAGCATTTTCATTATTTTTTCATCATCTAATTACAAAAGTACCTTCGCGATATCTTTATAAGATTCAAGTGTATCGTCCTCAATTTCTTTGGTTCCTTTTGCATTTAAACGAGATTTCAGCCAAGCATATACAAAAATAAGTGCCGCTCCTGCTTATAAAAATAAGCTTTCTGACGCCTCCGCTTTTTCCTTTTCCTTGTAGTGGTAAACGCTTTTTAATAACGCCACTACCAAGATGGGCTTCATATTGGCCTGCAAACACATCCATTACCGTATTAATCAATTCAAAATCACTAATATTTATCTTTTTTGATACTATGATTAAACATCTTCGTTTTATAGATAGCTATCCATAGCCCCCATAATTAACTATAGTAAAAATTACTACAGCTCAGTTAAAATAAAAGTAAATCCGAATTCAGGTTAGATTCCCGTATGGGGTATACAAAAAAAAGAGCGGCTTGATAAGAATCTCCCCGCTCCTTTTATCTCAATAATATTCGCCATTCATCTTGGCGAATACACGCTCTTATCAACTGCCGCTGATCATTGACGTCATTCTAATTTTACGGTGATCTGTCATTTCTAAATTCGACATCACCACCAATTGTGGCAAGCTGCGGCGCAAAAAGCGCGAAAGAATTACCCGCAACGCATGGTTCACTAACAAGACATTAGGCGCACCCATCGCCTCTTGGTGAGAAACCGCTTGCTCCGCTTGCGTTTGGATAAACTGCGCAAGGTTTGGCTCTAATCCACCGCCATTTTTCGCCGCTTGCAGAAGAATTTGTTCCAGTCCGGCATCTAACCCAATCACTTGAATTTCTTCCGCATTACCAAACCATTGCTGAGTAATCGCACGGCCTAGTGCAATACGAACTTGTGATGTGAGGTAATCAGTGTCTTTTTGCTCACCATTTTCCCCTGCCATTTCCGCTAACGTTTCAATGATGGTGCGCATATCGCGGATCACCACATCTTCCATTAATAAATTTTGCAAAACACGATGCAAAATCGTTAACGAAATCGTGTCTGGGATCAGGTCATCTGCCAGTTTCGGCATCTCTTTTTTCACTCGGTCATACAGCATTTGTGCTTCTTGGCGACCAAATAATGTGCTCGAGTTTTGCAGTAAAATTTGGTTGAAGTGTGTTGCAACCGCCGTACTCGCTGAAACCACGGTATAACCTTGAATTTGCGCTTCTTCGCGTAAGTCGTCATCAATCCAAACTGCAGGTAAACCAAAAGCGGGCTCTCTTGTTGCATCCCCTTGTAACGTCCCCGCGGCATTACCAGGATCAATGGCTAAACTACGCCCTGGTTGCGCTTCGCCGCGTCCTACCTCTGCACCTTTAATTAAAATACGGTACTCACAAGGGGAAAGCGCTAAATTGTCACAAATGTGGACAACTGGCGGTAAGTAACCGACTTCTTGAGCGAATTTTTTACGCAGTCCTCGCAGACGGCCTAATAATTCACCTTGCTGGTCGTTATCCACAAGTGGGATCAAACGGTAGCCCACCTCCATTGCCAATAAGTCTTCTAATTGCACATCATCCCACGTGGCTTCTACCACCTTGTTGGCTTCTTGGAAATGTTGTGCTTGGTTATTATCGCCCTTTGCACTTTCTGGTTGTTGGGATTTACGTACTAAATACCAACCTAATCCCGCAAGTGCTGCTGTAAATAACAAGAAGACAAAGTTTGGCATCCCTGGGATCAGGCCTATCAAACCCAAAACACCTGCACTCAACCACATAACACGTGGGTTATTAAACAGTTGGTTGACCATCTGCTCACCGACGTCTTCATCCGTCGCAACACGAGTTACGATAACCCCTGCCGCTGTGGAGATAATCAACGCAGGAATTTGGGCAACAAGACCATCACCGATTGTCAGCAAAGTGTAGGCGCTCGTGGCCTCCCCTAGCGACATATTGTGTTGACCTACACCAACGATTAACCCGCCGACCACGTTGATCACCATAATCATGATCCCCGCGATAGCATCGCCACGTACGAATTTACTGGCACCGTCCATCGAACCGTAAAAATCCGCTTCTTGCGTCACTTCTGCACGACGTTTTTTGGCTTCATCATCATTGATGATCCCTGCATTGAGGTCAGCATCGATAGCCATTTGCTTACCAGGCATTCCGTCTAACACAAAGCGAGCACCCACTTCGGCGATACGCCCCGCTCCTTTGGTGATAACCATAAAGTTAATCAAAACCAGAATGATAAATACCACAATACCAATGGCAAAGTTGCCGCCCACTAAAAAGTGGCCGAATGCCTCAACGACTCGACCTGCAGCGTCAGGCCCTGTATGCCCATCCAACAAAATAATTCGTGTTGATGCGATATTCAACGATAGGCGTAATAGCGTGGCGAATAGTAAGATAGTTGGAAATGCAGCAAAATCAAGGGTTCGTTTAGTGAACATCGCCACCAATAACACCATGATGGAAAGCGCAATATTAAAGGTAAACAGTAAATCCAATAAAAATGCGGGTAATGGCAATACCATCATCGACAAAATCAATAAGATTAGAACTGGACCCGCGAGTATTTGCCACTGCGTTCCTTGTAAGTTTTTCGGCAATTTTAAAAGTGCAGCCAAATTAGCCATCGCGATTGTTATCTCCAGCAAAGTCCAGCGTCGGTGGCACTGGTAAATTTTTCGGTTTTTTCGGTCTGAGCCCACCTTCACGACGCCAGCGGCGCAGTTGGTAAACCCATGCTAAAACTTCTGCAACCGCCGCATATAACGCGACAGGGATGCTTTGCCCTATCTCTGCATGACGATATAACGCCCTTGCAAGCGGCGGTGCTTCTAATTGTAATATTCGGTGTTCTTCACCAATTTCCTTAATGCGCTGCGCTATCACCCCTGCGCCTTTCGCCAACACTTTTGGTGCCCCCATACGTTTATCATCATATTTCAGCGCCACTGCATAGTGCGTGGGGTTAGTCACTATCACATCGGCAAGTGGCACATCCGCCATCATGCGATTTCGCGCTATCGCCCGCTGTTGTTGGCGAATTTTCGCTTTAATATGTGGGTCACCCTCTTGCTGCTTAAACTCATCTTTAATTTCTTGGCGGCTCATACGCAATTTCTTCAAATGAGAGCGAAATTGATAAAACACGTCAAATGCCACCATTGGGATCAGCAAAAACACAATCAAATACCCCGCAAAAATCACTTTTTGCAGGGCATTACTCAGTGCGGTAACAGGTGACTCCATCACTAAATGCAGCAATGAAGGCCAGCTTTGCCATAAAAAAATAAATGCCCCCAACCCAACAAACAATGATTTCAAAATTGCCTTGAACAATTCTGATAACGCATTCATTGAAAAAATACGTTTTAGCCCTTTAATTGGGTTGAGCTTTTTTAAATCGAACTTAATCAATTTACTGTTAAACACTAACCCGCCCACTAAAGACGACGCGGAAATCCCGACGAGCGCTAAACCGCCAATAACAGGCAATAATGCAAATAATGCCTCACTGACCACACGCCCTAAATAGCTGATCATTAAGCCTGTATTTTGCAAATAATGGCCATCAAAAATAAAGCCTTGTCGGGCAATTTGGCGAAGTTGTGCCGCAAGGTGCCCCCCGCTTAACCAGAGCAAACTGATACCCGCCAACATCATCATTAGCGAGCTAAGTTCCTTTGAACGAACGATTTGCCCATCATCTTTGGCTTTTTGCTTTTTATGGGGGGTGGGCTCTTCTGTTTTTTCTACATCACTCTCGTCGGACACCGTGGTTCCAAAATTTAGCGAAAATACGAGTTATCGCTATAGCATGACAGAGTGTAAAAAAATCAATGGTGGAAAATAGACGCAGTTCGAGGGGGTTATTTGCCTATTGAGCAATAAGACAGCAACTTTGCGAAGCGCTTGGCAAATAAAAAACGGGCAATTATATTTTTCTCGCGCTGCTCAAAAATGGCGATAAAATATCCATATTCACACGAAACCGTGACAGCTTACACGGGTGAATACACGTGTATAAGGAATTTATCAGCCATCTTATGTAAGGCATTAGCCGAAGAATTAAAAAAAGTGGAAACCATAAAGTGGAAAGAAAAAAACATCGCGGGTTTCAATGAACTCAATAGGATCAGCAAAGAGCATGGACTATTCTCAGACAAATACAAGGAATTTTAATGCAATACCATCTCTATCAAAATAGAGGCGATGCTATTCATGCTCCCTACTTATTTGATATTCAAAGTGATATTATTGATATCCTGAATACTCGATTGGTCATCCCTTTATATGATAGTGATTTATTACATCAGCCCGTGCCTGATAAACTAACCCCATGCCTTTCGGTTCTTGACCATGACTATATTTTAATGACTCACTTAATGGCCGCTGTACCAAAATTATAATTTCCCAAACAAATCAATAAGTTAAACAATGAAAGAGAACATATCAAAAAAGCCATTGCCCTACTCATTGATGGGTTTTAATTAATAAGGTTCTTATGGATACTTGCCACCTAGTCGCCCCCGATATCACACTTGAAGATGCGCCAAAAGAAGCGGCTCGCATGCTAAATTGGCTACAAACACAAGGGATCATCGACCCTAGCTTTCAAGCGATTGAATATGATAAGGTAATTTATCGCCCAATGCCTGCTTATAAAGAACCTATTTTATATGTTATTGATGGCAGTATTGTTCCCACCCAACTACCTGAAAACCAATTAAAAAATACCCTATCCATTGTCACAGAACGCACTGTTTTTCATGCAGGCGGCAATGGGATTGGCATTTACTGCCCACAATGCGGCAATGAACAAACAGAACACAGTCATGCATGGGGTGATGCCGTTTCTGATTGGTATGAAGGAAAAAACGAAAGCTTATCCTGCTTTCAATGCAATTTTCATTCACCGCTTTTCGGTTGGCAATTTAACCCTCAATGGGCCTTTGGCAATCTAGGTTTTAGCTTTCATAATTGGGATATTAGCGATGATTTTATTGCCCAATTTGAACATGTACTCGGCAGTAAAATTATTGCCGTCTACCAACATGACTAGCACAATATTATTTAGTCGTTGGGTTTAACGTAATTTGCATGCCAACAGCTTGCGCATATTTGAGTAACGTACCGAGTTTAGGGTCAAACTGCCCTTTTTCTAAACGAGAAATATTTTGCTTTTGTGTTTGCATTTTTTCAGCAATTTCAACTTGCGTAAAATTATTAGCAAGGCGAGCCATACGCAACTGGCTAATTAACGCTTTGCGCATTTCTAATTCAAGGCAAGCGGTTTCTTGGTCAAGTTCTTCTCGTCTTTCTCCTTTTTCATCATTTATCAAAGTAGAAATCAAATCATTATTTATCATCTGAATACACTCGATCACAGTAAGTTAACTAATTGAAATGGATAATATGAAGCTACGTTAATCGTTATCAACTAATGTAGCTCCATAAAAAGCGGTTAGGTTATCGTAATAACCTAAAAACCAAGTTCATCAAGCAGGTCATCAACTTGCGACTGTGATGCCATCACATTAACGCCTTCTTTATTGATTTGCGGGCCATTGAGTAAACTTTCGTTTTGTGTTTTCGCACGCATTTCAGGTGGCGTATTTTCCATTAACAATGCCAGCAGTTGTTTTTCCGCTTCTTCAACCACTTCCATCATTTTTTTAATGACTTGCCCTGTTAAGTCCTGAAAATCTTGCGCCATCATGATTTCCAGTAATTCAGCCTTAGTGGTTTCGCTGTCTTGGATCACTTGCCCTAAAAAAGCTTCTGTTGACTCACGCAATTGTGTAGGAACCACACCAGTCGCTGTTTCTTGCCATTGCTGTTGCAACGTCTGCGCATTTTTATTCATATCCACTTGCAGTGGTTTGATGACATCAATGCCATTTAAGGTTTTTTCTGCCGCTTGCGCCGTCATTTGCGCGATATAACGCAGTCTGTCTTTCCCATCTGGAATGCTTGCAACAGCCTGTTGGACACTTTTTTCTAACCCCAATTCGCGCATACTTTCACGCAAGGTTCTCATCAGCGTACCAATGCGTGTAATGACTTGTTTTAAATCATCATTACCATTGCGAATACCTTCCATACCCACTTGCTCAGTCATGAAAATCTCCTTTGGCACTCACTATTATTGCAGTCCCATTTTTTCAAATACTTTGTTCAGTTTTTCTTCTAAGATAGCGGCAGTGAACGGTTTAACCACATAACCACTTGCCCCTGCTTGTGCAGCAGCAATGATGTTTTCTTTTTTCGCTTCCGCCGTTACCATCAAAACTGGGATATGCTTAAGTGCATCATCGCCACGAATTGTTTTAAGCAGTTCTAAGCCATCCATATTTGGCATATTCCAGTCTGCAACAACAAAGTCGATGTTACCCGCACGGATTTTTTCTAATGCATCAACACCGTCTTCTGCTTCTTCTATTTTGCTAAACCCGAGCTCTTTTAATAAGTTACGGACGATACGACGCATGGTAGAAAAATCATCAACAACCAGAAAACTAAGATCTTTAGCGGCCATAACCACTCCTTCAAATACAATTGTGAATTTCCGCCGCTGCTACACAGTGACAGAAGAAAGTCTTGCTAAAACACTTGGGGCAATTTTTCGAATATCTTGCACTTCGTCCACTGCATCCATTTCAATCGCAGCTCGTGGCATACCAAATACCACACAGCTACTTTCGTTCTGCGCGTAAGTAATCGCCCCTTGTTTACGTAAATTCAATAACCCTTTGGCGCCATCCATCCCCATACCAGTCAATAACACACCAATGCATTTTCGTCCGACACATTGAGCTACTGAATCAAATAGCACATCTACTGACGGGCGATGGCGATTAACGGGTTCACTTTGTTGCAAAATCACTTGGAAACCTTTGCCTTTATCTGCAATCAACATGTGAGAATCACCTGGCGCGATATAGGCGTGTCCTTTTTGCAGTAACTCGTTGTTTTCTGCCTCTTTTACCGTTAGTACACACAATTTATTCAGTCTGTCAGCAAATGAGCGGGTAAATCCTGCGGGCATATGCTGCGTGATCACCACAGGTGGGCATTCACGGGGTAGCATTTCTAAAAATTGGCGGATCGCTTCTGTCCCGCCAGTAGATGCGCCAACCGCAATCACACGGCTGTTACACACATATGGGGACAACGCTTTGGCTTGAGCAACTGGCTCAGACATTTTTTTCTCTGGCCGTGCAAACCGACTGCGTTGAGTGATCTTAGACATTGCCGCCGCACGAATTTTTTCACCAATAATGTCACGGTAGCTCATCATGGTTTCGCGAATGCCGATTTGTGGTTTAGTGACAAAATCCACCGCACCAAGCTCTAACGCTTTAAGCGTTACTTCGGAGCCTTTTGATGTCAATGTAGATACCATCACCACTGGCATTGGGTGCAAACGCATTAATTTTTCTAAAAAATCAATACCATCCATACGAGGCATTTCAACATCTAACGTGATCACATCAGGTTCGAGCTGTTTAATTAAATCACGTGCAACGTAAGGATCAGGCGCTGTATCCACCACCTCCATGTCTTCATGGCTATTAATGATTTCACGCATTAATTGACGCATCAGTGCTGAGTCATCCACACATAGCACTTTAATTTTTTTCATTACCCCCTCCTTTCAGCTTGCACGCTGTAGACGGTTTGTCCTTTGATCACAAAGCGTTGTGTTAATTGTGATAAATTTTCTGAATGCCCAATAAATAACAAGCCATCTGGCTTAAGCAGTGGTGCAAAACGCTCAAGCATTTTTATTTGCATTTCTTTATCGAAATAAATCATTACGTTACGGCAAAAAATTGCATCAAAGCGATGTTGGAGCTGCCAGTCATGGTCACTCAAATTTAAGTAACGAAATTCAATCATCTGCCTTAACGCGGGCTTGACTCGTGCATACCCTTCAAATTCCCCCACACCTTTCATAAAGTAACGTTGCCGCTGAAGTGCACTAAGTGATTTCAGCTCTTCGATGCGGTAAACACCTTGTTTCGCTTTTTCAAGCACTTCCGTATCAATGTCACTGGCAATCACTTTGGCATTAACGGCATTTGGCCCCAGTACATCACTTAATGTCATCGCGATAGAATAAGGCTCTTCCCCTGTTGAAG
This sequence comes from Providencia sp. SP181, assembly GCF_050446505.1. Lineage (NCBI taxonomy): Bacteria > Pseudomonadati > Pseudomonadota > Gammaproteobacteria > Enterobacterales > Morganellaceae > Providencia > Providencia sp. SP181. Next base: position 9,377 of record NZ_JBBPXM010000004.1, read on the forward strand.
AAGCTGCACACCAGATGGTGATTGGGTTATTTTTACGTGTACGAATAAAATCCGTTAACGTGACAAAATGGTGTGGCTCACGAAAGAATGCGGTTAAATTTGTGGTCAATGCATTGACGAAAGCTTGCCATTCCGCGTTATGTGGCTCGCGCTCAAGCATCCGTAAATAGTCAGAAAAGTTGTCGAGATTACAGTCACGTAACCGCTTTAATAGCCGGTTATAGACCATATTTTTTTTATTCATGGTTAGGACTATGCCTGATTTTTTATGAATAAATCGACAAACCCGACCAAACTCATCATCAGTCAGTGGTTCTATCTGTGGTACAAAAAGCATCGTACTTGTCGTCCTATTCAATAAAAATCCAGAAGCAGCCACCTAATGCGCTGCCTTTAATGGCAAGGGAAATGCACAAAACGATTCATTTCCCTCTGCCGAAAACTCATTGTGAGTTTTCTCAACACTTAATACCGACTACGGTTTACTGCATTTTCAGGGAGCTCAAAAAATGCCACAGTATCCACTAAGTTATTGGCTTGGTCTTCCAGTGCCGCAGTTGCACTGGTCGATTGCTCGACTAATGCAGCGTTTTGCTGTGTGACTAAGTCCATTTGACTCACTGCGGTAGCAACTTGCTCAATCCCACGGCTTTGCTCATTCGATGCAGACGCAATATTTCCCATTAATTCAGTTACTTGATTAACTGCAGCAACCAGTTCGCTCATGGTCGCACCCGCTTCATTCACCAGCTGGGAACCTTGACTTACACGCCCCACAGACTCATCAATTAACGTTTTAATCTCTTTTGCCGCTTCAGCACTACGTTGTGCCAATGCCCTAACTTCGCCAGCGACAACGGAGAACCCACGACCTTGCTCACCCGCACGCGCCGCTTCAACCGCTGCATTTAGGGCTAAAATATTGGTTTGAAAAGCAATGCCATCAATCACGCTAATAATTGCGCTAATTTTTTGCGAACTGTTAGAAATTGATGTCATGGTATCGATAACATCTTCGGTAATTTCACCGCCTTTCGTTGCCGTTTTCGATGCACTGACGGCGAGCTCACTGGCTTGACGCGCGTTATCCGCATTCTGCTTAACGGTCGCTGTTAGCTCTTCCATACTGGCTGCCGTTTCTTCAAGGGATGCAGCTTGCTGTTCAGTCCGCGATGATAAGTTATTATTACCTAAAGCAATTTCACGAATACCGGTATACATTTGGTCAGTATTCGAACGCAATGCACTGACGGAAGTGGCTAACGATTCTTGCATTTGTTTGAGTTTGCCAAATACTTCACCGATTTCATCGCCCGTCGTAATTTCAATATTTTGGTTCAGTTTGCCATCAGCCACTAAAGCGAAGTGTTCACCCATACTTTTCAATGGGTTAATCACTTTACGTTTCATCCAATAATGAGCAAACGCGATCACCAGAATAATAATCACAATCACCGAACAAAATGAGCTCCACGCAAAGGTGTTGTACATGCGTGCAGCAGAAAGAGATTCATCATTTTCAGCATTCAATAATTCAAGATATTCATCAATTACTTGGGTTAATTGATCTTGATTTTCTTGGGCTGGAAGCTCAATGTAAGCTGCGATATCTTTGTTATCTAAGTGTGTTTTTAATGCTTTGAGTGTTGCGACAAAAGCTTGATATTTCGCATCAAGAGCTGCAAGGTTTTCTTTTTCACTCAAAATCGGTTGGTTTTTAAATGTGGTATAATCTTTTTGCGCTTCTTCTAATAGTTTGCCAAAAGTGACTTGTGTTTCTTCAATAAGCTGGTCATGGCCACTCACTTTATTCAGCAATGCAATTTGCGTTAAGCTATTACGTGCTTGTATTAAATGTTTATTGGTTTCCTCAAGCATTGCACGCTTATCAGAGCCCAAATCAATACGTTCTAATGCTTTTAACTCACTAACAACAATTCCAACAGAAACCCCGCTCGACACAATCTGCATTCCACAAAATAAAAATAGAAGCAGATATAAACTCACCGAAATTCGGATATTTTTACCAAACATAGATAATCCCCATTTGTGCCAGCTAAGAGAGCTGTTCGCTTAAAACATTGCTTGTTTTCTAATGCACAGAAACGCTGCAAAGCCAAAGCCTTGCAGCGTGAAACCATGCTTAATGTTTAGAAAGTTTCCCAGTTGTCATCATCTTTATGTTCCTTCGATGATAGTTTTTTTAAATCCGGCGTTTTAACGATATTGGATACCGTTCTTGCTGCTGGTTTTGTATTACGTATTTCACTTTGTTTTAACGGTGGTAAACGGAAAATAGAGATAAGCTGCGACAGTTTCGCGACTTGCTCTTCTAACACATTCGCTGCAACCGCTGATTGTTCCACTAACGAGGCATTTTGCTGAGTCACTTTATCCATTTCAGCAACTGCAATGCTGACCTGCGAAATGCCTTTACTTTGCTCATCAGAAGCGGTTGCGATGTGCGTCATGATGTCTGTCACTCGCGTGACCGATTCCACAATTTTCGTCATCGTTTCACCTGCGTCTTCCGCTTGGCGCGCGCCTGTTCCTGTTCTTGAAACAGAGTCTTCAATCAATGTTTTGATTTCTTTCGCGGCATCCGCACTGCGTTGTGCTAAGTTACGCACTTCATCTGCCACGACCGCAAAACCACGGCCATGCTCACCCGCACGTGCTGCTTCAACCGCAGCATTCAGTGCTAAGATATTGGTTTGGAAGGCAATACTGTCAATCACTGCAGTGATATCAGAGATTTTTTGTGAGCTATCAGCAATGTTCAACATGGTACTCACCACATTGGAAACCACTTTTCCACCTTCTTTCGCAATAACAGACGCTTGGTTTGCATACTCGCTAGCTTGATGGGCGTAGTCTGTATTTTGCTTAACCGTTGCGGTTAATTCGCTCATACTGGCGGATGTCTCTTCCAAACACGCCACTTGCTGCTCCGTACGAGAAGAAAGGTCGTTATTACCTGCGGCAATTTCAGTGGTGCCTTGGTAAATAGTTTCACTGCCATCTAATACACCACGAACCGTGTTAATCAGCTCTTGTTGCATGTGCTGAACGCCATTAGCTAATTCGCCAATTTCGTTATTCGAGGCTGTCGTAATGGAAGGCGTTAAATCACCTGATGCGAAGACTTTAATCCGCTCGTTTAATAAACCTAATGGCTCAATAATGCCTTTACGCACATAGCGATAACTAAAGAAACCAATAAAGGCGAGCAGAATCGATAATGTCACCAGCATATATAATGATTGGCGATAATTATTATCTGCATTAACGACTTCGCTTTGGAAATCGGCTGAAATATCGGCGAAATAAGCATTAAATTGCTCTTCGAACTTCATTTGATGGCCCGATGTTCTATGAGCATAGAAACCTTCTAAGTCTCCTTTTTCCGCGAAATCACTGAGCTTAATTAATGCATCACGGTAGGTTTCATAGGTGCTAAAAAGCTGTTCAAACTTGGCTTTATCATACTCTGAACTTTGCATCAGCTTGTTGTAACGAGCATAAGCATCATCCGCAGCTTTAAAGTTACGTTTTGCCGCTTTAATCAGGTCTTCTGTTGTCGCATCATCTTGAATTTTGCGGCCGTCTAATAGGTAGGCGTTGATTGACCGATTTAAATTGGCTCGGGCCTGTAAAAGGTTAACCCAGCTTTCCGTTAATACTTGTCTTTGGCGTTGTAGTGAATTTAAATAACTAATACTGTCGCTGTTATCGCCGAGTTTAGTGAACATCAACCCACTGGATACCAGTTGCAATAAAATAAAGATAAAAATGACGGACAAAAGTCCTGATACGATTTTAATTCGACTGTACATGACGTTTTACTAACATTATTTGTTGTATTTTGGATATCGGTCATCTAACCAAAAACTTTAGTTAATGACTTATTATTATTTGAGCAATTATTTAGGCTGAGAATTACTCAGCCATGCTGTCAATAAGCGCCATTTCGTCACTAGTCAGTAGCTTTTCAATGTCCACTAAAATCAACATGCGGTCATTGAGTGTCCCTAAACCAGTGAGATATTGGGTGGATAACGTCACTGCAAAATCGGGCGGCGGTGCAATTTGCTCTTCATTGAGCACCAACACATCCGAAACGCCATCAACCACAATGCCAACCACTCGGTCTTTTAAATTCACAACAATCACAACGGTGTTATCGTTGTACACCACATTTTCATGAGAGAATTTCACCCGTAAATCAATGATTGGGATAATGACTCCGCGTAAGTTCGTAACCCCCTTGATAAAGTCAGGTGTATTTGCGATGCGAGTGACTTGCTCGTACCCCCGAATTTCCTGCACTTTTAAAATTTCAATGCCGTACTCTTCCTCACCTAAAGTGAAAATAAGGTAACCTTCGCCGTTTTTTTCTTCTTCGTGTTTATTTAAATCATCATCTAACATAGACATGGTATATGGCCTCTATTTAGTGCACGACAGGTTGGGAAACCTGATGTTTCTTTTTGATCAAAATGCTGTTATTCATTTTTTGCAGCTCAGCCACATCTAAAATCAATGCAACAGAACCGTCGCCCATAATCGTTGCAGCAGAAATACCTGGAATTTTTCGGTAGTTACTTTCGATATTTTTCACCACGACTTGTTGCTGTCCGACCAATTTGTCCACAAGCAATGCAAAACGGTGCCCCGCATTTTGAATAATAAGCACAATGCTGTTATCCAAATTGCGCTCCGCTTCTTCAATAGAAAAGACATGGTGTAGCTCGACCAATGGCAGATATTCACCGCGAACTAAAAGCATTTTTTCTTCACCCGCAAGGCGGTAAATATCTTCTTGTCGTGGTTGTAAAGTGCTGATGATGGCGCTTAAAGGCACGATAAAAACATCTTCTGCCACTTTTACTGACATTCCATCAAGAATGGCAAGGGTTAAAGGAAGTAAAATTCGAATGATAGTTCCTTTGCCTTCGGTGAAACCGATTTGGATACGGCCGCCCATATCTTGAATGTTCCTTTTCACCACATCCATCCCCACACCGCGACCCGATACATCAGTCACCACTTCTGCAGTGGAGAAGCCTGGTGCCATAATAAGCATCGCCACTTCATCGTTACTCATGCCATCATGCACATTCATCCCTTGAGAGCGGGCTTTAGCCAAAATACGCTCACGGTTTAGACCTGCCCCGTCATCACGCACCTCAATACAAATATTGCCGCTTTGATGTGCAGCTGCGAGAGTCAATGTCCCCGCTTCTGGTTTTCCATTTGCCACACGGACATCTGGTTTTTCAATACCATGGTCTAAGCTATTACGGACAAGGTGATTTAGCGGGTCGACAATGCGCTCTATCAGGCTCTTATCAAGTTCAGTCGAACTACCTTCCACTTTTAATTCAATTTTCTTGCCTAATTTAGAGGCAATATCACGCACCATGCGTGGGAAACGGCTGAAAACATAGTCCATTGGCATCATACGAATAGACATGACGGACTCTTGCAGGGCTCGCGAGTTACGCTCCAATTGAACAATAGAGCTCAGTAAATCACTGTATTCATTTTGATCAACGTGTTGGCTGTGCTGTGTCAGCATGGATTGGATAATTACTAACTCACCGACCAGGTTGATAAGTTGATCGACTTTTTCCACGGCAACACGAATACTGCTGGAGTCCCCTTTCGGTTTTGTTACTGCTGTTTTTTTCGAAGGGCTCGAAACCACGGTAGGGTTAACGACTTCTTTTGGAAGCACAATTTCCGCATCTTGAACGGCTTCAGGTTCACTTTTTCTTTCTGCTTGTGGCATAAAAGCTTGGCAATCAGCAAACGTGATAGCGTCTTGTGCAATTTGTGATTCATCCACCACAAAACACAGTACCCCACAAATATCCTCAATATCGGTATTTGTGCCTAACCATACTTGGAGGCTATCGGTCGATTTTTCCGTATGATATAAATGACCAAACAGTTCGAGCTCGTCGGCAAGTAAATCGACTTCGGTTTCTTTAAGTCCACTTAATGTGATTTTAAAGTAATGCGAAAATTCCCCTTTAGCGTCAATTTGTTGAATTTCTGACGTCACTTCTTCTACTTGTACAATGTCTTCAATAATAGACTCTGCCTCAATGACCTCTTCGGCATGGTTCTCAACACGACTAAGCACTTCACAAATTCGTCTAAATGACTCTTCATCGGGTAAAGAATCATTTTTGTAAGCATCGAGCTGCGAGGCCATAACATCTTTGGTATCCAAAAATACATCTATGATGTCAGGAGTGAGGGCCAACTCATCATGGCGTGCCTTATCGAGCAGGTTTTCCAGTGTGTGCGTGGTGTTTTGCAACTGAGTGAAACCAAAGGTTGCAGCACCTCCTTTTATTGAGTGCGCACTACGGAAAATGGCATTTAGCTGCTCGCTATCCGGGTCAAAAGGATCAAGCTCAAGTAAATGTTGTTCCATATCCCTGAGCAACTCGTCGGCTTCATCGAAAAATGTTTGATAAAACTCAGTAATATCCATGGTTTTTATCCAGTTTCGCTTAGGTTTCACTTAACGCTGACTGCCGGAAAATCCGGCAGGCAATAAAAAATCACAATGTATCTCTTCACAAACACAGTCTATTCATCGGCTTTTTTCTGTGTTTTCGCCGTCACTACAGTCTCAGTAGCTATCTTCGTAGCTGGTTTACCCAATACGTCAGAAATCGGTTTTGCTCCGTCGTATTCACGTAAAATTTGTTTCGTTTCCTCATCATTGAGAACAATGATGCTGATCCGTCGGTTAATTGGTGCAAGACCGTTGTTTTTATCTAAATGAATCGCTGATGCCATACCAACCACTCGTAAAACCTTGCTCTCATCCATTCCCCCACGAATTAACTCACGTCGCGAAGCATTTGCTCTGTCTGATGAAAGTTCCCAGTTGCTGTAATTCGCCCCGTTGGCATAAGATAAATCATCGGTATGGCCTGAAATGCTGATTCGGTTAGGTACATCATTTAGCAAAGGGGCAATGGCGCGTAAAATATCGCGCATGTAAGGTTCCACTATCGCAGAACCTACTTGAAACATCGGGCGGTTTTCACTATCGACAATTTGAATGCGCAGACCGTCATTAATCATGTCGATCAGTAAATGCGGTTTTAACTCATTTAGACGTGGGTCTTTTAAAATAGCCTGCTCAAGGGCTTCCTTAAGCTTTTCAAACCGATAACTGGCATTACCGTCAATAATATTAATCGGTTCAGGCATCACATCGCCCTCACGAAAAATGGGGTCTTTGCCGCCTCCCGGAATAGGGTTGGTCGCATCTCCACTTTTGGTACCAGGGTTAATTGCAGTACTAAGCGGAGTTCGAAAATATTCTGCAATTTGCGTGAGTTCTTGAGGACTTGAAATCGAAATCAGCCACATCACCAAAAAGAATGCCATCATCGCCGTCATAAAATCGGCATAAGCGATTTTCCACGAACCACCGTGGCCACCTTGATGATGAGAATTGCGTTTTTTGACTCGAATTACATGAGGGGTATTGGCTGCCATCCTAGTGTTACTCCTCGGTGGTTTCTTGTGAGCGAGCACCCACTTTTACTTCGCGAACTCTATCTTCAAGTTCAACGAATGACGGCCTATCAGCACTAAATAACACTTTACGACCAAACTCTACGGCAATTTGCGGCGCATACCCTTGTAATGCAGATAAGAATGTCACTTTGATACATTCCATCATTTTGAGCTGTTCGCTGCTGCGTAATCTAATCAGTGCTGCCAAGGGTAAAATAAATCCGTAAGCGACTAAAATACCTAAGAATGTTCCAACCATCGCATGGGCAATCAATGCGCCAAGTTCACCTGCTGGCCTATCAGCAGATCCCAACGCATTCACGACACCTAATACCGCCGCCACAATACCAAAAGCAGGCATGGAGTCACCGACCATATTTAGGCCAGATGCAGGAACTTCATTTTCTTGGCGGAATGTTTCGAGTTCTTCATCCATTAAGGCTTCAATTTCATGACTTTGTAAGTTACTGCTTACCATCAAACGCAAATAATCCACAATAAACATCATGGTGGATGCATCTTTGAGGATGCGAGGATATTGAGAAAAAATTTCGCTTTCTTGAGGATTTTCAATATCTTTTTCTAAGGCAAGTAACCCTTGTTGGCGAGATTTATTGAGCAATTGAAATAACAATGCCATCAAGTCCATTGACATCGTTTTATTGTAGGAAGAACGGCGGAATAGTTTCGGTAATACTTTACATAGGGCGATAATGGATTTGCCACTGTTACCCACGACAAATGCACCTAAACCAGCACCTAATATAATAACAAATTCAGCGGGTTGATATAGCGCGCCTAAATGGCCACCAACCATGAGATAACCGCCAATAACCGCTATTGTAACAATGATATACCCGATGAGTATTAACACAATATTCCCTTTCACTCCGTTGGTTAACAGATGGCAGTCAAAGGGAATATTAGGAGTAACAGGCAAAAACTTGCCTGTTGACCAAATCAATCCAATTACATTACCGCTTTCGTAATGCCATCCTGTCGATATAGCGTAATATCGGCGAGATGCTCGGAAAGTTTACGTTTTTTTATTGCTCGTGATGGCGGCTGACACAAACTACAAGTAAAACTATTTTCTGGGATGTGCGCATAAGTGATAAACGAACCATGGCAGCAGCTGCATTTTGAGCTTTGTAGCATGCCACTTTCAACAAAACGGACGAGGGTCCAAGCTCGTGTTAGTGCTAATAATGGCTCATCACCTGGCTCTGGAATACATTGTTCAAGATACAAACGGTAAGCTTTTAAGATGGCATCAACGCCTTGGCAATGTCCACTTTGCAGTAAAAATTGATAGGCGTTATAAAACATGGATGAATGAATATTCTGCTCCCATGTCATAAACCAATCTGTTGAGAACGGTAACATACCTTTTGGTGGCGGGCAGCCTCGAAGTTCTTTGTATAATCGAACTAAACGGCCGCGGCTAATTTGGGTTTCACTTTCTAACATTTGAAGGCGAGCGCCTAAAGAGATTAATTCCATGGCTAAGCGAATATCGTTCGCTTCTTGGACAATACTTTTTTCAGCTGCGGTACTCATCTTTTTCTCGCTATATCAGTGTCGCCTTCATTATGCGTTTGCAATAATCGGGTCGAAAGGAGGATACCTGTATGAATTTGTTGTAATTCATCAACCCTTGAGTCGCGGGTCAACTTTTCAATTGTGTCGCTATTCTCAAATCTAAACTGACAGATTAGCTGGTTTGTTTCTGCCAATTTGACCAATTGAGGAAGCGTAAGGTCTGCTAAAGTAGTTGCCATTGCATCAGAGATACCTAAGCGGAACATCGCAGAAGCTTTCTCTTGGGAGATGAGTTTTTGGGCTAATAGCAAATATGAGAGGTTAATATCGTATATATGCTTCAGAAAATCTGTCGTCGAGCTCATTTTTTTTCCTTTCCGAATATTTATCAACATCTGTGTGCAAAAAGAACAAATATGAATTTGAAAGTTTTGTGTGCCTAAAATTGGTTATTAGTAAAATTAATTAAACTGGATAAATGTATTCCATTACTTCCCATGTTTTCCGTTAATCAATACCCAGTTTGGAGTATAAAAACACAAATCTTCAAACTTAAATTAAATACATTTCCTGAATACCTACAAACAATAAAGAGTGACTAAAAATTTAGCACTTTCAGTAAAAGTCAGAATTTGCCGATGTCATTATTAGTCGTCAATTATTATGCACCACTAAATTAACTATTCAAGGTACTTATGTTTCTTTTTATCTCATTGGGATAATTATCCATTGATTCATTAAATAATCTTTATTATTTCTTTATCTTGTCTTTCCCTATCTAAAATATCCGCAACATTTTAGATCACCCTAAGCCAAATGACAGGATTTTAATCAAAGCCTTCACTCTTTATGTGTGATTTGAAAGCAAAAAAAACCAATCACAACATCAAAATCAAAATATTGATCCAAATCAATCTTTGGTATTGAGAAACTCAAAAATCTAATATAGATATTCCTCATTATCGGCTATTTGGGAATAAAACTTAATCATTAATTTTCAATAAGTTTAATGATGGCAATAGGCGTTATTCAAAATTATTCAATCCAGTTCAAAGAGAAAAAAGATATTATTTTGTCATACATATTATCTCCATATATATATGTTACATTAGAATCATTAAACTATGGTTATAATATGCTCATATGATAATATTAATAAAATTAATAAACTTTATAAAGCCTGTCAGTAATGAAACAAATATTTAGCTTAAATATATGTGTTATGTATTATTGGCCGATTTATATTTTTAGTAATTTTCTTGTTATTATTTTTTTAACTAAACACTTTCAATCAATTTATTTTTGTTTTTTTTATTAAAATAACTAAAAAATTAATTTTTTTAATAAAATGATCAACCTACAGGTAACCAAACCCAAGAACGCATCACGAAAAATCAAAGTTTCAATTGAGAACATTCTGTTTCTTATCAATTTTCCTATTCGCTTTATCTCATTCAAAATAAGAATAAAACAGTGCTGACATCTTGTATTTTAATTTGTATTTTTACTTAATTTGTTTAGGGTTTTACATTGGCACGTTAATAACATAATAACATAACGTTATTATAACTTTTGATTACTATATACTTTTATTTTAACAAATCCAGCTTAACGCTAATTTAACTTAAGTAAATTTGCTTAGTCGATGAACACATCTAACTGAAATGAGTTGATTTTAGTTAAAATAATTCAGTTAGCTTTTCGAGTACAAATTCAACAAAATGAAGTATGTCTACTGGAGTAAAAAGATTATAAGAATTGCGACTTTGTTCACATTTAGTTTCTTTATTTCCAAATAGTTTCTAAATAAAACTATGTTGTTATAGGTACATTTGCGCCTACAAGATCACAAAATGAACATCTTGATATCATCGAGCTCAATAAGCCATCTTACTCACCTATAATCTCGCTTATTCTGCATACAGGTTTGACTGAAGCTCTCTTAGATTTACTTTATACTAACGGCTTTTAATACCAACTATAAAAGGAAAGGTATGTTTACTTATTTTGCCAATGTTGAATTTGTTGAAGAAGAAGGTGCATTTGAAATCAATTTTTATGATTTTCCAGGTATTCAAGGTGTCACTTTTTGCAAAGATGATGTTGAATTGGAAGCCGAAGAGGTTTTACTGGCAACATTATCTGAATTAATAACGTCAAGAAAAGCAATTCCACTACCACAAGGACATACAGAAAATGCATTCCCAGTGTATTTGCCTATTTTAGTCTGCCTCAAAGTCGCGCTACATAATGCAATGTTAGACACTAAAACTTTACGTGTTGATTTAGCTAGAAAAATGAATATTAATGCGCAACAAATAGAACGCTTACTCGATGTTCACTACGCGTCAAAAATTGAGATGCTAGAACAGGCTTTATACCTATTAGGTTACGAAGCTAAAGTAACCGTGAAAAAAAGGTCGCAACAGGAATAGCATTACTTTCCTGTATTGCAACAGATTATTAATCTGGTTATTTTTGATTAGGTGGGTTATTTTGCTAACTTATCTTTTTTATTACCTTATTGGCTGTTTTAACAGGCTATTTATTTTTTTTGATCATTGCATTTTATCGATATTTATTCATTTCAGAAAAATACTGTTCAATCAATTTTCTTTTAATTTATTAGTTACACATTTATTTAACAAATAGCACTTTGATATACATTGCATATAATCAAGGCTCTCTTTGTGTTTTGATTATTCAACTTAGAGTCAGGTAAATCAGACTGGCTCAAAGCTTATCCAAGATGAATTTGAGTAAAAAATGGAAATTGTTTCGAAGGGAATAATAAATAGGCTTTTTTGCACCATAAAAAGCAATAAGCCACTGTTTAAAAGTGGCTTATTATACTGATAATACAGCTTAATTCTGGTGGGTTGTTGGGGGTTCGAACCCCAGACCGAGCGATTAAGAGTCGCCTACTCTGCCAACTGAGCTAACAACCCAGTGCAAAATATTTAACGCCTATCAATTGCTACAGTCAATATTATTCTGCTATTTTTATTGTGTAAGTTAATTTTTAGTATTGAATGTTAAATTAACGATAATGATAGATTGAATAAGCAGCACTTCGATTTCAACAAAGTAAGTTTTCCTTACTCTAATTGAGATTTATGTCACAATATTTCACGCAAACATAACCACACAAATAAAAAAATACTGTGGTCAATTATAACAAACTACTACGGACACTTTACAGTATGGAAGAAAATACAACTTCAAACCCAGCTCAGCACTCCGCTGATCGTAATCAGTTAAAACGAAGCCTTAGTAACCGCCATATTCAACTTATTGCAATTGGCGGCGCAATTGGAACGGGTCTATTCATGGGGTCAGGGAAAACCATCTCTCTTGCAGGGCCATCCATTATATTCGTATACATGATAATTGGCTTCGTGTTATTTTTTGTTATGCGAGCAATGGGTGAACTTCTACTCTCTAACCTTAACTATAAATCCTTCAGCGACTTTTCTGCTGACCTGATCGGACCATGGGCAGGTTTTTTCGTCGGCTGGACATATTGGTTTTGTTGGGTGATCACTGGCATCGCAGATATTATTGCCATTACCTCCTATGTCAGTTTCTGGGTACCCGATTTTCCTGAATGGGTGACTTCATTTATTTGTGTCATCACCTTACTCACACTAAATTTAGTGTCCGTTAAGCTTTTTGGTGAGCTTGAGTTTTGGTTTGCGATGATAAAAATTGTCGCCATTATTGCCTTAATTGCAGTAGGCGGAACGCTTATCGCGATGAATTTCCAATCGCCTACAGGCCATACTGCATCATTGAGTAACATTTGGAATGATGGTGGAATGTTCCCTATGGGAATAAGTGGTTTCTTTGCAGGCTTCCAAATTGCGATATTTGCATTTGTTGGGATTGAATTAGTCGGTACCGCAGCCGCTGAAACGCGCGATCCTGAAAAATCGCTACCAAAAGCCATCAATGCAATCCCAATTCGTATCATTGCCTTCTATGTTTTATCACTTATTGTGATTATGGCCGTAACACCTTGGCGGACAATTTTGGCGGATAAAAGCCCATTTGTTGAAATGTTTGTGTTAATCAGTCTTCCTGCGGCGGCCAGTATCGTTAACTTTGTGGTGCTAACGTCAGCCGCTTCATCCGCAAACAGTGGAGTATTTTCCACCAGCCGTATGTTATTTGGTTTGTCTAAAGAAGGTGATGCACCGAAGAAATTTAGCCAGTTATCGAAAAAAGCCGTGCCTGCAACAGGGTTAATTTTCACCTGTATATGCCTCAGTTTTGGTATTGTGCTTATCTATTTTATTCCTGATATCATGCATGCGTTCACCTTAGTGACTACAGTATCCGCCATCTTATTCATGTTTATTTGGAGCATGATTTTATATAGTTACCTCAACTTTCGTCGTAAGCGGCCAGAAATGCATAAAGCCTCCCATTATAAAATGCCTGCGGGGATTATTATGTCTTGGGTTAGCTTAGCATTTTTTGCTTTTATGATTGTCTTACTCGCATTCCAACACGATACAAGGCAAGCCTTAATCGCGACACCTATCTGGTTTATTGTGCTGCTTATTGGCTATCAAATTGTGAAACGTCGCAAAACACATTAAACACCATTTCGCTATCCACCAATAAAAAAGGCCGAACATATTTAACAGTTCGGCCTTCTTAATCGTTCATCTAATCACAAGATAACAACTATTACTTTGCTTTATATTCCGCTTCCGCTTGTTCGAAGCGTTCTTGTGCTTCTGCACTTGGCGCTTTGGTGATTAAACTCACCACTACAATCGCGATGGTAGCAAAGATAAAACCAGGAATAATTTCATACAATGCAAACCATTTGTATTGCATCCAAACTAATACAGTTATAGCGCCCACCAACATACCCGCCAGAGCACCTGTGCGTGTCATACGCTTCCAAAGCACAGACATCAAAACAACGGGACCAAACGCAGCGCCAAACCCCGCCCATGCATTGCTCACTAACCCTAATACTTTGTTATTTGGATCACGGGCAATATAAATAGCAATAGCCGCAACTATCAGCACCATAAAACGCCCGACCCACACTAACTCTTTTTGGCTCGCTGTTTTACGAATAAATGGCTTGTAGAGATCTTCGGTCAATGCACTTGCGCACACTAATAATTGGCAACTTAAGGTACTCATTACCGCGGCTAAAATTGCAGAAAGTAACACTCCCGCTACCCATGGATTAAATAATATTGCTGCTAATTCCATGAAAATACGTTCATTATTCTGCGTTACAGCCCCTGCAACACTCGGGTTCATTTCGAAATAACCGATACCAAAGAAGCCAACGGCAATAGTACCGCCTAAACATAACACCATCCACGTCATGCTAATACGCCTTGCGGAGTGGATTGTTTGGTGTGAATCTGCCGCCATAAAGCGTGCTAAAATATGAGGTTGCCCAAAATAGCCTAAACCCCAGCCAAGTAAAGACAGAATTGCAATAAAATTCATTCCCTTGAACATATCAAGGTATTCAGGATTTTTCGCTTTTATCACTTCGATAGAGGTATCTATGCCACCTATAGATAAAATAACGACAACTGGTGTAAGGATCAGGGCAAAAATCATTAACGAAGCTTGGACTGTATCTGTCCAGCTCACAGCTAAAAAGCCGCCTAAGAATGTATAAGCAATAGTGGCTAATGCCCCTAACCACATCGCTTTTTCGTAGCTAATATGGAATGTACTTTCGAACAATAATCCACCTGCAACAACACCTGATGCACAATAAATGGTGAAGAAAACTAAGATAACAATGGCAGAAATAATCCGTAAGATTTTACTATTGTCCTCAAAACGGCTGGTAAAATAATCTGGTAGTGTCAAGGCATTATTATTTTTTTCTGTTTGCAAACGTAGGCGGCCTGCTACGAATAACCAGTTAAAATAAGCCCCTAGTGTTAACCCGATTGCAATCCAACTTTCAGAAATACCTGCGATAAAAATCGCGCCAGGTAACCCCATCAATAACCAACCGCTCATGTCTGATGCACCCGCTGATAATGCGGTCACCACACTGCCTAAACTTCGTCCTCCGAGAATATAATCATCAAAGTTTTTTGTTGAGCGATAGGCTAAATAGCCAATTAATAACATGCCAGTAATATATACGATGAACGTGACAATCATCGGAGTGCTTACAGTCATCTATATTCTCCATTGAGTAGCTTAGTAGTGTAGTTATCTTTATATGAATTGCCGTTGATAACTTGTAACTTCATGGTGTTGCACTTTATTGCACATCTTTAATTTATCTTCGTGAACACCAAATAGGTTGTGATTGTTTGTGTTGCACTAACTTAATATCTCAGTGACTCCATCCTAGTCAGACTCATATTAAATTAACAAGAAATTAACTATTTTTTATTCCATAAATAGAATCCATATCACAAATGTTAAAATTTTAAGCCAAATTTCAAAATAATTGATTAATTATTCCCTTAATAACGGCATGGCCATAACCATATGAAAAATATATAGAATAAATAACCATAACTTTCATTAATATGATTAATCACCAAAAAACCCGACATGTTTCACATTTCCCTCAGAAATTTCACTTAACAATGTTGCACAAAGTTGCAACATTAAGATAATGTTGTGTAACTTTTCGATTATGACGACCTGTCAACTAGAGGAATTAAGATGAGTAGCACGACAACTATGGGTGTGAGACTTGATGAAGCAACTCGTGAACGCATTAAAAATGCCGCTCAACGACTGGATCGCACATCACACTGGCTTATCAAGCAAGCTATTTATAATTACCTAGAACAACTCGACAATAACCAAATCATTCCTGAGTTATCCGCCGGTATCGATGCAAAAGAAAATCAGACAGGAGAAGAAGACACCACAGTAGAATCTAATTATCAGCCATTTTTAGATTTTGCAGAGCATATTTTACCACAATCAGTAAAACGCTCTTCAATTACTTCCGCATATCGCATCCCAGAAACGCAAGCTGTACCAATGTTATTGCAACAAGCACAACTGCCAACTGAGCAGGCAGAGGCAGCGCATAAACTGGCTTACTCCATTGCAGAAAAATTACGCAATCAAAAAAATGGTGTAGGTCGTTCCGGGTTAGTACAAGGGTTGTTGCAAGAGTTTTCACTTTCGTCCCAAGAAGGTGTAGCATTAATGTGTTTAGCCGAAGCCTTATTGCGCATCCCTGATAAAGCCACTCGCGATGCATTAATTCGTGACAAAATCAGTAACGGAAATTGGCAATCTCACCTAGGGCAAAGCAGCTCAATGTTTGTGAATGCTGCAACGTGGGGCTTATTATTTACAGGTAAACTAGTTTCTACTCACAACGAAGCTAAACTGTCGACCTCATTAAACCGCATTATCAGTAAAAGTGGCGAGCCACTAGTACGTAAAGGCGTAGACATGGCGATGCGTTTGATGGGCGAGCAATTTGTTACAGGCGAAACCATTTCCCAAGCCTTAGCGAACGCACGTAAGTTAGAAGACAAAGGCTTTCGCTATTCCTATGATATGTTAGGAGAAGCTGCGTTAACAGAAAAAGACGCCCAAGATTACATGGTGTCATACCAACAAGCGATCCACGCTATCGGTAAAGCGTCAAATGGACGTGGTATTTATGAAGGCCCAGGTATTTCAATAAAACTATCAGCCCTGCACCCTCGCTATAGCCGTGCACAATATTCACGCGTTATGGATGAGCTATACCCACGCCTACTTTCTCTTGTATTACAAGCACATCAATATGACGTAGGGATTAATATTGATGCAGAAGAGGCTGATCGCTTAGAAATCTCATTAGATTTACTCGAAAAACTGTGTTTCGAGCCGCAACTTGCAGGCTGGAATGGAATTGGCTTTGTTATTCAAGCTTATCAAAAACGCTGTCCATTTGTGATTGATTACATTATCAATTTAGCAGAACGCAGCCAACGTCGTTTGATGATCCGTCTAGTTAAAGGTGCTTATTGGGATAGCGAAATTAAACGCGCACAAATTGATGGTTTAGAAGGTTATCCAGTCTATACCCGTAAGGTTTACACCGATGTTTCATACATTGCTTGTGCTCGCAAATTATTATCTGTACCAAATTTAATTTACCCACAATTCGCAACGCATAACGCACATACCCTCTCCGCTATCTACCAAATTGCAGGTAAAAATTACTACCCTGGCCAGTATGAGTTTCAATGTTTGCATGGGATGGGTGAACCACTGTATGAGCAAGTAGTCGGGAAAGTGGCAGATGGCAAACTTAATCGCCCATGCCGTATCTATGCCCCTGTTGGTACCCATGAAACGTTATTAGCTTATTTAGTTCGCCGCTTATTAGAAAATGGCGCAAATACTTCATTTGTTAACCGCATTGCTGATGCAACTATTCCGTTAGATGAATTAGTCGCAGATCCTGTGAAAGATGTACTTGAGCTATCTAAAACAGAAGGCCAAATCGGTTTACCCCACCCTAAAATCGCTCTCCCACGTGATTTATACGGGAATGAACGTGTTAACTCTATGGGCCTCGACCTATCGAATGAGCACCGTTTAGCTTCTTTATCAAGCGCACTACTCAGCGCTGCTATCCAGCCTAAACTAGCAGAGCCTTTATTGGGTGGCGAGTTCTCCACAAAAGATACGCTTCCAGAAGCTCAAGCAATCCTCAACCCTGCGTGCCATAAAGATATTGTCGGTCATGTTCGTGAAACGACAGAACAAGAAGCCGATCATGCGTTAAATATCGCCAATGACGCAGGCACAATTTGGTTTGCAACCCCACCATCAGAACGTGCCGCTATTTTATTACGCGCAGCCGATCTCATGGAACAGCAGTTGCAACCGCTACTCGATGTCTTAGTTCGTGAAGCTGGCAAAACCTATTCGAATGCCATCGCAGAAGTCCGTGAAGCGGTAGATTTCTTGAATTATTATGCGACACAAGTCAAAAATGACTTTGATAATAATACCCATCGTCCATTAGGACCTGTGGTATGTATCAGCCCTTGGAACTTCCCGCTGGCTATTTTCTCTGGGCAAATTGCTGCTGCACTCGCTGCGGGCAATACTGTACTAGCCAAGCCAGCAGAGCAAACACCACTTGTCGGTGCCATCGCCGTTTCAATTCTTCACCAAGCGGGTATTCCTCGTGATGTATTGCAATTTTTACCTGGTAAAGGAGAAACTATCGGAGCCCAGTTAGTCGGTGATAAACGCGTTCGTGGCGTCATGTTTACGGGTTCAACGGAAGTCGCGGGGTTATTACAGCGTAATATTGCTGGTCGCTTAGATGCCCAAGGCCGCCCTACCCCGTTAATCGCAGAAACTGGCGGATTAAACGCCATGATTGTCGACTCCTCCGCATTAACAGAGCAAGTCGTCACAGATGTGGTTGCTTCTGCATTTGATAGTGCAGGCCAACGCTGCTCCGCATTACGTATACTTTGTGTTCAAGAAGATGTTGCCGATAGAACCATACGTATGTTGAAAGGCGCTATGGAAGAATGTCGCATGGGGAACCCAGAACACCTTTCCACCGATATCGGCCCAGTGATTGACCGTGAGGCGAAAGATAATATTGATCAACATATTCAACAAATGCGTAGCAAAGGAAAACCTATTTTCCAAGCGGCATTTGATCATTCCGATGATACAAAAGAACAACACGAAGGCACTTATGTTAAGCCAACATTAATTGAGTTGGAAAACATTAGCGAGCTGAAAAGAGAAATTTTTGGCCCTGTTCTTCATGTGGTTCGTTTCAAACGTGATGAACTTGATATGCTCGTTGATCAAATCAATGCAGCGGGTTACGGCTTAACTTTAGGTGTTCATACCCGTATTGATGAAACCATCAACCAAGTCGTCAGCAAAGCTAAAGTTGGCAACTTATATGTCAACCGAAATATGGTTGGCGCAGTGGTCGGCGTGCAACCATTTGGTGGCGAAGGGTTATCAGGTACTGGACCAAAAGCGGGCGGGCCGTTATATCTCTACCGTTTATTAAGTGAACGTCCAGAGAGTGCGGTGACGAATACGCTTGCACGTCAAGATGAACACTTACCAATGGATGCTAGTGCACGAGCCGAATTACTTACACCTTTCGATGCCTTTACTGCATGGGTAGAAAAACAGCAGGCACCTGTTGATCAATCCGTTCTTGAACAATTTACGCGTTATACTCAAGCAGGGACTACTCGACTTTTACCTGGCCCTACGGGTGAAAAAAATACCTATACATTACGTCCTCGTGGCCTGGTTTTATGTATTAGTGACAATGAAAATGACTGCTTAATTCAACTTGCAGCGGTTCTAGCGGCAGGTTGCCAATCCCTTTGGCCTGATAGCGAAACTCACCAAAAACTATTTAAACTGCTTCCTGAGAAAGTCCGAAAAACCATCTCAATCACCAAGCAATGGCAGGGTTCTAAAGAGACAATTGAAGGTGTTATTTACCATGGGGATAGCGATCAGTTAAAAGAAGTTTGTGCAGTTATCGCTGAACGTAAAGGGCCAATTATCTCTGTTCAAGGTTTTGAGCGTGGCGATACGAACTTATTAATAGAACGACTTGTTCACGAACGTTCATTGAGTGTCAATACCGCTGCAGCGGGAGGGAATGCAAGCTTGATGACCATCGGTTAAATACAATAAGGCCTGATTTCATGAATAATTGAAGTCAGGCCTCTTCATTTTTCTTTTCAATGATTTTCATATAATTAATCTTCGTATTCTATTCAGATTTGATATTTATTTTGAACCGCTAAAAACGCAAAAGGTGCCCATAGGACACCAATTCATTAATGAATAGATATTGATTAACCACAAAGTAGGTTATCTACTCTATTCTTATTACTGCACTTTTTCTGATTCCCAGAATAAATATTGTTCATATTTACGTAATGCAATATTGTAATTACTAAATGCTGAGTCTGTCATTTTTTCGCTTAATTGTTCTTGAACTTTACTTGCAGTAAATTCTTTCATTGAAAAATTAGAAGAAGATAACAACTCATCTAAGCGGCGTAAGCGAACAACATACTCACGAACGGTACTGTGGCTCATCTCAGTCTGTAAGAATAAATACTGTTTAAATGACATAATATCAAAATAATCAGTATTGCTATTGCAGTAAATCTCACTACAAAAACGACAAAGTGCAGTAAATTTACCTTGCAGCTCTCCCCAAGTTCCTTCATCAACCAATTCGGTCATATCAGCGATAGCTTCTTTATTTAAGATGTCATCGTTGAAAACCAAAGAGATACGATCAAGAGTTTTGTGGCAATGTGCACAATGAGTTTGGCTGTGTTTAAAATCTTTGATGTAACGACTCAGAGGCCGTTTCTTTACAATAGAAGCAGACATAATGGTAAAGCCCTGTGTGTAAGTCTAAAAATAAAATTGTAACAAGATAAACCGAGTTACATACTTGTTATGCCCATAGCATTAATAGAATGTCTGCTATGTTGCATTTAAATACGGGTAAACCCGTATATTATTTTCTCACTTTTTCTTTAGGAGAATGATCCTCCTAAGAATGTAATGTAAGAAAAATTATTGCCCTTTATGAAAAATATTTTACCCCGTCTATCGCTCTTTGGCGAATTTCCAAGGTGAGTCAATTTTGGTACGAATTTGATTTAGCGTCAACCTAATTAACTTAAATTTTGTTAACTCTATACACATAGCGTTAACGAACCTTATAAAGGCAATTATTCATTAGACAGACCAAAGGCTCAGACTTTACCTGATTATCCTATCTTCGTACAAAGAAAATTTGATTTAAAAATCAATATTATAGCTATTCAAAGATTTAATTGATAAATATGTGAAGCTGCTCACCTTTTTCATCTATTATTGCATCTTAAATGTACAGATATTAATGCTTAAAATATCTCATAGTTTAGCGTTATTCAATTTCCGTAAACTTTTCATTACATTTTATAACTATTTTTAAACACTCAACCCTATATACAAAAATGTTATAAATAGCATTAAAAGTGTTATATGGGTTTTAATTGACTTTATTTCGTTCTATATCACACTTTCAGGGGCTTATTTTCTAATGAGAAATAACTTTACAGAAATTACCCATTTCAACTTAATGCCAATCTTTACCCTTTTAGTTTTATCTTAATCGAGGGAGTATTACACTAATAATGAATGTACCCTTTTAAACAGCGGTTAATACTGTGATTTTTAATGAGTTCCCCATAAATAATATATAATCCAACTACCCATGCCTCATATTGCAATATTATTCACTAACATAGTTATTTTTATAATTACTAATTAAGATATTATTTTAGGATTAGTTACATTTGATATTAAAAACTTCTCTTATATACTTCATTTGCTATATAAATAAATAATTTTAATAAGGTTGATTATGAAAAAGTTAATTTTAGCTTGTGGTATGGGTTTATTGGCACTGACAATCACTGCTTGTTCAGAAGAAGAGAAAAAAGGTGAAGTTGCTGGTGCAACTGAAACTTGTAATGCTTACTTCGCTGAAGTTGATAGCTTAATTGCTAAAGCTTCAGAAAACCCACAAGCAAAAGCTCAGTTAGATGCGATGAAAGGTCAACTGGAAGAAGGTAAAAAACAAGTTGCCGCATTACCTAAAGATCAGCAAGATAAAGCTTGCCAACAAGGTATTGATGCAATGAAACAAATGAAAACGGCTTTAGGTCTGTAATCGCTTAGATTATTTCAGAGTACTGCAATTTTCCAAGAAAGGGCCCATTTGTGGCTCTTTTTTATACAAAAAAAAGACCATATAAACAAATACTTAAAGACTCATTCGCCTTACCCATAGGTTTTTGCAAGCTCATATCTCCTCTAGCTTATAGAATTAAAAAACGAAAAAACTAAGGATTATATAATGAGCTTATATGTCAGCACTGTCGTTAAAAAACCCTTTTCACTCAGTAGATTCATAAAAACATGCAGTAAATTTCACCACTTAATCAAAAATATTAAAAACACCAATACTGCATGTATTGAACTCAGTTTTAATCATAAACATATCGAGTTAGATACACATAATCTACTCAACAATCTTAAAGTTAGTATTTCATCGGGAACTGACTATAAAACTTTTGAAGCTGCAGAAAAAACACTTCAAATATCCAGTATGATCAATAGTGTGATTGATCAAGTCCAAGCCACCTTTCTGGCTAACGCCAAAAAAAATCAAGCTGTTATAAATTCAAAAGATAGATTAACCATTTTTAAAAATGCCCAAAGCGATTGTGACCTCCAAGAGTCAGATATACAAATCGATGCAGCACAACCTTTTACTAAGCAACTTCTTCAAAATGATCCAAAAGTAAAAGAAGCAACCCAGTATTTAAAACTGAATCCAAAAAGCATCGACTTAAGTAGTGTAAATGCTGATAGCAAGGCAACAACAAAATATGTTGTAGAACAGCTAAATGACATTGCCTGCAAGAATCTTTACCCTGATATTGATTTTAGTAAAATTAGAGAAAGCGCAGCACAAAGCACACGCCATATATTAGAAAATAAACTATCCAAATATCATTGCAAAAAAATTGATTACTACATCTTAAGAACAGAAGGAACAGCGGTATAATGCAAAAAGGAGAACCTTCCTTGGTTCTTCTTTTTATTAATTTATCAATATGTTATAGCCATGTACCAAAGCGCTTGATATAAAATTGTTTCATCAATTGTGCGACAATACAGTAACTTACTAATGTTAACGCTAACCAAGGGAAATACTCAATTGGTAATGGTTGTAACCCAATCATGGTTCCAAATGATGAAAACGGGATATATAAGCCTAATGCCATAATTAACCCCGTTGTTAACATCACAGGTAGTGCCGCCGTGCTTTGAATAAAGGGTATTTTTTGTGTTCTTAACATATGAACAACCAAGGTTTGTGATAATAACCCTTCAACAAACCAACCTGATTGGAACAATGCTTCATGAGCCACACTATTTGCTTGGAATACATACCACATCAAAGCAAACGTGGTGATATCGAAGATAGAAGAGGTTGGCCCGATCCAAATCATAAAGCGACCAATGTTTTTCGCATCCCATTTACGAGGGCGTTTTAAGAACTCTTTATCCATTTTGTCCCAAGGTAATGCCAGTTGGGAAATATCGTACAGCAAATTTTGTACGAGCAAATGAATTGCTAACATGGGTAAGAACGGAATAAATGCACTAGCAATTAATACAGAGAACACATTCCCGAAGTTAGAGCTCGCTGTCATATTCAGGTATTTGATAATATTACCAAAAGTTTCCCGTCCTTTAATCACTCCCTGCTCTAATACCATCAAATCTTTTTCCAGTAAGATGATATCCGCTGATTCTTTTGCGATATCAGTACCCGTATCAACGGAAATTCCCACATCAGCATCACGAAGCGCTGGCGCATCATTAATTCCGTCCCCTAAAAAGCCGACAGTATGTCCATTTGCCTGTAATCTTTTTAAAATTCGGGATTTTTGCAATGGCGTCAGCTTACAAAAGACAGAAACCTGCTCAACTTTTTGGCTCAACTCTTCATCAGACAACGCTTCAACTTCCAAACCCGTCATGATTTCACTGATATTTAGCCCAACATCATGGCAGATTTTTTCCGTAATGATGGCATTATCGCCAGTCAATACTTTGACGGTGACACCATTTTCACGCAACGCCGCGATTGCAGAAATCGCACTTTCTTTAGCAGGATCCAAGAAAGTTAAAATACCTTGGAGCTCAAGTTGTTGCTCCGCTTGAGCAGATAATGGCAGGCTAGCTTCATGTTCATTTAATGCTCGCGTCGCTAGCAACAGTACCCGAAATCCTTGTCGGTTGTAATCACTCACTAACTCTGTGACTCTTGCTCTCGCTTGCTCATCTAAAACCTGAGATTCACCATTTTGTTGATAACTTTGACAAACAGCGAGCATTTCTTCAGCAGCACCTTTACAGATAAGTAACGCATTTCCCTCTGGCGTCCTTACCGTTACCGATAATTTTCGTCGGATAAAATCGAATGGCAACTCATCAATTTTCTGGAATGCTTTTAATTGTTCAACCTCACTATTCCCTCTTCCACGGCGAATAATGGCCTGATCCATCATATTTTTAGCACCACTTTGATGAAAACTATTCAGCCACGCGAGTTGCAGAATTTTACTATTTTTCTCACCATGACTATCAAGGTAATGTTCTAAAATGATCCTATCTTGCGTTAACGTTCCCGTTTTATCTGTGCAAAGAACATCCATTGCGCCAAAGTTTTGGATAGCATTCAACCTTTTGACAATCACTTTGTGCTTAGACATTGCAATTGCCCCTTTCGCCAAGTTTGAACTGACGATCATTGGAAGCATTTCAGGGGTTAACCCTACAGCAACAGCTAAAGAAAACAGCGTTGCTTCGAACCAATCACCTTTTGTAAATCCATTAATCAATAAGACAATTGGAACCATAACTAACATAAAACGGATCAATAGCCAGCTGACACTATTTACCCCCTTGTCAAAAGAGGTTTGTGCTCGACTACCAACGATTGATTTTGCTAGCGAGCCTAAATAGGTTTTCCCACCCGTTGCCACCACAATACCGCGAGCCGTTCCGCTGGTGACGTTAGTACCCATTAAGCAAATATTTGATATTTCAAGTAATTCATTTTCAGTGGGCGATACAGGATCAAGGTTTTTGGCGGAAACATCCCCTAATGTGTCATATTTCTCTACAGGGATAGATTCACCAGTTAAAATCGCTTGGCTAATAAATAAGTCTCTCGATTCAACGAGTTTTAAATCGGCGGGAACCATATCTCCAGCGGATAAAAGAACAATATCCCCAGGGACTAGGCATTTAATTGGAACTTCTTTACGAATTGAACGCCCTGTTTTATTGTCCCGACGAAACACCGTTGCGGTCGTTCTAACCAAAGATTTGAGCGCTTCAGCGGCTTTATTCGTCCGATATTCCTGCCAAAAACGCAATAAACCACTTAGCAGAACCATCGTAACAATAATGATAACACCCGTTAAATCTGTCTCTTCTCCTTGACGCTCAGGGATCAGATAGTCCGTGAAAAAGCTGACTAACGCCAACACAATCAGAACAAAAATAAATGGGTTTTTAAATGATGAAAGCAGCTGCTTCCAAGCAGGAGGGGCTTTTTCATGAGCAACCTCATTTTCCCCCTCAGTTACTAAGCGATCCATCGCTTCATTGTCTGCTAGGCCTAATAAATTGGTTTGATACTCATTTAGCACTTGCTCAATATTTTTACTCGCTTGCTCGCCAACAATAAATTTTTGCCGTGCAGGCGCTTTAACGCTTTTGCGTTGGTGTCTTATTTCAGTCATAACGTTGTCTCTAATACAACACTTGTGTATTTTTACGCTATCCAACTGAAAATAAGGCTATTATATCAGTTGGATAGCTCCAAGTTTCGTCTCCATGACGGAGGGTGATCGTCCATTTCGGCTCCTATAGTGAGTTAATTGTTTGCATTCAAGCCGGAAGCTCTGATGCCACTTTCCAATTGATAGCACTTACGCTTTGCTCAAGACTGATTCTACAAACTAATGCTTCAATCTCTTTTTGCTCAGCGGGTGTTGCCAAAAATTCAGCACAAACCTCAAGTTGTTCTGTTTTTAATGTGTCAGCACTACTTAACGATTGCAGTCGAATGTGTAACCCATTAATAGCTTGTAAAATAAGGGTTCTAACTAAAATCTCGTCTTCTTGATGGCACATAACGCGGATTTTATAACGTTGTTCAACATCTAAGGCTTGAACTTGAGGCTGCTTATTGATGCGAGAAGCAGCTTCTCGCAATAAAATATTTGCACATAAAATCAATAAGGTAGCCATCAATGCGAGTGAATATTGCCCCAACCCGCATAACACGCCAATCCCAGCAGAACACCATAACGTTGCCGCTGTATTCAAGCCTCGAATATTCATGCCTTCACGCATGATGACACCCGCGCCCAGAAAACCGATCCCTGAAACCACTTGTGCAGCAATACGGCCAGGGCTATCAGGTGATGTCGTGACAGAACTTAAAATAAAAACAGCAGCACCCGTTGCAACTAATGCGTTGGTTCTCAGCCCCGCCATACGTTGACGCCATTGGCGCTCAGCACCAATTAAGGCACCGAGGCACATTGCCGAGACAAGATTTAAAATATCAGGAGTAAAAAGCATAATAATTCCTCCAAAAAATAATTTGGATAATCTTTTATATGCTTAATAAAAAGCACATAGCCATAATTTGAATCAATAAAGATTCAAGAATAATTAGCTATTGCCTGGAGGAAATAGAGAATAAAAATATACAAACATGATACACACTCAATACAATAGTAATAAGCTATTAATTAAATATAAAATAGTACTTTGTGTACAATATAAGGGTGTATGTATGATGGGATACATCAGACACCGCCCGCCTTAGTGGCAAGCAGTGAAAAGAAAAGACGATTACTGGCTTGCCGTTAAATTAAGTTTTTATTCCAACTCTGACTGTCCAAGTAATAATCTCCTAAATAATTGATGGGTGGAGTATAGGTGGGCTAATTTACGAAGTAAAGAACAAATTTTTAATAAATTTGAATTTAATTAAAAAACTATTATTCAATTAATGTGACAAACGTGCCTTCGTTGCCTTCTTTTTCATTAAAAAACCAAATACCTTCTGGGTAATCAGGTAATGCAATTAAATACATTACACCTTCATTAAAAGGTTCGATAAGTAAAATTGTTCCTTCTCGTCGCTCTTGCCCATCTGTTTTCACATAAACACGATCATTAATATTCATGACATCTATTTTCCAACAAAATAATATTAATCATAAATGTAACGCATACGAAAAAGCCCGTCATTAAAAATGACGGGCTTTAGAAAATCAGTTCAGCAATTAGCTTAGATAGCAGTTACGTTAGCAGCTGCTGGGCCTTTTGCACCGTTTTCAATGGTGAATTCAACTTGCTGGCCTTCTGCCAGAGTTTTGAAACCATTGCCCTGAATGGCAGAGAAGTGGACGAAAACGTCTTTGCTACCATCAGCTGGAGTGATGAAACCGAAGCCTTTAGACTCGTTGAACCACTTAACTTGACCTTTCATTTTGTCGGACATTTGACTTTTCCTATATAACATCAAAAAAACTTGCCTTTTTGGCATATACGGGCCAGAGTCAACTATTTAATCAGGGAAACACCAAGATGAAGCGTCACGGTCAAAGGCTATCTGTGATAACTTTCTTCTTTAGAACACACTAACTCAGTAATCATACATCAAATAGGACTGCTAAACAGGCCGATGCACATTAACTCATGACTTTAAGATAATAGCAACTATTTTATACATTCAATCCATAAAAAAATGCAGTTTTTTCGACTATGTCACTTTTATCCGCCATAATGTTAACAAAAACACTGCATTTAGTTGATAACTTAAAGAAAAATTTAATTACAAGGGCAAAAAAACCTTTTATTGTCAGTCAGAATTATCTGATCTCATGACAATCTGCATTAATATTTTTTTTAACTGATATATAACAATCTTGAGCCCTCGTGATACTCTGCGAGTATAGATTCAATATCTGACAGAGAGTTATCACATGGATATTATCAAACAAATACTTGTCGAAGATTTAGATACCATCAATAAACGTGAAAATCGTGATGGCAAACCGTATTTCAATAGCCAGTTCCTCGCAAACCACCCTTACTTATGTATAGGTATGATTGCAGCTTATATTCCGCTAGCCGTTATTCTTTGGTATGCGCCATATTTTGGCCCATACTGGACGTTGGGTATTACTCTGTTATTTATTATTTTAGCTAGCGTGTTACTTTTTGATATTAAGCCAGTCTATCATTTCGAAGACATCGGCGTGTTAGATTTACGTGTTTGTTATAATGGTGAATGGTTCGTGACTGAACCTGTTTCTGAAAACGCAATTCGTAAAGTCCTTGATTCCAATGAAGTCAGTCAAACAATTAAACAAGAAATCACCCGTCTAATTGCATTAAAAGGCATGATCTCGTTTTACGATATTTATCATGTGGTTTACCCCGAAGTTTCTACACCAGTACAAGGTAAATTGGCTGCACAAAATTAATGCAATATCAATTGACTAGCATGAAATTCAGTCATATTGAGTAGTGATTGAGCAGTTGAGTTTTTTTTCAATTTTTATCGTTGACAGTCCGAGGTGATATCGTTAATATTCGCCTCGTTCTTAGGAACAAAGCAATTCCTCCATAGTTCAGTCGGTAGAACGGCGGACTGTTAATCCGTATGTCGCTGGTTCAAGTCCAGCTGGAGGAGCCAAATTTAAAAAGCCCGCTTAATGCGGGCTTTTTGCTATCTAACATCGACTAACTCATTATTCTTTTTCTAGAAAAAATTGCTTAATCGTTTGACGTAGCCATTGGTGCGCAGGGTCTCTATCCAGACGAGGGTGCCATGCTTGCACAATAAATATAGACTCCAGCTCAATAGGGAGTTCTATCTCAACAAGTGGCAAATTGATGCTTTTCACCCCTTGTAATACATGGCGCGGTAACGGCAAGATATAATCAGACTTCATTGTTAGCATCATAGCGGAATGAAAACTGGGTAACGTCAATGCCACCTTGCGTTGCAATTTCAAATCACGCAATGCATCATCAATTGGCCCTAAAGTCCGTCCCCTTCGTGAAACACTAATATGCGGATAATGCGTTAACGTTTCAGGTGTTACGTTATCAAGAATTGGATGCCCAGGACGTACTAGCGCTTGAAACGTGCTCGTAAATAAGCTCTGGGCTTTAATTTCAGGGTGCCAATCCCGTGATGAGCCAATAACCAAATCCACTTTGCCACTACGCAAGGAGTCATCATCTGTATCACTTTCTGCGATAAAGGTTAAACTACTTCGTGGTGCCAACTCACGTAATGTTTCTAATAACCCCCCACCTAGTGCCCCAATAAAAATATCATTCGCACGTATGACAAATGTTCTTTCAAGGGATTCGGGATGAAACAACTCATCAGGTTCAATAAGTGCTTGAGCTTGAGCTATAATTTCTGCCAATTGTTGTTTTAACTCTAACGCTCTGGGTGTCGGAACCAATTTTCGCCCTGCCCGCACGAGAATAGGATCATTAAATTGTTCACGGATACGGCCTAAAATGCGGCTCATCGCAGGCGCACTTAAATTCATTTTTTCAGCAGCACCGCTCACACTGCCTTCCTCCAGTAATAAATTCAGCGCATAAATTAAATTAAAATCTATTTTCTGTGGCATATTTCCCCCGCCCACGGATTGCGTTTTTTGCAATAAATTAATTACATCATTTCATTTTAAACAATCAAGTAAAATTTAGATACTACTGCTGAAATTGATAGAACAATTATTGAAACAGCAGGAGTTTGAAATGGTTGATGCGTCTATTACGCAACCTCAAAAAAACAAATGGATAGCCAGTGCAGGCGAGATCAGTGGCCGCACATGGATGGGCCTATTTGGTGTTTTTTTAGCGGTCATGGCGAGTGGCGTGGGAGAAAACGCCAGTAAATTCGCCCTTGGCGACATCCAAGGCGCAATGGCTCTAAATATAGATACAGGAAGTTGGTTAATCTCCTGCTATGTCACAGGTTTTGTTATTGGCTCGGGTTTTACACCCTGTTTTTGGCCTACTTTTTCATTACGCCGTGTAGCCTTAGTGATGTGCTCAATTTATCTACTGGGTGGATTAATTACACCTTGGTTAGGGGAGCACTACACATGGTTGTTAACCATTCGCAGCTTACAAGGCTTCGCGGGTGGTGCTTTACCACCGATGTTAATGACCGTTGTACTGCGCTTTATGCCCCCGCTAATTAAGGTGTTAGGGTTAGGTGCTTATGGGTGGGTTTCCGCGTGGAGTGCCACCTTTGGTGCAACCGCCGCCGCATTTGCATTTCACTGGGGATGGAGTGGTTATTTTTATTGGAATTTACCCTTAATGGCCATTGCAACCATTTGCATTGGCTATGGCTTACCACAAGACCCTCTTCGCTTAGAACGCCTTAAACAATTTAATTGGCGTGGTTTAATCCTTGGGGGAAGCGCTTTAGCCATGCTAACTGTAGGAATATCCCAAGGAGAGCGTTTAGATTGGCTTAATTCCTCACTCATTTATGTCTTATTAATTGGTGGATTAGGGCTACTTGCGCTGTTTCTCATTAATGAATGGTATCACCCATTGCCATTTTTTAATTTGCAGCTGCTTGGCAAACGAAATCTTTCATTTTCATTAATTACGTTGGGTGGGGTTCTATTGATTATGGTTTCACTAGTCAATATTACCTCTGGTTATTTATCCGCAATCCAAGGATATCGACTCGAACAGACCTCAGACATGATGCTGTGGGTATCACTCCCCCAACTAATTACGCTGCCTATCGTTGCGATCATTTGTAATACCCCAAAAGTGGACTGTCGCTGGGTATTGGCGATCAGCCTGTTATTGATGGCAGCGGCTTGTGTGCTTGCATCACAACTGACCCCTGATTGGCATGGAAATAATTTTAAAACCATTTCGCTACTACAAGCAATTGCTCAACCCATGGCCGTTATTCCGTTGTTGATGATGGCAACTGGGGGACTTTTACCGACCGATGGCCCATTTGCTGCTGCGTGGTTTAACGCAGTCAAAGGCTTCGCAGCAACAGCAGCAGGTGGTGTTATTGCCCTGTTAAGCCGCCAACGGGGGGATTTTCATTCAGGTGTAATTGCCGATGGCTACGGGACAGCATATCGCACAACCTCAGAGTCTATTGGAGAGCTGACCCAGCTTGCCTCTAGTCAGGGATATGTGCTGGCTAGTGCTGATCTTTATATGTTGGTTTCAGGCTTAGCGCTGTTGTTAACAGGGCTGATCGTTGTGATGCCAACTCGAATTTATCCGCCACGGTCTGTAGCCGCGGCTTAGTTATTGATTATCAGGAATTAACAATGAGTAAAATTAAAATTAATAAAGGTGTTGCCCTTGCAATCGCGGGTATTTTAGTTGTCGTAGGCGGGCTATTAATTAATAAGTTCGCCATTAAAAAAACAATGCAAAATACCAATGATGCTTATATTCGTGCCGATATTTCGCGTATTTCACCCCAAATTTCAGGTGTTGTTACCCAAGTTTTGGTTCAAGACAATCAATGGGTGAAAGAAGGCGAATTATTAGCGGAAATTGACCCACGGGAATTCACTGTCGCACTTTCCCAAGCGATAGCACAAGAAAACTCAGCACGTGCACGCCAAGATGATGCTAAAGCGAATCTAGTACGCCAGTATGCGCTGATTTCTGCTGCGCAAGCTCAATTACAATCCGCACAAGCTGAGTTGCAATTTGCTCACCAAGAGAAAACGCGCTATCACAAAATGGCAACGACTGGCGCAGGTTCACAACAAGCGGCACAACAAGCAACTACCCGCGTACAAACGATGACTGCCAGTGTTGCACAAGCCGAAGCGTCTTTAAAAGCGGCTAAGAATATGTTGCAAGTTTTACAAGCTAAGCAATCAGATAGTGACGCTGAATTGACATTGGCGCAAGCGAAGAAAGAGATGGCTAAACTCAATTTATCTTATACCCGTATTACCGCACCGATTGCAGGAGTAGTGGGTAAAAAAAGCCTGCGAGTGGGTGAGTTTGTTAAGCCTGGTGATGCGTTAATGGCAATTGTGCCCCAAGACAAACTGTACATTATTGCTAATTACCAAGAAACACAGTTGCAGAACATTACTCAGGGGCAAACCGTTGATATCAGCATTGATACGTTCCCTGGCCAAACCCTAAAAGGCTATGTTGACAGTATCGCACCCGCTTCAGGCGCTAGCTTTTCCCCTGTTGCACCTGAAAATGCAACAGGTAATTTCACAAAGATTGTGCAACGTATCCCTGTAAAAATTACCTTTGATATTAACAAAGAGAGTGCGGCGACAATGAATGCACTACGCGTAGGCATGTCAGCCGATGTGAGCATCAACACATTGGATGGGAGCCACTAATGAACAAAACCGCCATTGCACTGGTTCTCGTAGCACTCACAGGTTGCCAAGCAGTTGGCCCCGATTACGTGCCACCGCAAGCGACTTTGCCAGAAAATTGGGGTGCTAACCAAAGCACCTCCTCCCTTCCTATCGAGTGGTGGAGCATTTTTGGTGATCGCCAGCTTTCAGAGCTCATACAACGCGCAACAAAAAGTAATTTAGATTTGCAATTAGCGACAGCGCGCATGCAACAAAGTCGCGCTTTATTGGGCATTGCCGATTCTGACTTAGCCCCTGATTTTAGCTTTGATGGTGCTTACCAGCGCCAACGTGCAACATCAGTCGGTAGTATGGATCCATCAGGGAAAAAAGGCGAGTCTGACTTTAACCTCTGGCGCGGTGGGTTTAGTGCGGTTTGGGAGTTGGATATGTGGGGAAAATTACGCCGTGCATCAGAAAGTGCTCGTGCTAATTTTGCCGCATCAGAAGAAAATCGGCGAGCCTTGTTAACCTCTGTCACCGCAGAAGTTGCCACCGATTATTTACGCCTGCGTGCCATACAGCAACAAATTCAAGTTGCAAGAGAAAACCATGCAACCTCGTTACAAACCTTGGAACTCACTCAGGTACGTTTACAAAATGGCTCAGGAAACCAACTTGATGTGGAACAAGCGCAAGTACAACTCGACCAAATCAATGCCTTGCTTCCTGTGCTAATTGATAGGGAAAATCGCCTAAAAAATGCCATTACCTTGTTGCTGGGCGAGCAACCTGGGGCGTTTAATGCCCAATTATCAACGAAAAAGAACCTCCCACAGTTAACTCAAATAGTTCCGATGGGCGTTCCGTCTGATCTTGCACTTCGCAGGCCAGATATTCGTGAAGCCGCAGAGCGCTTACACCAAGCAACCGCAGAAATTGGCGTCGCTAAAGCGGATTACTACCCACGGATCACGTTAACAGGTAATGCAGGCTACCAAGCCCTTGCATTATCCGATATGGGAAGCTGGTCAACGCATACGTTCGCCATTGGCCCCTCACTGTATTTACCCATATTCGATGGTGGAAAAATCAAACAACGTGTGACGTTAACTGAGTACCGTCAACAAGAAATGGCAATTGCATACCAACAAACTGTTTTGCGTGCTTGGCATGAAATTGATGATGCACTTTCAGACTATCAGGCCCAACAACTCAGGCAAATACACCTAGTTTCTGCCGTTACCGCTAATCAGCATGCTTTTTCATTAGCACGGGATAGCTATCTTAATGGCGCCAGTGACTTCATGCATGTATTAAGCACCCAGCGCGCCTTGTTAGATTTGCAATCGGCACAAATTACGTCTCAAGAAGAAACCGCCCTTGCTGTAGTCAATCTATATCGAGCATTAGGCGGTGGTTGGGAACACACTTATCCGTCAAATATGCAGCAGGAGGATCCTCATGCACAATACAATGAATAAAATTGTGGGCGACATATTAGAAAAAGATACAAGGCGCAAACGAGAAGCTACCGTTAGCGCAGTGCAATCATTAACAAAAAAAATGCGACGGATTACCTTGAGTGGTGATGATGTCGATAAGTTTTTAGATGATTTAAGAGCTTACGAACCCGCAAGTTGGGTCAAGGTATTTTTTCCTTGGAAAGAAAGTTTAGCGGGTCGCGCTTACACCATTAGCGGGATCAATAAAATCAACAGAACCATTGATATCGATATGGTTTTGCATGGTGATGGCCCCGCATCTCGCTGGGCTGAAGACGCATTAATCGGTGATAGACTTGGTTTTGCAGGGCCGTGTTCTGGCGGGTTTAAACCGCTATCTGAAGCAGGTTGGTTACTTTTATTGGGTGATGAAACCGCACTTCCCGCAATGCATCGTATTCTTGAATCATTGACGGAACAAATGCCTGTTTTCTGGTTTGCAGAGGTCAGTGATGAAGCAGAAATACAAACACTAAATTACCCTGACTTAATCGTCAATAGCTGGCAAATTCGCGACCGTCATTATGATAGCGTGATGAATAGTTCTCTAGTCCGAGCCATTACTCAATGTGCTCTGCCTGCTGAACCAGGCCAAGTTTGGTTAGCCTGTGAGCAACAAATTGCTGTTTATTTGAAGAATCATTTTATCAACGAAAGAGGGATCCCCAAAACCTCACTCTTCGCAAAAGGCTATTGGAAAAAAGGGGAATCTAACTTTAAGGGTGCGGTGTAAATCGCTTATCAGGAGATAAAAATGATTAATAATGTATTGTTGGCTGTCGATAGCTTCGAAAATAGCAGTAATGCCCTCAATTTTATGCAACGTATGACAGGCTGTATTCATAATGTCATTGTCTTAACCGTTGTCGATAGCACCTTTGCGCTAAGCCGCACTAAACTAAGTCAAAATAGCGATGAACGCGATGAGTACCCTGCTGCTCAGCGAGAAGAAGCCTTAGCAGAGAAACAATTAAAAGATGTCACCAGCGCATTAACAAATATGGGATTTAAAACACAGGGGCTGCTTGCCGCAGGAACACCTATCGAGACAATCCCTAAACAAATGGAAAAACACAATTGTGATTTACTGATTATCTCCCACCGTCACCTTTCTTCATTTAGCCGCTGGCTGAATACGTCGGTCACTCGCAGTTTATTAGATGATATTTCTCAACCCGTTTTAGTGATCCCGCGTTAACCGATATGATTAAAAATGATTACAGTGGTTACCTGTTGTTATCCACTGTAATCAATACTTTTAATACACAAAGCCCA
Source organism: Providencia sp. SP181 (assembly GCF_050446505.1). Taxonomy (NCBI): domain Bacteria; kingdom Pseudomonadati; phylum Pseudomonadota; class Gammaproteobacteria; order Enterobacterales; family Morganellaceae; genus Providencia; species Providencia sp. SP181. The sequence continues at coordinate 44,265 of NZ_JBBPXM010000004.1, forward strand.
TCATGGCATTGATGTTTTTTCTATTGATTTGTCCTTCAGTTTATTGTTCCTACATAATTTCCGATCAAACTTCCCTCAGTTCGCACACATAACAGGCAAACGAACATTTTTTTCGATATTCTCCTTTGACAATCCCTTTAGAGGAAGCTAATATCCTCTGCGTACCAAGGAGTTCCTCCATAGTTCAGTCGGTAGAACGGCGGACTGTTAATCCGTATGTCGCTGGTTCAAGTCCAGCTGGAGGAGCCAATATTTAGAGAAGCCTGCTTAAAGAAATTTAAGCAGGCTTTTTGCTTTCTTATCGTTTATCATTTTTCTCAAAAGATATTTAATCATCAATTCCCATAGCTATTTTTCTCCTTTCGCTTTATCATTCGTTCCCGGCCTGAGCGTTCGCTCATCACTCACCTTCCCTTATGGAGCCGGTTTAATGACTACTGTAACTACCCTAACGATTCGCCGCCCTGATGATTGGCATGTTCATTTTCGCGATGATGATATGTTAAAAACGGTCGTTCCCTACACCAGTGAGTTTTTTGGCCGCGCAATTGTGATGCCAAATTTAGTTCCTCCCGTTACTACCGTTGCAGCCGCAAAAGCATATCGCGAGCGCATTATTCAGGCTGTGCCACAAGGGCACCAATTTACCCCGTTGATGACCTGTTATCTTACTGATGGAACTGACTCAACTGAACTAATCCGTGGCTTTCAAGAAGGTGTGTTTACCGCATGTAAATTATATCCTGCTAATGCAACAACCAACTCAAGCCATGGGGTTTCTGATATTAAGAAAATTTATCCTGTTCTGGCAGCAATGGAAAAAGCAGGTATGCCGCTATTGATTCACGGTGAAGTCACCGCGAACCATATTGATATTTTTGACCGAGAAGCACTGTTTATTGAACAAGTCATGCAGCCATTACGCGCCCAATTTCCAAACTTAAAGGTAGTTTTCGAACACATCACAACAAAAGAAGCTGCACAATATGTTTTGGATGCCAACGAATTTACCGCTGCGACACTAACGCCTCAGCACCTGATGTTTAACCGTAATCATATGTTAGTCGGTGGTGTAAGACCGCACTTGTTCTGTTTGCCAATTTTAAAACGTAACATTCACCAAGAAGCGCTTCGTTCTGCTGTTGCATCGGGTTGTGATCGCTTCTTCCTAGGAACAGATACCGCTCCACATGTGCAATCACGTAAAGAAGCTGCTTGCGGATGTGCTGGCGTATTTAATGCACCAACCGCACTGGCCGCTTATGCAACTGTGTTTGAAGAACTAGATGCTTTAGCGCACTTTGAAGCATTTTGCTCATTGAATGGTCCTAAATTCTATAATTTGCCTGTAAATGAAGGCCATATAACCCTGACTAAAGAACCAAACATGACTTGTGAATCTATTGATTGCTGTAATGATAAATTGATCCCGTTCTTAGCAGGTGAAGATTCTCGCTGGTCAATCGCTATCGCTAAATAAGCACTAAAAATCTCGTTTATCGTCATGGGGGAAGTTGCAATCGCTTCCCTCTATGAGCCCCAGCTATATTCACTTTATTTGTGCATTTACTGTCATTTATGCAAAAAAATATTTTATTTACTTCCTTATTAACGAAATCTCCTTATACTGAAAGTGGATTCATTCCAAGAACTTTGCTCTTAGTCAGTTATAGATATTTATTATTTATCACGCTGTTTGATTAGGAGGTTTTTATGAATAGAAAAAATGATGTTATTCAAACTCACCCAGTTGTTGGCTGGGACATTAGCACTGTAGATGCCTATGATGCTATGATGTTACGTTTGCACTACCTCCCCGAACAAGATAAAAACTCAGGCGATGCTGTCGTGGATAAAACCATGTGGCTTACCACGGATGTCGCAAAACAATTGATTGGTATTCTTCAAGCTGGCGTGGATAAGATAGAGTCTGGGGAATACATCGAATTTAATTTTAAAACACACTAAATCCTTAAATGGATATTTGAGCCGTAGATATCCATTTTTTAAATCTATAGCCTTTCAATAAAGTAGTTATATATTATATAACTACTTTACCTCATTTTATTTTTATAAATTGATTAATTTAAATTAACGACAACATTTTTTGTTTTTATTATTACTCAGTTGACATCACTAGCTATTCCAATTTATTGTAATACTCTTTCGAACCAGGACGTTCCCAATGAAAATATTAGTTATTGATGAGTGTTATTACACGAGACTTGGTATTACTGAATATTTATCAAAGAATAAGAACTTAAACTTTATTAGCACTGGCTGTTTGGGTGATGCTATTAAATTCATAAATAAAAACTCACCAAACATTGTTCTTGTTAATTTAACCTATTATTGCCACTACTCAAATTATTGTCCAACTTTACAAGGGTTACTAAACCTATCAAATAATATTCGTTTTTATATTTATATCAATGCCCCTTACCCACAAACAGATAACCCACTATTATTAAAAGATAATTTTTTTATTTTATCCAAAAATATCATTATTAAAACATTGGATAGAGTAATTAATGATTATGCACAAATAGAAAAAATAACAAAATTAGCGAATAATACAGATACCTCTATATTTACTGTCAAGGAGCAAAAAATAATTAGCAATTGGATGAATGAAATACCAAACCATATTATCTCTAAGAAATTAGGGATAAGTAACAGTACGGTTTATTCACAAAAGCGCCATATAGCAAGTAAGGTTTTCGTTAAAAACAGAATAGAGCTTTTCTTCATTTATAATGTATTTAAATATTTATATTAAGTAAAAAGCCCTGAAAAAGGGCTTCTACTTTTTTAGTATTATACTCAATTAGCTATCGCTGTTTAATAAGCCCTCTGATAAACGGTGGCGGGATTTATTAAATATTTTATTGCTCACTTCACGGCCTGCACGGCGAGCACGCTGTTCTTGCTCTGGTAGTTTCATTTCTTCATTGCATGCAGCACTACAGCAACCTTCGTATTTTTCAGCGCAAGTTGGGCATTGGATGAACAGTAGATGGCAACCATCATTGCGGCAGTTCGTGTGTGAATCACAAGGTGCCCCACACTGGTGGCAGTGCGCTAACATGTCATCTGTAATACGTTCGCCCATACGGTTATCAAAAACAAAGTTTTTCCCTTTAAAACGCAAAGGTAAGCCTTGTTCTTTGGCTTTACGTGCATACTCAATAATACCGCCTTCCACGTGATAAACGTTTTTAAAGCCGTTGTGTAGCATGTATGCACTCGCTTTTTCACAACGAATACCGCCAGTACAATACATGACAACATTCTTATCTTTTTGCTCTTGCAGCATTTCCACGGCCATCGGAAGCTGTTCTCTAAAAGTATCCGATGGAACTTCTACTGCATTTTCAAAGTGACCCACTTCGTACTCATAATGATTACGCATATCAACAAATACAGTATTCGGATCATCAATCATTGCATTCACTTCATGCGCTTTGAGATATTGCCCAGTATTTGCAGGGTTAAATGTCTCATCGTCAATGCCATCAGCAACTACGCGATCACGCACTTTCATGCGCAGAACCCAGAACGATTTCCCATCATCATCAATAGCAATATTTAAGCGCAAATCATTCAATGCAGGATCTGTGCGATAAATTAGTTCACGTAAAGCGTCAACATTGGATGCTGGCACGCTGATCTGTGCATTAATGCCCTCTTTGGCAATGTACACACGGCCAAATACGTTTAACGCTCTGAATTGTTGGTACCATTCATTACGAAAGACAGCTGGGTCTTCAATATTAAAATACTTATAGAAAGAAATAGTGATACGTGGCTCAGTTTCAGCCAACATGCGTTCTTTGAGTATTTTATTTGAAACTTGGTTATGTAACACTGGCATGGTGTTCTCTTTTCCTTTGTAACTAACTAATATTTAAACAATTAACCTGATGACTGTTAAACACAACTGCATGAGATTATTTATTCATATTATCGCTGTTATTGTGTTAATAAAAAACCCTTTATTTTAAGTGGGATTGTTATTGAAATATGATTAAAACGTTTAAATCATTATTTACTTACATAATTAACGGTATTTTAGTGACATTTGATGATTCACGATTTCATTTCGTTATGTTATAACGTTATTAATTTACCACCTTTAAATAGTAGAAATAATGCGATTATTCCCTCTCTTTTTTATTATGTTATCTCTTGTCGTGCCACAGGTAGCGGCTCATCCTCACAGTTTTATTGAAATGAAAATGACCCTTGAAACCAAACAAGATAACTATTCAGGGATAAATTATGCTTGGAAGATGGATCCAATGACCTCTGCTGATATTCTGTATGAACTCAAAGGGGTAAAAAAGGATGACCCACGCTGGAAGCAACAAGAAGCCATTGTGATGGCGAATGTATTAATGCAGGATTATTTCACTGATTTCTATTATCAAGGGAAAAAAGTCAGTTTTAAGCGCATCCCCGATAACTACCATCTTGAAAAAGACGGTTTTTCTCTAGTGTTTTACTTCACTGCGTCATTTATGCAACCTCTACCAATTAAAAGCTCCCATGTGACTCTCCAAACCTACGATCCATCATTTTATGTCAGTATGACCTACCAAAACCCGCAGCAAATTACACTACCTATAGAGCTTGCCGCGACCTGCAAGTTGGCATTAAAAGAAGCCGATATTACTGACTCCATGCGCGCCTATGCCTTTTCATTAGACAAAAATGATACACCAGATGAAGACTTAGCACTTGGTAAGCAATTTGCACAACAGGTGGATATCCAATGCCCTTAATTGCGTTGCGTAACCAAAAATGGCTCGGTGCAGTTATCTTATTAGTGCTTATAGCGTATTGCGCCTTGCAGGTTTACATCCATTGGAACTCATGGTTACAACTAAGTGTTATTTGGCAAAAGCAATTAAACCAAGGGCTATCTTACCTTCTCCAAGAAACGGCGACTCGGCCATTTTATGCTGGGGGATTATTGGTCATTGCAAGCTTTGCTTATGGTTTTTTACACGCCCTTGGGCCAGGACACGGTAAATTAATCATCACCACCTATATCGCCACACAAGCCACTCACTTAAAACAAAGTGTCGTGATTAGCTTACTCGCGTCTTTATTGCAGGGATTAGTCGCCATTTTGCTGGTTTCTTTTGTACTCATTTTATTCCAGCTCTCCACTAAACACCTGAACCAAGCCAGTGCTTATGCAGAGCAAATCAGCTACATTTTTGTGATCTTGCTAGGCGTATTTCTTTGTGTCAGTGCGATTCGCCGTCTTTGGCAAATCAGCAAACCAAAAAAATCAGCCGCTTTAACATTACGAAGCATACAACCACTGAATCAATCCCAACCCAAAATTATTTATAGCAAAGTGCAAACTGAGCTGTCTAGCTGCGCTTGTGGGCATCAACATGTTGTCCAATCTGAACAGCTACAAGCGGGGTTCAAAAGTAAGCTACTGATTATTCTTTCGATGGGGATCCGCCCATGCTCAGGCGCAATTTTGGTACTGCTCTTTTCGTATGTGATTGATGCATATGTGTGGGGAATTATTGCTGCGCTGATGATGGCTGTCGGCACAGCGTTAACCATCTGTTTGATTGCGGTGTTTGTTCATCTTATGAGAGATAATGCATTGCGCGTTTCACGTCTAAAAGGCGTTCAACTCTCACCATATTGGGTAATTTCACTTAAAATCATCGCTGGGGTGCTGTTTGTCTTGATGGGCGTTTTATTGTATCAAAGCGGTGCAATGGAACACGCAACCTCACCATTATTGCATTAAAAAAGGGAGGGCTCCCCCTCCCTGGCACTTGCCGAAGTCACAGTGCGATAAACACACTGTTGATGCGCAATGTCAACTGCTCAAAACAAAGTTGCTGGCCTGCAACGCTATGCAGAACCCCGCAAGCTAGCAACTTTTACTACTACGTTAAAACCTAGCTAGCTGATTAACTCAATTTTCGCTGGTAAACCTTGGCGAACAGAAGCACCCGATACCCAATCAAGCCAAGTATTTGCCACTTCACGCGTTGGGTCAGCAAACCCGAGGTCGTTTAAATTAATACCTGAACCATTAGCCGCATTCATCGGCATTGGTTCACCATCTAAATAGTGCTGTTTAGCGCCCATTTCAGTGTGCCCATAACCATGCTCAATCGCTAGCACTCCTGGCATTACACCATCCAACACGCTGACTTGAGCTTCTGCATTTCCACCTGGCGTGGTGATGCGGATCCAATCACCATGTTTTACCCCCATTTTCGCAGCATCATCAGGGTGAATAGCCACAAGGTTGGTCGGTTTAACATGACGTAAGCGTTCAATCACCGTTGTTGAACTGCTCATTACATGAGATTTAAATGACATCAGTTTCAGTGGCCACTCTTTTTCTGGGAACACTTTATTAACGTCATCACCATTCGCCATACGTGGCGGATAGTAAGTTGGACAGCCACTGTAACGTTCACCCGTAATTGCATGACGGTTAGTCCCAACAGTTGGGTTCCAAATCTGCAATCCTTTTTTCCATTGTGGCCCTGTTGCATCGCCATCCCACGCTTTTTCATACGGTGCAAAACGGCCACCGCGTGTGAAGATGTAAGCCACACGGCGCACTTCTTCTGGTTTCAACGTGCGAGTGATCGCAGGTAAAATACGTTCAACACCACTGATTTGGATGTCTTCTGTTGCGGCTTCTGGTACGGGTTTTTCCCCTAACCAAGCCATATTAGCAGCCACGCGCAAGTAGTAATCCTCTGCGGTATTGAGTGAATGCATGTTGCCATCCATGTCCTCAATCACGTTGTCCCCAAAGCCAGGTAATTTCAGCTCTTTTGCTACCGCAATGCAGAAGCTTTCCATTGAAATTGGCTGGCCATCCGCGGTTTTCGCTGTACGGGACTCAACAATTGGCCAACGCGCGGTACTCGCCTTAACTTGAACACCTGACCACGGCGCACTGAAGCCCCAACTTTCAAAGTTATGGGTATCTGGCACAATGTAATCTGCCAGCGCAGTGGTTTCATTCATAAAGGCATCAATACCAATAATTAATGGGAGATGTTTTGGATCTTTCAGTTTTTCTTCCATAACCTGACGAATACCCGCGATGCCATATACCGGGTTAGTCATATTGGTGATCCACGCTTTAAGCGCATACGGATACCCCATCAACGCAGACGCCAGTTGCTCCGTTAATTGGCCTTTCGCAAACGGATACCAAGGGGCTTTTGCAGGATACGGTTTTTCACCTGCGGCTAATCTTGCTTTAAATTCATCTGATTTTTCATAGACTTCATTACTGCGCGATAACACAACACCTTTTGGCTTCACTTTGCCTTTGTAACTCGCCATATTGTAACGTGGGCCATCGTTCTCCCCGTTGAATTTACCGCCACCAACAGACACACCGCCTTTCAGGTTTAAATTACCAATCAAGGCGTTAAGCATTATGACTGACCATGCTGTGTAGAAGCCGTTGCCTCCCATCATACCGCCATGGGAAATGACCGCTGCTTTTCTATCATAAGAAGTTAAGGCTTTGCCCAGTGATGCAATGGTTTTCACTGGTACATGGCAGCGTTCGCTATATTCTTCAAGCGTCATGCGATTTGCTGCTTCTTTCAGGCATTGGAAGCTTGATTTTACTGTGACTTCGCTGCCATCATGCAATGTCACTTTGCGGGTCACAAAAAGTTCCGCAGCAGGGACATCATCTGCTAATTTCAACTCACCAGAAGCGTCCTGAACCAAATAGGCTTTTTCATCATCCTCTTCCCCAGTAAGATAAGAGGAAATTAATAATTTGCCTGCTAATGGATGCGCGTCATCAGTGATAACCAAATGGGTGGAGTTGGTCCAACTTTTTTCCCCCATGCCTTCCATTGATTTTTCGCTTGGTACGCTAAGGTATTTTGCATTATAACGCTCGTTTTCGATGATCCAGCGTATCATTCCCATCACTAACGCTGCATCCGTCCCTGGTTGTACAGGCACCCAATGACCATGGTCATTGGCTAATGTTGTCGTTAGTGGCAATGCAGGGGAAACAACCACATAATTAAAAGAATCACGTAAACGTGCTGTCGCTAACTGGCGGCCTTGACGTTTGAACGGGTTCCCCGATTGTGCAGGGGACGTCCCGAGGAATAAGGCAAAACGCACGTTATCCCAATCAGGTTTGACGTGGGCGTTTTTGTCCAAGTCATCCATCAATGCCCCCGAACCTGCTCGGTAAGCGAGGCCACAGTAAGAGCCGTGCGCACCGAAGTTTTTGCTACCAAAGCCGTTTTGTGCAAAGCGACGAATAAAGCCGTCGCGGCCATCGTCCCCTGCGTTAGTCACTAGCAATTGGTTCGCTTTCGGGCCTAATTTAGGCTGTGATGGGTCTAATGGCGTTTCAAGGTCACGAATGGCTCTTAACCCATCCACATGGCCTTCACCGAATAAATCACCGCCTTCAACCACTTCTTTAATCAGTTGTTCAAAGCTAATGCGCTCCCATTTACCTTCACCGCGTTTACCCACACGTTTCATCGGTTCTAAAATACGCAGTGGACTGGTTAAGCCTTCCATTAAGGTCGCCCCACGGGCACATGCCGTTGAACGATGTTCTAAACCTGACTCACCGCTCATTTTGTTGAACGCAGTTTTTAGCGGCATACCATAGGGGAAATGCTCTTCGTGAGATAACGGGTGGTACGGGTTCCCAGCAATACGCAGCACTTCATTTTTCGCTGTATCAACACGAGCACGGATACCACACTGAGTCCAGCAACCAAAACATTGGGTCATCGCCACCACTTGTTCTGGGTTTTCCTGCCAGCCTTTCAGTGCTTGGCCTTCTGGACGCAGTGAGTTGCCATTGAGGCGGTCTAACGTGACTTTACCAGAGGTGCCATTAACCAAACCATCGACTGCACGTTTGGCCACATCACGGTAGCTTGCACCAAATAACGCAATGCCACCGACAACCAAACCACCTTTAAGCCATTGACGTCTTGAGAATTTAGCCATGTTGCACTCTCCTCGCAAACCAGCGAACACCTTCACGAACAATAATTGTTAACGCAATCCACAGACCAAATGTGCCTACAATAGCCATTAAGCCGTCAGTCCCCAGAGGGAAGTGGTATGGATTCGCGATAATGTTATATTTTGGAACCGCTTGAACTTCCATCAGGAAAATCCAACGTAGTGTCCAAGCAAAAGCCATCGAAACTAAGGCTAAAACGGTAATGTAAGGTACTGAACGGATAGCTTTTACATTGCTCACTGACATCACAAATGTGATTAACCACAGCGCACAAACCCCCATCAGCATCCACCAACCTGCACTTGCAGTATCCAACTGTTGGCGTACCGCGATCCCTGATATGGTATCCCCTGATAACCACAGAGCGAAACACACGGCAAATAACAGCAGGGTAATCACTTGGAAACGGGCTAAACGGTTTTGGTATTGTGGCTCTTTGCGAGCACCTAAACCAATCAATGCAGGCAGAACTTGCAACGCACTTAGGAACATTAATACTGGCATCCACCAGCTATACCAGATTGGACGTGCGTTTAAGATTGACGCTTCACGGCCGGTGTACAGCAATAAGCCCATTGCAGATAACGCCGCTAGCAATGCCACCCAACGGGTCGCTTTAAACTCTTTTTTCCAAATCATTTTCACAATCAGGGCAACAAAATATAACCCAATGAATGTGGTGAATAATGGTAATAAAACCGAGCCCCACCACATCCAAGACCACAGTGTTGGGTGTGCGTAGAAATGCCAAACCCGTGCGGTTTGGTGCAAGTCTGCCGTTAACGCGAGTGGTGCGGTGATCCCCATGGTGATCGCGATGAACACAGCGATCATCTCTAATCGGCCATTTTCGCTTTTATTTTGCCAATGCAGGTAACACGCATACAGCACAGCGCAAGAAGCGATTCCGATAAAGAAAAAGTATTGCACGGCCCACGGTAGCCAGAAAAATTCTTGTGGCTGAGCCATAATTTCAGAAATATATGTCACTTGACCGTCCATCAGAACACCTCCTGCCATAATGCGGGTTGCCCTTTGCCTTGTAGCGGCTCTACAAATGCATCATCCAAACCGATATAGAAAACTTGTGGTAATGTGCCACTTTCTGGTTTGAGCACTTTAATTTCCGCTTCATGTTCAGTCAGCATTTTACGAATGGTGCTGTTCGGGTCTTTTAAGTCACCAATAATACGTGCACCGCCCACACAAGATTCAACGCATGCGGGTAATAAACCCACTTCTAAACGATGTGCACAGAAAGTACATTTATCTGCAGTTTGTGTGGAATGATTAATAAAGCGGGCATCATACGGGCAAGCCTGTACACAATAAGCACAGCCGACGCAACGTTCATTATCAACCACAACAATGCCGTCTTCCCGTTGGAAAGTGGCTTGAACAGGGCATACAGGAACACAAGGAGGTGAATCACAGTGGTTACATAAGCGTGGCAGAAGTACGTTGGTAAAACCTTCCTCACCTTTAACCGCCACTTGATATTGGTTAACGGTGGTTCTAAATTGGCCTTGTGGCGTTTGGTTTTCAACCGAGCAACTTACAGTGCAAGATTGGCAGCCAATACAACGACGTAAGTCGATTAACATCCCATAACGTTTTTCAGGATTGCCTTCATGACGCGTTGGAGATAAGTTTAGGCCAGCCTCCGAGATTGGAATTAACGACGCACCCGCCGTCACTGCCCCAATTTGTTGTAGAAATTTTCGTTTACTCAGATCCATAATTGGCTCCAGTATTGACATTGCTAATGCGAAAATAAAAGTTATTAATCAATATGTTATTTGTTTTACAAGCATTATTGACAATCGATTCAGTCCAGTTAAGATAACCGCAGAAATTCTTATTTCTCTTTAAAACTGGTGTGTTATCTTGGTAAAGCTTGTAGTGCCATTGTAGGAAGAGAGGAGCCAGCGCCCTATTGTGGTTTACCACATACCCGAAGCTAAATTGATCTAACGCAACGAATAACCCAAATATGTTAAAAAAATCGCCTATACTGTTGTATCACATACTATTAACCATGTTTTTAACATGGTCATTTCCTGCGATTTCTGCGCAATGGACAATCGGCGTTTTGGCTTTGCGTGGCCCCAGTTCCACACAATCTCACTGGCAACCTTTAGTCGATACGTTAAATGATTCAATTCCAGGAGAACGCTTCACTCTCCAGCCCTTAAATCTCGATGAAATGCGTGAAGCCATTTCCAACCAAAAAATTGATTTCTTACTGACTAACCCAGCACAGTTTATTCAGCTCGACAGCCGCTACCACTTACGGTGGCTACTTTCCTTGCGTTCCGATGTCGAGCCTAATAGCACCACCCGCAACGTGATTGGTAGTCTGATACTGGTACGCAATAACAGTGACATGACTGAACCTCAAAATTTGATTGGTAAAAAAGTGGGGGCGATTTCCCCCGATGCTTTTGGTGGGTATTTATTAGGCTATAAAGTGCTGCGAGATTTAGGCTATGACGCCGAAAAAGATTTTCAAATGCAGTTTTTAGGCTTCCCTGCGGATGCCCTGCTGTATGCCTTACGCGATGGTTCACTGTCAGCCGCAATCGTTCCTGTTTGTTTATTGGAAAATATGCACAGTGAAGGGCTAATTGATAAAACGCAATTCCGACCGCTTATTCAACATCCTAGTTCTCTGTCTTGCCTGACCAGCACGGAACTTTATCCCAATTGGTCATTTGCGGCCCTAAGCGAAGTGCCAGATAACCTTGTCGACAAGGTCACTAAAACCTTACTTTCAACAGATAAAAGTACTATGCGCTGGGGAGCCCCCGCCTCCGTTACCCAAGTGGAAACCCTTTTGCGGGATGTGAACCAACATCCACAGCAGCGGCAAATTTGGCAAGATATTGTCAGTTGGACAATTCAAAACCAAATTACCCTTGGCTTTGTTGCCCTATTTTTTGTCCTTCTTGGGGTGAACCACGTATGGATTGCATTTTTAGTTCGCCGCCGAAGTCGTCAATTAGAAGTGGCGCATAACCGACTGCGCCAGCAAGAGGCAGATTTACAAAAAGCTCAACGGTTGAATATTTTAGGAGAAATGGCTTCAGGATTTGCTCATGAACTCAATCAACCGTTATCGGCTATTCGGCACTATGCACAAGGGTGTATTTTGCGGCTGAATAAAGAGTCGGAAAAGCATCCTTTAATTAATGCCTTAACAAAGATTGACGACCAAGCCCAACGTGGGGCGGATATCATCCGTAATTTACGTCTTTGGGCGGGTAAGCCAGGGCAAGACCCAGCACTAATTTTAAGCCAACAATCTGTTAAACAAGCTATTAAGCATATTTGGCAACTTTTACGCGTTGACCAACATTACCCTAATGCAAAATTATTACTACCAGACACCCAAGATGTGTCGTTGGTACTGCCAGAGACCCTATTGGAGCAATTATTGTCCAACTTAGTCAGCAACAGCCTGCAAGCAGGAGCCAACACATTACACTTTGGTTTTCATTTTGCCCAAAACCGCTTTTTACTGGTCTTGCAAGATGATGCAGGGGGTATGCCTTTAGAACAACTTGAACAAGGGATAACCCCATTCGCAACCACCAAAAAAGAAGGCTTAGGGCTTGGCTTAGTGATTTGCCAGCGCTTGATTCAAAGTCAAGGTGGGGATATTCGTATTGAAAACAACCTGAGTGATGATGGATTAAACGGCTTGCGAGTCACATTAATTTTTAATTATCCCGATAATTTGCACCACTAAGCACTGTATGCCACGCAATTGATAACATTCAGATTAATTATATGTGACAATAGCTTTATTGAGCTGACTAGTATCTATCTTAATAGTCACCCTCTACACGACGAGGTATGTATTTATGCCAGTTATCCATCTAGTGGATGATGACACCGATGTGACCGACGCCTGCCAGTTTTTACTTGAAACGCTGGGCTACACTGTTACCGTTTGGAATGACAGTGAACAATTTATTCAACATGCAGCCCTTCACCAAGAGGGGGTGGTTTTGCTTGATATGCGCATGCCAAAGCTAGATGGTCGGCAAGTCCACCAATATCTGTGCGATCAGCACAGCACCTTAGCCGTGATTTTTCTATCTGGGCATGGGGATATTCCGATGGCGGTTGAGCAAGTCAAACTTGGTGCCGTGGATTTTCTACAAAAACCGATTGATAGCCAACAATTGGCAAAAACTCTTGAGCAAGCTCAACGGCAAACCACGCAATCCACCGAAAATTATCTAATTAAACAACGCTATGAAATGCTAACACCCCGCGAAAAAGAAATCTGTCGCTATGTGCTCCAAGGTTTAATTAACCGTGAAATTGCTGAAGCTACCTGTGTTTCAGTACGTACTGTTGAAGTGCATCGTTCTCGCGTGATGGAAAAAATGGCGGTGAGAAACATCGCTGAATTAATGAGTACCATGCAGTCAGTGAACTTATTAAAAAAATAATTTGATATAATTAGATTCAATTAAACCTAATTAATAAAAATTCACCATTACAGACTAAAAATAATCGGATACTAATGATACCAGCGCCTACTTTTCAAAAACACCTACTTCATCCTCGCTACTGGTTAACGTGGATAGGTGTTACTGTACTTTATCTTCTTGTTTTACTGCCTTACCCTGTTATCTATTGGATGGGGACTCGCCTAGGGTTATTATCCAAGCGCTTTCTAAAAAAACGCGTACAAATTGCCGATCGTAACCTGCAACTGTGTTTTCCAGAGATGAGTATGCAAGATAGGCAACACTATATTGATAAAAATTTCGAATCTGTCGGTATGGGATTATTTGAAACGGGTATAGCATGGTTTTGGCCTGATTGGCGCATTAAACGTTGGGTTAAGGTCGAAGGCCGTGAAAATATGTTATCTGCCCAAGAGACTGGCCGCGGGATTATCGTGCTTGGCATACATTTTCTCACCTTAGAAATAGGCGGGCGTGCTTTTGGTATGCTAAACCCAGGTATTGGGGTATATCGTGCTAACGATAATAAACTGATTGACTGGCTACAAACCCGTGGGCGTTTACGTTCAAATAAATACATGCTCGACCGTAAAGATGTCAAAGGGATGGTACGTGCTCTGAAGGACGGGGAAATTCTCTGGTATGCCCCTGATCACGATTATGGCCCACGCAATAGTACCTTCGCACCGTTGTTTGCGGTTGAAAAGGCAGCAACCACTAATGGCTCACAAATATTACTTCGCTTAGCCAACCCACTGGTTGTCCCTTTTGTCCCACGACGTTTACCCAACGGCAAAGGATATGAGCTTCTCATTCAACCTGCAGTGGATAATTTCCCTGTAGAAGACAATGTGGCAACTGCAGCGATGATGAACCAAGTCATCGAAAAAGAAATTTTGCGTGCGCCCGAGCAATATATGTGGCTACATCGCCGTTTTAAAACGCGCCCACAAGGTGAAGCATCGCTGTATGGCGACCTCGATAAAATTCATCATTAATTTATGACAAAATAGCTGTAGCCCTACCTAACAAAGAGTTTTTCCTAAATAGATGGAAAGTTTTCCCTAAATAGTCAGGCCTACAGCGAGGCGCCTAAATGAAGATATCCCAAGGAGCGTACACAAGTATGTGACCTGAGTAGCTGAGTGACGGCAACAACGCTGTCGGTCTGAATATAACAGGAAAATAAGCGGTCTGAATATAAAGGGAAAATATGACGGGAAAAGGTAATTACTGGAAAAGAAACTTATACGTCGTCTGGTTCGGCTGCTTCTTAACAGGTGCTGCCTTTAGCTTAATCATGCCTTTTCTTCCCCTTTATATTGAAGAGCTCGGCGTCAAAGACCACGCTTCGTTGAATTTATGGACCGGCGCTGTTTTCAGTATTACTTTTCTGTTTTCCGCCATCGCCGCGCCGTTCTGGGGGCGGCTATCTGACCGTAAAGGTCGTAAGTTAATGCTGCTGCGCTCTGCGCTTGGCATGGCGATTGTGATGGTCTTGATTGGCTTTGCACAAAATATCTGGCAATTATTGGCACTCAGAGCCTTACTCGGCTTGCTTGGTGGCTTTGTGCCCAATGCCAATGCGCTAATCGCCACACAAATTCCAGTGAAAAAAAGTGGCTGGGCAATGGGCGTTTTGGCCACGGGGGCTGTGAGTGGTGCGCTCATTGGCCCATTAATTGGTGGGTTCCTTGCTGACCAGTATGGTTTACGCCCCGTCTTTTTTATCACAGCAACCGTTCTATTTATCTGTTTTTTCGTCACCCTTTTTTATGTTCGCGAACGTTTCACCCCTGTTTCGCGCAAAGATGCCTTAACCAGTAAACAGGTTTTTGCCTCCCTACGGAATAAAAACTTGGTCATCAGCTTATTTTTCACCACCATGATTATTCAGGCCGCAATGGGTTCCATTAACCCTGTCATTACCCTTTATGTTCGAGAACTGTCAGACTCCCTTGAAAACCTAGCATTTGTTAGTGGAGTGATTGCATCTATTCCTGGCGTCGCCGCGTTAATCAGCGCACCAATGCTAGGTAAATTAAGTGATCGAATTGGCCCTGAAAAAGTCCTATTGGCTGTTTTAGGCACTTCAATTTTCGTGTTATTCCCGATGGGGCTCGTGAGTAGCTATTGGGAGCTAGGCTTCCTACGCTTTTTATTAGGGGCACTCAACGCCGCCTTGCTGCCAGCGGTTCAGACGCTAATTATTTATAATATTTCGCACCAAGTGACTGGCCGTATTTTCAGCTATAACCAAGCTTTGCGGGATGTGGGGAATGTAACGGGGCCGCTGATGGGGTCGTTTGTTGCAGCAACCTATGGTTTCAGAGCTGTCTTTTTCTTCACAGCTGCTTTAGTCCTTTTTAATCTTATCTATTCTTGGCTCATTATTCGACGCCAATCAGATGGCCTACGCGCTTCACCAACTGAGCAATAATTAGCCAGATAGTTTTTAACCAAAAACCTGATGCTTTATAAGCTTTATTGTTTTCTTAACGAAAAAATAATACTTTATATGATTAACCAACTGTTTAATAACAACTTAATCGATTCAAAATTCTTTCTTTTATTGTCAATGAAAATCCTGTATCTTCCCCTACCTTATCGTGAAAAATGAGAGTTATATCGACTTTTCACCTTAAAACCTCGCCTTTTACAATAAATTCATTCTGTTTATAGGCGATTCTATAATAATGTATGTTAAAAATATGTTTCCAAACTGAAAGTTAACATATCAAATAATAATCGACACTCAGGCGCTCGGCTTGGTGTTTTATATCATGCACAACCTCTCAAGAGATGATTTATGGGAGTTCACAGATGAATAATTCTGCGACTAAAACAAAAACTTTTTTCGGGCATCCATACCCGCTGAGTTCACTTTTCCTTACCGAAATGTGGGAAAGGTTCTCTTTCTACGGCGTTCGCCCGCTACTTATTCTGTTTATGAGTGCGGCACTCTTACAAGGCGGCATGGAGCTGCCAATTGAACAAGCCTCTGCTATCGTTGGTATCTTTGCAGGTGGTGTTTACATCACTTCGTTACCAGGCGGCTGGTTAGCTGATAACTGGTTAGGCCAACGCAGAGCGGTTTGGTACGGCTCATTGATCATTGCATTTGGTCACTTATCCATCGCAATGTCTGCATTTTTAACGAATACCTTCTTCTTTGTTGGTCTATTGCTGATCGTACTCGGAACGGGGCTGTTTAAAACCTGTATCACCGTGATGGTAGGTACCCTGTATAAGAAAGAAGATACACGCCGTGATGGCGGTTTCTCCCTGTTTTATATGGGTATCAATATGGGTTCATTTATTGCACCATTAATCATTGGCCCATTGCATGAAAAATACGGTTGGCATTTAGGCTTTGGCCTCGGTGGTTTAGGGATGTTAGTGGCGCTGTTAATCTTCCGCTTCTATGCTATTCCGCAAATGCGTCGTTACGACAAAGAAGTCGGCTTAGATTCCACTTGGAACCACCCGACAGTTCAACGTAAAAATGTCGGTAAATGGGTCACTTTTGCGATGGCATTGCTCGCGGTATTGGTTATCTTAATCGATAACGGCACAATCCCATTCAACGCATCAATGATCGCTAAAAGTTCTGCTTACGTGATTTCAACCTGTGTGGGCATCTACTTCCTGTTTATGTTCTTCTTTGCAGGTTTAAATAGCAGTGAACGCTCACGCTTATTAGCTTGTTTGATTTTACTGGTTGCAGCCGCGTTCTTCTGGTCAGCCTTCGAGCAAAAACCGACTTCATTTAACATTTTCGCTCGTGACTATACCGATCGCCAAATGGGTAGCTTTGAAATCCCAACCATTTGGTTCCAATCCATTAATGCTCTGTTCATTATTTTGCTAGCTCCTGTATTTAGCTGGTTCTGGCCATCCCTTGCTAAGCGCAATATGAACCCAAGCAGTATGACAAAATTTGTTATCGGTATTTTATTTGCCGCGGGCGGTTTCGCTATCATGATGGTTGCAGCAAACCAAGTATTAGCAACACAAAGTGGCGTTTCACCGTTCTGGCTAGTGGGCAGTATCTTATTACTGACTTTAGGTGAACTGTGCCTAAGCCCAATTGGTTTAGCAACAATGACCTTGCTAGCACCGCAAAAAATGCGTGGTCAGGTTATGGGGCTGTGGTTCTGTGCCAGTGCATTAGGAAACTTAGCGGCAGGTATTATGGGCGGTAACATCCGTAAAGACCAACTGGATTCCATGCCTGAATTGTTCTCCCACGTATCTATCGCGTTGGTTATCTGTGCTGTCGTATTGGCCGCACTGATTATTCCAGTAAGAAAGATGCTTAAAAATGCGGATAAAAACGAAGCCAAAGCGTAGTTATCTTCATTAACTTGAACTGCTCAATGACATATTGTTGTTGGGCAGTTTTCTTTCTTCCCATACGATTACTTAGCTTATTATTTTTTTCTAATCAGATTATACTCACTGTCTTATCTACCATAAGCCGGAATGTTAAGTATGTCCCTTTCTCTACCTGTCTACTATGTTGATGCCTTTACAGATACCTTATTTCAAGGGAATCCCGCAGCCATTGTACTACTGAATGATTGGCTACCTGATCATATGCTCATTGCCATTGCCGCGGAAATTAATTTATCGGAAACGGCATTTTTAGTCGGTCAACATATCCGCTGGTTTACCCCAAAAATGGAAGTTGCCTTATGTGGCCATGCCACTTTAGCTACGGCTTATGTCCTTAACCATGTATTACAGCAACACGCCCAGCCAATCGTCTTTAAATCACTTTCGGGAGAATTAGTGGTAACCTGCAGTGAACAAGGCCTCACTCTTGATTTTCCCATCCTTGATTCAGTTCTCAGTTCACCAATACAATTCCCTGAACTTGCTGATATTTTAGGTGTTGAAATTGCTGAGCTTTGGCTCGCCAAAGACCGCTATCTGTGTTTTCTTTCAAATAGACAGCAAATCGAAAACTGCCAACCAGACATGCAACGCCTTGCACAACTTCCTCTGCCAGGGTTAACAATTACAGCACAAAGTACTGAAGACGACTGTGACTTCGTATCACGCTATTTTGCCCCCGCCAAGGGGGTAAATGAAGACCCTGTCACTGGCACTTCACACTGTGCCATTGCCCCAATTTGGGCAGAACGATTACAAAAAACAGCATTAGTCGGAAAACAACTCTCGAAAAGAGGCGGTATAATCCACTGCGAGGTCAATAACGGCAGAGTTAAGCTAACAGGAAATGCAGCCTTATTCCTAACAGGTAAAATTCAAATTAATCAATAAACTACAAAATCTAGATTCAAGAGCGCATACTTCAACCAATATCCGCACTCACAACAATGACATTAAATGATGTTCGGCATGTGATGAGTATGACTCTTCCCTCTCTTTTGTGTTCCTTATCTCAGATTAGATAATAATTTTTTTAACATTTAATTAAAAATTTTAAATCAACGTTAAATTAGTTTACAATCATAATTATAATTAAAAATATAATTGCAATTATAAGTATTACTTATTAACGCTTTGATTAACTGTTAAAAACTCATTCTATATAAGGAACTCTATAAATGGCTATTACTAGAAGAAAATTTCTTATTGGTGGCGCGGTTGTCACTGTAGCCGCTGGTGCTGGAATTTTAACGCCAATGCTAACGCGTGAAGGTCGCTTTGTACCTGGTAAGCCAAGACATGGCTTCGTTGCAGGGACGGAAGGTGCACTACCACAACAAGCTGACGTCGTTGTTATTGGTGCTGGAATTCTAGGGATTATGACTGCTATTGAATTAGTCGGTCGAGGCTTAGATGTTGTCATCGTTGAAAAAGGCAATATCGCGGGTGAGCAATCATCCCGTTTCTACGGCCAAGTTATCACCTATAAAATGCCAGAAGAAACCTTCTTACTTCACCATCTCGGTAAACATCGCTGGAGAGAGATGAATGCCAAAGTCGGTGCTGATACCAGCTATCGCACCCAAGGCCGTGTTGAAGTCCCTCTTGACGAAGAAGACTTAGTCAACGTGAGAGAGTGGATTGATACCACCAGCAAAAATGTCGGTTCTGACATCCCATTCAAAACTCGTATTATTGAAGGTGCAGAGTTAGATCAGCGCCTAAAAGGTGCACAATCTAAATGGAGCATTGCTGGATTTGAAGAAGATTCAGGCAGTTTAGATGCTGAAATTGCGACCTTCGTGATGGCAGAGCATGCCAAAAAACTGGGGATCAAAATTTACACCAACTGCGCAGCAAGAGGGTTAGAAACTCAAGGTGGCGCAATTTCAGATGTCGTTACGGAAAAAGGGGCGATCAAAACCTCTCGTGTCGTTGTGGCTGGCGGTGTTTGGTCACGCTTGTTTATGCAGAATTTAGGGGTAGACGTCCCAACTCTGCCTGCTTATCAATCCCAACAGTTAATTTCTGGTTCACCAACAGCGCCAGGTGGTAACGTCGCATTACCAGGTAATATCTTCTTCCGTGAACAAGCTGATGGCACTTATGCAACTTCTCCACGTGTTATCGTCGCACCAGTGGTGAAAGATTCCTTCGTTTACGGCTATAAATATATCCCATTATTATCAATGCCTGATTTCCCAGTGCACATTTCGTTAAATGAGCAACTGATTAACTCATTCACAGAGCCAACTAGCTGGAAATTGAATGAAGTTTCACCGTTTGAAAAACACAGAAATATGACAGCATTACCAGACCTGCCAGAACTGAATGCATCATTTGAGAAACTAAAAACCGAATTCCCTGCATTTAAAGACTCAAAACTGATTGATCAATGGAGCGGAGCAATGGCCATCGCACCAGATGAACACCCAATTATTTCCCAAGTTAATGAATACCCGGGTCTGGTTATCAATACCGCAACAGGTTGGGGCATGACAGAAAGCCCAGTTTCGTCTGAATTAACTGCCGACTTATTGTTAGGCAAAGAACCTGCACTGAATATAAAACCATTTAGCCTGTACAGATTCAGCTAGTTTATTCGCTTCATCGCGATCACAAAAACCCTCCAAGTTGGAGGGTTTTTTATTGCCTAATATTCCTCAATCCCTTAACATTCTCGACTTAAATCAAATGGAGTGATTATGAACAAGTTATTATTAGGAATGATGATTTCGTTAGTGAGTTTCGGCGTAGTGGCAGAGAAAAACTACACCCTAGAGCAAGTTGAAAATATGATTGCTTCTGGGAAAAAACCCCAAACTGCAACGCCTACCTTAGATGGCTCGATAGCAAAAGAGGATTTTGCAACCTGTAAATCTGGCTTAAAAGAGTGGTTAGATGGTGTTGAAAATTACCCGATTACCATCGAAAAAGATGTTGATGGTAAAGATTTTTCCGCCACTATTTGGACAGAATCCAAAGCCTTTTTGGTATCTTGCGTAAAAAGTGGTGATAATGCAAAAGCCATTCGAATGAGTGCTGAATATTTAGATAACTAACTGGCTCATTTTATTCGTTTTCATTCACACCATATCGGTGTGGATGAATACATTTTTATCATCACGATAGCAAAATGTGCTCTATTTCAAAAACCTTCCAAACTGGATCGATTCACTTCTCATTTATTGCTGTAATTATTTGTGATGAGTATTACACTTAGCCTTAACATTATTAATACACTAAGTAACAACTGTAAGGCCCAACCATGAGTTCCATCGTTGATGATGTCATCGCACAAAAAATCGAACAATCCATTTCCCGCGTTTCTAAAGTTGTATTCCCGACCACAACTAACCACCATAGCACCTTATTTGGTGGTACAGCTTTAGCATGGATGGATGAAGTCTCTTTTATCACTGCAACCCGCTTTAGCCGAAAACGTTTAGTGACCGTTTCTACAGAAAAGATCAATTTTACACATCCCATTCCATCAGGCACGATTGTTGAATTAGTCGGAAAAGTCATCCGAGTCGGTAGAACCAGCTTAACGGTGAATGTATCCATCTTCTTGGAAGATATGTATTCTGAAGGCCGTGAAGAAGTTATCCATGGCCAGTTTAACTTTGTAGCCATTGATGACAATGGAAAACCAACACCCTTATTTGGTGAATAATATTTAAAATAACTGAAACAATCACCTTTTTGGTGTAAATAAAGTGTGAACCTATTTTTATTCACACTTTATTTATCTTTCTAACCTTTCATTATTTAAGTTTTCTATTTTTCATATCGTTATATCCAAAATCGTTAAATAAAGCTATTTTTCGTTTAAGTTATGATATTTTTTGGCATAATTCACCAAAAAGGATTTTCCACAAAAAATTAATTTTTACGTTATTCATAAAATGTCTATTAATATATAATTATCATAATTAGAAATACTTAGTTTAAAAAATAAAAAAACATTAATATCTTGTTACAACAATCATATAGTGTCATATTTTAACACCACAAAAATACTCCTATAAGATGTAATTTAGAATAGATATTGTAATTTACCCATTATGGACGTAGAGTATTTCAACACGCTAATTACCCTAAAAGGGTGTAACGCCTGAAAAGAATATTTATTATTTAAAACGCGATATCTGCACTATGGCATTACATATATGCTTGAAGTAGTTGGCGAGTTCAATAATTAATGTGCAAAAATACATTTTATAGCCTATAAATAATAGTAATAAACATCGATGACATAAGAAATAAAACCATGCTTAGAATTCTTTCACTTATTTTTATCTTTATTTTATCCATTAATCTCAGTGTTGCTGCGGTTCCTAAAGAAACCATCAAACGTATTGAGCAAGAAGCCCAAAAAGGCGATATTAAAGCACAAGTGATGCTTGGAATTGGTTACTACCTGGGTAATGAGCTGAAACAAGACTACGGTAAAGCCAAAAAATGGCTGACGATGGCCTCAAATAAAGGCAATTCTGATGCTCAGCTATTTTTAGGCGATATGTACCTAAATGGTAATGGTGTAGAACAAAACCTTGAAACTGCGATGGAGTTATTTGAAAAATCAGCGAATAAAGGGAATGTTGAAGCACAAAACTATATGGGGCAATTTTATTATCAAGGTATTGGGGTAAAACAAAACTATATTACCGCATTTGAGTGGTTCCAAAAATCAGCTGAGAAAAAATTTCCTCCCGCACAATATCAGCTCGGAAAGATGCTTGAGAATGGTGAAGGTACCGAAATTAATGATAAATTAGCGGCTGATTACCTAGCGCAAGCCTGTAAAGCTGGCATTAAAGAAGCGTGCTCTAAAAAATAATCCAGCCCTTTTCCTCTAGATTAAAACTTTCCTATTTTGACGAACATCACCATCATCGGTCATGTTCGTTTTTATTTTTTCTTTGCTAAAAATCTGATTGCGACTACTGGCTCACACCCCATCACCAACCAATCAGTTACTATTCTAGTATGAATAATCAATATCAAAATGTATAAGAATGTTCTAAACTTATAATATAAAAGAAAAAAGGAGAATTTATGTACAATACAATTTTAGTTCCGATCGATGTAACCGAAGATGCTCTGACCAATATGTTAGTTCCACATGTCAATTCTCTGCAAAAATTGAATAATGCTAATGTTCATTTTCTTGCGGTCACGGCCCCAATTTCTAATTATCTACGCTATGGTGGCACCATTTTACCAGGCGATTTCCCGAATGATGAAAAACAAGCTGAGATTATTCTTGCTGAGTTACAAGAGAAAATTAAGTTGTTTTCAATTCCTGCGGAAAAAGTGCATGCAAAGGCGAGTGTTGGTTCGGTTAAAGATGAAATTTTAGCCACTGCCGAAGATATTAATGCTGATATTATCTTACTGGGTTCACGTCGCCCGAGTATGACAACCTATTTATTAGGTTCAAATGCAGCATCCGTCGTACGTTACGCAAAAACAAGCGTACTGGTTGTCAGATAAGCTTTACTATCTACAATTTTTAGTAATTTTATCTTACTTTACCAATGATAAGTTTAAGCTCAATGAATGTTACAAAAACGTATAAATCCATACACTTTATAAGACTATTTCATCGCTAATTGCGGTAAATTATAGGCTCATAAACATTTTCGTGATTTTCACGCCCTGCTTTTATAGCAGGGTTTTTTTCATCTTTTTATCGGCTTTTTTCAGCCTAAACCGTTTAAACGGTACGCCATCAAAATCAACCAAACCGTCTTCGACAAATCCATAGCGCAATAACGCCGCTAGCTTAAGTCTTGTTAACGGCAAATGAATGGTTAGGGAATCAATATTCAGGGAACTAAAAGCCTTTTGGATCATTTGTACCGCAATCCGTTTGCCTTCCCCCCAAAATACTGGATGCAAAACAAGGGCTAAATCCGCATCACCGTTTTCATTTTGCAGCCCACCCCACCCCGCAAATTGTCCATCGATAACAAATGCCCAAACGCCATAACCATACTGGCTCCAATGCTGCTCTTTTCCCGCAACCCAATTTCGGCAAAATGCTTCATCAAATAGTGCATCCCCCAGAGGCATATGCTTCAATACTAATGGGTGTGTATTTAGCGCAATAATCTCAGCTGTTGGAATTTGGGGAAGTCGTAAAAACTGGATAGGCATATTTGTCACTCGATAAAATAAGATGGCTGAATTGTAAGCAGCTAAACATAAATTTCAACATGAAAAAAGCCCATTGAACATTACTGTTAATGGGCCTTAACGAGGAAGATTAAACGTTTATTGTTCCAATGCTTTCGCCATCACCTTTTGGAAATCTTCCCATGAACAATAGCCATTTTTATCAACCGGGCAATCTTTTAGCTCTAAAGTCACATGTTTTGGGGGTGTCTCAAGGGATAAATAGGCATTGTCCCTAAGTTGATCTGCAGTTTGATAAACATATTCAACTTTCATAAAGTCTTTTTTCGTTTGTTTGTCTGTCCAACGCTGGAAAACCAATTTACCGCCAATTGGCGTATGCTCGTACTGCTGTGCTAACTGATACGGTTTAAAATCCATCGCTGACATCAATGAAGCAATGTTGGAATCGTGACCCACTAAGAAAATAAATTTAGCTGTTTCCCCTTTATCTACGGATACAAAGCCTTTATCAATATAATTGAGGATTGGATGAGCCACATTTTTCGCAATAATTTTTGGCGTAAATAAGGTCTCTTGGTACGCATTTTTCAGAGTATTCAGTTTTTTCCATTTCTCAGGGGTATCCACTAGCCCCCATGCGACTTGATCTGCGGGAAAACCTTCATAATATTGTAGGTCGATAGCATCCACTGCAGAATTCGCAATTTTCAATGGGCCACTAACACCCGGCTCTTTATCTGCTTCGATAATAAAACTATTTTTTTGGCTATCGAGGTTACACAATTTATCCGTTTTGCATTTTTGAGAATCTTTAATATTCAATACGGTATCAAGTTCTTCATAACCTGCTTTTAGTGATAAACCTTTAAGATAATCATCCATTGCCGCAAGGGCTTTTTGTTTAAACTCAGGCGAGCCATTGGTAATAATCGGGTTAAAGACAGGGTCCATCTTACCAATTTCTGGCTGATGGTGGATATTCACTTTACAGCCAGGAAATGCCCCCGCTGCAAAAAACTGTGCTGTCGCTATCGTTCTTTGTAAGCTATTGGTATACAGATATATATCTTCGTTACTAGTTGGGCATAACTCATCCGCGAGTAACTTATTTTGGTCAATCCACTCTCTAAAATAATGCCCCATATACACTTCAAGCGCCCCACCTTGAGTGGTGAGATAACCGCTTTTTGCATCCCAATCCGGCCATTTTTTATCAGTCACTTCAGTGAGAATACCTGTATTAACTATTGGTGTTCGTAAATTGTGGCGGCTTAGGACTAAAACTTGGTCTAAAACCATATCTGCTTGATTGTCGGTACTTGCCATGGTTGGTGCAATCGGTGCAAATAAGGCCGCAGATAAACATAGCGTTAACACTTTGTATTTCATTAAGATACCCCTACCAATATGGAAAAGTGAAAAGACGTTAAACCGCCCCAATAATCTAAACTTATCTCATAATGACAAAGTTGACTTTTTTTTCTGAGATTAATATCTCAAAACTAGCCTTAACTAAAATTAAAATCAGACATTGACATTACAGGTCTGCAATTTAAGATTGCAGCATTATTTTAGGGAGACAAGATAATGATAGTCCAAGCTGCCACGCGTGCACATGATGATGAAATAATTCGAATTTGGGAGGCTTCTGTTAGAGCCACTCACGATTTTTTACCTGAAGAAAAAATTGACGAACTCAAAGTAGCAATTAAACAGCTATATTTGCCAAACTTAGCTGTATTTGTCGCCTTTAATGATACAGGTAAAATGGTGGGCTTTCTTGGTTACGCTGAAAATCGCCTTGAAATGCTATTTATCTCCCCAGAAAACCGCGGGCAAGGGACAGGGAAGAAGCTCCTACAATACGCCATTGAAAAATGGGGTATCACAGAGCTTGATGTGAATGAGCAAAATCCACAAGCTGTTGGATTTTATGAACATATGGGGTTTGTACAATATGACCGTTCAGAGTTAGATGGTGAAGGAAACCCTTTTCCACTCTTACATATGCGTTTAAAAATAGCGTAGTAGCATGAACATTCTCGAATTAGAGACCCCGCGATTACGCCTTCGCAAGTGGCAAGAGGAAGATAGCGCCGTGTTTTATGCGCTCAATAGCAACCCTGACGTGATGCGCTACTTTCCTGCCATATTAGATGAGCAACAAAGCCAACAGTTTTTAGAAACCATCATCACAAAATTTAGCCAACAAGGTGGCTGGGGGTTATGGGCTGCCGAATTAAAAGAAACCAGTGCATTTATTGGCTTTCTTGGCTTAAATATTCCCGCCGCTAACCTGCCCTTTTCCCCCTGCGTTGAAATTGGTTGGCGTTTGCTTCCTGATTATTGGCATCAAGGCTTTGCTTCTGAAGGGGCGAAAGCCGTTATTCGGCTGGCGTTTACCCAGTTAAAACTTAAAGAGTTAGTTGCATTTACCGCAGTTCCCAACATTCCATCAGAATCGGTAATGAAACGCCTTGGCATGATAAAACAGCCTGATAACTTTTATCACCCTGCGCTCCCTGATGGTCATTGGCTACAAGAACATGTGTTGTATCGCATTAAAGCGAGCGATTACCGTAATTAAAATGCCACCAAAACAATCCCCACAAAAAAGCCATCACACTGTGATGGCTTCAGGTTGCTTAGCTTATACGTAAATTACTTTTTACTTTCCGCTTCTGCTTTAGCTTCTTTCGCTTCAACATCACGATACCAGCGTGGGTGGTGTTTCTTCGCCCAACGACGGCTCACTTTGCCTTCGATCATGCCTTTAATCGAGCCTTTAACCCAGAATGCCATATACATATGGATTAAGATTGCGTGGATTAAAATAATCGCGGCTGCTGCATGAATAAGCAGGCTCCAACGGATCATCCACATCGGGAACATATCCGCAAAGTAAGGACGCCAAATGATAATCCCAGTCACTAAGAGTACGAAAATCATACTCATAATACTCCAGAACATCATTTTTTGGCCTGCGTTATATTTGCCAACATCCGCAACTTCGTGCTCGTTACCTTTGAGGACTTCTACAATATTCTTGATCCAAGGTAAGTCCTTTTTATCTGGAATATTGTGTTTCACAAAGCGCACAAACATAAACATCAGTACGACAAAAATCAACACACCAAAGAATGGGTGAAGAATACGCCCCATTTGTGGTGTACCGAAAGTTTCCGTCAGCCATTTCAGTGTTGGGAAAAACAGTGCAATACCTGACAACGCAACCAAGAAGAAGCTGATGACCACTGTCCAGTGGCAAGCACGGTCAATAAATTTTGTCCGTACAATCATTTTGCTTTTTTTACTCATGGTTATCGTCCTCCTCTTCATCACTCACTTCTTTGTTCGGGCCAATTCCCACATAGTGGAAGATTAATCCCGCAAAGGTTGCAATAAAGCCAATTGCAGAAAGTGGTTTCAGAACGCCTTTCCACAGATTAATTGGGGTATCAATTTGTGGATCTTCAGGCAGTCCGTGATAAAGCTGGGGTTTATCCGCATGATGCAACACATAAACAACGTGTGTTCCACCGACGCCTTCAGGGTCATAAATACCCGCTTGGGCGTAACCACGATTTTTCAGTTTCGTGACGCGCTCTGCGCCGTATTCCAGCATTTCGGCTTTTGTACCAAAACGAATAGCCCCTGTCGGACACGTTTTCACACAAGCAGGTTCTTGACCAACACTGACTCTATCAACGCACAAAGTACATTTGTACACACGATTATCTTTCGGATTCAATCGTGGAATGTTGAATGGACAACCCGCGATACAGTAGCCACAACCAATACAGTGCTCTGATTGGAAATCCACAATACCATTAGCGTACTGAATGATTGCACCTGCAGATGGGCACGATTTCAAACAGCCTGGGTCGGTACAGTGCATACAGCCATCTTTACGGATCAGCCACTCTAACTTGCCCATTTCCGTGGTTTCGCTAAAACGCATCACCGTCCACGATTTGGCACTTAAATCCGTAGGGTTATCGTAAACCCCTACGCAGTGGCCCACTTCGTCACGAATATCATTCCACTCAGAACATGCCACCTGACAAGCTTTACAGCCAATACAGGATGACACATCAATAAGCTTACACACTTCCAGCTTATCATCACGCGCCTGCGGCGGAGGCGTAATGCTATTGGTCGCGGAACGTTTAATAATGTCTTGAGATTGCATGGACATGTTCCCTCCCTTACGCCTTCTCAATGTTAACTAAGAATGCCTTATACTCAGGAGTCTGAGAGTTAGCATCGCCCACAGATGGCGTTAACGTATTGGTAATGAAACCTTTTTGTGTTGCGCCTTCAAAGCCCCAGTGAATTGGCAGACCAACAGTTTCAATCGGTTTGCCATCAACCATCAGGGTTTGCAATCGTGGTGTCACCACAGCGACCGCTTTGATAAAGCCGCGTTTACTGCTGACTTTGACTTTATCACCCAATGCAATTCCCTTCGCTTTCGCTAAGGTTTCACTGATTTCCACAAATTGCTCTGGTTGAGCAATCGCGTTTAAGCGAGCGTGTTTTGTCCACGTATGAAAGTGCTCAGTCAAACGATATGTGGTTCCTACATAAGGGAAATCTTTGTGATCACCAAGACGCTTCTTGTCTTCATCAAAAATTCGCGCAGCAGGGTTAGACACCACATTTGGATGCAATGGGTTTGTACCTAATGGCGTTTCAAACGGCTCATAGTGCTCAGGGAATGGCCCTTCAGCCATCTTATCGATAGCAAATAAACGCCCTAACCCTTCAGGTTGCATGATAAATGGACCTGTTCCTACTTCTGGCGCAGAAGCGTTAAAGTCAGGAATATCGTTACCTACCCATTTTTTACCGTTCCATTCGATAAGCACACGGTCTTTATTCCATGGTTTACCTTTGGTATCACAAGATGCTCGGTTATAAATCACACGGCGGTTCAGAGGCCATGCCCATGCCCAACCTAGTGTATTACCGATACCTGATGGGTCGCTGTTATCACGGTTCGCCATTTGGTTGCCCTTTTCTGTCCAGCAACCAGTGTAAATCCAACAAGACGAAGCGGTTGTACCGTCATCACGCAGCAATGCAAAAGAACTGAGTAACTCGCCTTTTTTCGCCTGAAGATTGCCATCCGCATCATAGAGGTCAGCCAGTGCAATACCGTTGTTCTCTTTCGCCACTTCTTCTGATTCAGGGTGGAATTGCTGTTTGTAATTCCATTTCATCTGCATCAGAGGTTCTTGGCCTTGGCCGCCCTCTTTTTCATACATTTCACGGATTTTATACAAAATACCCGTTAAGATTTGGCCATCATTACGCGCTTCACCTGGGCCATCCGCAGCCTGCCAGTGCCATTGTAACCAACGGCCTGAGTTAGCGATTGAACCATCTTCTTCCGCAAAACAGGTTGATGGTAAACGGAACACTTCAGTTTGAATTGAAGCGGTATCGACGTCATTCATCTCACCGTGGTTTTGCCAGAAATTTGCTGTTTCTGTGACCAGAGGATCAACAACCACTAAATATTTCAGCTTGCTCAGGCAACTAACCACTTTATTTTTGTCTGGGAAAGACGCAACTGGGTTAAAGCCTTGGCAGATGTAACCCGTCACTTCGTTACGGCTCATCATGTCAAAATACTTCATCACATCATAAGCTTGGTCCCATTTAGGTAACCAATCGAAGCCCCACTGGTTATCTGCTTGTGCAGAATCACCGTAGAACGATTTCATCAAACTGACGAAGAATTTAGGGTAATTACTCCAGTAGTTCACCTGATTCGGTAATGTCGCTTTTGGCGTGTTCGCCGTCAGATAATTATCGACAGTAAGATGTTTTTCTGAAGGTAATGTCAGGTAACCTGGCAAACTGGTAGATAACAGGCCTAAGTCTGTCAAACCTTGAATATTTGAGTGACCACGCAATGCGTTCACACCACCACCAGCAACCCCCATATTACCAAGCAGTAATTGGATCATTGCCATGGTACGGATGTTTTGCGCACCTACGGTATGTTGTGTCCAACCTAAGGCATACAGGAACGTACCTGCTTTATCAGAAGCGCTGGTCGTCGCGAGAATTTCGCAAACTTTTAAGAAATCGGCTTGTGAAGTACCACAAATTTTTTCAACCATCTCAGGCGTATAGCGTGAGACGTGCTTGCGAAGTAAATTCCAAACACAACGTGGGTCTTGTAATGTGTCATCGCGCAGTGCGTGACCATTTTCATCAAATTTGTAGTTCCAGCTGGTTTTGTCATAACTGCGTTTGTCAGCGTTATAGCCACTAAATAGACCATCTTCAAAGTCAAAATCATCTCTGACAATTAACGCCGCATTGGTGTAGTTCTGAACGTATTCAGCATTGATTTTATTATTTTCAATTAGATACAGTAAAACGCCCGATAAGAAAGTAATATCGGTGCCTGAACGAATTGGCACATAATGGTCTGCGACTGATGCGGTACGCGTAAAACGCGGATCGATAACAATCAGTGTTGCATCATTATTATTTTTTGCTTCAATTGCCCAGCGGAACCCAACAGGGTGAGCTTCCGCAGCGTTACCGCCCATTACGACGACAACATCCGCATTTTTAATATCAACCCAATGGTTGGTCATCGCACCGCGACCAAATGTTGGAGCAAGACTTGCTACCGTTGGTCCGTGTCAGACACGCGCTTGGTTATCAACCGCCAGCATACCTAGCGATCGTGCGAATTTTTGGGTCAACATTCCCGTTTCGTTACTTGCAGCAGATGCACATAACATCCCTGTGGATAACCAACGGTTTACTGTTGTTCCTTGTTCATTTTTTTCAATGAAGTTTGCGTCGCGGTCATCTTTCATTAATCGCGCAATACGCGTGAAAGCATCATCCCAGCTAATACGTTCCCATTTATCAGAGCCTGGCGCTCTATATTCTGGGTAACGTAAACGATTTTCACTGTGAATGTAATCTAGCAGGCCAGCCCCTTTAGGACATAAAGCACCACGGTTTACAGGGTGGTCGGAGTCTCCTTCGACGTGGAAGATCGCGGATTTAGCATTCATGGCACCATCGCCCATGCTATACATTAATAATCCACAACCGACAGAACAGTAAGTACAAGTATTACGCGTCTCTTTAGAACGTAGTAATTTATATTCACGTACATTAGCTATTGCCATTCCAGGCATAAAACCTAACGCAGCTACAGTTGTACCTGCCATCCCGCCAGCACAGATTTTAAAAAACTTTCTGCGACTAACGTTCATTGCTACCTCTTTATATTTTTTGTATAAATCGGTGAGAGAATAGCAGCCTAATATGATTAGATATTGCCTAAAATCAATTAAAGTGAAAATAAAAGTTTAATTAATATTAACTGAGTAGTTAAACAACAATTAAAATTACCACCAATAGGGTATTTATTGTTAAATTGATTTGGATCAATTGTTACAATCGAAAACCTTTAAGTTAAATAAATTTTATTTGGCGTTTTTTGAAATCTACATTTCAACATAATAATTATAATTTACAAAAACAATCAGTTTTAAGGTAAATTATGCCACTTAACGTAAATACTTAAATTTCAATACTATCAAATAGTAAAATAAAAAACATAAATCCACTATAAAATAATGCTTCGAGTTTCATCAGTCATCTCCATAATGTGGAGAGCAGCCAAAAACCCTTCGATTTATTAAGTACTAGTCAACAAAAAATAGCAATTAATCAGGAACGTGATGAATTGAAAAATAAGATTCAGCATGACATAAAAAAAGCGGCTATTTACGGTATTAGTAAACATCAATTAGAATGTGCTGACTACATGAGAGCTGTTAATAAAGAAGTACAAACCATCATGATAGGCAGTTTAAATCAAAGTATTGGCCTAAATAAAATGAATGTTTACCCATTATGTAGTGTATATGGCGAGCTGGACGAACAGTTAAATGCTTTTGTTAACGCGCTAGAAAACCGCTCAACGGTGGACGCTGATTGGGCCCTAAAATTATATCCTCCTTTCATTAAGCAATGGCAAGTTACGCTAGCGAATAACAAGCATAAAATCGATATATTTCAATATTTAACTAAAAAGAGTAATACACAGGAACAACTCAAAGAATTAAAAAAACTTATCATAAAAAATACATCACCAGAAACTGATAGCAACAAACTGTACAATTTTATTAAAAATAAGATATTACCGTGTCAATCCCTATCAGAATTTCGAGCGAAGTTACAAGGTCTATATCAAACTAACAAGAAGGATATAGATTGGAATTCATCTGGCTTATTTAATTTAATTGAAAACCATTTTTTTAGAAATACAAGTAAAATCGGATTGAATTTCTTTCTTCAACACCACCACTCAATCATTCTCACTTGGAACCAAAATGATGAAAAAGATTTTTTACTCAGTGACATCAATCAAAAAAATTTCAAACATGGTTTTAGACGGCTATATAATAATAAAGAGTGCATAGAACCCATCACTTTTTCAGAGATCAGGCATCTTGAACGAAATAAAAGCCAGTTTTCAAATAACATCATTAGAATACTATTACATAGTGATAGCGCTATGATATCGAAGGGTTTTGATGATAAGTGGTTTGAATACAAAGACAGCGAAATGATTGAGCAGTAATCTAAAAGAAAAGAACGAGAAAAGTTAGTACTCAGGCTGCATGTTGTCAATAACTAAACAAAACATATATAGCCACATTATTAAAACTAGCATTCCTATATTTTTACATTATTATACACCGTATAATTAATTCTGGAGGTATCATAATGATTACTGGGCATGTCTTCATAGCAACCAGTTTAGATGGCTATATTGCACGTAAAAATGGTGATATTGAGTGGCTTTTACAACAGGATCTGCCTGATGAAAATCATGGCTACGAAAGCTTTATCAACAACATCGACGCTATCATCATGGGTCGAGGAACATTCGAAACAATTTGTGACTTCACACCTTGGCCCTATGAAAAACCCATTGTGGTGCTTTCATCCAAGCACTCAGCACAATCCGTACCTGAGCATTTAATCGGTAAGGTACGGTTTTCAAACCAGACTCCAGAGCAAGTCATGCTAATGTTAGAGGCTGAAGGCTATAAGCGTGTTTATATCGATGGTGGGCAAGTTGTTCAATCCTTTTTAAAACAAGAGCTAATTCACGACCTTATTATCACTAAAATTCCTATTTTATTAGGTGAAGGACGTTCTTTATTTGGCCCTCTATCCCATGATATTTACCTAAAACATTTAAATACTCAAAGCTTCCCTTCAGGGTTTATTCAATCTCATTATGAGATAGTCAAATGACAGAACGTAAACCTGGACGCCCGAGATCACAGCAACTCAATATCTCACCTGAAAATATTATTGCGAAAGCAATAGTGATATTAGATGAAAAAGGGATTGAGCAATTATCTATGCGGTTAATCGCCAAGGAGATGGCCATCACACCAATGGCTATTTACCACTATTTTTCTGATAAAAATGCATTAATTAAAGCTATTGGTAACACGCTTTATCATGATGTTAATATTGCAGATATAAAAGGCATTTATCCCAAAATAGAAAACCTTTTACTTAGATATCGCGAAAAAATCATTCAATACCCGCAAATTACGTTAGCAATATTTAGCACACCTAAGTTATTTCCCGAGCAAGCCTCTCGCATAACCAAGGAGCTAATCCAGTTATTAACGGAGTTAGGATTATCAACACAACAAGCAACCCAATGGGGGCACATTTTAATCGACTATACTCACGGCGAAGCTTTAGCAACAGCAACCAATGATCAGCTTATTTATGGCAAAGCAAAAGAAAATTATACTGATACATTAAAAATGCTCTTAAATAATATATAAAACGTAATTTTAATGCCATTATTCTAAATACTGAACGAGGTTTCCCCGCAGAAAAATTTTATAAACGGAATGATTTTACTGAGCATAAAGGACTAATTATTATGTCGAAAATAGTCAAATAAATAACGCTTTACTACTGTAACCCTTTTACTCCCTACTACTTTTTATTTCTGCTACTATAACTGCCATCTTTTCTATCATCTTATTGGCTAATAAAATCATTATGAGAGCAACATCTGAAGAAGCCCGAGTATTTATTGAAGTGGTAGAACAAAAAAGTTTTAGTAAAGCAGCTGATAAACTGAATTTAGCAAATTCAGCAGTAAGTCGAGTCGTCAAAAAACTGGAAGAAAAATTGGGTGTCAACTTGCTTAACCGCACCACAAGGCAAATTGACCTAACCGCCGAGGGCGAACTTTATTTTCAGCGTATGAAAGTTATCTTGCAAGAAATGCAAGCAGCAGAGAATGAATTACACGAAACGCAAGCTTCCCCAAAAGGCCTATTACGAATTGATGCTGCAACACCGATTGTATTGCATATATTAATCCCCTTTGTTTCTGTTTTTCGTCAACAATATCCCGACATTCATTTGTCGTTAGTGTCATCAGAAACCTTTGTTAATTTAATCGAACGGAAAGTCGATGTTGCAATACGTGCAGGGCAACTCACCGACTCCAGCTTACGCGCCCGCCCATTATTTAATAGTTACCGCAAGATAATCGCATCTCCAAATTACCTTGAACAACATGGTGAACCCAAATACCCTCAAGCGCTTTTGAACCATACATGTTTAACCTTTACTGAACCCGCATCATTAAATATGTGGCCAGTTAAAAGTGTTGATGGGCAATTAATGGAAGTCACGGAAGGGATATCATCAAATAGTGGAGAAACGCTAAGGCAGCTTTGCTTAACGGGAAATGGAATTGCATGTTTGTCTGACTTTATGGTGAATAAAGATATTCAAAATGGCCAGTTTGTCGAAATATTAAAAGAAGACTTACAGCCTGTTCCTTTGCCATTCCATGCCGTTTATTACAGTGACCGCGTTGTCAGCCAGCGTATCCGCGTTTTTATTGACAGCTTAACTCAATATCTTGCAGAAATTCAGAAGCCATAAAAAATTATGGCTTCTCAGACTGCTGGCAAACCGATTAGGTTTGACTGCAGGTTGGATAGGTTTTGAAAATAAATTAGGAAAATCAATTTATTGATTTTCGACTGATAACACAAAGTAGGAAAAACCACGCTTTTATCCTGCTTTGTCAACAACCTCAGAAGCCATAAAAAATTATGGCTTCTGTGCATATAAATAATTAATTAGTCCCAGTTTGGAGCTAAACCTTCAGGGCTAACTAAACGATCATGACAATCTAATTTTGCAATAGCGGCTTTATCGTCACTATCTAACTGTAATTGGGTTGCTTGTAAATTGCTTAATAAATTCTCACGCTTTGTTGATGATGGAATAACTGAGTATCCTTCCCCAATCGCCCACGCTAAAATAACTTGAGCTGGCGTTGCACTGTGTTTCTGTGCAATTTGCGCAATAGTCTCATCGTTTAATGCTTTACCATAGGCTAATGTCATATAAGAGGTAATATGGATATTGTGCTGTTTTGCCCACTCGACGACTTTTTTGTTTTGCAGATAAGGTGATAGCTCGATTTGATTTGTCGCAATATTTTCTACACCGACCGCCGCAATCGCTTTTTCCATTAACGGAATGGTAAAATTAGAAATACCGATTTCACGTGTTAACCCTTGTTTTTTTGCTTCCAATAAAGCTTGCATGAACTCTTCAACAGAAACAGCATCATTTGGAGATGGCCAATGCACCAGTGTTAAATCTACATAATCTGTTTGTAAATCACTTAAACTTTTTTTCAAACTTGGAATGAGCTTATCTTTGCTTAGATTCTCAATCCAAATTTTTGTCGTAATATAAAGTTCATCACGTGAAATGCCACTTTCGGCTATAGCTTGCCCAACCGCTTCTTCATTTTCATAAATTTGCGCAGTATCGATGGCTCGATAACCGACATCTAATGCATTTTTAACTGAATCAATTACCACATCATCTTTTAAACGGAATGTACCAACGCCGATCACAGGAATAGCCATTATGTTATCTCTCTTAAATTCGTTCACGTTAAACTTTACTGATAATTATTTTTTCGCCATATTTATTAACTGCAAACTAGTCAATAGTTGTGGCGACAATTGAATACCACAGAGAATACGCTGTAATAACACTGACGGAAATAGCCATAATTTCAATAGACTTTTGCTAAAAAATCAATAATTCCTGCAGATAATAGCTTTAACTATAAAAGAGGCCTTCATTAAAATCTTTTACTTAAATTCATTTAACCCCATCATTAAATCAGACAATAAAACTAAAAAACATAAAAATCTGTTTAATTGGTCTGCTTTTCATCTTTATTTTAGTTTGTTAGCCTAAATACAACTTAGTAATTAGCAAACAAGGCAAGACAAATGAAAATTCTTCTTCTCAATGGTGGACAAACATTCGCTCACTCCGCAGGACAACTTAATCGTACTTTACATGATGTCGCTAAAACCTGTTTAAGTGAGTTAGGGCATACTATCCAAGAAACACATATTGAATCAGGCTACGATATCGAAAACGAAGTTAAAAAATTTCTTTGGGCAGATACAATCATTTACCAAATGCCTGGCTGGTGGATGATGATGCCGTGGATGGTAAAAAAATATATGGATGACGTTTATACCCTCGGCCACGGTCACTTATATGCAAACGATGGACGAACTCGCCAAGATCCAAATAAGCAATACGGCACTGGTGGCCTGCTTCATGGTAGAAAATATATGCTTTCAGTGACTTGGAATGCTCCCGTCGATGCATTTGATGAATTTGATAACTTTTTTGATGGTCGTGGTGTGGATGGTGTTTATTTTGCATTTCATAAATCACAACAATTCCTTGGATTGAAAAAATTCCCAACCTTTATGGTTAACGACGTGATCAAAGAACCCAATATTGAAAAATATATCAATGATTACAAAACGCATCTCACTGCGATTTTTAAATAGTTAATTTAAAAAGGAATATATGCGTCATCCTTCAAGCTGCATGGGTGTTGACTGCAACTCGAATGATTTAGCGTATACAACGTATTCCTTTTTTATTATTTGGAATAATATAAATTATATTTTATGCAATTTTACTTATTAATTTCACATCTAGCAGATCAATTTTATCTTCTATTCTCTTAATAATATCTTGTAAGTGTTGCGTAGCATTATGTTTATCTAGTGATTGTTGATCCTTCCATATCTCAAAGAAAATAAATGTATTGGGATTAGCATTATCTTGATGTAATTCATACTGAAGGCAACCTTCATCTCTATTGCTTGGCTCAACAAGCGATTTAGTTGCTAGTTTTACAAACTCAACTTCATTATCTTTTGCAATTATCGTTGCAACAATTCTTATTTCCGACATAAACTCATCCTGTTATAAAAGTAGAGAATTTCAACCCCTCTATTTATAACATAACTCAAAATTAGAATTCAGGCTTTATTATTCTATAATTCAGAAAATACATTTCTAATTTTAATAATATTGTTATATTGCAAAAACAGCGTAATTTTAAAATATAATATAATTAATTTTATAATTGCATTATATTTTGTTTATTTCATATTGATAGCCATAAGCTAAATTTCATCCAACAGTGATGCAATAAAGGCTAAGCGATGCTCATCACCTCCTTGAGTTACGCGATCACAGTTCATCCACTTTCCATTTTTAAGCCCTACCGCTGTCATACAGTGGAAAATAGCATCATGAACAGGATCACCTTCTTTGACGATAAAGTCAGTAGGCTCTTCAGATGTCGTCACAATGGTCGTTTTGTTGATATCTAACAGTGGTAAAAGCTTTTGTTGTTGTTCGTTATAGTACCAAGCAAAACCATTTAACATCACTTTATCAAAGAAACCTTTTAAAATAGCAGGCATTCCCATCCACCAAACAGGGAAAATAACAATCACCTCACAACTGGCTTTCAGTATCCTTTGATATTTTCCCACTAAAGGATCAATAAAGTTCCCTTTTGCATATAATGCAAGTTCAGCCTCTGTTAAAACAGGATTAAAGTTATCTGTATGTAAATCAATAATCTGAAACTTTTTATTTTTGGCCATTAACTCTTTTTCTATTGTTTCGAGTAAAAAATGACAGAAGCTGCCGTCCCATGGGTGCGCATAAATAATTGTTACCATAAAATTCCATCCTTATAATAAAGTCCGAATAATACAAAATAGAACTCTCTTTTTTCGACCTTTTTATTGTAACTTATTATAGATTAGTAATTATGATAAAACGCAAAAACTATTGAAATACTGTACAGATAATACTAACCCAAATAGCATGATTAAATGAACATATAAAAGTGAGGTCGCAATGGAAAATCATATTCAATTGGATATTAAAGACAGTGAAACCCTATTATCTTACTTATCAACTGAAATAAGTTTACCGATTGGCACTAAAAACTTTAATGGTTTTAGCATACAACACACGCCTATTACAGCTTATGACGCAGAGATAGCAATTGAACATATTGAAAATGCCATTATTCCAGTAAAAAGACAGCTTCCTGATGGGGAAATATTACTCTCTAGCAATAATAAAATGCTAGGTTTACTGATAGAAAATAGGCATGTTAATGGTGAATTTATAACGACACCACAAATCGAAGATGCTTTTAATGAATTGGTCAATGTAATTAACGGTAGCCCTATTCATTCAACACAATTACCAACGAATAGTGAGTTCAGTGCTTTTTTATTAATTATAAGGGAAATTACCCATCATTGGGGTTTGAATGGTATAACATATAATTAATCACAGTAGAGAAAGAGGACAAAGCCCTATATCTCTAACTTAAATATACTTGAAGATTCTAAAAAAATCTTTAATATTAATACTCTACACGTTATTTTCAAACAAACTAGCTGGGCTATTGCCCTTTAAAAAAGGACACATGTCCTTTTTTAAAGAAGAAAAATTGAGTATGATTCACCTATAATTTTAAGTATAAGTGGCTATTAAAATGAAAAGAGTAAACTCTACAGCAAAGTGTGAAGATTTTATTACCTATCATAATCTTAATGAAATTATTTCTGAAGAAACTCTCGAAAAAGCAAAACTTATCCACATAAAGGCTAAAGAGTACTTAATCTTTCAAGATAGCAAAATTAGTCACCTGTATTTTCTTGTTAAAGGCAAATTACAAGTAGAACGCTATGAAACTAATGGAAATAAGGTTGTTTTTTCATTTGAAAATGCATTTTCTATTCTTGGTGATTTAGAACTTTTCCAAGATGACGATGAACATGATAGGATCTACAACACAATTCAAGCTGTTACAGATGCAGATTTACTCGCAATTCCTTTATCTATAATTCGAAAAAAGGAAATTAATTCACCATTATTTTTGCAGTTTATCTGCCAGCACCTCAGTAAAAAGCTATATAACGCATCACAATTACATTCAAGTGCGTCCTATTCAGTAGAGTACAAATTAAGGCGCTACCTATCTTTTGTAGAAAAACAATATGGTGTTAATTTTAAATTAGAAAACAGAGAATCTTTAGCTGCTATGCTAGGGGTATCGGTAAGGCAATTAAATCGAACACTCTCTAAATTAATCACAGACAAGTTAATTGAACTAAAAGGCAAGCAAATAAAAATTTTAAATACTGAGCTACTCTTAAGTTCGTATCAAAAGTAAAAAAGGCCACCAGAGGCAGCCTTAGTCTAATACGGTAACCATTACTTTTTAGTGGCTAAAATAACCGCTGAAGCTTTAATAATTGCCGTAACTTTACTGCCGACTGCTAGCGCCATTTCAACGGTGCTATTATTCGTTACCACAGCTGACAATAATGTTCCCGCCTCCGTTTTTAAGTTAACGACAGAGTTTACACTACCCTTTTCAATAGATTCTACTTTTCCACAAAATTGGTTACGTGCTGAAAACTGGTACTCTTGTGCATCGGAAACAAGGACAACCCACGGTGCTTTAATGACAGCAACGGCTTGTTTACCTTTTTCTAACCCTAACTGTTTAGTACTGTTTTTAGTGATGATTGCGGCAATACTTTCTCCGTTGCCCAAATCTAAAATAACTTCATCATTTATTGCCCCAACAACAACAGACTCAACAACACCGATAAGTTGATTTCTTGCAGAAATAGTCATATTACGCCCTTCTTGATTATTAATGACTCATTATTTGAATAGTAAGGCTTTAACACTAAATTTTCCCAACTGTGGTAACCAAAGCCCATAACTAAAATATCGTAAATCATGACAACATTTCTATGATATTAATACATAATTATAAAAATCAACTGAGCAATTACTCCGAATTTGCGTTATCCATATTAAAGTAGTTCTTGTATTCGCGCTTAATCACTTCTTTTTAACAGTGGATGTTCTTTTTTGTAATCATGTTCATGATTATGGCCTCGGGACTTCAACACAACATATTCTTTTTTACAGTCCGTTAAAAACTGCAAGGAATTTGTCTTGCCCGTTTGGCTATCAATTAAAAAAAGGCTAATCGTATTATTTTTCGGAGAAACTATTTCAATAATACGCCCATCATCATGATAATAATCACCTTTATTAATCGTCACATTAAAATCTTTGATACTCTCGACTCTGCGATGCTCTTTACTTTTATTTAAAGGAAAGCCTGCATATTCACCGATGACAAAATCACGGATGTTAATCACATCATTAAAGAAAAATACTTTGGCGATGGGTGCAGCGGTTGGGAATGTAAAGCTACCATTCCTATCGTGTGATATCTGGTTGATCGATTGGTCAATATCACAGGTATAAACCAACGTTGAATTAGGCGCTTGACATCCAGCTAAAGCCATAATCGCAGTAAATAAAAATCCTATTTTTTTCATTGCATTCCTTGAATTAATAAAGTGCACAAAACTTAGCTTAGTATAAGCAACGTTAAGTTAAAGCTAAAATTTTAAGCGTAAGAAAATGTTTATATTTGATTAGCTCTATTCCTTATTATCAGCTTTATTAGCCCCCCTCTAAGAATGATATTCTCCGCCCCCCAATTGGCACCTTAATATTTGTAAAAAGTGGAGCTTTTATCAAACCACAATTTACTTATATTAATGCTATTATTTTTTATAAGGTACTCTATTTATGCACATAGAAAATGAATTTGGCCAACCTATTGGTCGGCTAATTCCAAATTGGTCTGCGCGCCAATTACCTCAGCGAATTCAACTACAAGGCAGACACTGCCGGATTGCTCCCCTCAATACTTCACACGCTGAAAGCTTATATCAGTCATTTTCCCAATCACCAGATAAGCGTAGTTGGACTTGGTTATCTGATGAAGCGCCTCAAAATTTTGAGCAATATAAAGATTGGGTTCATCACGCTTCACAAAAAAGTGATCCCTTATTTTTTACTATTTTTAATAAGCGCAATGATGCAGCAATTGGTGTATTTTCATTAATGAGAATAGATGCAAATAATGGGGTTGTTGAAGTCGGTCATGTTCACTTTTCCACCTTACTCAGTGGGACAATCATGTCAACCGAAGCACACTGGCTATTGATGCAATATGTATTTAATACACTAGGTTACAGACGTTACGAATGGAAATGCAATAGCTTGAATAACCCTTCCCATCAAGCTGCATTACGTTTAGGTTTTCAATATGAGGGACGATTTCGTAATGCACTAGTGACCAAAGGCCGAAATCGAGATACCGATTGGTTTTCGATTATTGACAGTGAATGGCCACAGGTAAATGAAGCACTACAAGCTTGGTTAGCTGATTCTAACCATCGCAATGGTAAGCAAATAAAATCCCTTTCAGCTATTCGAAAAAGTTTCTTGTTAGTCGAAGATTAACGTTGATAGCCCCAAATTGGGGCTATCAAAATAATGGAAATTAAGAAAAATCAGGCCCAATCACATCAATACGATCTGTACAAATTGCATCAACCCCCCACTGTAAAAGCTGAGAGGCTCGAGCTGGGTCATTCACAGTGTAAGCTAATATGCGTAACCCTGCTTGTTTAAGCATTTTGACGCGTGCTTCATCTAAGAGTTTATGGTTTAAATGAATAGAAATACATGCCAATTGTGTTGTTAATTGTTGCCAATCATCACGCCACTGATCGAGTAACAGCCCCCTTGGTAGTTCAGGAACCGTTTTTTGGGCAGCCTCTAAAGCCTCAACAGAAAAGGACGATAATAACGGTGCCGTTTGCCCAACCCAGAGTTCTCGGGCTGCCAATGAAACCAAAGTGCCTGTCTCAATTTCTAGACCTGTTGTTGGCTTAATTTCGATATTCGCCATCATGCCGTATTTCTGGCAACGATCTGCAACTTGTTCAAGGGAAGGTAAGTGCTCACCTGCAAACTCTGAACTATACCAACTTCCTGCATCAATAGTGAGCAATTCTTCCCAACTCAGTAACCCAGCAACACCAGCACCATCACTCGTTCTTTCTAGCGTATCGTCGTGCAACAGAAAAATTTGCCCGTCAATGGAGAGTTTTGCATCAAACTCAATCATTGTATGCCCAAAGCTCGCACCAACATCAATTGCGGCTAACGTATTTTCAGGTGCAAGTTTACCGCCACCTCGGTGTGCGACAACATGCGGGTAAGGCCAATTACTCATAAACGGTATCCCTGTTGGCTATCGAAAAAATGTAGGTGCGTATCTGGAAAATGAAGATACAGAGCCGTCCCTACCTGTGGACGAAATTCATGAC
This sequence comes from Providencia sp. SP181, assembly GCF_050446505.1. Classification (NCBI taxonomy): domain Bacteria; kingdom Pseudomonadati; phylum Pseudomonadota; class Gammaproteobacteria; order Enterobacterales; family Morganellaceae; genus Providencia; species Providencia sp. SP181. The sequence goes on from NZ_JBBPXM010000004.1 coordinate 87,023, forward strand.
TAAGGCGTACAACCACTTTTTGTGAGGCTATACGCCCATGCACTAAATTATCTGCGCCGAGTATTTCAAGATTTTCGACCACCAGCGGTATTCCTTCAGCTGTTTTCGAAACCCATTCTATATGCTCAGGTCGTATCCCTAACGTTATCGCACTCCCTGCCCACTGTAAATATTGGCGATTCAGTGGTATCAAATGCCCTGAACTAAATATAAAAAATTTACCATCCTCGCTAATTTGACCCTCAAATAAGTTCATCGCTGGTGAGCCAATAAAACTGGCAACAAAACGACTCGCAGGTTTCTCATAGACCTCAACAGGGGTACCTATCTGCTCTACAATCCCTCTATTCATCACCATCACTCGCTGAGCCAATGTCATTGCCTCTACTTGGTCATGAGTCACATACAAACTGGTTGTTTTAAGCCTTTGATGAAGATGTTGTAGTTCCAGTCGCATTTGTACGCGTAATTTAGCATCTAAGTTGGACAATGGCTCATCAAACAAAAACACAGCGGGATCACGTACTATTGCCCGTCCCATCGCAACACGCTGGCGCTGCCCTCCTGACAATTCACGCGGACGGCGTTGCAACAAACCCTCTAGCTCTAATATACGGGCAGCTTCTTCAACTTTTTTGCGGATTTGATCTTTACCTAACCCTCTGATTTTTAACCCCCACGCCATGTTTTCTTCAACACTCATATGTGGGTATAACGCATAATTTTGAAAAACCATTGCAATGCCGCGCTCTTTAGGTTCTAAATTTGTCACTTGTTGCTGGTCAATCCAAATATCACCACTGGTCACTCGCTCAAGGCCTGCAACCATACGTAATAACGTTGATTTTCCACAACCTGACGGACCAACCATCACAATAAACTCACCATCCGCAACATCAACAGTTAATGGCTTAATAACTTGGTTTTTACCATCCCAACTTTTACTAACTGCTTGTAATTTTAACTCTGCCATGGCTTATTTCTCGCTATCAACCAAGCCACGCACAAATGCTCTTTGCATGACTAAAACAATAATTACAGGGGGGATTAATGTCAGCAGCATCGCTGCCATGACTAGATTCCATTGTGTTGTTCCTTCTCCTGAAGCAATCATGCCCTTTATCCCTGCAACCGCCGTCCCTAAATCTAGGTCAGTAATAATCAATAGTGGCCACAGATATTGATTCCAACCATAAATAAAGGTAATCACAAATAAAGCCGCGAGATTAGTTTTTGAAAGTGGCAATACAATATCGAAGAAAAAGCGCATCGGGGTTGCACCATCAATGCGAGCAGCTTCCATAAGTTCATCAGGCAACGTCATAAAAAACTGGCGAAATAAAAAAGTCGCTGTCGCAGAGGCCATGAGGGGCAATGTTAGACCTGAATAGCTATCAAACATATTCAAGTTAGAAATCACTTCGATCGTCGGAAAAATGCGCACCTCAACAGGAAGCATTAATGTGATAAAAATCATCCAAAAAAAGAGGTGACGAAATGGAAAACGAAACCAAACAATGGCAAAAGCAGATAACAGTGAAACCGTAATTTTCCCAATCGTGATAACCAAAGCCATCAATGTACTATTCGCTAACATCACCCAAAAAGGAGCACTGTTGGCTGCTACGCCATTGTTCCAAATGTAGCTCAAGTTTTCCCATAAATGGCTACCAGGGATCAGCGTAATCGGCGTTTCAAATACCGCTTGGTTATCTAAGGTTGCGGCGACAAAAGCCACATAGAGTGGAAATAAAATAACTATCGTACCTAAGATAAGTATGACATGGCTAAAGATCGTTAACCCTCGGCGCTGTTCAATCATTGATAACGCACCTTACGTTCAATAAAACGGAATTGAATAATGGTTAAAATCACCACTAATAACATTAAAATGACAGATTGCGCTGCGGAAGAGGATAAATCTAACCCAGAAAAACCCTCTCGATATATCTTATAAATCAATGTTGTTGTTGCTTGAATTGGCCCGCCCCCTGTTGCCGCATCAATAATCGGGAATGTGTCAAAAAAGGCATATACCAAATTCACGACTAATAAGAAGAAACTGACTGGTGTAATCAACGGTAATGAAATGCGGAAAAAACGGCGGATAGGCCCAGCGCCATCAATAGCGGCAGCTTCCATCAAAGAACGTGGAATGGATTGTAAAGCGGCAAAGAAAAACAAAAAATTATAACTAATTTGCTTCCAAACAGAAGCGAGAACAACCAAAAACATCGCTTGCCCACTGTGCTGAGCATGGTTCCAATCATACCCTATAGATTCTAATACATGGGTAATTAACCCTCTGCCTGGGCTGAATAAAAACATCCATAAAACCGCGGCAATAGCAGGAGCTACCGCATAGGGTAATAACATCAATGTTTGGTAAAAACGGCTACCTCGAATAACATAATCCACCAAGGCGGCAAAAAACAATGAGACAAATAACCCACATCCTGCCACTAATCCACTAAACACCATGGTGGTATAAAATGAATCAAGATAATAGCTATCTTGGAATAATTGAATAAAGTTATCTAACCCAACAAATTCACTTGAGAACCCAAATGGATCAATATTTTGCAATGAGTACCATAAGGCTTGAACAGCTGGCCAAATAAAAAAAATAATGGTAATCAATAACTGAGGTAGAACAAGGGCATAGGGTAGCCAACTTGATCGAAAAACAGGTCGTGAAGAAGACATAAAAACACTCGGTTAAGTTGCATAATTGCCCCTTCCTTGAAGAAAGAGGCAATAGTGTCTGTCAGTTACTGCTGGGTTGATTTTTCAAAGCGGCGTAATAATTGATTACCTCGGTCAACTGCGGTATCTAAAGCCTGTTGGGGCGTTTTTTTCCCTGACCAAACCGATTCTAATTCTTCATCTACAATGGTACGAATTTGAGGCATATTCCCTAAACGTAAGCCTTTGGTGTAGGCTAAAGGAGGTTTGTTTAGCATCTGGCGAGTCGCAATATCTGCACCTGGGTTTTTATCATAATAACCCGATTCACGGCTTAAATTATAAGCTGCCGTTGTTATCGGCAAATAACCCGTTTTTTGGTGCCACTGTGCTGCATTTTCAGGTTTAGCTAAGAACTGCATAAACTCGGCAACCCCTTTATATGTTGCAGGGTCTTTTCCTGCCATCACCCATAAACTGGCTCCACCGATAATGGCATTTTGCGGTGCTCCCTCCACTTCGGCGTCATAAGGCATCATGCCAACACCAAAATCAAATTTGGCATGCTTGCGAATATTCGCGAGTGAGCCTGAAGAAGCGGTAATGATGGCACAATCGCCGTTGTAGAATTTTTCGGTGGATTCATCTTTACGGCCTAAGTAGCTGAAATCGCCTTTTTTATTCATTTCTTGCAACAAAGCGATATGCTTAACTTGTGTTGGCTGATTAAATTCTAAAACAGCATCTACCCCATCAAACCCATTATTTTTTGACGCAATAGGTTTACCATGCCAAGCACTAAAGTTTTCAATTTGGATCCAACCTTGCCAGCCACTGGCATAACCACATTTCATACCAGACTCACGTAGCTTTGCCGTATAAGCCGCCATGTCTTGCCATGTTTTCGGCGGCTCATCTGGATTTAAGCCTGCTTTTTTGAAGGCTTCTTTGTTGTAATACAAAACAGGCGTTGAGCTATTAAACGGTTGCGATAACAAATGCCCTGTTTTTGCATCACTGTAATAACCCGAAACGGTTGGAACAAATTGCGATTCATCAAATGCAATACCTGCATCTTGGAAAACTTCATAAACTGGCTTAATCGCCTTAGATGCCATCATCGTTACCGTGCCAACTTCATAAACCTGTAAAATGGCAGGGGCATTACCAGAACGAAAAGCCGCAATACCTGCAGCAAGGCTTTGTTCATAGTTGCCTTTATATACAGGCATAATTTTATAATCTGGGTGTGTCTTATTAAATTCGGTGGCTAACGCATTAACCTCTTCACCCAGCTCCCCTTCCATGGAATGCCAAAAGGAAATTTCAGTGGCGGCGATGGCTTGGCTGGCAAATAATAAACTGAATACTGTCGCTAGCGTTGAATGTTGTAACGGTGTCATTCTATTTATCTCGCTTTCTATTGAATTGCGCTTAGATTTGCATCAAATGTACGAAATCACGCAGTTTATGTTCGAGATAGAATGTACCAGTAGGAAATGACAGAAATATAACTCACGGATGACAGAACAATGACAAAAATGTCTCTAAAGTATGAGATATAAATGACAATCTATTGAAAAATAAAAGACAGTCATCACCTGCCCCTGACATGAAATACTGTCACTTATGTAAGCCACTATTTTTATTAATTAATAAAATTTCACTTCTGTTTTACTGATTTTTGCCAATTTCACCGTTTTACCATTCGAGTCCAAGGTGAGAGTAAAATTACACTGGTAAGCAATATTGCGCTTATCATAATCACATTTTGAATCAACCAATAGAATTGTTTGCCCTAATGCCCGAATATCCATAGTAAGATCAAATGGTTTCGTGAAATCTTTACCATAAGTTATTAACGTCTCTGAAATAACGCTATTACCTTTATAATATTTAATTTCTGTTGGTAGCTTATGCTCGTTATAGCTGTTCTCACCAAATTTTTCTTTCGTGTCCGCAAGCACTGAACCTGTGATAAATCCATCTTTATTATATTGATAGATTAATTCTCCATTTATATCTTTCCTTGAAATTATATTACAGTCTTTACCTATCACAATTTCGACTGGCCCATTCGCATCCATTCCAATCAACTTATTCTTAACCCTTTTAATTAAAAGGTAATTATGAACACTGCTTAGATATTCATCTTTTTTCTGATCTAGCCAAAAACTCTCGACACAACCATCAGGCCCTATTTTTAGTACGGACTTGTAATTAATCGTTTTATCTTCATTGTAAACCGTGCCGACAAGCTCCTTAACATTGCCCCTTACAGGATTAAAATCATACAACTGAGCCATGTTGAACACTACAGGGTTATATTGCTGTTCTTGAAAAGCCAAGGTTCCAAAAGAGGTAAAACAAACAATTACCTGCACCATTGGTAATACACATTTACAATTCATTTTTATTTTTTATACCCTTAAGGCTGGTATTCTGTGATGACTTAATAATGTCAGGTTTTGAGGTCGATTAAACCAACGTATCACACATCCCTACTTTATTGCTTACACGTTAAATTGGCAGAGAAGAACCTCACGAAAATTAACAAAGACGTCAACGCTTCCTCTATAGGTAGAATTTTTCAAGTTGCTCACCCATGAATTAACTAAGTATCAATTCGCTTTTTCTATCACCTGAAATTAATGTCAAAATAACTAAACCACAAAGTATCCACTCCCTACTTATTTTTACTTTTGTTCCAAAGTACAAAATGAATAATCCCTAAACCACCGTGACCGTAAATATAAATCTCAATTAAAATTGTGAGTGATTTATGAATACTTCTAGCCTCTAAAGCAAGTGGCGACTGCTGTAACCATAGTATAAACCATACAATGCCCGACAAAATAACAATTGATAAAGCACCTAACCCTAACCCTTGAACTATTGCTGCAAGTCCTTTAGGAGAGCTGTCTGGTAGTTTTTTGGCTAAAAGTAAGCTTATATCTTCTTTGATTTGCTTAAAGTCCCCCCAGAGATAGGGATAAAAATATCTAAGCCCACGCTGGTTAAAACATGATACGACTAAAAAGAACGTCAGGAAAAAAAGTACAAATCCTGAAACAATATGAATCCAAGTGAATAAATAAGCTTCATCAAAAAAAGGAATAACTACTGACTTTGTTCCAGTCATCCAATTACTAACTATGATTTGTGATATCACTAAGAGTAGAATTAATACATGTAGAATTCTTATTCTTTTAGTCTGATAAAGACCAAAAAAATCCCAAATCGATTTGAATATGCTCACAATGTTTCACCTTTTTTATAATCTTTCGCACGGACATTGTTTAATAGCTTATAATACGCTTATTTTATGGCTTTAAGTCCTAGCCGTAGAATATTTTATATGAAATATAGCTCACATCTACCACTCAATTACGACAATCCTTTTAAGATGACTCCATTCATAGTTATGGAATATGTTTGTTTTCAGTATGGAATTAATGCGCAGAGGACAAAAAACCAGCCTTTTTATTGGCTGTTTATTTACTATTGTTGGTGGGCTAAGTGTATTTAAAGATAGTCCGTTACCATCCGCCAGCGTGTATGCATTTTATTTTGGCTTGGCACGCTTGATTGCCATGTCTGTTAGCTTCATAAATCACCAATATTGTATAGGGAAATTGCAGAGGAAATTTCTATACAAAAAAACTATGCAATAAATTATAGAGATTTAGAACGAGGTTAGTAGACTTCGGTAGAGTGAGATTTCGCTAGAATGCTTGATTTACTTGGGATTGTAAGACGTTACTAGAAGTGAAGATGGCGGAGGAGGAGAGATTCGAACTCTCGGATGGTTTCCCATCGGCGGTTTTCAAGACCGCTGCCTTCAGCCGCTCGGCCACCCCTCCGCAATGACGTGCACTATAAACATCCTCTTCGTGGATGTAAACCCCTAACTTGTTCGTTCGCCTTAAAAATATACGCATTTCAGTCTGTTGGGTGAAAATATCAACATTTTAATTCGTTCGCTTGGGTTATGGGCTCATTTTTGCTAAATTTGTACTCTGTTTTTTTGGGATTAATAAAGTATGTTGCTGTTTAACAATCAAGAAATTGAAACGGACTCTCAAGGTTATTTGCTCGATAGCCAACAATGGTCAGAGGAACTCATCCCTTTACTTGCGCAAGAAGAAGGCATTGAACTGACTCATGAGCACTTAGAAATCATTCGTTTTGTGCGTAACTTCTACTTAGAATTTAATACATCCCCAGCGATCCGCATGTTAGTCAAAGCCGTTTCGCAACAATTTGGGGAAGAAAAAGGCAATAGCCGCTATCTATACCGGCTCTTTCCAAAAGGGCCAGCCAAACAAGCGACTAAACTTGCTGGCTTGCCTAAGCCTGTGAAATGCATTTGATTTCTTACTAATAGCGGACATTAAAATCCGCTATTGGCGCCGTTTGCCAGCTTTCACTAAAAAAATGATCAATTTTAGCCCCTGGTGGTCCACCCGCTTTCAACCAGTCATCGACAAATTCAATATCTTGCTCTGAGCCATAAATCGCAAGTTTTACACTGCCGTCTTCACGGTTGCTCACAAAACCTTTAAGCCCATTTTGATTGGCCCAATGATAGGTTTGATAACGAAAGCCAACCCCTTGAACTCGCCCATAAATATAAAAGTAACGGCCTGATGTTGTCATGTTCGCCTCCTTTTTAGAGCATAATAGTGTGGTTCTCTTTTTTAGCTGTTGTTTTTTACCCGTTGAACAGATAATCTGCTAGTGAGGCACTGCTTTCTCAACGTTGCATATAGAGACAGTGTATTGCGTTATTGCTAATTGTCCATACGTTAACTTGAAAACGCGCAACACTGCCCACATATAGATTGAAGTACAAGCAAGGCTATTAGGAGGTCGCTATGATGATCACCAGTAAATATGGAATCGGGCAACAAGTCAGACACAAACTTCTCGGCTATTTAGGGGTCGTTGTTGATGTGGACGCTGAATATTCGCTCGAACAACCACATGATGATGATATTGCCTCAAACAGTACGCTACGCGATCTGCCTTGGTATCATGTTGTTATGGAAGATGACAATGGGGATGCTGTTCATACTTATTTGGCTGAAGCACAAATTACTTATGAATCTGCAGATGACCATCCTGAACAACCTTCGATGGATGAACTTGCAGAGTCAATAAGGTCTCAGTTGCAGGCACCGCGTCTGCGTAACTAATTTTTCTTCTCATTAATGAACGCAACCGTAAAGCAGCACTTAGCTGCTTTACTTTTTAACTGTTAAGTAAAATCATTATTTCTCAAGTCCTAAAGCTGGAATGTCTTGTTTTGGGCATCTGTCCATCACAAACTTCACTCCCGCTTCTAATGCAATTTTTTGTGCCTCTTCGCTAATCACGCCTTTTTGTAGCCACAAAACATTTGCCTTAGCAGCAACGGCTTCTTGCGCGATACCGACAGCAGCTTCTGCATTACGAAATACATCCACCATATCTATTGGCTCATTTATGTCACTTAGCTTTTCATATACCAACTGGCCTAACAACGTTTGCCCTGCTAATTTTGGGCTGACAGGAATGACGTGATAGCCTTGATGTAATAGGTATTCCATGACTTCATAACTGGGTCTATTAACTTTTTCGCTCGCACCGACTAATGCTATGGTCTTCACGCTTTTTAAAATTTCAGCAATTTCTTGATCTTTCATCAAAATATCTCCCAAAACCAGTAAACTATTCACTAGCATTATGATATATCTGGTACATCTTTGCCCAATCAATTTTAACGATATTTAAAGTCCATCTGACTTAAGGGAAAACCATGGAATCAACAACCCGTATTATAGGTGCCTCAAAAAATATTGCTTTAGTTGCCCATGACCACTGTAAGTCGTCTTTGCTGTCTTGGTCTACGAAAAATACACAGCGCCTGCAAGCTCATAAACTGTATGCGACGGGAACAACAGGTAATTTGATTAACCAGCACACAGGCTTGCCAGTCACGAGTATGCTAAGTGGCCCAATGGGGGGAGACCAACAAATTGGTGCCATGATTGCAGAACAAAAAATCGACCTTTTGATTTTCTTTTGGGATCCACTCAATGCTGTACCCCATGACCCTGATGTCAAAGCCTTACTGCGCTTAGCAACCGTGTGGAACATTCCTGTTGCCACTAATCCTGCAACCGCAGATTTTCTCATCACCTCACCATTTTTTGATGAGGCAATCGATATTGTCATCCCTGATTATCAAAGTTACCTAACCAAACGCACAGGCTAATACATCGATTGCCCTGTGCCAAACACTTTCAACACAGGGCAATATCATTACGGCTTTTTCTGTCTTGGTACACCTAATTGCCTGAGCTCCTCAACAAACTCCGATGGGTTTTCAGGGTTATAGAGTAGCCAAACTTGCTGTTTTGCACGTGTTATTGCAACATACAGTAAGCGCCGTTCTTCTGCATTTTCAAATGATTCAGGTTGTGGCAATAATGCTTCTTCAATAATTGACTCTCTTGCTGGTGCAGGAAACCCATCTTTTCCACCATTGAGCCCACAAATAATAACATGATCAGCTTGTTGCCCTTTTGATGCATGGATCGTCATAAATTGGATATTCAACTTCGGCCAACGTGTTTGCGCTTTATTTAGGATCTCTGGTTTTAAATAATGATAACGCGCTAAAACCAATATGATTTCATCATCAAGCACATACCCGCTCATTTTATCTAACAAGCGCTCTAACGCCTCTTCATACAAAAGGACGACAGATTTTTTATTACCTTTAACCAAGCTGTTCAAAGGCTTATCTAGCTGGATAGGATTCTGTAAAATAAACTGGTTAGCAATGTCACCAATACGCTCATTAAACCGATAAGTGGTGTTCAGAGCACAAAGCTCCCCTTCACCAAAGTTATGTTCAAAAGATGTTGTCAAATCCAGCTCAGCACCACTAAAGCGATAGATAGCTTGCCAATCATCACCTACCGCAAACAAGGTTGTTTGCTTATTTTGTTGGCGTAACGCTTGCAAAAGCTTAGCCCTTAACGGTGAAATATCTTGAAATTCATCGACTAAAATATGTTTCCATGGACTAATAAATCGCCCTTTTTCGAGGATATTAACCGCTTGATGGATCAGCCCAGAAAAATCAACCGCCCCCTCTTCTTTTAGCGCGTTCTTCCATGCTTTGAGTAACGGAGCCATCAATTTAATACGCTTATGAAATAACTCTCGTATCCCTTCAGGGGCATTATCCACCATCTCTTTTTGGCTACCACCATGCATTCGCATCAAACTTAGCCAGCGTTCTAAACGTGCAACGACTCTCTGGGTTATCTTTTCGTTTTGCCAGAACTCGCCATCTGGAATATCCCACATCAGCTCTTCACTCAGCCACTCTCGCCAACCTTTAGCTTGCGCTTTTTTACTTGAACACTGCTCGCGCCACTCTTTTAAGAGTAACGCTTGGCGTTTTTTAGTGTTGCTTTCTAGTTCACTGACTACAGGGGATTTTTTACTGCCTTCTCGAATAATATGGAGAGCTAAAGCATGAAAAGTTTTTGCTTGAATCTCATCTTGTTGCAAACGTAATTGAATACGCTCATTCATTTCATCTGCGGCTTTACGACCAAACGCTAACAGTAAAATTTGCTCTGGCTTTGCTAATCCCCGTAGAACTAACCAGCCCGCACGAGCCACTAATACAGACGTTTTGCCGCTTCCAGCCCCCGCAAGCACAAGTACGTTATCTTCACCATTGATAACGGATAAAGACTGAGAATGATTGAGCGGTGATGATTCCACTTGCTGAAAGAAATCGTGGTAACGAGTCAAAACAGATTCACACCATTTCTCATTGATTTGCTTACGACACTGTTGGCTATGATTCAGCCACTGTAGGCATAATTGGTACTGTACTGAACAATTTTCGAACTGCGAAATTCGGGCAAGGGGTAATGGCAGCGACGAAAACTGCTGTTTAATATTATCTTTAATCACCGTTAATTGGCGTAAACTCAACCATGCATCTTGCTGTGATATTTGCTCAATTTTATTGTTCAACTGAGTGAGAACCTCTGCACTCACTTGGCTCATCTCTCCACTCCATTGCTGCCATTTTTCATTTAAATAATGAAAAAAGCGCTGAGTTTGTTTCCATTCAGTACCATGCAAACGAATGACTTGCTCGTTTACAATTTCAAACTCTAACTCCCCCCAGACAATACCCCGCTTACAACGAAGATCGATAAGTTCATTAAAAGGGATAAGATATTGGTGATTTTCACCGCTAACTTCAATACCTGCGTTGAGTAAGCGAACCCGATTGTAGGGATGCTGAGCCAGACGCTGTCCAATCTGTGTTGATTTCAGTTCCATACGTCCTGCACCTAAGAATATCAATGACTAAAATACGTTGGCTTGATTCCAAACGGTTTTTTATTCCGAGTAAACACGCTATCCTATAAGGAATAGGGATTTTCTTACCTTTGAGGTACTTTGTGCTAACGCTGCTTACCAGTTATCGTCGTGTGCTCTATAACAGCCATATTCTATATTATATCCGAATCTTTATAGCCCTGACAGGCGCAACCTTATTACCATGGCTCTTAGGTCAAGAGCCAAAAATCACCATTCCGCTTACATTAGGTGTCGTTGCTGCTGCATTAACTGACTTAGATGATAGGCTAACTGGCAGAATAAAAAATTTAATTATTACTCTTTTTTGTTTTTTTATTGCCTCAGTTTCTATTGAACTTTTATTTCCTTATCCTCTATTTTTCTTTTTTGGATTAGCATTTTCCACCTGCGGATTTATTTTATTGGGTGCATTAGGGCAACGTTATGCCACCATTGCGTTCGGTGCATTATTAATTGCAATCTACACCATGTTAGGCGTCCCAATTTTCGATACATGGTACCAACAGCCAGCCCTTCTTCTAATAGGGGCAATCTGGTATAACCTTTTAACCTTAATCGGCCATATTTTATTTCCAGTGCGGCCATTGCAAGATGCCATTACGCAGTGTTACCAACAGTTATCTGCTTATTTAGATGCTAAAGCTAGCTTATTTGACCCCGACCTTGAAGATGATTATCAGCAATCTGTTTATGATTTAGCGCTAGTTAACAGCAGCTTAGTTAATACCATGAACCAAACAAAAAGCGCATTACTTAGCCGCTTAAAAGGCGACCGAGGGCAAAAAGGGACGCGCAATACTCTGCATTATTATTTTGTTGCTCAAGATATTCATGAGCGAGCCAGCTCATCCCATATTCAATATCAACAGCTTAGCCGTACACTTCGCCATCATGATATTTTATTCCGTTTTCAACGTTTATTAACTATGCAAGCCCGCGCTTGCCAACAAGTTGCTCAATCTGTGTTATGGCGTAAACCATACCAACACAATCCACGCTTCGAACGTACATTTGCTTACCTTGAAAATTCCTTGCAACTCCTCAAGGAACAATCCCCTACGCTCCATGAAATCAAGGCATTACATAATTTATTGAAAAACTTGAAAGGTATCGATGTTCAACTGAAAGGGCTGAGCCTTGAACAAAGCTCATGGCAACAAAATAATAAACAAATTGAGCAATTATCTGATGAATCGCTCTCAGGTTTTAGCGATATTATTTCACGCATTAATCACCATTTAACGCCAAAATCCTCTTTATTTCGCCATGCGGTGCGAATGTCAATTTTACTTTGTACAGGTTATGCAATTATTCAATTGTTTGATATGGAAAGGGGCTATTGGATTTTACTCACCAGTTTATTTGTCTGCCAACCTAACTACAACGCCACTAAACGACGTTTAGCACTACGTATCATCGGCACGATTGTGGGTATTATTATCGGCTTACCGCTCCTTAATTTAATCCCTTCAATAGAAGGGCAGCTTACTCTCATCGTGATTTCAGGGTTGTTGTTCTTCATGTTCCGAAGCAGCCAATATGCCCAAGCCACGCTGTTTATTACTTTGTTGGTTTTATTCTGTTTTAACCTACTCGGTGAGGGCTTCGATGTCGCACTCCCTCGAATTATCGATACCTTAATTGGCTGCTTTATCGCATTACTTGCGGTGAGTTTTATTTGGCCTGATTGGAAATTTCGCCAACTGCCTCAGGTTGTACAAAAAACCATGGATAGCAATTGCCGCTATTTAGATGCGATTTTATTACAATACTACCAAGGAAAAGACAACGGCTTAGAATATCGAGTAGCACGGCGTGAGGCACATAATAATGATGCCGAATTTGCTTCCATTGTCTCCAATATGGCATCAGACCCTAAATCTTATCGAATAACCCAAGAGCAAGCATTTCGTTTATTATGCTTGAATCATACTTTACTAAGTTATATTTCCGCCCTTGGCGCTCACCGAGAGAAAATACAAAATGAAGAGAATTTAACCTTATTAAATGATGCCATTTGTTATGTCGAATCTTCTCTACAAATTACCACGCTAGATCCATATATCGTTGATGAAAAATCAGAAAAGTTGCGTGATAGCCTCTTACACCGTATTGACAATATTTCATCGAGTGATGATGAAAAAACATTGTTAATCATGGAGCAAATAAAGCTTTTACTTGAGCTTATTCCTGAAATAAAACAAATGATCCAGCAAATCAGTTCATCATAAATATTACCGATGAGCGGGTATTAGAATATAAAACAAGCTCTTAATACCCGCTTGATTTTCTGTTTTATGCAGTGCTGTCAATTAAACGGCTTAATTAAGCACCTTTACGATGACGCTATCACATTGTCGTTAATTCAAAACTATTATACCAGGCAATTAGCTCTTGCTTAATTGTCTTCGGTAATACTGCGCTGTGGCACCCTTCAATCGCGGCGGCTAAACCAATCAACAACTTAATACTTGGCTTATGCCTTCCATGTTGTTTTAACTTCATAAAACAGGCTTTCGCACCCACCATGCGTAAATCGTCAGCATGCAAGATCCCTATCTTCCCCAAAGCCCTTTCAACAGACATATTCATATTCGGTAAATCTTTTATTCTACGCGTTGTAACCTGCTTTTGTTGCAGTTCCTCAACAGCAGAATGGTAAGCAATTTCAATAAGTTGTAGAAGACGCTTTTCGTCACACCACATTTGCTCTGATAGCTGGTAATAACGCATTTCCAATGGGATACCTTTTTTAGTATAGACTAGCCTATCAAGCCCCGAGGCCTCAAAGTGGCTTCTCGCTAGCAAACACCCTCTGAGATAAAAATGCCCATCCAGTAATAATCCCACAATCGCATCATCGACTAATAAACAGTATCCGCCAAAGTGGTTTTTGCGTTTAAGCTCACCCAACTGGTTTAATAAACGGTACAAATAAAAAATTTTTTCTTCTGATAACAACATTTACCTTAACTCCTTTTTGGGCCTGGTTAACTTTCATCCTTGAGAAAATTAATTTTATTATTTCTTTCATTACAAGCAATTACGCATAACCAATTCTGAGAGTTTCAATAAAAAATGCCAAGTAGAATGCATAGAAAAACACCAAAGTTGCGAAGCGCTTTGAAAAAATAGTCTTGATATTGGATGGATATACAGTTACTGTATGTTCATACAGCATTGTTGCGAGGTGAATTATGAGCATCTATTCTTGGAATAACACAACAGAACATTCTCTTAATAATTACACACAATCTTTCCAAACTGCGGAGCCAACCAATGGCTCAATGCAGCAAGGTATGGTGAGTGAACTTGTCTACGATGAAAAACATCCTATAATGGATTTCATCTTGTTGCCTATGCTGCGTCAGTTTGGTGTTCAATCACGTTGGTTGCTGTGGTTAAGCCCAAACAAAAAACTTAGTAAACACTGGTTAGAACAAGCGGGTATTCCTACACATAAGGTTATGCAGTTAAATCATATGGCACCAATAACCACCATTGATGCAATGGAAAAAGCATTAAAGAGTGGTAATTACAGTGTTGTTTTAGGATGGCTACCTGAATTAAATGAACAAGATTTTGTTCGCTTACAAGACGCAGCACAAGAAGGTCATTCTATCGGCTTTATTATGCGCCCACAAAAGACATATAATATGGTGAGTATGCAATCAGGACAGCTAAACAACCTAAAAATTCATTCAACTCACTATCACTAACCAAGATTAAGAATTTTCTTACTAAATTTAACCTTTAGAAATATTTATCCCTAAAGTGAAATGAAAAGCATTGAAGATCAATCAGATAGATAAAAAACAATCATAATACGAAATATACATATCTCTCTGATTTATACACTAAAAAAATACTTTTTTTAACGTTTATTGCTCACTCTACTTGTATCTTTCTAAGTTCGTTGTAGACTTTAGCTTGTTAAGCTTACGGCATTATTTTTTACTTTTATTAATTTTTTGTAGATAATGTCTGCGAAACCTAGCAAGTAAATTGAACCAATGGCGAATAATAAGGCTCATTGAGGCCATGCCAATATTGGATGATAACGAGGCGTAAAAATGAAAAAAACAGCTATCGCAGTAGCAGTGGCAGTAGCCGCTTTTGCAACAGTTGCTCAAGCAGCTCCAAAAGATAACACTTGGTATACAGGTGCTAAATTAGGTTGGTCTCATTACGAAGACACTAAATTCACTCCTAACGGTGGCCCATCAGTAGGTAGTTCTACTGAGCGTGACACTTTAGGTGCAGGTGCATTTGCTGGTTACCAATACAACCAGTACATGGGCTTCGAATTAGGTTACGACTGGTTTGGTAAAATGAAATACAAAGGCGCTGACAAAGGCGACTTAACCTCTATGGGTGTTTCATTAACCACTAAATTAAGCTATCCAATCATGGATGACTTAGACGTTTATACTCGTCTGGGTGGTATGGTTTACCGTACAGAAGCTAAAGCTAACCAACGTAACTACAAAGAAACTGATACTGGCGTTGCGCCTGTATACGCATTGGGTCTTGAGTACGCAATCACTCCAGAGTGGGCTACTCGTTTAGACTACCAATGGGTTAGCAACTTAGGTGATAAAGACAATATCGGTACTCGTCCAGACAACGGCATGCTGAGTGTTGGTGTTGCTTACCGCTTTGGTCAAGAAGAAGCTCCAGTAGTTGCTCCAGCTCCAGTTGTTGAGCCAGCAGCTCCAGTTGTTGAAAACAAACGTTTCACACTGCGTTCAGACGTTCTGTTTAACTTCAACAAAGCTTCTCTGAAACCAGAAGGTCAGCAAGCTCTGAACGAACTGTACAACGAACTGAGCAGCATCGACCCAACTCAAGGTCGTGTACTGGTTGTTGGCTTCACAGACCGTATCGGTTCACAAAACTACAACCTGCCACTGTCACAAAAACGTGCTCAGTCAGTTGTTGATTACTTAGTATCTAAAGGCGTTCCAGCATCTGCAATCGCAGCTGAAGGTCGCGGTAAAGAAGATCCAGTAACTGGCAACAAATGTGACGCTGTTAAAGGCCGTGCTGCTCTGATCGAGTGCTTAGCGCCAGACCGTCGCGTTGAAATCGAAATTCAAGGTACAACTGAAGTTGTTACTCAACCAGGCGCTTAATTCTTAGCCCTCGTTTGAATTTTGAACTAAATACAAAACCCCAATTGCGATTGGGGTTTTTTTTTGACTTAAAACTATGGAGGCTTTAGATTATTCAAAATCTATTTTAATAGCAGCTAATCCAACTTTTTACTAATCCAGTCAAGATACCTAACGATCATCCATCAATGCATTATTCATCACCACGATTTTTTGTAGTGCCTAGTATTGCTTGGAGATCCTGTTTCAATGTACTCATCTGATTTTCATATCTATCTTTATGTTCTGCATCTTCGATCAACTGGATGATCGTTTCTGACAATGTTTTATTCCGTTTTACCGCTAAATTAGATAAACGTTGCCAAACTGAAAAATTCAAATCTATTGATTTTTTTCGTGTATGCGGGTGCTCTGCATTAAAATGTCGTTTACGCCTAGCTCGAATGCTTTGCTTCATCCGGTTATCAAGATCAGGATTCATATGCAGTGAAATCCATTTAAGCACTTCGCTAGGTCTATTTTCCGTTTTTAACAGCAATTCTATCGCTTCTTTTTCTGCGCTTCGTTCGATGTAACGGGTAATCGCTTCGCCAGCACGTGCTTTATTCACGAGGTACTCCCATTTCCAGCCACATTCAAGATTTTCAAGCTGCTGATATTTCATAATTTTTCCTGAAGAAAACCGAACCTATCTTTATATTAGCAATATTATAAACAAAATGCTCAAGCAGAAATTCGATTTAGTTAAATATTCATTTTTTCAGCAAAGAAAATAACCGTTCCTTGTCTAAATAGTGTAGAATCCGCATCCACCTGTTAACAATTTTATCATCATGCATGTCAACTTTTGAAAACATACTCGTCATCTATGGGGTTGGCGGCCTATGTGCAATGTTATTCACCCTATTTATCACGAAAGATCCAAGCTGTATTATGCGTCTACTTAGTGCTCTATTAATTGGCTTCACTTGGCCAATGACACTCCCTGTTGTGCTCATGTTTTCGTTATTCTAATCGATATTTCAACAATTATTGCTGCAAGATTGCCTATCAAAGGCTAATATAACAGTCTTGCCCACTGGGTAATTTACTGGCTTGAAAATCGTTTATAAAACAAACAATACGAATGGTCAATTGACCGAATAAACACAATCAAGTACATGCGCCCAGCTAACTGGCAGGCATTTTATTTATAACCCTATTAATAGCAGATAATCATAGTGATCAGTCAAGAACTAACATGGCAAGGCCTAATTCCTAATTTATCGTCATTTCAGACACATTTAGTCTCTTCAGAATCTCTGAATCCCGCAACATTTTCCGATATTCAACCTCGGTTATTTGATGGAATGCAGCGTTTCGTTAAGGAATTAGCGCATACCCGCTTTATGTTTATCAAATCTGATGAAAGTGAGGAGTATCTTTGCACTTATGCAAATGCAATTAACTCATTACTAGAAAACACATCAGTCATTGATGGGGATTATCAATTATCTGAAGATAAACATTCTTTCCAGTGGAAAGACGGCATTAAAAGCCGTTTTTCAACTCAGCAACCTATCGCTTATCGGCATTGGGTAGAACCAGAGCAATTATTGGGTTATGTTACTCCATCATTGCAACTCGTCCCGGGCCTAGTTCATCAAGTTAATGGTGGAGTGCTTGTAATAGCAGCAAACGCATTAATTAGCCAACCACTTATGTGGAACCGTCTAAAAAACATGGTTAACCGACGCCAATTAGAATGGTTACCCTACTCTGAAAATCAACCATTACCTATTGCTATAGAGCCTCAGCCCCTTGAGCTCAACGTCGTGGTTGTTGGGGATAGGCTCGCATTAGAAGAACTTGAATATAGTGCACCAGAAATCTTCGATAGCGCTATTTATGGGGAATATGAACCTATCATGTTCTTCGAAGATGAAGAACAATTGTCCCTGTGGATGAGTTATATCAAATCCATTATAGAAACAAATTCATTACCTAATATTGCAGCTGATGGGTGGGTTCCTTTTATTCAGCAAGCAACGCGTTATTGTGAAGATAAATTCAATCTACCACTAGATACCCCTTGGTTAACACGCAGTTTGATAGATGCATCCCATTACTCAATCAATGGGCAGCTTACGCAAGAATCCTTTACCAAAGCAATTGAAAACCGCTTATGGCGACACAGTTTTCTGGCTGAGCGTACGCAAGATGATATTTTACAAGAACAAATATTCGTCAAAACAGAAGGCGAAGTTATTGGCCAAATCAATGGATTATCTGTCTTGCAATATCCTGGACATCCAGAAGCGATTGGCGAGCCATCTCGGATTACCTGTGTTGCTCACCTTGGTGATGGTGAATTCACGGATGTTGAGCGCAAAGCAGAGCTTGGCGGTAATATTCATGCTAAAGGCATGATGATCATGCAAGCTTACTTAAACTATGAACTGAAACTGGAACAACCACAGCCATTTTCAGCATCAATTGTTTTTGAACAGTCATATGGTGAGGTTGATGGTGATAGTGCCTCTCTCGCTGAACTATGCGCGTTAATAAGCGCCTTAGCATTACAGCCTATTGACCAGCAAATTGCGGTGACAGGTGCTGTTGACCAGTTTGGTTATGTCCAACCAATCGGTGGAGTCAACGAGAAAATTGAAGGTTTCTTCGATATCTGCGAAAAACGCGGCTTAACAGGCGAGCAAGGTGTGATTATTCCCATGGCTAACGTGCGCCATTTATGCACCAAAGCAGAAGTAGTTGAAGCTGTAAAAGCGGGTCAATTCCATATTTGGCCTGTCGAACATGTTGCTCAAGCGATTACATTATTAACGAAACAACCTTACTTTGAACAGCAAGTGGAAGGCGATAACGTACACTTGTTAGCTTTAATTCAAGAACGTATTAACCAAGCCAATTCCCCTGATAAAGCCAGACTTCCTTGGTTCTTGAAGTGGATGAGTTAAGTAAAGATTGCGTAAAAAATAGCAGATCGGAGTTGTTCAGCGTACAAGTGTAAGCTATCCTGTACCCCTACACATAATAAAGGCTATCTGAAGAACATGGTTGATAAACGCGAGTCCTACACTAAAGATGATTTAATTGCTTCTGGAAAAGGCGAGTTATTTGGGGAAAATGGCCCTCCACTGCCATCAGGAAATATGTTGATGATGGATCGCATCGTCAAAATGACCGAAGATGGTGGCACCTTTGATAAAGGCTATGTCGAAGCTGAGCTTGATATTAATCCTGAACTTTGGTTTTTTGGCTGTCATTTTACTAATGACCCTGTTATGCCTGGTTGTTTAGGTCTTGATGCTATGTGGCAGTTAGTTGGTTTTTACCTCGGCTGGTTAGGCGGCGAAGGTAAAGGCCGTGCTTTAGGTGTGGGTGAAGTTAAATTCACTGGCCAAGTTCTGCCAACAGCGAAAAAAGTCACTTACCGTATCAGTTTCAAACGCGTGATTAACCGTAAGCTGATCATGGGCTTAGCTGATGGAGAAGTATTCGTTGATGGTAAATTAATTTATACCGCAACAGACTTAAAAGTCGGTCTATTCAAAGATACCAGCGCTTTCTAAGTCACTGAAATGCAAACCTCCGCAATTGCGGAGGTTCTTAAATTGAGTGATATCTTTAATTTAAAAACCCACAAATAATTCCAAAAGACAGGCAGGTTATTTAACCTAAAGGTTCAGATAATAGTGGGATTAAACAACGGCTACGGTTCGATCCTCCATCGCTTTACGCCAACCACCTAACCAGTGCGAACGAGCATCTACAGCCTGATATGGACACAATTCTTTAGAGCGCCCTGCTAAACCAGCTTGATAACCTCTTGATAAAGCCCTTTCTAAACGGTCTCGCTTCTGTCTTTTCATGCCTTACTTCCCTCATCATTTAAATGGAAAAGAAAACAGCACCTACTATTTCTTAATAGGTACTCTATAGAAATAGCGCCCACCGAACAGAAAATCAAGTAAAGATTTTCATATATTTGTCATAATTGGCATAAATGTGACTTGTATAGCCCATTTATAACAACCATTTGAATCTATTGAAATTTATAAATATCTCTTTAATAATCATCATTTTAGAATAACTAAAAACGACTATTTTTAAACCTATCCTAAAAGCGTGTTTAAACAGAATTTCTAATGACAAAAAAATGCACCTCAGGTAATAGTAATCATTACGTATACCTAAAGTGCACTTAGAAAACGAATTAAAAGATGATTAATTAGTGTTTATTAATTTCATCAGCAATCCCTTTGGCAACTTGCTGCCAACCTGCTGCCAACGTACGGACTAATTCAGGATAACCATCTTCCTGCTGATCCAGTTGGACATCAAAATTACGACGGATCACATTTTTATCCTTTGAGTATGTCCAGAAGCCTTGAATGAGCACCTTACCATCATAACGACCATTAAAAGCCGTGAGTGTAATATCTAAGGTATCTGGTGAGTTTTGTAGTGGCTGCAACGAAACTAGCTTTTCAGGTAACGTTGCTGACAATTCACTCACCATTGACTGCCCTAGTTGCTGCTCTAATGGGCTTGCCCATAAGTGTGTACTTGCATTGGTGTAGCTTACATCTGTCGTTTGATAAGTGATGCCGTTCGACGTCAATACATCCGATAACATAATGCGCTGCAACCATACTTGGCCTTTATTCATCACCGCCACAGATTGCGTTTCAGAAGCGTGTATTGGCAACTGGTAATACATTTTTTCTGGTGTACTACTACACCCTGCCAACAACAAAACAAATATCGATATCAGATATCTCATTATTTTTTAACTCCTTTCGGCTGTACATCCTTAGTTGGTTCGGCTTCAAAGACTAATGCATTACTCTTATTGTTTAACGTTCTTAACAGTGGCTGAACTTCTCTCAAGACTTGGTCTAAACGCTGCATATTATCCACCATCTTATTATAAGCAGGTGAGCCTGGTTGAAAGCCTTGCATTGCACGGTTCATTTCTTGCAACGTTTTTTGTAAATCATGTGGTAAATTTTGGAACTCTTTACTTGCCATTACTTTATTCAGCTCAACTAACATTGCGTTGGCTTCTTTTACCACTTTTTGCCCTTCTGCTAACGTTTGTGTGGTTTGGTTCAACATAGGCTCAATTGGCATATTGTTGATTTTATCCAGCACTGCAATCACTTTTTGCTGAATCTGCGCTAAACCACCACTGGTCGTTGGAATGATTTTATACCCAGCAACCACCGTTGGGCCTTTATATGGCTCAGCATTAGGGACAAAGTCTAAATCAACAAATAGTGCACCCGTCAGTAAATTACCCGATTTCAATGATGCTCTTAACCCATCTTTCATTGCTAATTTTAATTCATTTTTTAAATTAAAATTCGCGCCTACATCTTTAGAAAAACGCTCTGGTTCGATATGAATAAGGACAGGGATTCTAAAGTCATTATCCAGTGATTGGTCTAAACCCGCGGTATAGAACGGAACCTGTGCAACAGTCCCTAAACGAATACCCCGGAATTCAACAGGTGCCCCAGGCTGCAGTCCACGTACAGAATCAGAGAAAAAGAGAACAAAGTCTTGGTACTGGGTATACAGTGAATTTTGAATACTGCTTTGGTTATCAAACAGTTCAAACTCTGTATTTTCCTTAACACTGGCTCCAGGAACCCATCCCGCAGGGACATCAAAACTTACACCGCCGGTTAATAAAGTGGCAATTGACCCCATTTCGACATGTACACCTTGAGATGACATATCAAAGGCAATGCCACTGTCTTTCCAGAAACGCACGTTTGAACTGATAAGTTTGTCATAAGGCGCATTAATAAACAGTTGATAACGCATATCGCGCTTATCCATATCAAAGTTACTGGTTTCGACAGAGCCTACGCGGTAACCACGGAATAAGACAGGGTCACCTGGATTGAGCTGCCCCGCTTTATCACTGGCTAAAATAACGCGGATACCTTTAGCATCAGGAGATGCTAAAGGTGGTGTATCTAACAAGGTGAATTCAAAGTGTTCTTTTGCTGCAAGACCAGGCTGAAGCTCAATATAAGCTCCTGAAAGTAACGTTCCTAGGCCTGTAACACCATCGCGACCAATTGCAGGTTTAACAATCCAAAATGCCGAGTCAGTACGAAGTAACTCTTTCATTTCATTATTTAAACGCGCTTTAATGATGACACGGCTAAAATTGTCATCTAGCGTCACGCTTTCCACAACACCGATATCGACACTGCGGCTTTTAATTTTGGTCTTACCAGCTTCGATTCCTTCCGCATTGTAAGTGATCAATGTCACTTCTGGGCCTTGGTTACTAAAGTGATAAAATAAGATCCAGGCCCCAAGTAAAACTGTGACAATTGGGATCACCCATACAGGTGACCAACTTTTTAGCTTACTGACTTTGGCATTGGCCTGTGGTGTTTCTTGTGAGGTCACCCTATGGCTCCTTCTTGTTCAGCAGTATTCACTGCATTTTTCGCATCACAACGATCCCAAGTCAATCGAGGGTCAAATGTCATCGCCGCAAACATCGTTAAAATCACGACAACACCAAAGAAAATAATCCCCATCGCAGGAACGATGCTCATTAACTGCCCCATTTGGACTAAAGAGGCCAAAATCGTAATCACAAATACGTCAATCATTGACCAGCGACCAACATATTCCACCAGCTCATAAATAAAATGCATACGATGAGGATCACGGTTGCCATACCCTTTTGAATCAAGGCACAACCAAGCAATCCCAATCATTTTCAGCGTAGGAACCATAATACTGGCGACAAAGATAACCATAGCAACGGGGTATGAACCATCCCCCCACAGCAAAATAACCCCATCAATAATTGTGGAGTTTAAGTCACTGCCTAATGTGTTTGTCGTCATCATCGGCAGCACATTTGCAGGAATATATAACATAATGGACGTCACAAGCAGCGCCAATGTCCATTGTAAACTTTGATGCTTACGAACACTGCCATAGGAATGGCAACGTGAGCATTTAGATTGTTCCGCAGGTAAAATCGCAGTGCAAACCAAGCACAAGCGTATATTTTGGCTTATACCTGTTTGACCCACTTTCAATGGATGTATGAGCTTTGGTGCAGCTTCAATACGATTCCACAACCAATGCCTATCCAGGCATTGGAATGCTCTCACCTGTAACATGCAATATATACAGTAAGGCAAAAAACTTAGCCCAATACCAATATCACCGTAGGCAATCAATTTGACGAAACTGACTAAAACACCCGCTAAGAAAATCTCCGCCATACACCACGCTTTCATTTGGAATAAAATCCGCGTGATCACTACTTTAATCCCTTTAGGAATATGAACTTGTAGCCCTAAAAGGATAATGGTGACCATACAAAAAGCAGGTATGACTAAAGAGAAAAACAAGAAAAATAGCGCCAGACCGCTATAACGCGTCGTGGCGATAATTTCAATGATTTGAAAAAGCGAAATTTCATTTTCAATACCCGCTGCGCTCATTTTTACAAAGGGAAACATGCACGCAATGAATAACATAATCAACGCACTAAACGCATAGGCAGCGGGCTGCTTATACGGATATCGCCACTTTGAAACTAATGTCGTCTCACAGCGTGGACAGGTTGCTTTACTGCCTTGTTCCAATTCAGGAACCGCAACCAACATATCGCACTGAGGACAAAGTACATGTTCATGAGACTCATGGGTACACAAAGAATATTCGCTCCTCTAATCGATTAATTAGCTCATCCGTTCTTAAGCAATTCAAGCTCTTGCCAGCGGTCAAACGCGTGTTCCAGTTCCGCTTCTTTTGCTGCTAACTGGCTTAATGTCTGCTCTGTAACATCATGAGGTTGATTGAAGAAATCCGCATCACCAACTTTAGCTTGCAGTGCTTCAATTTCCGTTTCCAGTTGTTCAAGCTTAGCCGGCAGTTGTTCCAGTTCACGTAATAAATTATAACTGAGTTTATTTGGGCGCTTTGCCACTTCTTTTGGCTTGGCTGTTTTTTCTTGCGCAGCTACTTTACTCGTTTGTTCGGCTTTCAAACTCACGGTTTGTGCTCTTTGCTTTTGCGCGTCAAAATAGCCACCCACAAAACGGTTAATAATGCCATTGCCTTCAAAGATCCAGCATTCTGTTACGCTATTATCAACAAATTCACGATCATGGCTCACTAGGAGGACAGTTCCTTGGTAACCATCCACTAACTCCTCAAGTAACTCTAATGTTTCGACATCAAGGTCGTTGGTCGGTTCATCAAGGATCAGTAAGTTACTTGGTTTTAAGAATAATCGAGCTAATAATAACCGATTACGCTCACCACCTGATAAGGCTCTGACAGGTGTCATTGCACGTTTTGGTGGGAACATAAAATCTTGCAAGTAGCCTAATACATGGCGTGGCTTGCCATTTACCATCACTTCTTGTTTGCCTTCCGCTAGGTTGTCCATGACAGTTTTATCAGGGTCTAATGCAGCTCGATGTTGGTCAAAATAAGCAACTTCCAGTTTTGTACCACAATGCACACGACCGCTGTCTGCTTGTAAATCACCTAGCATTAAGCGCAATAGTGTGGTTTTACCACAACCATTTGGCCCAACTAATGCAATTTTGTCACCACGCATCACCTGTGCAGAAAAATCGTTTACTAGAACTTTATTATCGATTTGATAATTAACGTTTTCCATTTCAAAAACAATTTTACCTGAGCGGGCTGCTTCACCCACTTGCATTTTCGCTGTTCCCATCACTTCACGGCGCTCTGAACGCTCAACTCGCAGTGCTTTCAGGGCACGAACACGCCCTTCGTTACGGGTACGACGCGCTTTAATACCTTGGCGGATCCACGCTTCCTCTTGAGCCAGTTTTTTATCGAACTCTGCATTTTGCATTTCCTCAACGCGCAAGGCTTCTTCTTTACTGACTAAATAATCATCATATGTCCCTGGCCATGAGGCTAGCTGTCCGCGGTCTAAATCGATAATACGGGTTGCCATATTACGAATAAATGAACGGTCATGGGAAATAAACACGATACTGCCTTGGAAATCTTTAAGGAAGTTTTCCAACCACAGAATGGTTTCGATATCTAAGTGGTTTGTTGGCTCATCTAAGAATAAAACCCGTGGGTTGCTCACTAACGCACGCCCCAGCGCCGCTTTACGTAGCCATCCCCCAGAAAGGGAGGAAAGCTCCGCATCCGCAGGTAAGCCCAATTTTTTCAGCACATCGCTGATACGAGAATCCAATAACCATAAATTACGGTTATCAAGAACTTCTTGTAATTCAGCCATTTTATTTAAGTTTTTCTCACTAGGATCTTCTTCCACCACTTTGGCAATATGGTGGTAATCCTTCAGGTATTGCGCTTGCTCCGCAACACCTTCTGCAACGAAATCAAAAATGGTGCCTTCCACATTACGCGGAGGATCTTGCTGCAAGCGTGCAACAACTAAGTCCTGTTCGTAAACCAGTTGGCCATCATCCAAAGGTTGTTCTTTCGTCAGCACACGCATCAGGGTTGATTTACCCGCACCGTTTCGACCAACCAAGCAAACACGCTCGTTATCTTCAATATGAATTTCAGTATTATCAAGTAATGGCGCATCACTGAAGGAAAGGTATGCACCCGATAAATTAATTAAAGCCATTGATTCTATCCTTTACTCTGCGTGGCGAATTAACCAGCAGTTATGAATTTGACGATTACGTGCAAAATCTTCAGAAAGCGTTTTCGCAGTGATTTCTTGTGCTTGTAGTCCTAGCTCTTTGATTGCTTCCATATCCATTTTGAAACCGCGTTTGTTGTTTGAGAACATCACAGTTCCGTCGCGGCGTAATAGTCGTTTTAAATGTGTAATCAGTTGTACATGGTCACGTTGCACATCAAATGTGCCATCCATGCGTTTTGAATTTGAGAATGTAGGTGGATCAATAAAGATCAGATCAAATTGTTCATTGCTGTTTGCTAGCCAGCCTAAACAATCAGCTTGAATTAAGCGATGTTGACGCCCCGTTAACCCATTCGCTTGTAAGTTTTTTTCTGCCCATTCAAGGTAAGTACGGGACATATCGACTGATGTCGTGCTTTTCGCGCCCCCCAAACCTGCATGCACGGTTGCCGTACCTGTATAACAGAATAAGTTTAAGAAATCAGTACCTTTGCTCATTTCCCCTAACATACGACGTGCGATTCGGTGGTCTAAAAATAGCCCTGTATCAAGGTAGTCAGTTAGGTTAACAAGCATTTTGGCATTGTATTCTTGCACCAAAAAGAAATCGTCTTTTTGTGCCAGTTTTTCGTATTGCTGTTTGCCTTTTTGGCGCTGACGTGTTTTTAACACCAATTGATTTGATGTTAATTCTAATACGTTCATCGTCGCCGTGATCACGTCAAATAAACGCTGACGTGCTTTACGTTCATCAACAGTTTTTGGTGGTGCATATTCTTGGATCACCACTTTGTCACCATAGATATCGACTGCAACATTATATTCAGGCAAGTCAGCATCGTAGACACGATAGCTTTCAATACCCTGCTGTTTTGCCCACTTCGTTAATTTTTTCAAATTCTTACGTAAACGGTTCGCAAAATCAGGGGAAATTTCCGCAACGGTTTCAGAAGGCGTAGCCGCTAATTGGTAATTTTTTTGTACACAATCTAATGGACCATTTTTCGCTTTGAATTCGCGCTCTGAACGTAATTGCAAACAGCTTAATAATTCAGGTGAAGCGCTGAAAATCGATAAACGCCAGCCTGGGAAACGCGCTTTCACGACACGGCCTAATTGGCTGTGTAAGGCAATTAAGGCTGGCTCACTTTCTAAACGCTCACCATATGGTGGGTTACTGATAATGGTGCCGACTGCTTCTGTTTTAACGGGGTTTTCTAACGCAGCCGCATCACCTTGATTGAAGGTAATGACATCTTGAAGGCCTGCCCGACGCGCATTCGCGCGCGCCATTTCCAGCACACGCTTATCAATATCAAAGCCATAAAAACGCGAAGTATTCTCTTTTAAGCCTTGGCGAAAACGCACTTGTGCTTCTGTGGTTAGCTCGCGCCATAATTCGGCATTAAATTTTGACCATGCATAAAATCCCCAATGGGTACGATGCAAACCCGGTGCTTTGTCTGTTGCCATCATCGCGGCTTCGATTAATAACGTCCCCGAACCACACATTGGGTCAACTAATGGTGTACCTTGCTGCCAACCAGAACGGTTAATGATCGCCGCGGCTAACGTTTCTTTTAATGGCGCTTGCCCTGCTAAGTCACGGTAACCGCGAATATGCAGAGAATCGCCACTTAAATCTAACGCTACGCTGGCTTTTTCTTTATTCAGGTACACATTAATACGAATATCTGCCTGTTGGCGTGCAACATCAGGACGTTGGTCTAACTTGCGAACAAAGCTGTCGACAATGGCATCTTTCACTTTTAAGGCGCCATATTGACTATTACGAATTTCTTCGTTAGTCCCTGTAAAATGCACTACAAACGTATCATTCACAGAAAAAATTTCAGACCAGTCAATCGCCTGTACACCAAGGTATAAATCTAAGTCACTGTAGACATCAAAATCATTCAATGGCAATAAAATACGCGATGCCAGCCGACTCCACAGTAAGCTTTGGTACATGACCCGTTCATCGGCCTGAAAATAGACGCCCCCTTGGGTCACTTTGCACTGGCTAGCACCGAGAGCTTCCAGTTCCGTTTTCAGTAGTTCTTCTAGGCCACGAGCTGTGCTGGCAAACAGAAAATTCATAGTATTTATTACCGATTTCGATGAAAAATTGTTGCGCATTATAGCTAATCTTATGCAGTTGTCATAAAGTTGCTGCGCACAATTATAAGGATTAAAAAATGATCACGCTTTCGCGCCTTTATACGCACCCAGTAAAATCCATGAGAGGGGTGCGCTTATCTCATGCCTTCGCTGATACTAGCGGTTTGACTTTTGATCGTAATTTTATGATAACCACGCTGGAAGGTAAATTTATTACGGCGAGAAAATACCCGCAAATGTTACTGTTTACACCTGTTATGCTCAATAATGGACTTCATCTTCGAGCCCCCAATGGTGAAAGTGCAACAGTATTGTATCAGGACTTTGATGAGAAACAGAGCCCTACCGAAGTTTGGGGCAATCATTTTCACGCACTCATTGCACCCGAAACAATAAACAGCTGGTTAAGCACCTTTTTTGATGAGCCCGTTCAGTTACGTTGGCTGAGCCCACTGCTTTCTCGTCGCGTGAAAGAATACCAAGACGTGCCGATGTCATTTGCTGATGGCTACCCTTTTCTGTTAATAAATGAAGCGTCAGTTCAAGAACTACAACGCCGCTGCCCTGCCAGTATTAAACTTGAACAATTTCGGGGTAACTTAATTATTACTGGCGCAAAACCGTTTGAAGAAGACACGTGGAAAACGATTCAAATTGGGGATGTCATCTTTACTTTAGATAGGCCTTGCAGTCGCTGTATCCTCACAACCGTAAGCCCAGAAAAAGGCATTAAACACCCCAATAGCGAGCCATTAGCGACATTACAAACTTTCCGCTCAGATGAAAACGGTGATGTCGATTTTGGGCAAAATGTAATAATTCAAAATACAGGCGTCATTCGTGTTGGTGATACATTAACCGTATTAGAAACTAAGACCGCCAAACAATATTTAATGCAAGAAAGGGAAAAAGACCTTTCCACGCAAGATACTAAATCTCAAGTTAGCAAAGTCAGCTTAATTTTCGACGAAACCGAATATGAAGGTGATAACCAAAATGTGATCCTTGAACAACTTGAATCTCACGGTTTAAATATACCCTATTCATGTCGAGCGGGTATTTGTGGTCGGTGTAAAATTAAATTAGTGTCTGGTGAAGTGACGCCATTAAAACAAAGTGCAATTAGGGAGAATGGTTATATATTAGCCTGCAGTTGTATCCCTAAAACAGCATTAAAATTAGCATTTAAGTAAAATTTAATTTTGGATATTTAACACCATCATCTATTTTTATTTATGATGGTGTTAACATTCCAACAACCAAATTAATGATCATACTGAAAATAATAATTTTATTTATTCGTTTTTTGATGTGATCTATGATGATCAATCAAACCACATTTCCATATAACTGTCGTTTGGCTTTAGATGAATATTCAAGCATGCGATCATTCATGATCTTAATTGGATCACAAAATCTTAAAACACGATCAGGTAATTCCAAAACTGGCTCTGCCAATAAACACAAACTTGCACAAGATCCAGCTTCCGCAATAATAAATGTGGAATAATGATGGCTGTTTTCTAAGCACACTTGAATAATCTGCCCTTGCTTGGGCGTATTAATCGCATGGAATGAAGAAAAATACCAACTTTTTGGCATTTGCGGTTTTAAAAAACGATAAGCTACAAGACTATTAAGCACTAATTCGGCCCTTTCTTCTTGTGTAATATTTAATCGTTTAGCTTGCTCATCAAATAAATAAAATTCCCCAGCGTCCTCAATACTAAATGGCATTTCATTACGAGCAAATACCGTCAGCATTTTAGCTGGAAAACATGAACGAAATATCATGCCGTTGGCGAGATCTAACATCACCCTGTCATGGTCATGATCAAAATACCAACGCCAATGATCATCTGGTTTAATATTCATAAACGGATCCTTTAGCGATTTACCGGTAAATATATATAAGAACGATCATCAATACGATCTTTCCTAAATTTACTCTACAGCTAATTTTTATACGCTAAATAATTCGCCTTGCAGACAACTGGATAATGTTATTGTCAAATAACACATTCGCTGAAAATTGAAATAAAATTGATATAAAAATAGCCACTATTAGCAATATAGTTTAAAAGGGGGCATAAAGAAACCCCCTTGTTAAGTAAATTTACAATTTACTAGATATGATTGACAATATCTTTAATTAATTTTGGTCCATGATAAATAAAACCAGAATAAATTTGAATTAATGAAGCACCTGCTTCCATTTTTTCACGTGCTGCGGTTAATGAATCTATTCCACCCACACCAATAATCGGAAGTTTGCCATTTAATTCACGAGAAATAAGTTTAATCACTTGGGTGCTTTTTAATTGAACAGGACGTCCACTTAATCCACCCATTTCATTGCAGTGATTCAAACCTTGGACAAGAGAGCGATCTAGCGTGGTATTAGTTGCGATAACACCATCAATATTATGTCGGACTAAGCTATCTGTGACTTGAATAATTTCTTCTTCGGATAAATCAGGTGCCACTTTAACAGCAACAGGGACATACTTATTGTGCAATGATTGCAGTTCTAATTGCTTTGCTTTTATTCCACTTAATAAATCGTCGAGTGCTTCACCATATTGTAATGAACGCAAACCTGGTGTATTAGGTGACGAGATATTAATGGCAATATAACCTGCATGTGCATATACCTTATCCATACAAATAAGGTAATCATCTTTACCTTGCTCAACAGGGGTATCTTTATTTTTGCCAATATTAATGCCAATAATCCCGCCATAATTGGATTTTTTAACATTCTCAACAAGGTTATCAACACCCTTATTATTAAATCCCATGCGGTTAATGATCCCTTCCGCCTCAACTAAGCGAAAAAGCCTTGGCTTATCATTTCCTGACTGAGGACGTGGCGTCACAGTACCAATTTCAACAAACCCAAACCCCATTGCACCAAATGCGTCAATGCATTCACCGTCTTTATCCAAACCCGCGGCAAGCCCAAGTGGATTTTTAAACGAGAGTCCCATGCATTGGGTTGGTTTGGTAGCAACAGATTGGCGAATCAGACATTGAAAAGGGGAATGGTTTAAACGTTGAAGCTGGCGAAAAGTCATTTCATGCGCTTTTTCGGGGTCGAACTGGAATAGTGCCTTGCGGGCAAGGTGATATAACATATCCAATAACCTATATTCTGCTAGTGCGTTTCAATAAGAAAGACATCATGTCGCACGCACCCAATGCCACCAGCAATTAAGCTTTATGAACATAAGCTTTAGTGAACACTAAAGTGCAAACGATGTTTCGTCGGATAAAACGCGCTATAGATTACCCTATTTGAACGCTTATGTGCCATGAAAAAATCAATAAAAATGCGTTTAGTTGAATTTATCACTGCAAATTAGGTTTCACATAAGCTGGAGGTGACCTATCGTCATGCGGTTACTCGTTGAAAAAGAAAATCCCAGACAATATCTGGGATTTTCTTATATTTAACCGTGGACTAATTAGCTTTCTAACGCCTTGGTAATTTTTTCAAATAAATCACCCGATAAGTTATCGAGTTCTTTTAATTGCTCTAACACGTTACGCATCTGAGCTTGACGCTTTTCATCGTAGCGTTTTAAGCGAATAAGAGGCTCAATTAAACGAGATGCGACTTGCGGGTTACGAGTATTCAGATCGACTAAAATTTCATACAGGAACTGATAGCCACTGCTATCCTCTGCATGGAAATTAACAGGGTTACCTGCCGTGAAAGCGCCAACTAACGAACGAACACGGTTCGGATTACTCATACTGAATGAACGGTGATTTAACAGCTTACGCACATTTGATAACGTGCCTTTTGCTGGGTTTGAACCTTGCAATGTAAACCATTTATCCATTACCAAGCCATCGTGGTGCCAGCGTTCATCAAAATCAGCCATCAATTGTACGAGGCAAGGCAGTTGTGCTTCATTAGCAGCTGTCAGTGCTGCCAGTGAATCCGTCATGTTATCCGCATTTTTATACTGATCTTCGACCAGTTTATTCGCCATCACTGCATCATCATTCACCGCTAAATATTGCAAACAAACATTACGTAACGATCGTTTTGCAATATCTTGATGATCGACACGGTAACCATCAATATTAATCGAGCGGTATACCGTCAAGAATTCATCAGACATCTCGTTGGCTAATCGGTGATGAATAAAATTGATCACCTCGTGGATAGCAACAGGATCGATAACTGTAAATAGCTCTGCAATTTCATTCTCTGATGGCAGCGTTAAGATCAATGCAGCTAGCGCAGGATCAATTGATTCACTCAATAAAACGGCACGGAAAGCATCAACTACCGACTCAGGTAAAACAAGTTCTTCACCTTTTTGGTATTTAGCGACATTGATCTTTGCATAGTTGTTGATCAGCTGCTGAGCGGCATCCCAACGTGAAAACTCGTTGCTGGCATGCTGCATCAAAAACGCTAATTGTTCATCGCTATAGTTATAATCTAACTTAACTGGCGCAGAAAATTCGCGTAATAAAGACGGCACTGGCCGAGTTGTGACTTCATCAAACACAAAAGATTGTGTCTCTTGAGTGATGTTGAGCACTGAGTTTACCACGCTCCCACCACGTTTTAATGGAATAACTGCCCCTTCCTCATCATATAACTCAATATCCAGAGGAATATGCAGAGCCAGTTTTTCTGTTTGATCTAACGTCGGCGGCGTCATTTGGCTAACATGCAATGTATACTGCTGTTTTTCAGGCGAATATTCATCACGTACTGTTAATACTGGTGTACCTGATTGGCTATACCAGCGGCGGAATAAAGACAAGTCGACATTTGACGCATCTTCCATTGCTTGGACAAAATCGTCACATGTGGCTGCGCTGCCATCGTGGCGATGAACATACAGCTGTATCCCTGCTTGGAACATTTCTTCACCAAGTAAGGTGTGGATCATCCGAATGACTTCAGAACCTTTTTCGTACACTGTTAATGTATAGAAATTATTCATTTCTATTACTTTTTCAGGGCGAATTGGGTGAGCCATTGGGCTTGCATCTTCCGCAAATTGTGCCGCGCGCATCACTTTAACATTATTAATTCGGTTAACTGATCGAGAGCCTAAATCTGAGCTAAATTCTTGGTCACGAAAAACCGTTAAGCCTTCTTTTAGGCTTAATTGGAACCAATCACGACAAGTAATGCGGTTGCCCGTCCAGTTATGGAAATATTCATGGCCAATCACGGATTCAATATTCAGATAGTCTTTATCTGTTGCCGTATCACTTTTGGCTAACACATATTTGGAGTTAAAGACGTTCAAGCCCTTATTTTCCATTGCTCCCATATTGAAGAAATCAACGGCGACAATCATATAAATATCAAGGTCATATTCTAAACCGAAACGCTCTTCATCCCATTTCATGGCATTTTTTAGCGACTGCATCGCCCATGGCGCTCTGTCTAAATTACCTTTATCGACAAATAATTCCAACGCCACTTCTCGGCCACTACGAGTGATAAAAATATCTTTTAATACGTCAAAATCACCCGCGACCAATGCAAATAAATAGCTTGGTTTCGGGAATGGGTCTTCCCATTTAACCCAATGGCGACCATTTTCTAACTCGCCTTCTGCAATACGGTTACCATTAGATAAAAGATAAGGATAACGCGTTTTGTCTGCAGTAATGGTTGTGGTGTAACGCGCTAATACATCTGGGCGGTCTTGATAAAAGGTAATGTGGCGGAAACCTTCTGCTTCACATTGCGTACATAGAGCATCACCTGAAACATATAAACCTTCTAACGCCGTATTTTTTTCAGGGCTAATTTCATTCACAATACGCAGCGTAAAAGATTCAGGTAATGATTTAATAATCAATTTACCTTCAGCTTGTTGATAATCGGCCCACACTTTTCCATCAATTTCGATACTCATTAATGATAAATCTTCGCCATGTAATTCCAGGGTTGAAGATTGTGGATTAATGCGTTTCACCTGACTCACTGCGGTTACTACGGTCTTAACAGGGTCAAGATTAAAATCGAGGTCAATCTCTGTAATCGTATAATCAGGGGCTTGATAATCCTGACGATATTTCGCTTGTCTTAACTGGGTCATAAGTAACCTTTTAATTCGTTATATTCGATATCGCACTACTTCGCTGCTTTATACAATACTATAAGACACCGTAATGTGAACGGATTTGAGAAACATTTTCATCAAAAGATGTTATCTGTTTTTTATCTGATGTTACTTTCTTATATTTAATAGTCGCTGTTTTGTTACAAAATCGTTTGTTTGTTGGTGCTATAGTACTATCAAATATTTCACGACATGTTAGTATCTTTTCGTGATTAATCGTTTTGTATCTAAAACATTAGTCGCTCTCGTTTCAAAATGGATTTCTCTGATATAACAGCTTTACCTAGAAGCAAATGAGCGAATTAAGCTGAATATGCCCCGCTAATACAGACTGATAGAATAACGCTTCTATCTTTTGTTAAAGTGGGTATACTTTTGCAACTTTAACGATTTAGCAAATTGCTAATATAAGTAGATAAGCTCCGCGAGGATGTCTGCGCGCCATGAATTTAGACGCTACACCGATTATTACATCACTGCTTGATACCGATGCTTACAAGCTTCATATGCAGCAGGCTGTTTTCCACCGATACTACCACGTACCGGTTGTTGCTGAGTTCCGCTGTCGTAGCAGTGAGCTCCTAGGCGCCTACGCCGAT
This sequence comes from Providencia sp. SP181, assembly GCF_050446505.1. Classification (NCBI taxonomy): domain Bacteria; kingdom Pseudomonadati; phylum Pseudomonadota; class Gammaproteobacteria; order Enterobacterales; family Morganellaceae; genus Providencia; species Providencia sp. SP181. The sequence goes on from NZ_JBBPXM010000004.1 coordinate 121,722, forward strand.
GAAATTAGGCAACAAGTTCAGTTGATGGAACATTTATCCCTGACTGACGATGAACTGACATTTCTACACCGCTTGCCTTTTTTCCAAGAAGATTACCTCACTTGGCTAAAAACGTTCCGCTTTAACCCCGAACAAGTCATAGTCACCTCTCATGACGATGGGCAATTAGCTATTCGTATTAGTGGCCCTTGGCGTGAAGTGATCATGTGGGAAGTCCCTCTGCTTGCACTTGTTAGTGAAATTGTGCAGCGAGATAGACACCCTGAAATCACTCCCGACGATGCTGTTAGCCAACTCAGAAAACTGTTAACCGTTTTCTATGCGCAAGCTAATGAAGACCAGCTTGATTTGTCTGGCTTTAAATTAATGGATTTCGGCACTCGCCGCCGTTTTTCTTATGCGGTGCAATCCGCTATTGTTTCCATGCTGAAAAACGAATTTCCTTATCTTATCGGTACCAGTAACTACCAACTGGCCCATGAGCTCGATTTAATCCCTGTCGGTACACAAGCACACGAGTGGTTCCAAGCACACCAGCAAATTAGCCCCGAGCTAGCAAACAGCCAGCGTGAAGCCCTACAAAGTTGGTTAGACGAATACCCTGATCACCTTGGCGTAGCGTTAACTGACTGTATCACCATGGATGCCTTTTTACGTGATTTTGATGCTGATTTTGCGAAACGCTACCAAGGGTTACGGCATGATTCGGGGGATCCGATCGAATGGGGTGAAAAAGCCATTGCTCACTATCAAAAGCTGGGTATCGACCCAATGAGCAAAACACTGGTTTTCTCCGATAGCTTAGATTTACAAAAGGCACTTGATTTATATCGCTATTTCCATCAGCGCATTAATCTCGTTTTTGGGATTGGTACAAGGCTAACATGCAATATTCCTCATGTAACGCCGCTGAATATTGTCATCAAGCTTGTCGAGTGCAATGGAAAACCCGTCGCTAAATTATCAGATAGCCCTGGCAAAACGATTTGTGAAGACGATGAATTCGTTAATCAACTCCGAAAAGCCTTTGATCTGCCTAAAATGGAAAAAGCCTGTTAATCCGCTATTTTTCCTCATTCAGCACAAGAAGATGCACTTTTCTTGTGCTGAGCTCAAAAACCCGCTTTTTCTTTTATTCACTTACTATTACTATAGTTTTTGAGCTCTAAAATAATCGTTCGATTCCACTGAAATTATTTATCGCGATTTTTTACTTGTTTCCTAACAAATGGCAAGTAACATAGAGCTTTGGCCCCTGAAATATGGGATTAATACGAAAAAGCCTTATTAATCTGTTTCATCCGCCATTCGCATAATAACAAGGTTGTTATGTGCTTGAACTCGGTATTGAATATTCCTATTACGAAAGCTGGAATACACCCTAAATAATTCGAGTTGTAGGAAGGCGGCAAGCAAATTGAGCCCTAGGAGCATACTGAAGTATGTGACTAGGGTCAGTTTGTGAAGCCAACACACCTACAACTTGAAGTATGACGGGTTGCAGATGCATAAGATTAACCATTATATAGAAGAGAGTGAATTATATGATAGTAGCGCCTGTAGTCGACGTACTGCAAGGCCGTGTGGCGGTAGGCTCTGAAGTCACCGTTCAAGGCTGGGTACGTACAAGGAGAGATTCAAATGCTGGTTTTTCTTTCCTCGCCGTTTATGACGGCTCATGCTTTAACCCGTTACAGGCTATCATTAATAATAATTTACCGAATTATAATGACGAAGTCCTGCATCTCACCACGGGTTGTTCCGTTGAAGTCACGGGTACGGTAAAAGAGTCTCCAGGTCAAGGTCAATCATTTGAATTAGAAGCCACCGCAGTCAAAGTGGTTGGTTGGATTGAAGACCCTGACACTTACCCAATGGCAGCAAAACGCCATAGCGTTGAATTCTTACGTGAAGCAGCACACTTACGTCCACGCACTAATTTAATTGGTGCTGTTGCACGTGTTCGTCATACCTTAGCGCAAGCTATCCACCGCTTCTTTGATGAACAAGGCTACTTCTGGGTTTCAACACCAATCATTACGGCTTCTGATACCGAAGGCGCAGGTGAAATGTTCCGTGTCTCTACACTGGATTACAATAACTTGCCACGTAATGACAAAGGTGAAGTGGATTTCAGTGAAGATTTCTTTGGTCGCGAAGCCTTCTTAACGGTTTCAGGCCAGTTAAATGGTGAAGCCTACGCAACGGCACTGAGCAAAGTGTATACCTTCGGGCCAACATTCCGTGCTGAAAACTCCAACACCAGCCGTCACTTGGCGGAATTCTGGATGGTTGAGCCAGAAGTTGCGTTTGCAAACTTAGATGATGTGGCTGGCCTTGCAGAAAAAATGCTGAAATTTGCATTTAAAGCAGCACTGACCGAACGCCGTGATGATTTAGAGTTCTTCGCGCAACGTGTTGATAAAGACGTTATCACTCGCTTAGAAAGCTTTGTGAACTCTGATTTTGCGCAAGTTGATTACACGGATGCTATCAAAATCCTTGAGACCTGTGGCCAGAAATTCGAAAACCCAGTTTACTGGGGTGTCGATATGTCTTCTGAACATGAGCGCTACCTTGCTGAGCAGCACTTCAAAGCACCTGTGGTTGTGAAAAACTACCCGAAAGATATCAAAGCTTTCTATATGCGCCTCAATGAAGACGGCAAAACCGTTGCTGCAATGGACGTATTAGCACCGGGCATTGGTGAAATCATCGGTGGTTCACAGCGTGAAGAGCGTTTGGACATGTTAGATGCTCGCCTTGAAGAAATGGGCATGAACAAAGAAGATTACTGGTGGTACCGTGATCTACGCCGTTATGGCACAGTGCCTCACTCAGGTTTCGGCCTTGGTTTTGAGCGCTTAGTTGCCTATGTAACTGGTGTCGGTAACGTACGTGAAGTGATCCCATTCCCACGTACCCCAAGAAACGCAGCATTCTAATTTCTGCTTTTCTGTATTGATTCACGAGCCAGCGCATGTTGGCTCGTGATAATTAAGCCCTGAGATGCTTTCACTTAATCACTATCTCATCTTGTTACATTTAATTTCAGTCATCTGATAAACAGATCACATTTTTTACGTTATTGCCTTATAATTTCCCGTTATATTGCACTTACATTGATATTGCTAAGAATAATCTGCTTTTTTGCTTCATTTTTGTTTTTTGCCAACCAAAAATCTTCAGTTAAATCTCTCTAAGTTGCTCAAAAAAAGCTCAAATCGTCTACTGAAAAAGTTCCCTTAATTTTGTAATATTTTTTAAACTGGTACGATGAGTGGTTGTTTTTTATTCTATTTTTTACATTTAGAAACATCTAGTTACCATTTGTTTCAGAATCTTTGATTTTGTAGCACTTTGAGGGTAGATAATTTTATTTAGCAATGGAACACTGGTCGCCGACATAGACGACACTAATCTCTCATAAATAGTTCCAATTATTTTTTGCGAATTATTTTTGGCAGTGGCAGGTGTCCGAATAACACCAATGAGGGTAATAATAATGATGAAACGCAATATTCTTGCAATGGTTATCCCAGCTCTGTTAGCTGCTGGTGCAGCAAACGCAGCTGAAGTATACAACAAAGACGGCAACAAGTTAGACGTTTATGGTAAAGTTGACGTTCGTCACTACTTTGCTGATGCAAAAGGCAGCAAAGGCACTTCTAGCGAAGATGGCGATGATTCACGTGTTCGTTTAGGTATCAAAGGTGATACTCAAATCACTGATCAGTTAACTGGTTTTGGTCGTTTCGAGTGGGAAACTAAAACTAACAAAGCTGAAGACAACAACGAAAACAAAAACCGCTTAGCATATGCTGGTCTGAAATTTGCTGATTTCGGTTCAATCGATTACGGCCGTAACTACGGTGTTATCTATGACACGAACGCATGGACCGACGTATTCCCATTATGGGGCGGCGACACTATGGCTCAGTCTGACAACTTTATGACTAGCCGTAACCGTAACCTGTTAACTTACCGTAACAACAACGCATTCGGTTATGTTGATGGCCTGAGCTTCGCTCTGCAATACCAAGGTAAAAACGGCGACGATAACAAATCAAGCTCTAATAACCCACGTAAAGACAATGGTGACGGATACGGTTTATCTACCGCTTATGACTTAGGTTGGGGCGTAACACTGGGTGGTGGTTACTCTAACTCTTCTCGTACTCCAGACCAACGCAACTTAACCACTGCTGGCGGCCAAAAAGCTCAAGCATGGAACGTGGGTGGTAAATTCGACGCTAACAACGTTTACTTAGCAGCGATGTATGGTCAAACACTGAACACAACTCGTTACGGTAATGGTAACCGTGTTGCTAATAAAACTGAAAACGTTGAATTAGTTGCACAATACCTGTTCGATTTCGGTTTAAAACCATCTATCGGTTATAACCAATCTAAAGGTAAAGACTTAGGTGCATACGGTAACAAAGATTTAGTTAAATATATCTCTGTAGGTTCTTACTACTACTTCAACAAAAACATGTCTGCAGTTGTTGATTACAAAATCAACCTGTTAAAAGACAACACCTTCACAGAAACTTCTGGTATCAACACTGATAACGTAGTTGGTTTAGGCCTGATCTACCAATTCTAATTATCAGTTAACTGATAATTTAGAAAACGGTAACATGTTTTTGCGAGCAGCGCTTCGGCGCTGCTTTTTTATTGGCGCGTTATTCCTACCTTAAAACCTGTTCACCTTCCCACTTATCAACCCAAACCATCGATAAGACAGGTAAATTCACCACCTTTATGGATATTTCTGGTTGGATTACATGCAATTCCTACCTAGCTCACAAGATCTCGCCAATTTTTCGTAAAACGGTTGGCAAAAGCCCTTTCACACGTTAACCTGAGAACTCGACTCGTTCGACTAAACCCGTTTTCAGCTATACCCAGCATTAACCCGCTGGATGGGGCATCTGACAGGTAAGGTTGCCATAAACACCCTTACTTTGCCTCACCACACAGGTTGGTGTTAGGTACCACAACCGAGCTTTGGAATCGACAACATGTTTGAGAAAATTACTTCTGCCCCCGCTGACCCAATTTTAGGTCTTGCTGATAGTTTCCGTGCTGACCCCCGCGATAATAAAATTAACTTAGGTATTGGCGTCTACAAAGACGAATCAGGGAAAACCCCTGTGCTTGATACCGTCAAAAAAGCAGAAAAATTCCTGCTTGATAATGAAAACACCAAAAACTATCTTGCGATTAGCGGAATGCCAGAATTTGGCCGTGTAACACAAGAACTGTTATTCGGTGCACAACATGAAATTGTCACCTCAAAACGTGCACGTACAGCGCAAGCACCGGGTGGTACAGGTGCATTACGTATCGCTGCGGATTTTATTGCGAAACAAACCAACGCGAAGCGTGTTTGGATAAGCAATCCAACTTGGCCTAACCACAAAAATATTTTTGAAGCAGCTGGCTTAGAAGTATTAACCTACAACTACTATGATGCGGCTAGCCACGGTATGGATTTTGACGGTATGCTAAATAGCCTGTCATCTGCTGTTGCTGGCGATGTGATTGTGCTGCACGGTTGCTGCCATAACCCAACAGGGATTGACCCAACCCCTGAGCAATGGGCTAAACTGTCTGACCTGTGCGCAGAAAAAGGCCTATTACCTGTTTTTGACTTTGCTTACCAAGGTTTTGCTAAAGGCTTAGATGAAGACGCTGAAGGCCTGCGTATTTTCACCAAAAATAACCCTGAAATGATTGTTGCCAGCTCATTCTCTAAAAACTTTGGTTTATACAATGAGCGTGTTGGTGCTTGCACTATTATCGCGAAAGACAGCGATAACGCAGAGCGTGCATTTAGCCAAGCAAAAGCGGTTATCCGTGCAAACTACTCAAACCCACCAGCACACGGCGCAGCAGTGGTTACCACAATCCTTTCTGATGATGCGCTAAAAGCCGAATGGATCCAAGAATTAACCGCAATGCGCGAACGTATTAAACGTATGCGTCAGCTACTAGTCAAAACTTTGGATGAAAAAGGCGCTAAACAAGACTTTAGCTTCATTATCAACCAAAATGGTATGTTCTCCTTCAGTGGGCTGACAAAAGAGCAGGTAGAGCGTCTACGTAGCGAATTTGGTATCTATGCTGTGAGCTCAGGCCGTATTAACGTGGCTGGCTTAACGCTGGAAAATATGGTTCCACTGTGTGATGCTATCGTGAAAGTTCTATAGATATTTATTCAAACAACTAAATATTTCACAAAAACAGCCAGTAACTTAACTGGCTGTTTTGTTTATAGCAAAGGAATTACCTCAAATGGCTCAGGAAACGCTCTGTCATTTGGACTCCTCCCCAGTTATTTCTGACATTATCATTACCAATATTAGAGTCAACGCTTCCCTCATAAGCAATACGTTGCTCCGTCAACAACTGTATCAAGCGATCAATAGTTGATTCCTCATTGTGTTTTGATAATTGCTTGTAATCATTAAAAAAGCTCACTTGCATCACATTAGTCATAGAGGCAGTGTGATTATTGTGTTGCAAAGTGACTCTCCTTCCTCCCTTTGATTGATATACCGTTTCTGCAAGCGTTGCTGAAAGTTCTTTGTAGATTATCTCAGTTGGGGAAAAATCAACCAGTACCACTTGATTACGCCCTTCGAGATCATGGATAGTGACATCCCCTTGCCCATGGCTACTTACAATATAGATATCATCCCCTTTACCACCAGCTAAATGGTCTTTTCCATCTAAAGAAATTAATACATCCTGCTTCATGCCTTGCGCTAATAAAATATCATCACCTTGACCACCATAAAGGATATTTTCGCCACCTGTTGTTATCAGCTTATCATTACCACTCCCACCTTTAATCACACGGCCATGCTGTGACATATCCATCACTTCATCATTACCAGCCTGCATATCAATAAGCCAATGCTCTCTCGCATAATTTTCGGATAATACAATTCCATCATTTTCCATGGTTTGTTTTAATGGTTTAGGAACGTCATTTAACATATCAGCAAGCTCATTAACTGGCTTCCAGATGGCTAGCTGTCCTGAATGTTTTGCTTTATCGAGTTTTTCAGATAAGTAATAAGATAACGAAGTCATACTACTCGTCGTAGATGAAATATATTTATTATCAAGTTGATTATAGTGATGAATATTAAAGCGAGCCCCGCTATCATGAGTTGGCTGTTTAATCTTGAGAATTTTACCTGATGATGAAACATAAATTTGATAAGCGGGATCGGTCTCTTCAATTTCTTGCCGTTTAAAATTAACTAAGTGGATATGGTTATTACCATGATTATCTTCAATATAAGTGGCGCCTGAGTGGTTGCCATCAATAATATAATGGTCATTTCCACCTTCACCCATCAAAGTATCTACTCCATCATCTGACAGCAATAAATCATCCCCCTCCCCACCACTAGCAAAGTTATTTCCAGCCCCGCCATATAAGACATTATTCCCCATGGTAGCTTTAATATTATCATCACCTTCCCCACCTAATAACACATAGCTATTTAAGCTCTTATTGATAATAGTATCGTCGCCATTTTGGCCATCAATAACATGCTTTTCTAATATATAACCCGCAGGTAAAAGAATTTGATCGTCATAATCGCTACTGCTTATAACTGGATTGACTGGGGAAATATGATTTTTCTGTAAATCCACTTTAAATACATTACTATATTTATCTTGTATTAAAATCACCTCAGAAAGATTATCTCCCACATTTGTAAAATGAACTATTAGTTTTTTCTGCCCAAATTTATCGAAGTTACCTAATTTCCCCTCATCCATCGAGAGAGCAAAACCATTCTCGGTAGGTAATAATAAAATCACCTTATCATGAACTGTGAAACTGTCTTTTACCTTCGCGAAATCAAATTTAATTTTGCCATATTCATCTTTTTCTGTAAGAATTTGATAGGTGTCAACCCCGCGAGTAACCTCAATATAATTTCCTAGTTTAACCAGAGGCAAAAAGTTATTTTTATCATTACCACGATATGTTAATTGTTCAGCACGACCTATTGGTGCAAACCACCCCCATTCTGGTGCTACATGTTTTCGGTGCTTATTTATTATGATGGTATTAACCGTTTCATCTATTTCAACTGATTTGCTTTCTGTTGTCGCAACTTGATCAGCTTCTTGAATATAACTGAGGCTGAAATATTGCTCAGGCTCTTTTTGACCAATCTGCGTCGTCATCATCCAACCATCTTGAGTTTGTATTCGGTACACATGATGCGGTTTGTTTAAATCACTATTTGGGTCAATAACATTCTCTAGCCGAATAAAAACAGAGCTTTCTATATTGGTGAAATCATGTCCATCCAGTGTGCTATTTGGTAATTTGATAGTTAGAATTAAATCATTACCGCTTAATTCAACCTGTTTTATTTCATCTAAAGAATATTCTATGCTTACATGGCTTTGTGAACGACTCGATTCTTTAATAGCCACATCAGCCCGATATTCTTTATTATTATTCTTATAGGTAGGGTTTAGAAAACGTTTAGTTTTAACTGCTTTTTCTTCCTTTGCCCAATACTGCTCTGTAAGATAGAGGTCATTAGCATGCTGCATCCATTCAAAACGGCGAATATGATAACTATCATTTCCATCACCACCCACTGCATCACCTTGGGTTAAAACTAGTTTATCATCACCACCATTCCCGACTAATAAATCTTTACCTAAGCCACCATCAAGTACATTATTTGTATCATCGCCACATACACTATCATTGGTATTCCCTTTGATTATAACATTTTCTATGTTTTGTAAATGAGCAATAGAAATAAACGGATGCTTTCCTTCTTGCTTATAATGCAGTGTATTTTTTTCTAAATTAACATAAGCATGATGATCATCAGGTAAGAGGTCAATAGTAACCGTATCGTTCCCGCCCTGACCATCAAGATACTTAGTTGGCATTGTATTATTGAGTGACATTAATGCGCTTAAATTATTATCTCGCAGATAAAACAGGTCATCTTTATCTCCACCTGCAAAATATTTTTCGCCCGATAAAACCTGAAATGCATTTTTTCGCCCTTTTGCGCCAATAATGACATCATTGCCATTAGCTGTATTCCAGCTCGTTCCTCTACTGTAAGGGGTATCCAAATACAACGCTATCCTTTGAAAATCATTCACTAAATTCTCACTAAAACGCCGCTCATTTTCTCTAAACATCCGTTGCCCTAACACACCAAATTCAGTTTTATTTGAGTAAAAATTAATTTGTGAGGAACTCGAATTTAGCAACTGATTATGCATTGATAAGGTCAAACTATTTTCTGAAATTTTATGGCGAGATTTAAATGCATCAAATAACGGATTTTTATATGCTGAATTTAAAGAATAAGTATCGTGCGTAGGTTTCGTTCCTGTTTGTTTAATATCAACTATCTCTTTTGCTTCTTTTTTAGGCCTGAAATTTTTACGGACCGATAATCCCATTCTTTTATACAAATAAATTAAATCTCTAAACCATGCACTTTTTCTAATGATCTTATTACCCAGAATAAAATCAATTTCATTAGCAGTAAAAGAAAGCGCACCTTTTTTTGAAAACCGGAGCCCATAATAGCCTGATCCTAGACGTTGATTTTCTAATATGCCACTAAAATAGTTTCCATATCCATCTACTAAATAATATTTTTGCTCATTACCATAAACAGGTTCTTCAACAATACTTAAATGATGATCAAAGCCTGCCGCTAGAATATGACTCTCAAATAATGCCAGATCAATTTCCCAATTTTGTTTTTTAAATGCATTAATATACAGCTGAGTATTCATCTCTTGTTGAGTTCGCAAAGTCGGCTCTAAACCTAAAGCTCCTCGTATTCCCTCTTCTAATTCCCTATCCCAGTCAATATCAATGACCTCTTTTATATTCTCGACTGCACGAACACCATTGTAAACCCATCCACCAACAAGCAAAACTCCACCAACAACTAGTCCCACAATAGGAATAGTTGAAGATCCTACTAATACAGCAATCACTGTCACGCCATTAATTACGGCGCTAGTAATAGATAAAGAGGCGTTAACAATAAGATCTTGGCGTTGTTTAGGATCTGATACGTCATTGAGTTTAGATAAACTATCGTAGGCTTGATAGATATCAATCCCCATCCCGACTAAGTTAAAAATGATAACTGTTCCCGCAGCAAGCCTTGCACGAACAAGGGAACTCACACCTCTAGCAGAAGAGATATTTAACAACATCGGTTGTATAATCATATCCCCATAATTAAATAATGCGGATGCACATAATAAATAAAACTGTTTTTCTAACTCCTTAATTTCTTCTTCTGTGATATCTGGGTTATCGAGCTTATGTAAAATAGCATATGCACTGATCATACTCTGAATAGCACCAACTGCCCCCATTCCTTGTCCAGCACGGTTTGCAATACGTTGGAATAATGGAAGTTTAGTTCCTGCTTGACGAACTTTTAATAACGTCGAAGAAGAAATAGTTTCTTGCTGTACATCACTATCATTCGCTAGATACTTAAATTGCTTTTTCAATACTGCAGATCCACTAAAACTCGCTTGGTTATCGACTAGTTGATATATATCTCCTGAATTTAACTGTTCACGAAATATTTTAGTAAAGATAACATCGTCTTTTCCGCCTTCCATTAAAGAAAAATACATGGCTAACTTTTCAGAGGAAAAGCGAATTTTTTTATGCGAATTATCTGAGATAATATCTGATAGAGTAACAGGCTTCCCCTCTATCGTTGCCCCTAATAGCTGTAATTTAGCAAAAGCGATTTTTTCACCATTAATCGTTACCCAACTATTTTTAGGTAAACTAAATTCAGCTTGTTCGATAATAGATTTACGTTGACTCTGTAGAGAAGAGAATCTAGCTTTTAGATTCGGCGACTCCAAATCAATTGATTGAATACCTCCTCTAAAGTCACCATTTTCCATTTTTTGGAAGCCTGCCGACTTACCTCTATTTATAGACTTCCCATCGGAAAGTTGGATATCCTCATTAAAATACTGTTTAAGTTGCTGTTGAAATTGCTGCTGTGCTAACTGAAGAGAGTTATTTCTAATGCTAAATTGCACCCCTTGAGGGTCAAATAGGCAAATTTCGTATGCCCCATTACGCCTAACATGAGTGATTGTGTAAGTTGTTAATTTTCCTTGTAAAAATACGATCCTATTTGTCGTATCAGAAACCACTGAAAATAAATTTACCACTGATTGGTCAGAAATAGAGATACTGTTATTCCTGATTAACGTATCAATATCCTGAGTATATTTTTGCATTTTTTTCAGCAAGGTATCCTCTGCTGAAGTAAGTGTTTTTTGGTCTGCAATTAACTCGATTTGAGCCTTTCGCTCAAGAAAATCACGTGCTAAATCACTATCGGTAAAATAATATTCAATGCCATATATGAGACCTAATTCTTGGTCTATCCCAGTCGACCCACCATTTTTCGATATAATACCATGATTAATCAAACCAATATTTTTTCCTTGGTTTAATTGTTGGCTATATTGTTGCAACCGTTGAGCTTGATAATTTTTATACGTTTTAAATGCTTCAGAAAAAGAGAGGTTTTTAAATCTCCCATTATCACCTTCAAAATTTTTAATGCTAAGCTCACTAAATCCTTTTAAATTTTCACTTAACAAAATGAGCTTGTTATCATCCGTTACTAAAGCTAAAACTTTACCTTTATCTATGCCATCACCGGCAGGAAATAGCTGTTTAAGTAATTCTTGGGAATGTTGACTTAAATTATTTAATACTGAAAGATCGCTTTTTATTGCTACTAATAAAGTGTGGATGCTATCTGCTTGTTGCCGATAATTCGTCTCTAGCGTTGTCTCTATCAATTGATTTATTGATGCCGTGGTGAGTGTATGTCCACGGTTTAATGCTTCATTTACCTTTGAATTGACAAGAGGATCTTGTAATACAATCATTAGTTTTTTAGCATCAATAAACCCTTCGTTATCCGAAAAGTAATTTAACAAATAAGGATGTTGCACCAAATCGATATCTTGAATAGCAATTTCTTTTAGTGCTATTTTTTCCAATAACGAAATGAGCTGCTGGTTAGGCTGACTTGCCAGTACAATAGGAGAAACGTTACTGTTTACTGTTGTGGATTTATCCAGAGCTTCATAGATAAATTTAGATTTAACTTCACGGTTAATGCCTTGTACTTTAAACTCCTCAGATAAACGACTAAGAAATATTTTATGCTCACCGGCTTCAGTTATCATTGCTGGTCCAACAGAATGGAATAGGATATTTTCAGGGTTTATTAACGGATATTTTTTTTTGAGTAGCGATAGCTCAATAGACAATGCATTTGTTGGCTTTCGTACTGTTTCTGCATCGCCAATAATCACCCAATTCGTTATTACTTGTTTTTTCAATAAAGACATAAAATGTTCTTTACCATATTCTAAAATATGTTTTTTACTATCAACATCCATTTGAAAAATTAATGTATTTTGAGGATTTCTCGCGGCTAAATTCTCCGCTTGTAATAAACCTTTTTTATCCCGTGTCAGCCTAATAATAACAGTTAACTCTCCTGAATTCTTAATTGTATTTGCTAATACCTTTTTTTGAATATTCTGGCTGTTAACCATCTTCCAAATGGGAATATCTATGATACCGAGTTCACTTAATCGTGCAGAGAACCTAGTATAAAAATCATTGGGCAAAAGACTGTTATTTTTTTTAAGCTCCTGAACAAATAGTCTATAGGCATTCTGATTGTAAGCTACTTTTTTTATTAAATTATTATCAAGAATACGAGTATCAGGATCCCTAAACATATACAAAGGGTCGGGTTCAATATAATCATTTAGTTGAGCGAGTGATAGCTCACCACGATGAACCTCATTAATAAAATATAATGCACTAGAGCTATTATTGATCCTGACTTGCTCACTACCTGAATGATACTGATAGACAAACTTGTAACCTTTGGTATTTACCGAGTCTCTTACAAAGTCAACTGGATAAATAACCTTAGACCCTAAATACATATTTCCGACTCGCCGATTATAAGCGACGATAGGAGCGCGTACATTATTCTCAGCAAGTAAGCTAGTCGCTTTTAGTGCAAAGTTTTCATTAATACCTCCACGACCTAAATCACACCCTAGCATGACGAGTTTGTCCGGCGTTGTATTTTTTAAAACTTTTCTGCGTAAATACATTAATGCTTCAACATATTGCTGTGCATTTTTTTCCATATAAAGAGTTGGCTGATGATGACCATAATATTTTCCATGACCAATTGTTATCCAACGTACTTTTCCTACATTAATTCTATTCAGGTCTCCATGCAAAATTTTATATTGCTTCGAGCCCATATCATACTGAATAATCATAGAGTCTTCAGGATGTTTAGAAAATGCATAAGCAGTTGCTTTAGCTGAATCTTGGTCACCACCATTTTGTATAATCACATTATAGGTATATTCAGTAGGTTTTGCCTGTCTATTAGTTTTCGCATCACCAGCTTTGTTTCGATGGTATATCAACATCGGATCTAGCCAAGTATCTAGATTACCCGTATGTAGTGGATTGCTTTCCGGCAATCGACTACTTTTATAACTTTCCTGCATATTTAAATAAACATCATCAAAATCTGTATCTAACTGAACAACAGGTTTTCCTGTGGTCGGGTCATTATTAATGATACTTTTTTTCCGTATTATTTCTGCTCGCCCTTCAATAAAACTACCTGATATTTTACGTTTAGGATCGAAGTATTGACCATTATCTCCTTCACTCCATTTTTTATTTAATGGTGCCCTATAACCCTGATTTATTAATAACTGTTGAAAGTTAGAAAGTTGTTCAACGTTATTAACAATGATTGCACCTTGGGAATTCATATGAAAATATGTATCGATGGATTCCGTTGTACCTATAAGGCTATTTTTTCCTTTTAGTCGTTCTGGTAATAAAAATGTAATAGGAAAATTTTCGTTCATTATACTCGCAGGGTTAGCATCATCGGCCCCATGGTGAATCAATTCCATCCCCTCGGCTAGACCAAACTTTTCATTTAATTTATTTTTAATTTCTTTTATTTTTTCATTTGCAATTCCGTTATCTTTTCCTTCCTTTCTATTATATTCCGTTTCATCATTATATAATTTCTTCTGGGCTGAATTTAACTCATCATAGTTTACGCTAGCCTTCCACTCTTCCCATGTCAACATCGGAGCTACTTTCACATAATGCTCCAAATCTGACATATGAAAAATAATACTGAAAATATCATAATCTGCTGTTATTGCTCTACCTGTTTTAGAATCACCAATAACATAAAATGGCTCTATTTTATTATTTTCTAGATGATATACACCCCATCTATCGATATTATCTTTTTTAATTTTTTTTAGAAAAAATACTTTTTCAACACCATCAAAAGAAGCCCTTATCTCTTTATACCCATCTTGTTCTACTGTATTTGCAAAATAAATCGTTTTATATCGTATAAGCTCCTCAACTCTTTCTGAAGTAATTTCTAGCATAACAGCAATAGCTTTACCTTCACTAATAGATGATTGAGAGTATTCATTATATTTTTTGCTATTTTCTCTCCCCGATTTTTTCGCAAATTGTTGTTGCACAGGAATAAAACCGGCATGAGGTCCCCAATCCGAACTTTTCGATTTAATAGCTAACCCTTTGCTGCTGTATTCTCCCGTTCCTATAATACTTGTTGATTTAGGATCAATAGGGCGAAAGCCAATAATAATATTCTCTTCATTGGAAACTTGAGCAATTAGATTCTGATGTCTTTCTGAAATACCTGAAACAGGCATATCAATTTCTTTGTTTAAAGGCTTAAGATGTAAGTTAATACTGGTATAATCTTTACTAATACCATCGGAAGTATTCTCTAGTGTCGATGATATTTGCGGATTATTCAAATTAATTATTTTTTCATTCTTTTCCTCATTAGTATTTTGAATAAAATTACCTTTAGATAGAGTCAAATCTATATTTACTTTCCCCATATATATCCCTATATAAATAAAAATTTAATATTAAAATTAGATTAAAATCAATTTAAAATATCAAATTTTCAAGATATAGATAGTTTCAAGAAATATAATTAGGACATAGTTTTAAATTATTTTAGATTACACCCACTACGTATAAAAAAACCCCTGATAAGGGGTTATTGAATGGCACGCTGAGTAATCAATTTCAGTAAACTATTCATCTTGTAAAAAAGGATTGGTTTTGCGTTCAAAGCCTAAATTTGACATAGGCCCGTGACCTGGAATGAACTGATAGTCATCACCTAATGGCAACACTTTGTTTTTAATCGATGCGATTAAGTCCTGATGATTTCCACGAGGGAAATCACTACGCCCTACACCGCCTTTAAATAACACATCACCCATTGAAATTAATTTATCGTCGTGATTGACGAAAATGATATGACCTGGTGTATGCCCTGGGCAATGCAACACATCAAAAGTAATACCGCCACACGTGACTTTATTCCCCTCTTCTAACCAATAATCAGGGGTGAAATCTGGACATTCTCCGATATAAAACATCGCATTTTGTTCTGCAAGGTTTTCAATCCAGAAAGCATCTTCTTTCTGAGGCCCATAAATAGGCACTGAAAAATGTTTGGAGAGTATGGCTGAAGCACCAATATGATCAGAATGGCCGTGGGTAAGCAAAATTTTAGTAAGGGTTAATCCACGACTTTCGATAGCAGAAATCAATTTTTCTGCTTCACCACCAGGATCAACCACAACTGCGTCTAACGTATTTTCATCCCAAATAACCTGACAGTTTTGCATAAATGGCGTTACTGGGATAATAGTATATTTCATCGAACAATTACTCCGTAATCTGTGTCACCTATGCACAGATTACCACGTTCTTGCAGGTCCTGTATCGATATGAATGAAATTGCTTCGTGGGTAGTAACCAACACCACCCGCACCCATCTTCAGTGCCGCTTTACGAATATTACTTAATTGTAAACCTTCAATGTGAAAATCCATCGCTTGTCCACGTGTATGATAGCTTTTTTTGGCGACCCCTGAACTTTTACTGCGTAATTTATTATTCGTTTCTAAAGAACGGTAGCCAGAGATCAATTGAACGGGTTTATTCGTTCCCATCATCATTTGCAGTAAATAAATTTGATCAAACAGTTTTGGATCGATCGTTTTGACTTTGTCACAACGATAATCACGGAAAAAATGATTTAAACGAGCAAGTTCAGATTTATTGTAACGACGACCATCAAAAAATTCTGTTTTCAAAAACTCGCCTGTATTAATGTTTTGAAAACGCAAAATACGAGGACGAGGCGTCGTCATTGCGGCAAATACATGACTTGGTAATAAACTGAGGCCCACTGTTGCAGCACCAATTCCCAGCCATTTTCTGCGGGTTTGATCAATAATATCCATAGGTGATAACTCAGACTCTAATAATTTAAATAAATATTCGATGAATTTCAGACAACCTATTGAGTCTAGCAAATCACACTCAGTTTTAATGTATAATTATGTAAAGATATGCATAATTTAAGTCAAATTTATTGCTATATTCGTCAAAAATAGAGTCATATCACTAAATTCTGCGTCTTAACCGTATTATTACGTTAAATCTGTTGTAATAGATTCCTGAACAGCACGACATCAATAATTTAGCTTAATGATAATCATAAATTGTACATCAACAATGGAATTATTCGGAATTAAACAGAATTAGTGAAAAAAGAGGCGTTTCCACCTCTATTTTTTCGTTAATTATCTAATTATTACAGCATGACTTTTTTCAATAATGGCAGATAGGTATCTACATTATCAATACCATTATCATATTGATAAATATCAGCACGGTATTGCGGTTGTTGGTCTTTATCAACCCAAGCTGTTTGGTAATAAAGATACACAGGAATTCTGTCTGGTATATTGACGTAACGTGTTGACCCTTCTTTCAATGCGCCATCAATACGTTTTTGTTCCCACCCTGCATCACCAAGTAAAATGCTGGCTAGCTCACTCGCTTTATTGACACGTACACAACCTGAACTTATCGCACGCGCATTACGGTTAAATAAGCTATGGTTTGGCGTATCATGCAAGTAAATGGCATCGGAACTTGGCATATTGAATTTATAGCGCCCTAATGAATTGGTTGGACCTGGCGCTTGTCTAATACGGTATGGGAAATTTGCTGGAGTGATGTTATCCCAATCGATTGAGTAAGGGTTAATTTCATAGGAATCTGCCCCCCAACCTGAATAAACAGTATACCCTTTACGGCTAAAATAACTTGGATCTTGTTTTCCTCTTGGTGCAATATCTTTACGCGCCATACTGGTTGGCACACTCCAAGGCGGGTTGATTACCACATTATTTAATGCGCTACTCATAATTGGCGTTTTGCGATCCGCACGGCCCACAATCACTTTAGAATCTAGGATAACTTCATCATTTAAATAGAAATCTAACGAATAGCCTGGAATATTCACCAAAATCCCAGTGCCACTACTTGCAGGAATAATACGCAAACGTTGAATATTCAACGCCATCAATCCTGCTTTTTGCGCAGGCTTCATATTCAGCCAAACCCGCGTGCCTTTACCAATCACACCATCGGCTTCTAAACCATACTGTAATTGAAATTTTTTAACGGCATTGACCAGTTCTTGATCATAAACTTTCGAAGCTGTTCTCGTTGGTTTTGCAGACTCTGTAACAGCAACTTCCGTCGGCTGTTCAGTTGCTTGCTCTGCAACTTGCGCTAACGTTTCAGGCGCTTCAGTTTCAACCACATCTTCTGTCATGCTATCGGCTAACAAACCTTCACGCTGTAAAATTTTACGTAATACAAGCACATCATCACTGGATTGCCCTGGTTTGAGTGTCTTCGTACTCGTTATTTCTAACTCATCTTCAGGTTGTGCCAGCAATTTAAGCATTTCTTTGCGCATCGGCTGATACATTGGATGGTTAGGTGCTTGAGCTTTAACCCACTCAGTTAGACGTTGAGAATCAACAGCATCTAACCAAGGTTTTATTTGTGCAGCTGTAGGCGCAATGATTTTGTAAGGTCGATTCGTATATAACCAATATTGCCCACTGGATTCAATAGAAGAGAGATATTGAAGATAACCAAGCATCGCATCTGATAGAATCACATCACGACCAAACTCACTAAGCTGGTTATTTTCCAATAAGGATAGCCATTGCGCAAACTGAGGTTGAACCCCAGAAAGTGAAAGTTCCGCTATTTGCTGTTGAAATTGACTAATCGCTGTTTCATCTTGCCATAAAAGTTTCATTTGCTTATCGGCATATAATTTAGCGAGTTGCGCTGCAAAAACGGGTTTCACATCAGCTGGAAGTGAAGCCACTATTTTTGCCATACTCTCTGTTGGTGTAACCGTTAAAGTCTCTTTTACTTCAACAACTTGTGGCTGTGAAGCTTCGGTTACACTTTGCTGCGTATTTTCATCACTGGAAAATGCAGGAAACTGGAATGCCATTAACCCACATATTACTGAAACTTGCAGAGCTTTCACTCTTCTCTTTGCCATACATCCACCTTAAGTTACTACATGGATAAAAATAGTTTTTATTATAGTTGCAGCTTTATTGTATTTAATTTTAACCGTAATGTTATAGGAATAGACTAATTTTCTGTTTTTCAGATAGACATCGATAGGTCATCATTAAATGATAAAAAGAATTATTTTCATTTTTAACAGGCTAACCGACTACTTTACGCTTTAAACATAGATGAATTTTATTTTAATTAAAAGCTTTACTGAGAGCTTTCTTTAATAGCTAATTCCCATATAAAAAAAATGGTTTTTATTAGGAGGAAATATGTTTGAAAAACCTTGTTTTATTCAAATTAATTAAACAATAATTTTACCAAGTGGTGTACACTCAAGTTATTAAATCATAATCCCATATGATGGGACTTAAATTGACTGATACCATAATAAAAAAACGCTCATTTCAATCTATTGACTTGAGCGTTTTTATAAAAGTTATAGGGTTATTTTACCTTCACTACCTTAAAATGTTTTCGCTAAGTAGGACTCAACATAAGTGGTAGGAGCCCAGTTACTTTGTTCATGTACAGGCAAAGCCATATCTAGGTTATTCTCATATTTTTCCCGACTGCTCGCCAATACTTGAAGTAATCTATCGACAACTAATTCGCTATGATTTTTCCATAGATCTTTATTATCTTTATAAAACTCTACGGACACACTATCGCTATCTGAGTATTCATGGTTACGATAATAGATAGTTACGACTCGCCCAGTATTTGAGGTCAATGTTGATTCTACAATGCCATTCGACCGTTTATCTTCAATTAGCTTGCCACCATCAAAACCTACCAAAATGACTTTATTTTCTCCTTGCGTAGCATAAATAGCCACATGTCCCTCTCCATATCCATTTACAACATAAAGGTCGTCCCCTTCCATCCCATTTAACACATCATCGCCAGATAGTGAAATCAGGACATCATCACCGCTACCAGCAACCAATGAGCTTTCACCTTTACCACCATATAGCACATTATTTCCGCCATCGGCTGAAAACCGCTTAAATCCGCCATCACCCATAATAATACGACCATCACCGCTTTTATCATTAACAGTATCATCACCTTCCAAGGTATTTACTAGCCAATTTCCCTTAGAATTCGTAGAATCAAGGAGTAAATATTCACTTCTAGGTGTCAGTGATATTGGTTTTT
Organism: Providencia sp. SP181; assembly: GCF_050446505.1. Classification (NCBI taxonomy): domain Bacteria; kingdom Pseudomonadati; phylum Pseudomonadota; class Gammaproteobacteria; order Enterobacterales; family Morganellaceae; genus Providencia; species Providencia sp. SP181. The sequence goes on from NZ_JBBPXM010000004.1 coordinate 141,517, forward strand.
GAATACCTTCCAATATACCATGTAACTTTTCAACAGGGTTCCAAGTAGATAATTGCCCACTTTTATTTGTGTTCGATAGCTCTTTGGTTAATTCACCTATTAATGATTCTGAATTATATTCCATCAACTTTTGTAGTTTTGGTGTCAACTGTGGATAGATATGAATTTGAGGTGTATTCCTTTCTTCAGATTTGAATTTCACGATAACATATTTATCAAAATCAGAGCGATATCTACGATACACATTGCCATTCTCATCTGCTTCCTCTTGTGTTTCACCACTAAAATTAACAAGGTGGATATGGTTATATCCTTCGGTATCATCAATGAAAACCATCCCCTCATAACTACCATCAATTAAATAATGATCGTTTCCTTTCCCTCCCATTAGAATGTCATTTCCCTGACTAGAAAGTAGAAAGTCATGCCCCTCTCCTCCGCTAAGGCTATTTTCCCCTTCACCGCCTAAAAGAACATTATTTCCACCAAAAACCTTTATCGTATCATCACCTCGCCCGCCTAAAATAACACGCCCCATCATACTTCTGTCAGTAATAATATCATCGCCATCCTCACCAGCGATGACAGGTTTATTAGAAAGGTAACCTGCAGGTAAAGTAACAATATAATTATCATTAATGCGCTTGGTTACCTGCTCAATATTATCTATCGTACCGCCTTCTTGCTGTAATTTTAGCTTGAATATATTACTGTACTTATCTTGTATAATGACTGAATCACTCATACTTTCATCAAAATTCTCAAATCTTATTCTAAATTTCTCTTCATTTAACTTATCTTTGACTCTCAATATTTTTCCATCTAAAGTAAATGAATAAGCATTTTCGGTAGGTAATAACAAAACGATTTTATCTTCTTTGCTATAACGGTCTTTTACCTCAGAAAAATCAAAAATAACTTCCCCATTTTTGTAAAGTGTTGGAATTATTTGGTAGACATCCTGACCTAAGCTAACTGTAATAAAAGCACCTTCACTAATCCCTTGTACTTGATTATTTTCATCAGTTCCTTGATATTGAAAATTTTTCGCTTTTCCAGCAGCGTAGAAATGCCCCCAAGAAGGGGATAATGGCTTGGTAACACCACGAATGGTTATCTCTTTTGATTGTTCATTAATATAAATATTATCATTTATGGAATGGGATAATTGATCATTATCTTGAAGATAAGTAATACTGAACAAATCTTTTTTTATAGATTTATCCTCTTCATTTGAAAATGTTTTTAACTCACTATTAAACGTAAACCCATCACGAGTGGTTATATTATAACTATGTTGTAACTTTCTACCATCTGCCGTTGTCGAATAAGCATTTCTTAATTCGATAGTGACTTCACTTTTTACATTAGTAAATGTATGGCCTAATTTATTTTCAGGCTCTAATGATAACTTGATATACAAATGATTATTTTCTATATAAACAGCAGATATTTCATCTAAGGTATATTCGATATCTATAGAGCTAACTGACTGGCTATCTTCATTTATAGACACGAACACTTTTTTATGTTCATTTATCTTAAAGTACTCAGGGTTTATATAGGGAACATCTACAAAATTTTTATTCTTTCGATTGTACTTTGTACGTGTCCGATAAAAATATGGGGCATGTCTTGTCCAATCAAAACGTCGAATATAATAACTGTCATCACCATCCCCCCCATGAGCCTCACCTTCCACAAGTATCAACCGGTCATTACCGCCATACCCATATGCTTTATCTTTTCCAGCTCCTACATCAATAATATTTTGTTGTTCATCACCATGAACTTCATCATTAGACTTATTGAATAAAATAATATTTTCAATATTTTCAATATTTGCAACATTGATAGTATCTCCTGTTTTATCATTTCGATAAGTCACACGATGCTCATTTAAATTAACATGGACGCTATAACCAAAAATCGGCTCACTCATCATTAGAGTGTCTTGACCTAAAAGGCCATCTAAATATTTAGTCGGTTCATTTCCAGCCGATTTCAATGAGTTAATGTCACTATCATTCAAATAAAAATAATCTGTCTTATTTCCTCCTACAAGATATTTTTCTCCTGTAGAGATTTGAAATGCGTTCATTTTATTTTTCTTACCAATAACGACATCATCGCCAGTAGCAGTATCAATACTAATACCTTTTGAAAAAATATTATTTAAACTCAAAGTAATCTCATCAATATTTCCCCCCTCAATAGTCATACCATTAGGCGCATCATCAGAAACCTGCGTTATGCTTTCTTTAAAATGGCTGTATCCCCCTTTTGTAATATATAGATTCATTTGCTTTTGAGCTGATAGTTTAAATTGCTGCTTAAAAGGAATTTGATAATAGTGCTGTTCAATTCCATGCTTAGCATTATATCTATCTAATAATGGGTTCTTGTAGCCCACATTAAAAAAGTAACACTCACTTGTCGGTTCTGAGCCAACTTGTTTTAGGCCTTTCACTTTACTCAATTGCTTGACATATTTACGGGATGCGTCTTCATCAGGTCTTATCGCCCGAATATGGCCATTTAGCTGTAAATGATAATTCCTTTGTAATATATCCGCTTCTCTCCAACTATAAGTAGGAGCTCCCCGCTTAAGGTATTTTATTTCTGAAAATCCGTGTCCAAGATGAACATCACCAAGAGGCCCTCCAAAATAGTTATCATCTTCATCAACTAAATAAAATCTTTCTTCATTCTCAGTAATAGGTTTTTCCATTACTTTTAAGTGATGACTAAAACCTAAATCCTCAAAAAGCTGTTCAAATGTATTTAAAGACTCTAGCCACTCATTATGCATGAATAAGGCTATATAGTTTTTATTCATTATTTCTTGTTGAGTTCGAATCGTCGGGGGTAAACCAAATGCGCCTCTGATCCCCTCTTCTAATTCACGATCCCAACTAATATCTATTTGTTCTTTAATATTTTCAACTGCCCTTATCCCATTATAGATCCATCCGCCAATCATTAAAATTGCACCTATAACTAAACCAGCTACGGGGATTGTTGAAGAAGCTGCTAAAATACTAATAATAACAATGCCATTGACAATAAAACTAGCAATGGAAAGCGAGGCATTAACGATTAAGTCTTCTCGCTGTTTTGGATCAGAGACACTTTCTAATTTCGATAAGTTATCGTAGGCTTGGTATGCATCAAATCCCATCCCAACTAAATTAAATACAATAAGTACTCCCATCGCCAAACGAGATCTTACCAGCGAAGAACTGTTTCCAGCCATTTTCAATAGAACTGGTTGAACAATCATGTCACCATAATTGGCTAATGCCGAACCGCATGTGATGTATAACTGTTTTTTTAGCTCATCATATTCATCTTCTGTAATATCAGGGTTATTTAGCCTATCAATAATGCTATAAATGCTCACTAAAGTCTGCCCAATACCTACCCCGCCCATAACCTGACCAAGTCGATTACCGAATTTTTGAAAAGGAGGTAATTTCACGCCATATCCTCTTAATTTTTCGATATGTTTTGGCGTAAACTTTATTCCATTAGCGTCTTTAAATTTTGCTAGATATTTTAATTGTTTTTTTAATATTGCAGTATCGCGAAAGTCTGCATCATACTCTACAATATCTGCTATATCGGTATCATTTAATTGCAGACTCAGTGCTTTTAGAAAGGCGAGATCTGAGTCGCTACCGCTCAATAAAGTTAATTCAGCTGCAAGGCTTTGCGCATTAAAACGAATTTTATTTGACCAACCTTCACTTCTAGTCTCTTCAACTGTTATCGCTTTTCCATCAATTGTAGTCCCTAAATTCTGCAATTTAGCTAGCGATATGTCTTCACCTTTAATATTAATCCAACTATTTTTAGGTTCATTAAAATCTGTATGATTAATAATATCGTTTCGTTGCTGACTATAGAGGCTCATACGTTCTTTAAGATCAGTAGAGAGAGGGTCAATAAATACGATCGTTCCTCTTGGCTCACCATTACTGTCAACTATAAAGCCAGCATGCTTTGCCCGTGATACCCATTTCCCATTTTCAATAGAAATTTCCTCATTTAAATAGCTCGTTAATACTTTTCTAAAATCACTCTTGGCTTGCCTTTTATTTTGTTGTTTAACTTGAATTTGAATACCGCTCGGATCAAATAAGCTATATTGATAAATACCATCTTGAAGTTTATATGTTACTGTATAGGTGGCCGACTCTCCTTTTAATAAATATATTGCGCCCTTACGCAGCTCTACATCAGATAGCTCTGCCGTTAAAATATTGGACAGATGTAGGTCTTCCACCAAAATACCCGTATCGCTCAATCCTCTATCAATATGGCTTGAATACTGTTCTAGTTTCTTTAGTAACACCTCTTCACTATTGCTTAATAAGCCTTCGTTTTGCTGCTGCTCTAAAAATGCTTTTCTTTTCATCAAAATTCGAGCTGAATCAATATCGCCTAATAATGATTCCAAACCATAGGTAAGCCCTAACTTTTTGTCTAGATTTTCTGAATAGCCATGTTGTCTAATCATTCCATGGTTAATTAAATTAACTTCACTTCCATTGGAGTTATTTTTCGTATTATTTATTAACTGATTAAATTGCTGCTGCCTCTGCCTATTATTTTCTTGATATAATGATAAGGCTTTGTCCAATAACAGCCCTTTTAAAGGAGCGTCTTCTGAGTCAAAATTATAAGGATTCAGTTGACTAAAATTTTTTAAATCAAGGCTTAGTAACATGAAGGCATTGCGGTCAGTCGATAACGCGAGCACTTTTCCTTTATCGAATCCATTAATAGCAGGGAATAACACCCTCAATTGTTCAATAGAATCTTCGCTTAATTTATTAATGTACGATAGATCATTTTGAATAGAGACTAATATTCTATTAATATTACCTGCTTGCTCTTGTAGTGAACCTAATGGCTTCGATTTAAATAGACTATTCCACTGCGTTAAATCTTCGTTTTTTGCTTGATTTAAATATTCGTTTACTTTAGGACTAACTAAAGGATCATAAATTGCAATTTTTAATTTTTTAATATCAAGCTGACCATTAGAATCCGTAAAGTAATTAGCTAAATAAGGATGATCTGTGATATTTATATCTTTGATTACAGTATTTTCAAGTGCTATATTCTCAAGTAATGTGCTCAAATATTCATGATTATTATTGGCTGTAAGCGCTGGCTGCATATGGTTTGTGGCTACTGGCTGAGATATCGGTTTAGATACCGGTTGGAATGTTAATTTTGAGATTACTTGCGAGTCAAAACCAAACTCTTTAAGCTTCGTTGATAAGTCATTAGTAAACTGCTTGTGATCTCCAGCCGTAGTAACCATTGTTGTATCAATCCCTTGGAATAAAATTTGCTTAGGATTAATAAACGGGTATTCGTCTCGTATATTTGCTAATAAAGAGTGTAATTTTTTATTTGTTTTGATAACCATATCAGAGTCACCAATCAAAACCCATCTAACGGGTTTTTCTTTGCTCTGTAAATTAGAAACCGAACCATATTCTAAATTCCATTGCTTCATATCCCATTGTTCTAGGTTAGGGTCTGCCTGAATAATCATGACGTTATCAGGTTCTGACCTTGCTAACCTCTGCGCCATATCTAGCCCTTTAGATTCTCCTGTCAAGCGTATTACGACAGTAATGAATGAACCATCCTGCCCCCGATTTCTTAAAGGGTTATTTTTTATATAGTCCGCATCAACCATTTCCCATATTGGTGTATCTAGCTTACGCAATTTATTAGAAAAATAGGCATGAAAGTCATCAGGCAGCTCCCCTTTATGTTTTGCCACCTCATCGATAAATTGTTTATAACCTTCTGGATTGTAAGCTACTTTTCTTAGCAAATTAAAGTCTATATTATATGAGTCACCGTCCCTAAAACTAGCAAATGAATCTATCCCAGGAATCATACCTAACCCCTCAAACATAAAATGATTTTCATTGTCTATTAACTGTTTAAAATCTATTTCACCGCGACGTAGCTCATCAATAAAATAGACGGCTCCTAGTTTATTATTAATGTTAATTTCCAATATTTTCGGGTCAAATTGATAGGTTTGCTTGAAGTGTTTAGTGGTTATTGAGTCTAATACCGTGTCATCAGGCACGATCAACTTATTACCCATATAAATAACACTTACTTTTCGATTATAGGCAATAATAGGCATCTTCATGCCTTTTTCAGCGAGGGCTCCAGTGACACCAAATGCAAAGTTTTCACTAACTCCTCCTCGGCCTAAATTGCAACCAATTAACACTAATTTATCTGGACTTTGACTATTTAATATTTTTTTACGTAAATAACTCATTCCTTCCGCAAATTGTTCAGGTGTATTCTTTCCATATAAAGTTGGCTTACCGCCACCGATATAACCACCGTGACCAACAGTTATCCATCTGACCCTATCTGAATTAAGTCGGTTAATTTCACCATGAATTATTTTATATTGACGAGACTTTATGTCATATTGAATAATCATTGAGTTATCTGGGTGTTTAGAGAAAGCATGCGCAGTCGCTTTACTTGATACCTCATCCCCTTCAATTTGAACAATGACATTATAACTATACTCAGTGGGCTTTCTTGCCCTGTCAGGATCAGCATCTTTAGCACGCTCTGCTTGGTATATTTCATATGGGTCAAGCCAGGAGTCAATTTTTTCGGTACTCGCTGATTGTTCTCCAGCTAAGGTAAGCAATCGATCCTCTTTCATATGATTAATATGTGTGTCAAAGAAATCTGTATCTAATTTAGCTATCACCTTGTTATTATCAATATACTGTTCAATTTTTTTATCTTCATTAATATTAAATCTGTGGTTAACACGATATACTTTATATTCATTTTTAGAAATGAATATATCCCCCTCTATTGTCTTTAATAAATCTTTGCTAGATTTCAACTTATCGAACAAATCAGTAAATTCCATAACATCTGAAAAAATAGTAATTATCTTACCATTAACTGTAACTTGAGCTTCTATTATATTTTTTTGTTCATTATAGCCTGTATAAATTAGCTTTATACTTAATTCATTATCTTCAATTATTTCTTTTCTTTCTATTAATAATTTTATTTCTAGGTCCCTTAGTCTTTTAGCTTCTATTCCTTTAAATTTTCCTCTATCACTTTGAGTTGCAGAATTTCCAACTATAGAAATATAAACTTTATGCTCACCATTCTCAAATGAACTAAAATTATAATTGTCTTTATTCATAGTGATAAAGTGCTCTATAAAATCAACAAATACTTGATGTTCATCGGCCATATAAATTCCCGCATTAGGATCAAAGAATCTATATTTCCAATTTTTATTTTCATAATCATAATTAACACTGATCGCCATTGAGTGTTGCTCTGATGAAAAATGGCATAAAAAGGGCTCTTTACTATTACGAGTATGCTCCATCAAACTAGAACTTAATTCACTTAACTTAATTTCATATAAACCTTGATTCCCATAATTGCTTATATTTTCCCTTGAGTTTGCAATTCCTCTTTTTCTATTATAACTTTCCAACTCTAAATAAAGATCTCTTTGAACATCTGTGATTATTACATCCACAAAAAAGGTTATATCTGAATGGTTAAAATTTTCATCAATTAATTTTAGTTTAGAGTTAAATTTATTTTTTAACTTTATGAATAGTGGATCTGATAAAACTGCCTTTCCATCATTTGTTTCAAAAAATGATGGCTCTGCATGTAACGCCTCCCAATATTTTTTAGTTTTAATTTTAATTCCATTGTTTAAGTAATCATAATAATCACTATTTTCTATATTTTTATTCAATGCTAAAAGATGGTTATATTCAAAAATTTCTTCTACATATTCAATGAAGTTTCTTTTTTTTGTAACAAGGTCAACACCTAATAAATTTTCGACATAATCGCTATATAACATACCTTTTTCATTAAAATTTTGGGTCGTTATGACATCTAGCATGTAATAATCTAATATCTCTTTCGCATGTATTTTTAGTGCATCTTGTTTTATTTTATTCAAGTGTACTGATTTGCGTTCATTATTAGTTAGCACATAATTTAAATGATTCAACATTCGCAAGAATTTTTCACCATTATCTTTTGCAGCATATGTCAAAAATGAACTTGAAAAACCATAACAATATCCAGGCAATTTAGAAAAATCCAAACCATATTCATTAAATACAGTCGAATAGATGCCCCTATTTTCATCACTTGTAAAATATTCAATAAATTGAGTTTGTGAGAAATCAACACCATCTACAATATTACCCATTATTAAAAATCCCCATATAATTTAAAATGAACAAAAATGCTGAAATAAAACAATTAGCAAAACAATATTACAATTAATAATCATATTAGTTAAACCATTTAACATTAAAAACAATATTATAGGATAGAGTTCAATATTTATATTAAATATAAATACATTACCAGTTTGAAATAAACACTACTTATTGAAGTATTTTTTAGTCAACTATATCGGCAATAGATTCAATTGAGTTTATGTATGAAATTAATAATAATTAATTTTATATGGTAGGATTCACCTTGTATTTATGACTTAAATTAGATATAGGTTTATGTCCAGATATCAAACTCCAGGATTTATTGATTTTATTCATACTATTTCGAAACTATCTAAATAATTGCCAATAAATTTAGCACTTTGGTATATTATTAAAAAAATTAGATAACTTGGTACTTGTGATTTAATTCAACAGGGAAAAGGAGTTGTAAATAATCAAAAATAGCTTTCATCAAATGTAATAAGGCCGATATTTAAAAATAAATATCGGCCTTCATTTTATTTAGATAACTAATTACTGTAATGCTGGTGTTACTGTATTAGGAGTCTCTTGCCCAAACCCTTTTAGACCAACAACATGTACGTGCTCATTATTACCAATCACTTTACGAACCAATTTATAGGTTGTCCCTTTTTCTGGACTAATATTCTCCGGCGCTGCAATAATCAATTGCATCTCTAGCCTATCACACAGCTCAAATAGCGTTGCTATTGACTTAGCATCTAAGCGTGCAGCCTCATCTAAGAATAATAAACGGCAAGGAATAATATCTTTAGCTCGTAAACGCCGTGACTCTTCTTCCCAACTTTGTACTACCATCACAAGAATTGACATCCCTGTTCCGATAGCTTCACCTGTTGATAACGCACCACTTTCTGCTTTTAACCAACCATCTGAGCCACGATTAACCTCTACATCTAACTCTAAATAGTTACGATAATCTAACAGCTCTTCCCCGATAGTTTGTGGTAAACGCTGCCCAACATCCACTTGTGGGTTCAGACGCTGATACAGTTTTGCCATAGCTTCAGAGAACGTTAAACGTTGGCTAGTAAATAAGTCTTGGTGCATCTCACTTTCTTCCGATAGCACGCTCAATAACAGTGCATGGCTTTCGCGAATATTGACGTTTAGACGTACCCCTTTAACCTGACCAAATGCCACAGCCTGTAACCCTTGGTTAAGCATACGGATGCGGTTTTGCTCACGTTGAATTGTTTTACGGATAATATTCGCCACACTTTTCGAACTAATGGCCAGTTTTTGCTCACGTGCTGTTAATTCTTCCGTTAAACGTGCAAGCTCAATTTCCATTTGTTCAATCGCATCAATCGGGTCATCAGTGCGAATGATATCTTGGCGAATACGCTCACGTAGGTGCTGATAAACGGCAATAAAGAACTGAATTTTACGCTCTGGGTGTTTTGGGTCTTCCGATAGACGTAAAACATCACGCAAATGCTCGTTATCTGACACAGCTAGACGTAGGGCCCCTAGCGCCTTATCCGACATTGAACGCAGGCTGTCACCATCGGTATATGCAAGTTCACGACGGTGTAAGCGGCGTTCAACACCGTTATCTTTCACCAAACGCATTACTGCACACCAACCCGCTTTCGCCGAAACGACTTGCTCACGCAGCTGGTAATAATCTTTTTCGAGTTTGCGTAGACGTTTTTGTAAGTTATCCATTTCAGCTTCACATAGTGTTAGCTGCTTTTCTAACTGATTAATACGACTACGATTTTCCATTACTCGTTGATGTAATTCATCACGACGAATCCGAGCCCGTTCTTGCGCATCTGGGTCGGCTTTAACACCGATTTCCTGCATTTCAGCTTCTAGCTCTTTCAGCATTTCTTGCTTCGTTTCAAAAGAGCTACGTAATGAAGCAAAAACTTGGTGATATTGAGCAGATTGAGCTTGGTGCTGACGTAATTGCTCACGAGCACGTGTACGTTCTGTTTCCGCTTGTTCTAAACGTTGGCGTAATTTTTCGTTTAAGTCGGCATTTTCATTGACCATACCTGTCGAGTCACTGTAACTAAAGTGAGCACGGCGCTGGACAACTTCAACCACAGCAAAGGCTTGCTGTTTCGCATTTTGCTGTGTGTGTTTTGCAGTATCATAATCTTTACGCAATTGGTCGTGCTGCTCAGGATCGCTGAGCAATACTGTCACAATCGGCTCTAATTTTTCTAACGCATGTCCATGTTTATTCAGGAAATGTGCCGCTTCTTCTGCTTCAATCAGCTCTTCGCTAATTTCTTCCGCTCTATCCGCCAAGGTTTCATCGAGCAGTAACCCCATTTGAGGTAAGAGGCGATTCAAAGAAGCTAAGCTTTCTTTACCTTGAGTAAACTGCTGGCGTTGCTGCGAAGTTTGTTCTTCATATTGGCTTAATGCACGTTCAAGTTCAGTACGCTTTTGATTTAATGTCCGAATTTCAGCTTCAGGATCACTTTCAAACGCCACGGAAATATGTTGGCCAATGAAGCGACTAAATGCTTGGTGTGCACGCTGAATTTTTTGCACATCAAAAGAGAGTGTCGCATAACGCTCTGCGAGTTCATCACGTTCTGCTGTGAGCGACTCTAAATGACTTTCACGCGCTGCACGGCCAAACAGTGGCAATTCAGGGTAGCGCGAATAACGCCATTGGCGCTCAGATGAACGTACTAAAACGGCATTTTCAAACTCTTGAGCATCAAAAACGCTATCATCGAAAGAAGATGGGTCTCCCTCAATGAAATACACATCATCTGGGCAATCTTGTAGTGAATCCAGCTGGCTACGAACCACATCAAGGTCTTGTACCACGATACCGTGGCGAGCTGGGCCGTATAGCGCTGAGAAATAAGCGGCATCTTCAATGGTAATATCATCATAGATTTCAGACAGTAAAACACCATTGAAACGCTCTGCCAGCGCTAACATGCGGCTGTCTTCTGCCCCACTTGGCTGGCTTAAACGCTCAATTTGTTTTTCAAGATCGCGACGCTGGGCTGCAACTTCATCACGTTCAACAGTAATTTCGCGCTCTTGTTCGAGCAATTGCTGCATAAACTCAGTAACAGCGGTACTTGAATCGAATGCCTCGCTCGATTGTTCGTTCAGTTGCGTTAACGCTTCTTGAGCAACAATCCACGCAGGAGCCTTCGCTGAAAGCTGAGCAATACGCTGACGAATTTGTTCAAGCTCTTGGCGCATTTGCATGCGTCGTTCACCACTTTCATTTACACCAACACTTAATTCTTCTTGCTGAGCTTCAAGCTCTGCCATTAAGGCATCGAGCTCATCGGGCTCATAGCTCTGTCCTTGGCGTTTACAAAACTCAGCGAGTAACCTTTCTGCATTTTGCTGGCTACTTAAACGCTGTTGTAATTCAGAGAGTTGCATACGTAAAGGTTGAACACGCTCAGCTAAATGTTGCTGGGATGACCAATCACGCAATAATGCACGCGCTTGTTGATAAGCATCACTGCGACTCACCTCACCCACCATGTTCTTAACGAGTTGATAGGCTTGCTCAAATTGGCTGTGTGCAGCATCTGCTACACTCATTTTTTGTTCAAGTGCCAATAAGGCTTCGGTTGCTTGCTGTTCCCGGGCCTCAAACGTGTCTAACCATTCATCTGCATTATCGATGGTTAATTCAGGTAATTGACATAGGTCACGTGCACGATTCAGCGCATGCAGTGCTTGTTGATATTGAATGGCGCGCGTTTGCTGTACATCAAGCGCTTGCTGGTAATCGGCGAGCTGATTTTTTAATTCATCAACCTCAACTTCCGCCGCTTCAGCACGTGCTTCAAATTCCTCTTGTGATTCTGTCGCTTGTGCAACAACTTCACTTTGTTCTTCAAGGCGATATGTCAGCTCTTCGATATCAGCTTGATAACGGTCGATTTTCTCTTGCTGGCGAAGGGCTGCTTGCACTAAGTTTAAGTGATCACTTGCTGCTTGGTAGTCCGCCTCTAACTCTGTTGACGAGCCATTTTGCTCATTTAATTCACGTGCCATTTCAACACTGCGAACTTGTTCAACACAGAGTTGTTTACGGCTAGCGTAGAGTTCATTACGTGCCGCCAATGCCGCATCAAGGTGAATGCGTCGTTCATTTGAGTGGCGCATGTAATCCGCAGAAACATAGTCTGTGGCTTGGCTAATCAGATGTTTGAATAAATCACGGTCTGATTGAGTAACGCGGATAGCTTCAAGGGTTAAACGGTTTTCCCGTAGTGCAGCCTCCATGTCTTGGAACGCTTTACGGACTCCGCTGTTTTCTGGTAATAAATAGTCACGTAATGAACGCGTGATTGCACTTGAAATCCCGCCATACAGCGAGGCTTCAATAAGACGGTAGTATTTACTACGATCCCCTGCTGAACGCAGGCGTTTAGGCAATACGCCTAATTCAAACAGAATCGAGTGGTAATCAGTTATCGAGTTGAATTGCTTGAATAAAATGCCATCTTGCTCTTCAAGTCTTTCTTTTAACTCATTTAATGGAATAACCTTGGCCTGACGCCCATCAATCACATCCGTTAAAATTTCGGTCGGTACAGTGGCAAGTGGCACACCTTGCACCATAAATGGCTTAATATCGACTTTTTTATCACGCCCAGCGACTTGTTGTAAGCGCACCCCGACCATGACACGCTGGTGTTTTGAGTTCAGCACATCCAAGATGGCATAACAGACACCCGGACGTAATTTACCGTGTAAGCCTTTATCACGGGAACCCGATGTCGCACCCGCCTCTGTGGTATTACGAAAATGCAGCAAGGTTAAATCAGGGATCATGGCGGTAATAAACGCCGCCATGGTCGTCGATTTACCTGCACCATTCCCCCCTGAGAGTGTAGTCACCAACTCATCAAGGTCAAAAGTACGAGCAAAAAAACCGTTCCAGTTCACCAGCGTCAGTGAGCGAAATTTTCCGCGTTCAATCATTATTCTTCATCCTCATCACTTTCTGCTGGGTCTTGGCTATCTTCGACTTCATCGTCATCACTGTCTTTGAGTGATAATTCACCATCGAGGGAAATAGCTTCACCATCACGGATCATACGTAATTGGGCATCTTGCGGATTATCACCACTGCGCACATCAGCACCAAAACGGAAAACCGATTCGCTAATAATGAATTTACTCGAATCATTTTGCAAAAAATGCACCATGCCTAAACGGCGTAAACGGTTTAGTGAGGTTCTTAGTTTTTCCTGCAATTTTTGTTTATCAAGGTCAGACCCTGTCGAGCGCTGATTAACAAATTTCAATAATTTGCTTTCATCTGCCAGCGATAGCAGCTCCTCAAATAACTCTTGTGAGGTAAAAATACCTTGGTTACTTAAGCGCTCTGGACTCAAATAGAGGTAACAAAGGATTTTCCCAACCATCATATCCAACTCAGACAATACGGAGCGTGGGATTAATGTGGTTGAGCGAGGACGCAGATAGAAAAAACCTTCTGGCGCACGGATTAACTCAACGTTATAACGTGCGTAAAATTGCTCTAACGCTTCCTGAAAATCCATCAAAAATGCGTGGTTATCAAGGTCATCAATGCTGATGTGACGACCTGAACGCAATTGGCTGTCTAGCTCTGGAAAAATAGGGTTAGCTAATGCTTGAGCCAGCTTAACTGGCATAAATTGTTCAATATTTGTCGATGACATGTGCCTGTACCTTGGCTCCGTGATCATTAATAGCTTGCCATTCTGCCGGTAATCCCGCCAAATCAGCCTCTGCGATACCTAATCTTACAGCTTGATCAATAATAATTCGCGCCACATCAAAATGACGTTTTTGCGGATACTGCTGCAAGTAATCATGTAATACACGACCAACATCTAATGGACGCTGCTCTGTTTTATAGAACGCGAGTTCTGCTTCCATTAGTTCTGCAAGCCTATCATTTAATTCGCTAAATTCTTCAAATTCCAGTTCTGATGGTAACTCACCTGTGACTTCTTCATCATGCAAGGCAAGTTCTTCGTCTCGCATGTCGAATAATCGGTCAGCATTGGTGTAAGTGAGTGCCCAAGGGCTGTCGAGATAATGTTGAACGGATTGACGTAACCGCTGAGAAAATATGCGATTTTTATCCATATCAATCGCAGTACGGATAAATTTATGAACATGACGATCATAGCCAATCCAAAGATCAATGGATTGTTGCCCCCAGCTCACAATACGGTCTAATTTATTTTGCAAATCAAAAACTAACCTATCAACCATATCTGAAAATATAGGCGCATTCATGTTCGCTTCTTGAATACGTAGCAAGTTAGCTTGTAGTTTATCCCCTGCGGCCTCTAACGTATCTTGCAATTCTCTCAGAGTTCCTGAGGTTTCTGACAATAATTGTTCGCAGTTGGCAATCGCCGCTTGCCAGTCTTGGTTTAGCAGTGCTGCAATATCTTCTTTTACGGAATTTTGTTGCTCATCCATTATTCGCTGGGATAAATCAATGCTATCAAAGATTTCAGCTACAGAATATTTTAGCGGAGCAAAAACATAACGATGCCAATAAAACTCATCACCGCCCTCTTCGGCAGCTTCTGCCGCACGTTGCAATTCCCCTGCAACGATAGAAAGCTGCATCGAAAGCCGTAACGTTGAAAATTCACGTTGGCGAATATAGTAATCACTAATACCAATGCCTAATGGTGTCAAACGATAAATTGCATTACCTTCGACAATATCACTTGCAAAGCGGTTAAATATTTTCTGGCGTACCATATCATTGATGGCATTATTTGCGCGTACCGCCAGTGACTCTGTCGTTTGTTCAAACCCTTTGCAAACCTCACGGAAGGCATCGACCAATTCCACTTCGCTCATCTCACCATTCACCCGCTCACTATTCAGTACAGCAACGGCAAGTAAAAATGCTAAACGTTCAGCGGGAAGTGAAATTGCAAAATCATTTTTTCGTGCCCAAGACACGAGCTCAGGGACGGTCTGGGAAAAATCACTCATAAATCGTCCTTTTGTATTTGTTTGCGTGCCATGACATGAATGTAGCGCCCCATGCTGATATACGGTTCCTCACGGCAATATTGTTGTTCAAGCGCCAACAACGCAGGAAAATCTTTTTGCTGTAACTGCCGACTTTGCAAATAATCATGGAAAACCCGGACACCGCTTTTCCCTAAGATATCCATCTTACACTCTGCTAACCACTCATCAACTTGCTGAGGAAATAGCGGTTTTTGCGGTGACAACGAACGTTTACGCCGACGTTGGATATGCGGTGTTGCAAGATGAAAATTACCTAAAATCGCATTACGCATAACCAAGCCATTTGCATTATAGAACATGACAGAAAATACGCCTTCTGGTCTGATTATATCTGCCAGCTGTTCAATTGCATATTTTTGATCGCTAATCCATTCAAGAACCGCGTGAAAAAGAACAAGGTCAACTGGTTCATCAACATATTGTGCAATATCTTGTACTGCACAATGGACAAACTGCATGTTACCAATAATTCCCTCTTCTTTGGCTAACTCACGAGCACGTTCCAACATCTCTTCGGATAAATCGCAAAGTATGATTTGATGACCTAATGCCGCTAATTTGCGCGAAAAATGGCCTTCTCCGCCACCTGCATCAAGGATCCGTAGCGTTTTTCCCTTAAACTGGGTCTCTAATAGTTGAGTTAAGTCTTGCCAAACCACCGCTTCACGTATTTTGCCTTTGGTCGTTCCGTAGATATTTTTTGCAAATTTATCGACAATATCATCAAAGTTGCGGTCTGCCATGTGCTATCCAGTTGCCTATCATTCGTCATTTACAGCATATTTATGGGTCAATTTGTCGCAAAAACATTCAAAATTAGCCAATTTCATCCATATTTTGATGAAAATTTATCTAATCATGAATATTATCACTGAGTATTGTGCTTATCACACAAGATGTTGGCGACAATTGAAACGTAAATTATAACAGATAATAGCTATATTTTTGCATAGTAGTTTTTTTTGCTCAGCGAATTTCATTTTGGCATTATTAACGCTAATTTTCGTTGTCTTATGTAGCAAATTTGCCAGACTCATACCGAGTATTGGCAGTGGTTAGTCCCCTAAATATAGGCTTGATTATGTTATTTTTCTTAAAGAAGTACATTGGCTCACTTTTGATGCCATTGCCACTATTGCTCATCATTGGGGCTATCGGGCTGCTTTTACTGTGGTTTACTCGCTGGCAAAAATGGGGGAAAAGCTTAACAACCGCGAGCTTAGTGTTAATAGCGCTACTTGGTTTACAACCCGTTTCAGATAGCTTGCTCGCCCCTATTGAGGGTAAATACAATAAACGCTATGAATTAATCACAGAAAACCCACCAAATGATATCAAGTACATCGTAGTCTTAGGCGGTGGTTTTACCTATAACCCTGATTGGAGCCCAAGCGCCAATTTATTAAATAACAGCCTGCCAAGGGTCACCGAAGGCGTGCGTTTATATCTTAAACACCCTGGGAGCAAACTGATATTCACAGGCGGAAAAGCCAACAGCACGATGAGCAGTGCCGAAGTTGCAGCTAACGTAGCACAGTCATTGGGTGTTCCTGAGTCAGATACAATCCCACTCACTGACCCCAAAGATACACAAGAAGAGGCTTACGAGGTTGAGAAAATCATTGGTAAAGCGCCATTTTTACTTGTGACATCCGCTAACCATCTGCCAAGGGCTATTACAATGTTCACCGATAGAGGTATGCAGCCTTATCCAGCCCCTGCAAATCAATTAGCCATTAGCAGTGGTATTAATCCATGGGAAAAATATATTCCTTCATCCTATTACTTCAGCCATAGCGAGCGAGCTTGGTACGAGTTTATTGGCACGATTTGGTGGCATATAAAGCCTGACAATACTCAAGCCTTGGAAGAATCACTCAGCACACCTGAGTTAGTTGTTTCCGAATAAAAACAAAAAGGCGTAACTCATTAAGGTTACGCCTTTTTTATCGCATCATGCCATTGGTAAAAGCGAATAAATACCTATGATAAGAATTGTTTTCTCACCAACTCTAGGTCTTCTGGTGTATCAACACCTGCCCCCGGTGTCACTTTTGCAACGTCCACATGAATTTTTTCGCCATACCAAAGCACTCTAAGTTGCTCAAGCATTTCGATTTTCTCTAGCGGGCTCGCTTCCCAATGAATATAACGGCGAATAAAGCCTGCACGATAAGCATAGATACCAATATGGCGTAAGAAAAAATCACCTATCGAATCATGGTTTTTCGCAAAATTGTCTCTATCCCAAGGGATCGTTGCACGGGAAAAGTACAATGCATACCCTTCATGATCTGTCACCACTTTCACTGCATTTGGGTTGAAAGCTTCATGTGCATCATGAATTGGTACAGCTAGAGTGCCCATATTCGCTTTACTGCCTTGAAGGTTATGAGCAACTTGGCTAATAATTTCAGGCGGAATTAACGGCTCATCACCCTGTACATTCACAATGATTTCATCATCAGAGAAGCCATATGTATCAATAACTTCAGCTAATCTTTCTGTACCTGATTGGTGATCAGGGTTAGTCATACACGCTTCGCCACCCGCAGCAATGACCGCATTCGCCACATCTTGGTGGTCTGTTGCGACAATCACTCGGTCTGCACCTGATTTAATGGCTTGCTCCATCACTCGAACAACCATCGGTTTACCATGGATATCAGCCAGCGGCTTGCCAGGTAAACGGGTTGATGCATAACGCGCAGGAATAATAACCGTAAACATGGCGATTATTGTCCTTCATCTAATGAGACTTGGCGCGCTTCGTTTTCGAGTAAAACGGGGATGCCATCTCGAATGGGATAGGCCAGATGATCAAACTTACAGATAAGTTCGAGGTGTTCTTTGTTGTAACTTAATTTGCCATGGCAAACAGGGCAGGCAATGATTTCAAGTAAACGGTGATCCATGTTTTCTCCCGAATGGATTTGACTCACTTAGAGTCAGGATATCACATGCAGATATCACCGTTAACTTTAATCTTTCTGATTAAGATCGCCTGCGAAGATGAGAGGATGAAAGCAGGAGAAATTGTGCTGTTTTTATTTAGTAAGCAATAACGTCAGCAGCCGTTATGCCATCGGAACTACGAGTTAAGGAAAACTCAACGTTTTGACCTTCAAACAATGATTTAATTTTTTTATTAGCAATTGATTTTGTTGTCACAAATACATCATCTCCACCATTAAAAGGTGAAATAAAACCGTAACCTTCTTTTGCGTCAAACCATTTAACTCGACCCATATGTAATTGAAAATTCATATTAAAACTCCTTTTGTTCTAAGAACAATACCTTTTTATTTTTGTATCATTACTCTTTCTTGCTTCCCATTTATATATTGCCGATCTATTAATACATTAAAGAGTAATTAAACTTTTACCAATTCATGCACTAAATTAATGTGCATCTTTTATAACGCCCGCAAATGTAGATTTCAGGCACCACGCATCTACTGTGAAGTTAACAGTCTATTTTGACATTATGATGACAAAACTAAGTAACAACGATTTAACAGCGTTGATGTGCGAGGATATGAAGACTAACTAAAGAACGGAGCGTGAAATTAAGCTAGTATAAAATCCAATTATTACTGTATTGTATCTAGATACATAATAATTAGACCTATATCACAGTGGCGATATTATTATCATAGTGAAGTGTTAGTGGCAAGCATTTTTGTTATTTGTGATAAGTTTTTTTATTTCACTTAGGATTTTTTGCTCACCATTGGATGATAATTGCGCCTTTACAGGTAAAAACCACCAATTTGGCTGTGCAAATGAGCGGCATTTAATGGCATCTTTTTCAGTCATCAGTAAGCTTTGGGTAGGTTTAACAAGAGCAGCAAGTTGTTTTTGCTCATAATCTTGGTGGTCAGCAAAAGCGTGGGTATTCATCAACGTAAGCCCTTTATGCTCTAAAGAGGCAAAAAAACGAGGCGGATGCCCAATTCCAGCCATTGCAACTACTGATTGAAGCTGGTTAACAGGCTGATTTTCTGAAGTCACAATATTAACCGCAGTGTCACCTTCTAGGGTCATCAATACTTCACGCCCCTCTGGCTGTCCACCATTGACAATTAATGCATTCACACTATTTAAACGCCCCGCTCGTTCTCTCATGGGCCCAGCAGGTAGCCACCACCCATTACCGAAACGACGCTGACCATCAATCACAACGATTTCATAATCACGTTGCAATGCATAATGCTGCAAACCATCATCAGTGATGACCACATCCAATTCGTGCACGGCCAGAAGTGCTTTGACTGCATCACTACGTTTAGGGGCTACTGCAACGGGGGCTTTAGTACGATGGTAAATTAGAACAGGCTCATCACCAGCAGCTGTTGTTGGCGTATTTTCATCAAGAACAAGTGGGTAACTCTCTGCTTTTCCACCATAACCACGAGACACCACCCCCACTCGATAGCCTTCTTTTACCAGCGACTCAACCAACCAGATTACCACTGGCGTTTTGCCATTACCTCCAGCTGTGAGGTTTCCCACCACAACCACAGGTATTGGTGCTTTCCAAGAGCGACTTAGTCCGACTTTATAAGCTGCATGGCGTATTATTGCTATCAATCCATAAAGAAAAGATAACGGCAATAGTAATACATACAGCCATGATTTGCCGGACCAAATACGTTCTATCATTGTTTAAATTGAATACTATGTAATTGAGAATAAGCCCCATTTTGCGCTAGCAACGATGTATGTGTTCCACGCTCAATGATATGACCATCTTGTACAACTAAAATTTCATCTGCATTTTCAATTGTTGATAACCGGTGCGCTATTACCAATGATGTTCTATTTTTCTGTAACTCATCAAGTGCAGCTTGGATTGCACGTTCTGATTCTGTATCAAGTGCTGATGTCGCCTCATCAAGGATCAAAATTGGTGCATCACGTAATAAAGCACGTGCAATTGCAATACGCTGGCGTTGTCCACCTGAAAGCATGACACCGTTTTCACCAATAACGGTATCTAACCCTTTATCAAGCTTAGCAATAAAGTCCATGGCATAAGCCATTTCAGCCGCTTTTTCAATTTGCTCACGGCTATAGCTTCCATCCGTTGCATAAGCAATATTGTTCGCTATCGTATCGTTAAAAAGGTAAACATGTTGCGATACAAGAGCAACTTGGCTACGCAATGATGACAGTGTGTAATCACGAATATCATGGCCATCAATTTGGATAGAACCTTTATCAATGTCATAAAAGCGCGTGATTAGGTTGGCAATTGTCGATTTACCAGAGCCTGAACGTCCAACTAACGCAACGGATTTTCCTGCTGGCAAAGTAAAAGAAATATCATCTAATGCAGGATGATCTTTTGTTGCATAAGTAAAAGTTACATTCTCAAATTTGATATTACCCTTCACATCCTTGAGAACTTTAGTCCCTTCATCTTTTTCTTGTTCGGAATCTAAGATAGCAAACAACGTTTGGCAAGCTGCCATTCCACGCTGAAATTGCGCGTTGACGTTCGTTAATGATTTTAACGGGCGCATCAATGCAAACATAGATGAGAAAACAACGGCAATAGTACCAGAGGTGAGTTCATCGCGAATATCAGGAAAACTTGCTGCATACAAAACGAATGCAAGGGCAAATGAGGCAATCAGCTGCACAATGGGGTCTGAAATTGCCGACGCGGTCACCATCTTCATATTTTGGCGGCGCATATTATTACTAACTTTATAAAAACGCTCAGTTTCAACTTTTTGACCACCAAAAATTAAAACTTCTTTGTGCCCTTTTAGCATTTGTTCCGCACTTGCAGTGACATGCCCCATACCTGTTTGCATATTTTTACTGATCTTACGAAAACGCTTAGAAACAATTCGGATAGTAATGGACACGATAGGCGCGATAACAATCAAAATGAGTGATAATTGCCAGCTATAGTAAAACATCATCGTAAATAAGCCGATGATATAAGCACTTTCACGGATAATTGTAATTAATGCACCTGAAGATGAAGACGCAACCTGTTCTGAATCATAGGTAATTCGAGATAAAAGCGTTCCCGTGGATTGTTGGTCGAAAAAACTCACTGGCATTCCCATCATATGGCCAAAAAGTTTACGGCGCATATTCATCACAACTTTACCTGCAACCCAAGAAACACAATAAGTTGAGACAAAACTAGAACCACCACGGACAACCATTAAACCTAATACGGCGAGTGGGAGCCATTTTAATACATCGTTATCGGCTTTATCGAAACCTTCATCCAATAAAGGTTTTAATAACGAAATCATAAACGCATCGCCAGCAGCGTTTATAATAAGAGCAATTGCTGCAACAATTAAGCCCGCTTTAAAAGGCGCAATAATCGGCCATAAGCGGCGAAAAGTTTGTTTTGTCGAAAGGTCTTTATCATTCATACTTTTAATTACCAGACTTAATGTAAGCGCACTATTCTACTCGGGAAACAGCGGTAAGCCAAACCACAGATGATACCAACGTGGAGAAATTTCATCGCGGTAGCTACGTGCACTGATATTTTCTTTGTTAAACCATAATGTTAACTGCCCTTTCTCTGCAGTATTTAACCAATGGATATTATTTTTTTTGTACCTTTGATAGACCTTTTCCGACGGAATTTTCCATGCGCTATACCTTGCCGATGAAACGAGAACCATTTCAGGTTGAACATTTCTTAACAATAAGTTAGTTGATGATGTTTGGCTTCCATGATGAGGCGCAAACAAAATAGAAGAATGGAGGCTATGTTTATAAGTTTCAACTAATTTTTCTTCTCCCTTCTTTTCAATATCTCCAGTCAATAAGATTTTATGGTATCCATCTGTAAACTGTATAACACATGAATCATTATTATGAGAAATAGCGGATAATTTTTCTGGCCACAAAACTTCAAACATCAACTTTCCCCATTGCCATTTTTGTCCTTTAACGCAAGGTAGATTCATCATCTTTTTAAACTTATTCGATTTCTTTTGCTTAGATTTAGCTAAATGAATTCCAAAACTACTTCGTAAATTCAACCACGGATATTCCTTAATTAAGTCACTGACCCCTCCAGTATGATCCAAATGATTGTGGCTTAAAATAATTCCCATCGGTATTATATTTCTTTGTTTTAAAAAAGGAATTATTTGCCTTTTGGCATTGCTATGCCCTTTCCAAGAGTTTCCAGTATCATATAGGTAAGCTAAATTATTTTGCTCAATAATAACAGCTAAGCCATGCCCAATATCGAGTAATGTCATACTCCAGTCATGCACTGGCTTTTTATCGTTGCTCCGCTCTACTAAAATCAAAACCACAATGCACCCAATAAGAGAAAAATACGTTTTATACCACCTAAATAGGCATATTAGCGCTATAGACCAGCAAATAAATAATAGGTAATAGGGTATATGAAAAAGATCTATCCAATAGCGGCTAAAAAAAGGTAGCGGAAGCAATCCAAAATCAATGACTCTATCTATAAAACCAAAAATTAAATTTTGTAATGTTAGATTTGGTATTAAAAAAATAGCCAATATTGCGGGTACTACTCCCCAAGATATCAATGGAACAAACCATAAATTAGCAAATATGCTCATGACATTAACACCATTAAATACAATTACTTGCATTGGTATTAATAAAATCAATAACCCAACCTGTAAATGAACTAAACCTATGACTTTGCCAATAACTTTCGTTTGAATTAGATGTGCAGGTAATGGAAAAACGGTCAACCAATACAAAATAGCTAAAACAGCAAAACTCGATAACCAAAAGCTATCTGATAAAATAGCAAGTGGGTCAAATAGTAAAATGCCTGCAATACTCCAAAGCGCCCACTGCCAAGAAAAGAATAATGATGGGCTGTTTCGAATATAGACCCATAAAATCAGTGAAAACAATGCCCTAGTCGCTGGAATTGCAAAGCCAGAGATCCATGAATACAAAAATGCTAATACTAATCCCAATACAATAGGGAGAACCTGATTCATAAAACGAATGGGAAGCACATATTGTATGCCTCTGGCTATAAGAATCCCTAAATAGTAAGCCAACCCAATATGCAAGCCTGAAATCGCCATTAAATGAGTTAAACCAGTCTGCTGTAATAAACGCGAGTGTTTTTCAGACAATAATGTTCTTTCTCCAAACATTAATCCATAAATAATCCCTACATTTCTTAAGATACTAAGTGGCTCTATAAAATTATTGATTATTTTTTGCCTTATGGAGCATTCAGGATCCAATACCATATTTTCTTTATTCTTTAGTATACCAACAACCCGTTGCGCTAATTGATGCCGTTGTTGATCGAAACTACCTTCATTCAAAGAGTTATGTAAAGGCTTTAGTTTGCTATTAATTCGCCATGATTGCCCTGCACATATAATTTCTTTACTTTTCCATATTGCATAAAGCGGTGGGTAAATTACTTTATTATTAACCTTATCAATTTTAACTTTTAGTTTTTGTTCTTTATTTTCAGTTGATAAGCTGGTGACTGTTATATCCAGATAATGATATCTTTCAGATAAAAAATTTATATTACTATTTATATTATTACCATGCCAATTTCCCCATAGAAAGAAAACCATTACTAACAAAACTAATTTTAGAGTTTTATTCACAAAACGTATAAATAATAAAAAAACAGAAGAAAACAAAATAAAAATTGAATCATCAATATTTAAAAGATTAGGTATAAATAACAAAGGTAATACCCCACCGATAACAGCGAATGATACCAATGTTAAGGATAATTTTGTGTCTTTATATTTCCATATCCTATTATTGTTTTGAAAGTTTTTCATTGTAATTTTATTTTTTATCTATTTTTAAACCTTATACCTAACTTAGCCTTTATTGGTTTAACTTTTAATTCATAAATACAACGTTAGAACGAACTTCCCAAAAGCATTTAATAAAGAATATTAATTACAAAATTTTTGCGAAGCGCTTCGCAGTCATACGTAGTTAAATACTATTTTTGTTTTCATACGATTATTTTCGCTTATTCTAAAAATAGTGTTGGTGTTGGTGTTGGTGTTGGTGTTGGTGTTGGTGTTGGTGTTGGTGTTGGTGTTGGTGTTGGTGTTGGTGTTGGTGTTGGTGTTGGTGTTGGTGTTGGTGTTGGTGTTGGTCAGGATATAAAAAAACAGCGCCATGTTAAACACAAGCGCTGTTTGATGTAATAATTAAGATTTACAGTCTATTATTGACCGTAAATATTTACACGATCACGCAACTCTTTACCTGGCTTGAAGTGGGGAACATATTTACCTTCCAGTTCCACTTTGTCACCTGTTTTTGGGTTACGGCCAACTCGTGGTGCACGGTAGTGAAGAGAAAAACTGCCGAAACCACGGACTTCAATACGCTCACCGCTAGCTAACGTATCAGCCATATGCTCAAGAATTTCCTTTACAGCTTCCTCAACGGTTTTTGCTGAAAGATGAGATTGCTGGCTAGCCAGTCTTTCAATTAACTCAGACTTGGTCATAGTACCTCCCTAAACTACCGCTACAAAGGGGCAACATTACCGTTGCCCCCACTTAATTATTCGCCTTTAGCTGCTTTGAAAGCTTCAGCCATAGCGTTATTGCCGAATGCTGTATCTTCTTGCTTGTTCACAGCTGCAACAGCGTCTTTCTCATCAGCTTCGTCTTTAGCGCGAACAGACAGGTTGATTACACGGTTTTTACGATCAACACCAGTGTATTTAGCTTCAACATCATCACCAACGTTCAGAACCAGAGTTGCATCTTCAACACGGTCACGTGAAGCTTCTGATGCACGCAGGTAACCTTCAACGCCCAGAGTCAGCTCAACAGTTGCACCTTTAGCATCAACCGCGATAACTTTACCAGTTACGATTGCGCCTTTCTTAGTTGCTGCTAAGTAGTTATTGAATGGATCTTCAGCTAACTGTTTAACACCTAAAGAAATACGCTCACGCTCTGCGTCGACTTGCAGAACAACAGCTGCGATTTCGTCACCTTTTTTGTATTCACGAACTGCTTCTTCGCCTGCAACGTTCCAGGAGATGTCAGACAGGTGAACCAGGCCATCGATGCCGCCGTCCAGTCCGATGAAGATACCGAAGTCAGTAATAGACTTGATTTTACCTTCAACGCGGTCGCCTTTGTTGTGAGTTTCTGCAAATTGCTGCCATGGGTTAGATTTGCATTGTTTCAGGCCCAGTGAGATACGACGACGTTCTTCATCGATATCCAGAACCATAACTTCAACAACATCACCAACGTTAACAACTTTAGATGGGTGGATGTTTTTATTAGTCCAATCCATTTCTGAAACGTGAACCAGACCTTCAACGCCTTCTTCGATTTCAACGAAGCAACCGTAGTCAGTTAGGTTAGTAACGCGACCAGTCAGTTTAGTACCTTCTGGATAACGTTTAGCGATTGCGACCCAAGGATCTTCGCCCAGTTGTTTCAGACCCAGAGAAACACGAGTGCGCTCACGGTCGAATTTCAGAACTTTAACATTGATTTCATCACCAACGTTGACGATTTCGCTTGGGTGTTTAACACGTTTCCAAGCCATGTCAGTGATATGCAGCAGGCCGTCAACACCGCCCAGATCAACGAATGCACCATAGTCAGTAAGGTTCTTAACGATACCTTTAACTTCCATGCCTTCTTGCAGGTTTTCCAGCAGTTGATCGCGCTCAGCGCTGCTTTCAGATTCAATTACAGCACGACGAGAAACAACAACGTTGTTGCGTTTCTGATCCAGCTTGATTACTTTGAACTCAAGCTCTTTGCCTTCCAAGTGAGTAGTATCACGAACTGGGCGTACATCTACCAGTGAACCTGGTAAGAACGCACGAATGCCATTCAGTTCAACAGTGAAACCACCTTTAACTTTACCGTTGATAACACCAGTTACAGTTTCAGCTTCTTCGTAAGCTTTTTCCAGCATCAGCCATGCTTCATGACGTTTCGCTTTCTCACGAGACAGGATAGTTTCACCGAAACCATCTTCTACTGCATCCAGAGCCACATCGATTTCGTCGCCAACTTGGATTTCTAGCTCACCCTGAGCATTTTTGAACTGTTCTACTGGGATAGCAGATTCTGATTTAAGACCTGCGTCAACCAGGACTACGTCTTTGTCGATGGCAACAACAGTACCACGGACGATAGAACCAGGACGAGTTTCAATATTCTGCAGGGATTCTTCAAAGAGTTGAGCAAAAGATTCAGTCATATTAATGATCTTCAAGAGTTTTTAATTAACGTCCACTTAGCTTCCCGCCAAATGGGGTTGTTTCACATACCCGACAACGTTCCATGTCGTAAGGTTAATGCTATGCTAATAAAATAACCAACATAGCGGTAAGTGCGTATATTATCTAATTATAAGCTAAAATAAAGCCTATTATCACGATAATTGTAGAATTTTTTTTGCGTAGGTGCGTGCTTTTTCAATAACTTCCTCAATAGACATACTTGTGGAATCCAGCACTAATGCGTCTTTCGCGGCAACAAGAGGCGCAACGGAACGGTTACGATCACGAAAATCACGCTCCTCTATTTCGCTTAAAAGACGTTCAAAATTAACATCAAAGCCCTTTTCTTGCAACTGCTTCATGCGCCGATGTGCGCGTTCTTCCGCTGAGGCGTCAAGGAAAATTTTCACTGGTGCGTCAGGAAACACAACAGTTCCCATGTCACGACCATCTGCAATTAAACCTGGCATCGTGCGAAATGCGCGCTGACGTCTTAATAATGCTTCTCTAACACGAGGAAATGT
This sequence comes from Providencia sp. SP181, assembly GCF_050446505.1. Lineage (NCBI taxonomy): Bacteria > Pseudomonadati > Pseudomonadota > Gammaproteobacteria > Enterobacterales > Morganellaceae > Providencia > Providencia sp. SP181. The sequence continues at coordinate 168,633 of NZ_JBBPXM010000004.1, forward strand.
CGCGGTTTGTGAGGCTGTATTACCAACAGTTTCTGTTCTGATCTGATTGGAAACGTCTTCCCCTTCTAAGATCACTTTTAATACATTTTCTTCAGGAACAAAACGAACATCTAAATTTGCAGCCAAAGGCACTAATGCATCTTCTGATTGGATATCAACATGATGATGCAGTGCAGCCAATGCCAGTACACGGTAAATTGCACCTGAGTCTAAAAGTTGCCATCCAAAATCATTTGCCAATGCTTGGCAAAGGGTGCCTTTACCTGCTCCGCTAGGTCCATCAACCGTGATTACAGGGGCGATTGCCACCATAAAAAATCTCCTTTCCTGCAAATAGCCTTGGCTACCTACAATTGAATTCAGTGAAGGTATTATACCAATTCATCAATTTTGTGAAATAAGCAGGTTCTGATGATTGCAATAAAATAAGAGAAAGTTGATTTCTATGCGGAATGAAAAAGGTTGATATTTATACTTTGCTATCAACCCTTTTCATCGGGTGATTAACTTAATCGAGCTAACTGTTCAAAATAGTCGGGGAAAGTTTTTGCTGTACAACCTGGATCTAAGATAGTTACTGCTGTATCTGAGAGTGCAACTAAAGAAAAGCACATCGCAATACGATGGTCATTATACGTTTCAATTTCAGCATGCTGTAATTTTTTCGGCGGTATCACTCGAATATAATCGTGCCCTTCTTCTACTTCTGCACCCACTTTACGTAGCTCAGTTGCCATCGCATATAACCGGTCAGTTTCTTTTACACGCCAATTATAAATATTGCGAATAACCGTTTCACCTTCGGCAAATAATGCAACAGTACCAATTGTCATTGCGGCATCAGGGATAGCATTCATGTCCATGTCAATCCCTGTTAATGTTCCACGTTCACATTCAACAAAATCATCCCCCCAGCGAATGGTTGCACCCATTTTTTCAAGCACGTTTGCAAACTTAGTGTCACCTTGCAAACTGTTACGGCCAATACCTGTGACGCGTACAGTGCCGCCTTTAATCGCCGCTGCCGCTAAGAAATAAGAAGCAGAAGATGCATCACCTTCGACCAAATATTCACCTGGTGATTGATATTGCTGCTGGCCTTTAATGATAAAGTTCTGGTATTGATTATTTTCGACTTCAACACCAAAGGTTTTCATCAACGCTAATGTTATATCAATATACGGCTTAGAGACTAACTCTCCAATAATTGAAATGGTCGTGTCTTGCTCAGATCGAGGGGCTGCCATTAATAACGCAGTTAAAAACTGGCTTGAAACTGAGCCATCAACCGAAATTTTCCCACCGACAAAACCACCTTTCAGGCGAATTGGGGGGTAATTTTCTTGCTCTAAATATTCAATGACAGCACCTCCTTCTCTTAGCGAATCCACTAAGTGACCAATTGGGCGCTCTTTCATACGAGGTTCGCCTGTGAGCACAATGTCATTGTGGCTCAATGACAAAGCAGCGGTTAGTGGGCGCATTGCTGTTCCCGCATTTCCTAAAAATATTTCTAGCACATCAGGGTGAGATAAATTCCCCCCCAAACCTTCCACTCGACAACGTGTTTTATCTTCAGAAAGTTGATAATTCACACCTAGCAAGCTTAATGCATTCAGCATATGGCGAATATCATCACTGTCTAATAAGTTAGTGAGTGTGGTCGTTCCTTTGGCCATGGCAGCTAATAACAGTGCACGATTTGAGACACTTTTTGACCCTGGCAAGTTGATGGTGCCGTTAATTGAAGAGATAGGTTGTAATGTCAGGGATTGCATAAAAAGCAGTTTCTCCAGTGAAGTTGGCAAGTAAATAAAATTTGACCCTATTTTCTTTTTAATCGAATCGTGAGGGCACAAATAACCGACTGAACATCCTATTTCAGTCGGTAAATCTCATTATTGAGCGTGATGGCGTTCGAAATCAGCCATAAAATCAACCAATGCCTGCACACCATCTAATGGCATCGCATTATAGATAGACGCACGCATACCACCAGCCACTTTATGGCCTTTTAGTGAAAGTAGCCCTTGGTCTTTTGCCTCTTCGATAAATTTGGCATCTAACGCAGGGTTTTGCATTTGGAATGGTATGTTCATCCAAGAACGGTTTTCTACCGCAACGCGGTTGATATAAAACTGGCTATCATCAATCGCATTATAGAGTAACTGTGATTTTTCATAATTGCGTTTTGCCATTTCTTGCAAACCGCCTTGCGCTTTCAGCCATTTGAAAACCATACCCGCTAAATACCACGCAAATGTTGGTGGGGTATTAAACATCGAATCGTGCTTTGCTAATACTGTGTAATCAAATACTGACGGCGTTTGCGGTGATGCTTTACCTAATAAATCTTCACGAATAATGACAATAGTTAGCCCCGCAGGCCCAATATTTTTTTGAGCGCCTGCGTAAATCACGCCATATCGACTAACGTCGATAGGTTTAGAAAGGATGGAAGATGAGTAATCCGCAACAATAATTTTATCTTCGGGGAAATCAGGTTCTTCATGGATTGCTAAGCCACCAATCGTTTCATTAGGGCAATAATGTACATAGGCCGCATCATCACTTAAAGGCCACTCGCTCATAGGTTTTAAGCTTGCAACGCCATCTTTTTCTTCTGTAATGTTGATGACGTTCGGCTTGCAGTATTTTTCAGCTTCTTTCGCTGCTGATTCTGACCAATAACCACTAACAATATAATCTGCAGTTGTTTTGCCCCCTAATAAATTCATTGGCAAAGTAGCAAAATGAGCGCGGGCTCCACCATGACAGAATAGTACTTTATAGTTATCTGGAATATTTAATAAGTCACGTAAGTTTTGTTCTGCTTCGGACGCCACTTCAATAAAGTCTTTTCCACGATGGCTGACTTCCATTACCGAAACACCTAAGCCTTTCCAATTACAAAATTCTTGTTCAGCACGACGCATCACTTCGACAGGTAGCATTGCTGGACCTGCACTGAAATTATAAACCTGACTCATTGACCTCACCCTATCTTCAATTATCGTTAGCAAAATTCACACAGATGCTTAAAGTTGTACCATTGTGAGCCTTTAGCTGCAACGGTTATTGTCGCGCGATAATGAAAAGTTATAGGGGAATTTGGGGCAGAATAAAGAAAAGAATTTTGTTAATCTCGTCACACTCTCAACAACCCTAATTTTATGAAGAGATTAACGATAAAAAACAGATAATATCCCGAACTGCTACCGAAAGTAACAATGCGGGATATTCAAACGAAGGGATTGATTAACTGATCACTTTACTCACAATTTCGATGGCTTCCTTTTCAATGAGGCGAAGGTGCTCTTCACCACGGAAACTTTCACAATAAATTTTGTAAGCTTCTTCTGTTCCTGAAGGCCTTGCGGCAAACCAGCCATAATCCGTCATAATTTTTAACCCACCAATGGATGCGCCATTACCTGGAGCCGTCGTTAAGCGCTGGGTAATTTTATCCCCTGCTAACATATCAGCTGCAACCATTTCTGGAGATAATTTACTCAGCTTAGCTTTTTCTTCGTGTGTGGCTTTGGCCTGAATGCGATTATAAATTGGGGCTCCGAATTTCTTGGCCAATTTATTATAACGCTGCTGCGGGTTTTCGCCTGTAACCGCTGTGATTTCAGCTGCTAACAAGCACAGGATAATACCGTCTTTATCTGTTGACCAAGGCGTACCATCGAATTTAAGGAATGATGCACCCGCGCTTTCTTCACCACCGAAACCCAGTTTCCCACTAAATAAGCCATCAACAAACCATTTAAACCCGACAGGCACTTCAACCAGTTCACGACCAATGTCGTTAACAACGCGGTCAATCATCGCACTGGAAACCAGTGTTTTGCCAACAGCGACCTCTTTCCCCCATTGCGGGCGATGTTGAAATAAATAGTCAATCGCAACGGCAAGATAATGATTAGGGTTCATTAGACCATCTGGTGTCACAATGCCGTGTCTGTCATAATCGGGATCATTAGCAAATGCTAAATCAAACTTCTCTTTCATCCCTAATAAGCCCGCCATTGCCCAACTAGATGAGCAATCCATACGGATAACACCATCATGGTCAAGAGGCATAAAACGAAAGGTTTGATCTAATTGGTCATTAACAATCTCGATATCTAGTTGATAATATTCTGCAATTTTTTTCCAATATTCAATGCCTGAGCCGCCTAATGGGTCAACACCTATTTTCAGCCCTGACTTCGCAATTGCCGCCATATCAACAACTTCACCAAGCGCAACCACATAAGGCATGATCAAATCTTGTGCTGTAACGTATTCACTTGCCATTGCAACATCAAAATTTAAACGTTTAACACCAACGAGGTTATCTACCAATAATTGATTGGCATGTTTTTCAATGACTGATGTTAAATCAGTATCAGCTGGGCCACCATTAGCTGGATTGTATTTGATCCCACCATCTTCTGGTGGATTGTGAGATGGCGTGATGACAATGCCATCCGCTATATCAGTATGAGACTGGTTATAACTTAAAATTGCATGAGAGACCGCAGGTGTTGGCGTAAAGCCGTTATTCTCCTGAACAATCACATGAACTTGATTCGCTGCTAATACCTCAACCACTGTAATGAACGCCGCTTCAGACAATGCATGTGTATCTTTACCAACATAACAAGGCCCCGTAACACCTTGTTGTTTACGTAAATCTGCAATAGCCTGCGCAATTGCTAATATGTGATTTTCATTGAAATTCTTGCGTAACGAACTACCGCGATGGCCAGAAGTACCAAATTTAACAGCGTGTGAAGCATTTCCTGGCTGAGGCTGCTGCGTATAATATTGAGCGGTTAATTGAGCGACATTGATCAAGTCACTTTGAAACGGAAGCTGCCCTGCACGTTCATGTATTGTCACTTGTTTTCTCCCAAAGCACTGATGCTTGGTTATCAACATCAGTGAAATTCAGTTATTAAATTGTATTACTCACTTTTTCAATCACATTGGCTGGAAATTGCATTTCCTGCATGATGGCATCAACCATACTGCGTTTGCGATTCGTGTTTGTATTCGTTATCACCCAGTAAGGCGTACCTGGGATATGACGAGGTTTAGATTGTTTACCTGCAGCAAGCAATGTTTGCTCATCACCCGCAAAATAAACACGAGTACGACCATGCATGAGCTCAGTTGCGCTGGCAAAACGTTTTGCATCTAAACTGTACAGTGTTGATAAAATCAACATAAAGCGGTCGATAGCTTTGCTTTTTTCAGCATAAGCATCAGACAATAATAATTCTCGAACGACTCTAACTGGATTTTGTGCCACCACAGGTGTACTCGCTGCGGGTTCGACCTTAACCACCGGTTGTGCCTGACTAATCTCTTTAACTGGTACTGGCTGCCCGGATTTGAAATTTAACATACGGCGCAAGATATCCGATGCACTTTCACCGATATGCTGTGTATGGCTCGCAATATAGCGGTAAAGCTCTTCATCAACTTCTATCGTTTTCATTTTTTCCCAGTACTTATTTAACTAAAATTTGCGGTGTGATTATAAGACAGTTTTAAAAAAAACAAAACAATTAAAATTTCAATAACTTAAAGTAAACATTCTGCTAAGTTTGATGATATTTCAGTGTGTTATCGTTCTATCGCTTTAGGTCTTTTTAATCCGTAGTCATATTCAATTTTCTGAATTTAACTTCTTACGCCTGCTATTCTATTGACCTAGCCAATAACCTTAATATTTAAGATGCTTATTCGAATATTTGGATTTTCTTTATAGCCATGACATGATAAGTGTCTCACTTCCCTAATTTTTGATAAGAAAAATATGACTCTGTTACTCAACCATACTATTCATAAACCCGAAAATCCACTGAGCAATATCCCTGTCGTTCTTATTCATGGATTGTTTGGCGACCTCAATAATTTGGGTGTACTTGGTCGCGACCTTCAACACTATTTCGATACTGTTCAAATTGATGTTCGCAACCATGGCGATTCTTTTCGTGCTGAGCAGATGTCTTACCAACAAATGGCACAAGATGTTATTACTCTTATCAAATCATTAGGTTATGAAAGTGCGATTTTAATCGGTCACTCTATGGGTGGTAAAATTGCTATGGCAGCAACTGAAATTGCCCCTGATTTTATTGAAAAAATTGTCGCCATTGATATTGCTCCAGTTGCATACAAAGTGCGCCGTCACGATAAAATTTTTGCAGCACTAGATGCAGTGACCACTGAGCAAGCAAAAAATCGCCAAGATGCCGCTGCTATTATGCGAGACGAAATAAACGAGGAAGGTGTTATCCAGTTTTTACTTAAATCCTTTAAACAAGGGGAATGGAAGTTTAATATTCCTGCACTTAAAGCGAATTATGAAAAAATTATTGGGTGGGAAACCGTGCCAACATGGGATAAACCAGTCTTATTGATCCCCGGCGGTAATTCACCTTATGTACAGGCAGAGTATAAAGATGAGATTGCAAAGCAATTCCCAAACGCAAAGGCATGGGTTGTTGCAGATACAGGGCATTGGGTGCACGCAGAAAAACCCGACCATGTATTAAGAGCTATCCACCGTTTTTTATCTATTTCTCATTAATTCCTTTCTTTATAAAGATATTGAAAAGTAGCACTATATTTCAATATCTTTATCTTAGTTATTCACCATAATAATTTAACTTTGAATAAAAGAATAAGACAAACTTCAATACACAGGCAATATTAAAGCCTGTATTATCTTATTAAATTAAATACAAAATATGGCCATAGTTTAGCTTTGTTTTATATATTCAAAGGAATGATCAATTCAAATAATGAAAAGTATTCATGAACAATCAACTCTATACTTTATTAATATCATTGCCAAATTATCAGGGCAAACCAACACCAATAAACTTGAGGAATTAATACATAAAACCATCAGCTACAGTGAAAAAGTTAAACTAATCAAAAAAAATCATTGTATTAACTGCAAAAAAAAACATCAAAAATCAAAAAATATTTCCAAGCTCACTTGCCCTGTTATTTTATATGATAACCAGGGTGAAGCATTTTTATTAGCTAATAAAAATAATGAACAAGTTCTTATTCAGAAGTTTGGTAACTCCCCACCTGAAATCTGGGACATAACACAACTACAACAACATTGGAGTGGAGACTGGTTGCATGTCAGTCTGAAACAAGGCCAATTTGATATAACATGGTTTCAAGTTGAGTTTATGAAATATAAAGCTATCATTCTTTGGGTTTTATTTTTCTCATTTATTCTCCAAATTTTAGCGTTAGTCTCACCTATTGTAATGCAAGTTATTATGGATAAAGTTTTAATTCATAATAGCTTAATGACTTTAGATGTTTTAATTTTTGGTTTAATCGTTGCGGCATTTATCGAGGTAATATTAAAGGGGCTGCGTGAATATATTTACCATCATACTGTAAATCGTATTGATATGACCCTTGGTCTTAAACTTGTCAATCATTTATTACGGCTCCCGATTCCCTTTTTCAAAAATCGACAAATCGGTGCTATTGTTACTCGAGTCAAAGAATTAGAAACAATTCGAGAATTTTTAACCAGTAGTTTTTTCACATTGTGCGTAGATGTCTTATTTTTATTTGTCTTTATTTATGTGATGAATTTAATCTCTACAACACTCACATTAATATTTTTATGTTCTATCCCTCTTTATCTAGTATTAGCTTGGTGGTTAACCCCTAAAATTGAATCCGCTGCCCAGCAACAATTTACCAATATTGCCATTAATACCTCTTTCCTAACAGAAAGCATTAATGGTATTGAAACAGCAAAAAGCTTATCAGTTGAACCTAATTTTATCCGCCGTTGGGATCACCAAACCTCTGATATGAGCCAAACTAACTTTGTTTCTGGCCAAATTAGTTCTCGTTCTGAACATTTAGTCATGGTCATTGAGAAGGTCACGAGTGCCATTGTGTTATGGGTTGGCGCTTCTGAAGTATTAGCCTTGCAAATGACAATCGGTCAGTTTATCGCTTTTCATATGATGGTGAGTCACGCCAATCAGCCGCTGGTCAAACTGGTTAAATTATGGGGAGACTATATCCGTACCAATGTTGCCATAGAAAAATTATCACAAATCATAAACTTACCTATCGAACAAAATAATAAAGAAAACACCCCATCCATCAAAGGAAATATTGTTCTTAAAGATATCTCATTTCGTTACCAACCCAACATGCCTTATATCCTTAAAAACTTTAATTTAAATATTAAAGCAGGGGAAACCATCGGGATTGTCGGTACATCAGGCTCAGGGAAAAGTACCCTTGCTCGCCTACTATTGCGGCTTTATACACCGGAAAGCGGCGCCGTATACGTTGATAATATGCCTTTATCCACTATCAATTTAAATTCACTCAGACAACAAATCGGCATTGTATTACAAGAAAATTATCTATTTAGCCAATCAGTTTTTCATAACATTGCTCAGACAGCCCCTAACGCGTCAATGGATGAGGTAATTTATGCCGCCAAAATGGCTGGCGCTCATGATTTTATTCTTAAATTACCAATGGGCTATGACACGGTGCTCGCAGAAGGTGGAACTTCGCTTTCTGGAGGGCAAAGACAGCGTATCGCAATTGCTCGCACCTTACTGGCAAACCCTAAAGTCATTATTTTTGATGAAGCAACTAGTGCTTTAGATGATGAGTCCCAAGCGGTTATTCAAGAAAATATGCATGTAATAGCCAAGGGGAGAACCGTGATTACCATCGCTCACCGTTTATCAACCATCCGCCACCACCAGCGGATCATTGTGATGCAAGATGGAAAAATTATTGAGCAAGGTAGCCACCAGCAGCTTATCGAGCAAGGTAATTTTTATAAGCACCTATGGACACTACAACAGTCTCTAAAATAAGGCATGGACGCAACATGAAACATCGATTAGAACGAAACCGTTATAACAGTTTTTTACCTTCGCACTTGGCTATTTTAAAAACACCACCTTCATATTTAGCCATGTATGTCGCGATAAGCATTAGCTTTGGTATTTTTATTGCCGTAGCTTGGTCATATTTTGGCAAGTTAGATATTCAAGCCACCGCACAGGGAAAATTGATTGTTTCTGGCCGTACACAATTAATTCAAGCATTTGAATTAAGTCGCCTACAGCATATTCATGTCGAGGATGGTCAGAGTGTCAAACAAGGCGATCCATTATTAACCGTTAATGTACTCGGTGTTGATCAAGATATTCTGAGCCTAAACTATCAACATAGTTTTCACGTGGCAGAGGCTTTAATTCATCAAGCTTTGTTGTCCCAACAACCCATTGCTAAATTACCGCCGTTTAATCAATTAACAGGCACCGAGCAAAAAAGTGCGTTGGCAAGTTATCAAACTCAACAAGCTGAATTTGAGTCACTCATTAATGAAATTAGCAATGAAATGCAGCTTAATGTTGTTAATCAACAAGCTAGAAGAAATGAGTTGAATTCAATTAATGCATTGATAAGTAATATTAAAAAACGCCTTGATGCACACCATTCATTGACTCAAAAACAGTTGATTAGCCAAAAAGAGTTTTTAGAACAAGAGCGGGAGCTCTTAATTGCAAAAAAAGAAAAAATCACTAAGCAATCTGAGCTCTCTACACTACTCGCTCAGCACCATGCATTAGTCGAAAGACAAGACAGAATCAAGGCGCAAAAAAAACAAGAATGGGATGATAAATACAAACAAGCGGTGTTTAAACAAGTTTCACTCCAACAAGAGTTATTGAAAAACCAAGAAAGGAACCAATTAGAAGTTATTCGAGCGCCTGTTGATGGTACCGTTCAACAACTTGCCACTTATACCCTTGGCGCCGTACTTCAACCCGCTCAACAACTCATGGTGATCGTGCCAAATAGCCATGTCCAACTCGCCGAAATAAAAATCTTAAATAAAGATATTGGCTTTATTCACGAAGGTTTGAAAGCCGATGTCAAAATTGATGCCTTCCCTTACACCCGTTATGGCACCATTGAAGGTGAAATTATCTCTGTTTCACGCGATAGCACCCAAGACGAAAACCTTGGGTTAGTTTTTCTCGGCCAAATAGGGCTTAACAAAAAAGAACTATTCGTTGACGGTGAAAACATCGAACTCACGCCTGGGCTTTCCATCGTAGCTGAAATAAAAACGAATAAACGCCGAATTATTGATTACCTACTTAGCCCTATTAATGAATATACCTCTAACGCGATGAGAGAAAAATAATCAATGGAACAAATCAATAACCATGGCTTAGATGCTTTAGTTTGGATGGCAAATTATTACCATAAAAATGTCTCTGCTGATCAACTTAGGCATGCGATTGGAATGCAAAACACCTCTCCAACAGATTGGGAGATGCGGGAATGTGCCCATATGTTAGGGTATGAAACAGAACTGGTTGCTTTGCCGTATTCAAAACTCGAACATATTCCCCTCCCCGCACTTGCTTATATAAAGGGAACTTGGCAAGTGTTACATCGAGAAAAAGAGCTTATCCTAATTGACCCTGTAGGTAATCAGCAGCACGCAATTTTAGACGCTGGAGTTGAGCAGCATACTGAACTCGACATTTTGTTATTCAAAGAGCAATTGGAACCTGAACAAAAAAAAGCATTCGGCTTTAGCTGGTTCATTCCCTCTATCATGCGGCAGACGGCGAAATTACGGAATATTTTTATTCTTTCTGCAGTAATTCAACTCTTTGCATTAGTGAGTCCTTTATTATTTCAAAACTTGATTGATAAGGTTTTAGTGGGGCGAAGCCTCTCTAATCTGCATATCATTGCGTTAGCTATCTTTGCGATTGCCATTGCTGAACCTCTGTACGGCTTTATTCGCAATAAAATTTTCAGCCATACCAGTAGCCAGATTAGCGCTGAACTATCTGGGAAAATTTATCGCCATTTAATGGCACTGCCGCTCAATTATTTTAAACTACGTCCAACGGGGAAAATTATTGCGCGGATCCGTGAACTCGCACATATCAGGCAGTTTTTAACTGGCTCTACGTTAATGCTGTTTATTGATTTTATCTTTGTGATCTTATTTATCGCCGTCTTATTTTCCTATAGCAGTGTGATGTCTTGGATTTTACTGGGTTCAATGGGGGTATTTTTTATTTTATGGATGGCTTTAGGCCCCATGATCCGCCAGCAAACTGAAAAATCCTACCAAGCAGATGAAAATGGGCTGACATTTCTCACCGAAAGTATTACGGGGATTGAAACTATTAAAACCACTGCGACAGAGAAATATTTTAATAACCGTTGGGAAAAAATATTCAGTAAGCAATTACAGCAAAACTTCAAAGTCTCTATGCGCAGTGAAATTGCAACACAATTGATGACCCTAGTGAGTAAAATCACCACCGCAATCCTATTGTGGGTCGGTGTTAAAGAAGTTTTAAACGGAGGAATAACCCCTGGTGAATTAGTGGCATTTAATATGCTAAGTGCACATGTGACTCAGCCTGTTCTTCGATTTGCACAAGTTTGGCAGGATTTTCAACACACTATAGTATCCCTACGTCGTGTCGGTGATATTCTTGATAAACCAGTAGAAAATGAACGAAAAGGTATTTCAAGTTCTTCCGCTATTCAGGGGCAAATCGAGTTTCAAAATATTCGATTTCGTTATCAGGCCGATACGCCTGAGGTTCTCAATAATCTCTCGTTGTCGGTTAAAGCAGGCGAGTTTATTGGTATTACTGGCCCTTCAGGCTCAGGGAAAAGTACGTTAACTAAGCTCTTACAGCGGCTTTATGTACCACAGCATGGTCAAGTTATTGTAGATGGAATGGATTTAGCTGTCGCAGATACAGTATCACTGCGCCGAAAAATGAGTGTGGTTTTACAAGAAAGTACACTATTTGTTGGAAGTATTGCTGATAACATTCGCTTAAGTGCCCCCCAAGCATCAGATGAAAAAGTGATCCAAGCGGCAAAACTCGCGGGTGCCTATGATTTCATTATGTCTTTACCAGATAACTTCAATTCAGCCTTAGCAGAAAAAGGGTTGAACCTTTCTGGGGGGCAGCGCCAACGAATTGCCTTGGCCCGCGCTTTGCTGACTGAACCAGATATTTTAATTCTTGATGAAGCCACTTCGGCTCTCGATTATGAGTCTCAGGATGTGCAAATATTGATTAACGATTTATAGCTAGCAAAGCCGCACTACAAGCCAGCCAGCATTTTTGCGATTTGCTTATTTTTGCCTATTTTTATCTATTCATCTCATTTTTGTGTCACAATTTCGGCACAGTTACTTACTCACTTACACTAGATATCTTTTGGTAACACTGACATCTATTGTCAATAGCGGCTGAGCGGGGCTCATAGAGACGTTAACGTATTGACCAAATGAACTAGATTCGTTATTGAATATAATGTCTTCAGTCGTAGATGAGCCAGACCTGACCATGTGCAACTTAAACCTTGTGATCTTATTTCTTACTAAGTTGAATGTAGCAGGAGCTGGAATTCCTATCACTTCAACTCCGTCGACAAAAACTGAGTTATCATAGAATTTTGAATAACCAATGTACTTATTTAGGTTGTTTCCAAAATCAGCAATGGTGCTAGCAGTAAAGTGAATTCTGTTTCTATGCCAATCAACAGAACCAACATTAGTTAGTCGCATAATATCGCTGCTCTTTGTTGCGTACACATCGCATTCACTGATGCTAACATTGCGATTCAAATTCCAATCACTCATAAACCCTTCAAGCTTAACTATGCTTGAGTTCGTTACGTTATAGTTGCCCCTTGCTTGTAACGCCAAGGAAACACCATCGTTGACATTAGATCTTGCACTGTCAATCACTGACTCAACTTGAACTGACGCAGTTGCACGTATGTAAAGCTCGCTAAATATACATTGCTTTAAGTTCACTGCGATTTTAGACTCGGTTGATACTTCCATCGCAAGAAACGATAACCGTCCATCCGTGGATGCATCTGTTAAATTAAATACTTTTGGAGGTGTAAGGCTTGGGTTACTGAATGCGCTCCATAACCTAAAGTCTTTGTCTTTGTAACTATCAGCTACTGTTAAGTTTGTTATATTAACTTCGTTAAACATACTTAAACTTAAAGGCGACCCAGCTGGCAATTCTTTAACGTTGTTTGTGCTGCTTGAACTAATAAGCCCTCTGTTTGCAGCATTAGGATAATAAAACCCCTCCACCGTGACATTTTTTGCGTATAAATTACCGTCACAAAACCCACCCGCATCATCTCTTCCACGAATAAATCCCGAGTTGTTATACGCATCTCTCTGTATAAACTTAACATTATCTAAATACACATCACCCATGCAGCTTAATAGCAAACCCCAGTTACCAATGTTTGTATTACTTATTTTTAAATATTCCATGGACGGATTATGAAAATCTATTCTTGATAACGAGCTATTATTGAATGATGAGCGCCTTACTTCATTCGCTCCAACCGCACCCCAACCATACCCCTCTGATGTCATTTTATTTATATTAATATCAAGTGATTCTCCCATGTAGATTGTGTAAGTTGACCCTGCAGGGGATGCGATACTTACATCAGAACACAAGACACCATCAATAAATACATAAGCGCATCGACTTACACTAATCCTTTCAGAAGGGTTGCTCTTGTACTCGCCTCGGCTATGAAATGATATTTTATTTAGATTTATTTTTGAGCTGTTTGCTATTTTAACAAATGCGACCCCTGTATTTTGCTTGCTTTCATCTATGCTTAAGCCACTAACATCAATAAAGGTCTTTTCTAACTTTAATGATAAAACACTGGTTATTGTGCCTGTATCAAGAGAGTAATACATCGGGCATAATAACTGGCCACCGTACAACACTTGATTTAGTTCTTTTCTGTACCTGATGTTATTTCTGTAGTAGTACATAGGCTGGCTTGAATTTATCATGATAAAGCTGTCATTGAGTAAATCTTCATTGACTAGTGAATGAATGAAGTTACCGCCTTTACCAATCACCCCTGACTCTTTTATTTTTTTCACAATCAACGAGCTAGCGTCATGAGTTTCCCAGTTATTTTTCCTTTTTATCGAAAATGACCCATTCCAGTTTTCAGGGCGAAAAATTGCACCGTTGAAATCAGTATTAGTGTTAATTGTTATATCTCCGTCACCACTAATACTAAATACTCCACTATTCTGAATTACTGAAAATCCATGTTCATTAGCAAACTCAAACGCATCTTGAATTTGAGCCAATGAGTTATTAACACCTGTTGGGTCTGCACCGAATTGCTCTAAAGTCACCCAATTGACAATATCCTTTAATGTGCCTAATGGAGTAACTCCAATTAAAGACCCATCTCCCTTTCTCACATCTGATCGAAAACTCGCATCACCAACACTAACCCAAGCACCTTTACCGATGCCGCCAGTTGATTGCGGAGTCGACCCTGCTGGAACTTGTTTAGGTAAATCACCATCCCAACGGTAGTGATCGCCGTCGCCGTCTGGCAATTTCCACAATACCGTGCCATTTCGGCTAACAACTTCAGCGCCTTCCTGAAATGTTCCCGCTGGAGCATATCCAGCCGCGAGTAATGCTTGTTCGGATTCAATTTTAAACTTGGTGACTAGTTCGTTGAAAATCCACTCCATGCCCGCTGCTGTTAAATGGCAATTGCCAAAGCGGTCAATGTACTTATGTTCTAATGATGTGGCCCATATATCAAGTAGTCCAGAGTTAAAGAAAAGGTCTTTGATATCACTGCTTGGAACTGGCTTTTGTGTTGGTTTAACTTCTCTCATGCTTATTTTTTCCAATAAAAAAGCCAGCTCTAATGGCTGGCTTGTTGGTTAATGATTGCTGTTATGCGTTATAGTCTGGTTTTGCGTCGAAATATTCTGTTGCGGTTATGGTGTAACGTTCGCCACCGAGTGGGCGCTTATCAGTTATCACCCACTTGATGTTTTCAGTCTCAATTGAGGTTGCAATCACATACCTAGAAGGTGATTGTTTCTGATATCCATCGTAAAAATTGAGCTCAATATCTTCTGGCACGCTTGCAATAAAGCCAAACTCAGTATCTGGCCTTGGCTCTGCTTTAAACTTCTGCGTTGTGTAACCCATTGAATCAGTGAGATATACCCACATTTCATCATCGAATTTAATCTTTTCACTGGTTGTGAATACCTCCCCTTTTCGCTCAGTGATGTAACCAGCTTGCTGATTTGAGTCGTAAGTATCAGCAATAAGTACCATATCGCTAGGGTACACATTCCCACCGTCTGCAAGAGTCGTCAGGCTGATACTTGTTCGTTGATGAATAAGTCGGTTGGCTTCTAGCAACGCCCTATCCATTGCTTGATATCTATTACGACAACCTTGCAAAACAATCTTATTCGGTGTGCGTGATAGTCCTTCAGTGATGCCATTTTCATCAACTCGATAGCGGATATAGTCTTTCTTGTTGCGAACTGGCTCGACATACTCCAACTCAATCCCGTCATATCCGCTAGGCATCGACATGTCATACGATATCTTCATATCGTTGCCTGTGATGTTGGAACGGTTGAATGTGGTCATTGGGAATTCGCTGGACTGCTCCCGTGAGAATGTCAGTACGGCATTGTCGAAATAAGCTGTCACTCGTGCAGCATTACAGATAGTTTCGATGCGTTGACCTAGTGAGATATCCTCATCGTCAAAGGTGTAGTCGAAATACCCTAGTCGCTCATCTGGCAAACTATCGTAAATTCGATATAGCCCGTCAATGTCGATATTCTTCTCGCTTTCTCCTGCGGTAATTAACCATGTATGCAGCACCGCATCAGCAAAACTCCGTGATGGCCTGAGCGTGTAATCAACTTGCTTTGATGCTCGGTCATATGAAATGACCATGCGAGTAGCCAGCAGATTGTATTTGCGCTCTCTCGCCCCAGTTGGTGCTTCAGTTGCTCTCACTGACACATTAACAATCGTGTCATTCTCAAAAACGACATTCTCACGAACTCTGACAATGTGAGCGTTTTCGACTTTCATTATGCTTCTGTCGCTACTGTTGTTTACACGAGTTAACTGAACCGCATAGCGACTATATCCATCAATTAAGTCAATTTTGTCTGTTCTGTAGTAGTTTCTCGCTCCGTTATTTGCATGTATTGATATGCTTTTACTCTTCCTAGTTCCTGCCACCTCTTCATTATTAACATCGACTTTCCAGTAATCTATCCGTGCATTAGCCGTACTTCCACCGTCTAATTGACCTTGAGTATGCACCCATAACTGATCGCCATCGACAGGAGAAAAGAATGGTCCAACTGTTAGAAACTGGTTGTCATACATAACAAACTTAGTTGTGTTTATTCTTGTGTTTGAAGGTAATTGAGAAAACTCACTACCAGATAACTCATCAAAAAAGAACGTGTAGTACTCAACAGGGAGAATGACTGATTCATCATCAGTTTCCGCATAGGATGTCAGCCTCGCATCAACCGTGATGTTTTTTGTTATCATTATTTGCTCCATCTGGCCTGTTTCATTGTTGTAGGCCATAATTTCATAGCTAACGCTTATTAGCATTGATATGTAGCGAGGGAATACAACCTGAGTGAAGTAATCGAAGTCATCCTGCTTAACTATCTTCGCGTATGCATTTCCGCCAAGTAATTTAATTTCAACAACTTCGCTTGCCTCTGCTGTGTATCTAGGGATGTCCTTACTTTCGTTAGGTCCCGGCAATTCTTGCCCGTCAATATCAGGGAACTCAAAACCTTCGTTAATCAGCGGGATAACTTCTTTTGGCCTATATATCTTGTAGCTAGCGCCAGCCATTGCGGTAAAATCTGACTCTGCAAATCGGATGCTTTCCGTTTTATATTCGCCAATACCGATGTTTAGCCACTCGGTTACTGTCTTGAGATTATTGTTATACTCAAACATCGACTGCTGAATTAGGTCAGGAAATGCCCTTACTTGACCGTGTATTTCTGGTCTTGCTTGATACGCTCGAGCAACGTTTGTTTGACCTGTTAGCCTGTTATTCGGGCTATCTTTAACATTCGACTCAGCCGCAGAAAATGACGGTGTTTTAGGCGCAAGAAACGAGAATACCTTTGTAACCAAGTTAAACACTGGATTCAGAATATCGCCTATAACACCCTTTGGCTGGTCGAATACTTGAATAAAGTGAGTCGGTGTTATCTCGAAATCTAACTCGTCATCTTCTTGCAGTTCACGGCCGTTAACGATAATCACCACATCGGTATGCAACTTTTGATGCACTAGAAAATCACTATAAAAAAAAGAGCCGACCGTTAAATCGACTCTTTCTTTAGGTGTTCCCGCTATTCGCTGAATTTCAACTATCGGCATATTTCATAAACTCCAATTTTGTGAATTTCTTCTCAAGCACAATAAGCCTATCCATGCGTACAGCACCATTCTCGCCCCTGCTATGAAATGCATTACCGTCGATAACTAACCCTATGTGAGCTGGCTGAGAGCCGCGATAACCAATGAATATCCCATCATCTACTGGATGCTCGGTACGCTGCCAAAACTCGACCTCATTCTCATAGCAAGTTACAAAATCATGGTCCGATTCGTAGCCAGCGTCATGATGAATTTCTGTACCTAGTACGTACCTATAGTAAAGTACAACCAGCGCCCAACAATCACACGCTTCAAACGTACACGCCCGATTCTTCCACGGCTTGCCTATCATCTTGTTTATGAATTCATTTCTCGTCATTAAACCGTCTCCAAGACTGTGAATTCTTCCATCGTGTAAATGCGCCCAACGTTCTTATTTAACGGGTTATTCATCGACAGCGTGACAGTGACCGACTCCGCATCAAGTGAGCAGTCTTTCACGTACAGCGACCATTCGCTTATCGGATTATCTTTGTCGGCTGAATCAAACAATCTAAACGTTGCGATAACTGGCTTCATTCGAGTGTTTGACCGCCATAGCTTGAGTTGCTGCTTAAAGTCCTGCGCGACTCGGCTAAACTTAACAGAAGCATCGATAATCGGCGTTTTGCTTTGCTGGCTTTCAGCGAGTTCAAAGTTACACGGCTGATACTCAACACCGCCCAATACTTTAGGCTCTATCTGCAAGCTGACTAAATGAATGTTTCCGAATGAATCGTGGGAGAATTGAATGGTTTCGTAGAATGTGCGCATCGGCCGTTGCGCTCTGTACTCTCTTAACTTCATTCGCCCTCCTTACATCGTGGTAATCGCTCGGTGACGACGATATCGAGCAATCCCCACTCTTCAGGTAATAGCTCTACTATCAGGTCTCCGAACTCATCATCTGTATTGTTCAGTTTTCGGCAAATAATGCTTCCCGTCCACGTCACCACGCCAGCAACTATCGATGTCTGCACTGGCATTTGAACGAAGTGGACTATTTGCTCTTGTAGTCCACTCCCACCCAAATCAATCTCCATGCGAAACCAGCGCTTACCATTATCAAGATAGTTAGGGCTTCGCAGCCATTGAGCAAAGCGCCTTTCCTGCTCTCGTCTCAATACCCACCGCACACTCCAGACAGTTTTTAAATCATCCGTAAGAGGCTGGAAAATAGGAGCGCCAACCTGTGGCTGGTCAGTCCTAAATCCCGTGTCGATGGTCATGTTTTTGTCTGCCCTAATCGGCAATGGCATACCGCGAGGGTAATCAATAATTTCGTCCATCATTACCTCTATAGCCTTGTTGTCGCGGTAGTGTTTTGGGTAATAGCGCGATGCATTGGCCCCTTCTCATTCATGTCAGTTAGAAACGCTTGGACGGTCAATGTGTCGCCATTTTGCGTTGCTTCGGCTTCAAACCGGTGATTACCTGATGAATGGTCGTTAAATATAATATTCAAATTGATATTTTTGTTACCGTTCGCCTTATCCGCAGGAATAACCCTCCCTGACTTATTCGGAATGAACGCCTGTTTTCCGTCGTAAGTCTGGAATATCTCAGATTCTCCCGATTCATTAATACGGTATGGATTGCCGCCTGACACGTTACCGCCGTAGCGACGACCGCCGTAATTAACACCTCTTACAGCATTAACCAGTTGAGAACCTGCCGCCATTGCTTGCGCTATTGCTGGGATATTTGCAGGCCAAGGCATTGCAAGAGCATTACCGATTGCCGTTTGAAGGTTTAACGATGCTTGAGCAATTGCAAACGCTTTACTAACCGCAAACAACGCTTTATACGCTGCATTTGACTCACCGACAGCATCACCGAACGCTCCAGCAAGTGAACTCGCAAACTCAGACGTGGAACCAAGAAGGCCAGCCATATTGTTTTTGTATTCATCTTGCTCTTGCTTGAGTATTCTTTCGCGATCATATGTTGCTTGCTGCATGATTGCGGTTTTGGCATCCTCATACAATTGAGCGTTTTCAGTATCAATAAGCCGATACTTTTCTAAAGCTTCTAACTTTTGCTGTTCCTGTAGGTTTATCTGAGCGAGTGGGTCTTCTGCTGTATTGGTGTAAGGATTTTCAGCAACCTTGCCAGCAGCTATCTCTTGATTGGCGTACTTTCTTCCCTGTTCTGCTTGAGCTAAGTTTCTTACTGCTTCCTCAGCCTTCCATTGTGCCTCAGCTAATTCCTTGGCTTTATTGATCTGCTCTTGTGTCGCTTTATTACCAAGTCTCACAACAGCATCATATTTAGCCATTTCCAAGGAGTTATCTTTATACCCAGTGTTAAGCCTAGCAACTGCTTCGTACTGTTTCTTTAATGCATCAGCGGCTTCATTGGTTGTTTTTGATGATTCCTTTGTGCTTTTGGTGCGGTTTTTTTCTGCCTCAGATAAATCATAGTTCGCACCAGCTAGCGCAAGAGCTTCCTTCATTTGTTCGGAGTCAGCAGCAGTACCAGCTTTTAGCTGTCTTTGCTTTTCTGCCGCAACAGCTCTAGCTCTTTTACCTTGGATGTTTAAAAGTTCGTTTTGATCTTTTAACTGTTGAATATATTTATCGCCATCATCAGACCTGACTTCCTTGGCATTTTCTTCATTTAGATTGGCTTTTGCTTCAGCAGCTGCATTCATATACCCAATAGCAACGCCCAATGCATTGGCGTAGTTTCTTGTACTTTTTGCTGCTGTTTGAAATGCTTCTTCAGCACTGTTTACTTTGGTGTTAAGTAGTGACTGTGCATCTGATGCAAATTTCATTGTCTCTTCAAGTCTTTTAGTGCTTTCTTCAAGCTCCTTTGTTTTCTGGTCTATTTTTCGTTGGACTTCTGCGAGGCGGTCGCCATCACCACTAACAATCTTATAGGCATCTCTTAGCCCCATTAGGTCAGCTTTTAAAATGCCAATTTCTTTTTGTTGTGCTTTTATTGAGTCCTGTGCATCAGCTAGATTTCCCCTAATAGCAGCTACACTCATTTCATTGAAGCTGTCTCTTAATTCTTTAATGCTATCTGAGAAAGCTAATGCCTTTTCTTTTGCCTGTTCAGCTTGATTCCAAAAGTAATAAATAGCACCCGCTGCTATCATTGCAGCCCCAGCTGGCCCGCCTATAAAACTCAACCCGCTTTTAAGTAAGTTCATTGAACCAGTTAAAGCTCTTGAGGCAGCATTTAACCTAGATTGAGCGATTGCTAGTTGATCTGTAGCAATAGTCTCTGCTTTTGCTATTGCTACCAGCTCAGCTGAATTTGTTGCTAATTGCTTCCTGATTGCCGTTCTTTGAAGCTCTGTTTTCGCTGCTGTTAGTTGAGCGCTTAATGACTGCTGAGAAGTCATTATTAAGGCCTTTTCACTTTGTATTTGTTGCAAAGTGACTTTAACTGTATTTAATTTTTCTACTGCCAGCCTCTTGCTGTCTATTGCTGCCTTAGCTGAATCGGCACCAAATTTAACTATTTGAGTTGATAAATTGCCAAAATATCTTGCTGCGCCGACAGCGACAATAGCGGTGATAGCTTTTGCTAGGTAGTCAAAGTTTTCTGTTAATACAGCGAACCCAGCAGATACTGACCTTGTGATTCCGAGTGTCTGATTTAGCTCTCCGTAATATGCTTTAGCTGAGTTAGTAAGCTTGGTGAAACCATCCTGAACGGTGTTATCCATGCTATCAGCTAAAGCATTGTTTGCATTCTTCGCAGCAGTTGTTGAATCAACGAATAGCTTCATGGAAATACCTGTTTCCATAGCCATTTTTTTTACATCATTTTCTGTTACTTTAACGCCGCCACGTAAACGTGATAATTCCTTGGCGATATCACCAACCACTGACGGGGTTGCGTTTAAGACTGAGTGCCAATCATTACCGCGCAGAACTCCGACTACCATTGCTCGATTTAATGCATTCATTGCCGATTCTGTTTGTTGTGCACCAGTAGCGTTCGCTGTAAATGCTGATGACAATGATTCTATATAGTCCATAGTTTGGGTTGTGTTGTAACCCAATTCTTTCATTGATGTTGCAGAACCTGCATACAGCGCCTGAACAGTTTCTATCGCTTTACCATTGCGGTTACTCACTTCTAAAAATCTATTTTGTAGTTCAGAGTAACGGCTTATATCTCCCTCAACTGAATTAAGAGCCATCTTGATCCGCGCAGCCATTTGCCCCCATTCATCAACGGCATTAACCACAGCACCAACAGAAAGAGCGGAGGCAACTAAAGCCGCTGTTTTTGAAAGAGAAAACATAGCCTTTTCTGTTTTGTCCACTGACCTTGATGTCTTTTCAAAGCTTGCGTCAAGGTCACTCAGGCTTTTATCTACCTGCCTGTTAGATGTTAATAGAGACTCTGTATCGGCTTTAATAATGAACTCTACTGAACCTGCATTTAATGTCATTGTTAACCTCTTTAAAAAAAGAAAGCCCATACAAATGTATGAGCCTTTAGCTAAAACAAAAAACCCCGCCAGTTGGCAGGGTTCATAAACTTATTTGATTTTTCTGTATGGCTTATCTATCAAATTTCTTGCCATCAGTTGATTTTAAATATGCATAATCACTGTAAGGTAACCTGATAATAATATTATCTTTGTCAATCGCATTACCTAACATGGACATTCTACATATCAGGCTTACCCCGCCAACTCTTTGCATACATAAGCCATCGGCGCTCTCAAAGAAGCGCATATCACCTTTTTTCCACATAACAACTGTCACACCATCTGGTATAGCACCAATCGGTTGAACCGTAAATATTGTAAGTTTGTTGTATGCAAAAACGGATATTGCAATGATTAAAACAACAAAAATAGCTATAATTTTTTTTATCACATGCAACTCCCTTTGGTTATAGCTTCCAACCGCAAGCTGATGAGATTTCTTTTGCCACTACATCTGCATTCTCAATATTAAATTCCGCAACCAATTGAGATTTACCGTAAGGGCTATAACCCGTTATTAAACTTTTCTTTCCTATAAGGCTCTTTATAAAGGTTGTTGCTTTTGGTGCGAATAATGATGTCCCACCCTCTCCAATCCCCCACGATTGGGAAACAGGCTTCCCCTTGTCAGTTCTTATTGTTACTTTTGACCCATACCCGCTGCCCATATAATCTTCCATTGATAAATAAGCTTCAGTTTTATTATTCTGACAACGCAATATTAATGATACATCTTGGTCTTTCGCAGATAGCATTGCATAGTAATCGGTTTTATCCGTAAGCTTGTTCTCTTCTTTATTCACCAACCAATCCCCAACCCTCTCATAATCAGACGAAAAAGCAGAGGCAGAGAGAAGCAAAGATAAGACAACAAATAATCTTTTCACTATAAAAATCCCTTGTAAGTAATAAATTATTCTTATGTTATGTATTATCATTACATTACTAAAGATAAATTTACTTTCTATTCTTGATTTCGTGATCGATATCTCCACTAGCGGACATCTCACCATCCCATCAATTAGTTTCAGTAATGTTAGCTTAGCGGGGGTGCAAATTGAAGCAAACAAAAAGCCGCAAAAGCGGCTTAAGTCGGATAGAAAATCAATTTTTAGTTAGTATCTTTAAGTTGATACAGTTTTTTTATTTCACGACACCTCAATCTAATGATGCCGACATGAGTGGAGTCTATAGATAATGGCCTATTATCCAATTCTTTGTCGTTAGTGGTAAATTTTCTCAATTCCATGAATGCCTTACGAGGATACTTTCCTCCGCCAAGGTTTTGGATATCCCTAGAAATATCAGTTATTTCTTTAAGTTTTGATGCTATTTTCATTAGTGTTAATTGTGGATTTTGCTCATCTATTTTTTTTATTGTCCAAAAGTCCAAGCAAAAATCCTCATATTTATTTATCTTTTCTCTTAACAACCTGACGCTTTCATTATGATTACTTATTATCCGCTCGCTCTTGGCTAATATTTTTCCTTGATTTACTTGGCTGCACGCGATTTTCACGGACACGCCCCATCCAGCCAAAACTAAAATCCATGTTATATATTGATTTTTATCTAAAAACAAAGAAGTAAATTCATCATATGACATAAAGTTACTCCTTTTTCATATCATCTACGGCATCATTTATATATTCATTAATTTCGTCTATAAGCTCTGGCTCTTCATTAGATATCAGAACAATAGATTTTACTAATTCAACAGGATAATTTTTCCTTATTAATCCGCCAAAAGACTCCTCCAAAAAAGATGACCCATATCCTTCAGTTCCATCTAAATCGATAGTTAATATGTCTGATTTTTTTAATTCCTTTTCAATCCACTCGCGAAATTCTTCACCAGAGCTTGGTCCTAATCGCTTATACCTTGGACCAGGGCATGGGTATCTATCCGCAACTTTAATCTTGCTCATTTATCATCCACCTCAAGAGGAATAGTCCATTCAATTATTGTACCACACACTGAAGTTTTATAATCCTTAACTATTTCTTTAGTTGCTCGATGCTTACCACCATATATATACCTGCCTTTATTAGAAAAGATAGATAAATTACCAGCACCTATATTATCGATAACTGACGTTATATCACTAAAACCTTTACCTCTATTATTCTGTCCAGTTCTAGTCTCAGACATAGTTGCTGCAGCTTTTATATATGTTGAATCCCTAACGTTCTGCAAAGAAACCATAATGGATTCAAAAAATTCTCTTAACACTGACACCCCTTGAGTTTTAGGTAGTGTCGATGGTATCCCTACTCCTTTATCACAAATAACTACAATAAGTTCTTTGTCTTTGTTAATACCAGCGAATGTCCACCATTTTGCTGTTTGCTCCTGCTCACTATGCTGATCATCGTCTAAATATGCATGCTCCACTGAGTTTGACATGGCCTCAACAAAACCTCGATACAATTTTCGACTCTTTACTCTTTCTAGTTCTTGTTTAATACCACTCATCATTTGAGATGCTAAAACAGGTTCAGAGCAAACGCCTGAAGTATATTTCCAAAATGTTACATCATCGTACTCTGGAGTTTCCCTTTTATCTTTTTTTAACAGGTCATAAAACCCTACCTGTTTGAGTATACTTTCTATTTTTTCATCTTTTGGATGAGAAAATGCTATTGCATTCACTCCATATGAACTTTTTTTAATTAAAACATCAACTTCAGCTAGAAATGATAACATTGCCGCAGCGCTGATTAGTTTAGTTTTAGAGAAATCAATGAATACCCTACGATTCGAATTTATAACACACTGCCTGACTTCATCAAGAAATTTATTCATAACCATATGGTTTTTATCATTATTATAATAATAGTCAATGTAAACAGGGGCTTCAAAATAAACTCTTTGGCTATTTTTCTTAACTCTTTTTGAGCTATTTCTTTTTATTCCGTAGTACTTGTACCTTTTAGATTTATACCTCAGAAACTCTAAAACATCCCAAGAAGTAGAAGATTTGGCATTAAATAACTTCCTTTTCAATTTGAAGCGTTTCTTTTTAAGTGCTTTTTTTGGCATTCCTCTATGCTTATTCATGATTCACCCTCATACATCTTCTTGACGGTTTCCATGAATAGCTCTTTGAACTTATCTGATTCTAAGTTGGCTAGTTCGTCTATGTTCTTCGGCTTTCTTTCTCCATCTACAGCTTCCTGCAGGATCATTATTATTTCCGAGTTCATAGAGCGCCCATTTTTAAGTGCTCTCTTTTGAATTTTTTCTTTTAAATCATCAGGTATTCTAACGCCCATTGGCGTTAAGCCTCTCATGCCTTTCATTGTAGCTACCCTCTGCAATATTTAGCATCACAGTGTAGCTAAAATAATATTGACTAAATACTTTTAAGTTGATAGCTTTATGGCTACACTTTAGCTACACAAAGGGCAAAAAAATGAGGATGAGAGAAGTTTCCCCATTAGGGTTAAGAATCGACCCCGAAATCAAAGAAATTTTGAAGATTATTGCAAAGAAAGAAGGAAGATCTCTGAATTCAGAGTTGGTTCAGAGATTAAAGCGAACGCTCATACAAGATGGTTTATTGAGTTCTTAAAACAGCGAAGCCCCAACTGCGCGAACAGTCGAGGCTTCCTTAATTAGTCCGAGTCTAAAGGAAACGAACTATGAATACTATATCAACAATTAATGTACCTTTCCACGGTGATAACCTTTATCTGGTTAATTATGAAGGTCAGCCATTCGTAGCTATGCGACCATTCATTGAGGGAATGGGATTAGATTGGGCTTCACAATATACTAAGATAAAACAAAGATTTAAAACCTGTGTTGTGAATATCACAATGCAGCTTCCATGCGATAATCAACGTCGCAGTGTTGTTTGCCTAGCCCTTAAAAAGTTAACTGGCTGGCTTCATACGATAAACATAAACAAAGTAAAACCTGAAATAAGAGAGAAAGTTGCCGCATACCAAGATAGAAGCGACGACGTACTCTATGAGTATTGGACTACTGGCGAAGTTAAGGCTAAAGCGAATGCTCGTCAATCAACAGCAAAAGAACTTACTCCGCTACGTCAAACAGCTGAGCGTTTAATTGCTACTGGTGTCGGTAATATTTATCCTGATATCTGGAAGCATGTTCACAAAGAGTTCGGCGTTGAGCACATCAACGAGTTACTACCTGAACAGATACCGCAAGCCATTTCATTTCTTGATGCGCTAGAAGGTGAATACATTCCTAAACAGCAGTTACCACAGGTTGGACTTGAAAACCTTGCAATGCCAATGTCATTCTTTGATAGGTTCGATTGGCTGTTTGACCTTGAGGGTGTTGATAAAGCAGAATCACTATCTGAATTCTATAGATATCCTCAAAAGATGCTTAAGAATATGGCTGAATACCCGAACCCACTAATTGAAGTGCTGACCAAACTTAGAAGCATGGGCGTAAATATAGATGCAGCCTATTTTTGGTTAAAAGCTCTACAACATCATTACGAAGTTAATACTAGCAGTTTAAATAGAAAAGAAAGGCAGCTCTCAGATATTTTGCTAAGCAATACTTCTGTGGCTCACAATATTATCAAGTCAATCATAGATGAATGGCGAAACACACTAGCGCCAGCAATTAAAAAGTTAAATCCTAACTTAGAATCTGAAGTATCCAAGCAGTTATCTGAACTCAACGGCGTTGTTTATTGCAATTTATTAACCCTTAAAGGAAAACCAGAGGCCAAACTCTTAGCCTAATCCACCCCAGCCCATGGACGGGCTATCAACTTTCGCGAATCGCTATAATTAAACAATATCAAAGACCTACTGTTGAATAAAACGGCGCGCTACCTCTTTCAAACATAGCAAATGCGCTGAGACCAGCAATACCACGGTTAACTATCAATTCAGCTAAGTCATTATTTAGATCACCAATAGAATATGCTTCACTAGACTCTACTTGAAACACTACACAGTTATATCCGTGTTCCTGACTGCATTCGATGTACCGATTAAAAGCAAATATGCCTTTATCTCGCATTACATCAGCAGCACAATCAGAAAGTATTTCTACAACGCCATTGCTTATTTTATCTCTAGGCCAAGATAGCATGGCAGGATGACGCTCATAAATATCTGACGACGGAACGGGCTTTGTTGTTGGCTTAGGCTCTCTCATAGTAACTCCTGACCTCTCAAGTAAATCAATGAATTCATCTTTAGGCATTGTCTTTAATTTTTCGGCTGCCTCCAGCACCATCTCATAGGCTGTTTTACACACGGCTACCTCGCATTATCACGCATAATAATTTTATCAGCCCAATCCATAGCTTCTTCATACCGCTTATTGGATGGGATTTTATCTTTCTCGCTACGGGGAAATTTAGCTTCCATTGCAGCGCGGAAACCTGTCATTGTCATTCCCCATGCTTCCTGTTCGCTAATGCCTAGATGAGCAACAGCAAGATAGACATAGATGCGCGGGTCGAACTCGTTTGTGAATTTGCCTTGTGGTTCTTCGTCTTCATCGGGCTTTTGGTCGCCCATGATGCCGTGGCGCATAAGGTGACGGGCAAGAGTGATAATATCCTGTAGCTTCAAGCGACCTTCTCGATAGCTTAGCCAGCCTTTACGGTTGACGCTGAGATTGCCAATTAACGCACTAACTTTTTCGTTACAGCACTTTTCAATCACTTCTTTGCATTCCATGACCATATTAGCAAAGCAAATCGCCGCTGCATTTTTTGCTAGCATCGGGTTTTTCAGGTTAGGAAATCGACCTCCGTGTACAGTAACGAAAATATCAGTTAATCGTGTGGGTGAGTTTTGAGATAGCCTAGCCATTGCCGAAAATGACGGGATCAAATGATATGGCTTACCATCGACAATCACCGCTATTTGCCCTACATCCGTTAATACTTGCATGAGACCTCAATAGAGGGGCTTACGCCCCTTAGATTAAGAAATGGTGACTGTTGCTTGACTTGAAGTAACACTACCCGCAGAAGTTGAAGTGATAACGCAAGTATATTCCCCTGCATCACCAGCAACTGTTGCCTGCTTGGTGAATGTCGCAGCAGTACCGCCAGACACATTACTGTTACCTTTCTTCCATTGGTAAGTTAGCGCTGAGCCATCGGTGGATTTAGCTTCCACAGACAGAGTTAGCGTTTGGCCCACAGTTAGAGTTTGGTCTACTGGCTGCTTGGTGATTACGATTTCTTCTGGAATATCGCGGATATCGACACCACCTGCGCTATTGGCTTCAATAGACCAAGTCGCTACGTCATCGTGTGGATATTCATCACTCCAGCTAGTCACTAAGAAACAGCCTTCTGTGATATCTGTAGGGCTAACAATCTTGAACCATACATAAGGTTGGCCTGATGTAGTTTCAGGGTTGTTAACGTGGCGTTTAAGCTCTTTCTGACCGTATAAAGACTCTTTACGAGATACGCCATCACCCGAGAAAGTGACGTTTTTATACGAAACTAAACTTTCCTGTGTATTTTGTGGCGACATATCGCCCGTTGCGTCTACCGTTTCCCATTCAGTAGCAGACGACTTTCCGCGCATCATACCAAGGCGACCGTAGTCCATTGGTGATGGTTTGTTCTCAGGGCACGCAATTGCATAAAATACAACGACGTCGCGCCCTGTGAATGCACCTGATTCACATGCCATGTTTATTTACTCCGTTATCGTGAGATTATTGTGTTGAAATTGATTTCGAAAAAGATGCGGTTTTCACTCATATGGTCTGAGATACCGCCGATTGGGCGCATTGAAATAATGCAACCTGTTTGGTAGTCATCAAGCATGGCGCTTCGAATCCTTGAGGCCAAATCATCAACCTCATCAATATTCGTATCACCAATCGCTGAAATAAGAAGTATTCTGTAGCTATCGCGAGTAACGGCTTCTTCTGAATTAGCGCCGCCCATCCGTTGAATAACCATAAATCTATCTATCTGGCTGCCTTCTGACTCCTTCCAGAACCGCTTTTGTAACCTATATCCTGCGCTGAAATTATGCGAAACAAGCCAATCTCCAATCGCATCATATATTTCACTTGAGGTCATATTTTGTAACCTCGCCTAATAACTTCCTGTATTTCCTGCGCTCCATCTACTTCAAAACCTTTGCGTAAGAAATCAGGCTCTGCGTTAGGATCCCAATAATTACCGCTGCCATCCGGTCTAGGTTTGCCTTTCAGCGTTCCTTTTGCCGCGTTGACTGCTGCTGCATAGTTTGCCGAATAGCCCACTCTAGCCTCATAGCCATCAGATAATTTATGAAGCTGTCGATACTGGCTATTAATTAGTGTCGATGATTTTATAGGGGTAAGTAAGGCGGCATACTTAGCGCCAGTTATAGCAACTTCTGTTAATACTCTGGCGGTACGATTATTAGCTATATCTTGCAACTCTAGACTAATGTTAGACTTAACTCGCCTGATACCTTTGACTTTTACACCCATATCACGTCCTTATCACGTAGTCATATTCTTCACCAAAGAAACTCATGTCATCTTTGCTTACCACAACAATTTGACTCGCATTCGCTAACCTTGGGTCGAGAATAGCTGTTGTATCTTCCTGCGCGATATAGTCACCACGGACAGGATGGCGAACAGGCTGACCTTGATACTTCATTTCGGTGTTGTACAAGTCTTTAGTAACAAACTCAGTCCCGAAATCATCTTTCGCAACCTCGTTACTACCTTTGAACGTGCAAGCGATTAAATAAGGTGTGCCGTAGATAATCTCATCGCCGTATCGACCGCCGCGACTCACAGGGTAAACAGTCGCGACATTGGTATAGACCCACTCAGCGGTATTACTCACGAGTAACCCCCTACCACACCAAAGAACCCAACCGATTTACTCGCCAGTGGTAACGATGATAAACACCCTGCCGCGTCCCATGCTCTCAACTGTTTCAGTAAATAATCTGTCCCAGCAGAGTCATAAGTAAACGAGCGTGACGCCCCGTTAGGAGCGCCTTGTGATGATATCTTTCGAGCACCAGACAATGAGGCAAGGCGAACCAGCGCATAAACTAGAAGCAGCTTTTGCAGCGACTCATCATAGTTAGCCGCCAAGCATTCAGATTTTGCATTCACTTGATCCAGTAGCAACAACAGCACGGAATCAGGCAATGTAAACCCAAGCTCGGCTATCATTGGCTTTACGTCATCAAGTGTTATCACCATCTGATTTACCTTTACCCTTTTTATTCTCTGGCGTGGCGACTTCGAGTTTTCGCTCTTCGATTCGTTCTACCAGACCAGCCCGTAGCCATGTTTCAGCGGTTTCTTCTGACACTTCCAGCTGAGCGCCAACCTCTTGCTTTTTGAGGTCGGCACCAGCAAAGAAGTTACTTGAAATAACCTTTACCAGTGCCATGAATCCCCCTTATGCGCCTTTAGCGTGAATAACTGAGAAGTGACCCGCAATGTCTTGCTTAACCATCAGACCAGCAGCACCCCATGTGCGCCATACATAATCTGAGTTATAGAACTGGCGAGGGTCTGCAACAGTACCGAATGCCTGACCGACAATAGGAGCGATAACACCAGCACCCAGCGGAACAATCAGAACTTCGTTACCTTTCAGCTCATAGTCTTCTTTGATGTCTTTAATGCCCGTGATTTTCTTGATTTCTTCAAGAATGGTTCGGGTTTGGTTAACATCGAAGTATACAGATTCCCAGTTAGACAGAATTTCGCCAGACACGTACCAAGTTTGCTCACCATATTGCAGGTTTTGCAGCTTCAGCACGTCACGCAGTTTGATGATTTCAGTGCGGATTTTCTTGCCGTCTTGCTCAGTTGCTAAATTGATATTCAATGTCACTTGAGCTACGCGCTCATCACCACGCAAGCCTTTAAACGTCTTACCATCAAACGCAATGAAGTTACCCGCAGCATCACGGAAACCATTCCAGATAAAATCGAGGTACTTACGGCGAACAGTATCAACAGAGTCTTTCTGAGCATCAGATAACGAAGCCAGTGCAGAGCCTTTGCCGAAAATAGGGTCACGCCATGTGAACTTAAAGCCAGTGTCATGAATTGGCACCATTGTTCCATCGAAGCTATAAGCGCTAGCCTCAAGTAACGCACCGACCTGACCACTCATTGACGTGTGAGCCACACCGCCACCGCCTTTACGTGCATATTCATAGACCGATTCATCAATACGAACTGAGCGAGATAGGCCCATAAGGTCGTTTAGCAAAGTGAATTCAGTGTTTGGCTGGAATTCAGCTAACACAGTCTGGTCATACGCTTTGTACAGGCGTTTAATGTCGTCCACCGCATTGGCAGCATCTAGAACTGGCAAATTACGAGCTCGAGAAATAAAGTCAGCCACAGCCTGAGCAGATGAGTTACGCTCCAAACTCAACGCACCGAATTGCGCTTGGTTGGCTTCAAGGTTCCCCGTTTCGGTTGCCTTCTTAGTTGAAAAATAAAACATTCAGTTCTCCTTACTTGAACACAACACGAACCAGCTCACCCGCCGTAACGGTTAAGGCTGTATCTTCTTCGACATAGGCAAATACTGCTTCGCCTTCTGCGCCCGTTGCCAGTGTGATTTGACCATTAGCAACAATAACCGCTTGACCTTTCTTGTAAGTGCCAGCGGCGGCACGCACGTTTAGGAACAGACCTTGCATTGGTTGAATTGCAACAACCCAATCACCCGCCTTGATTACATCGTCAACTGTCTGGCAGCGCAGATAATCAAAGTTGGCCACATACAAAATGTTCGCTTCTTTACCATCGACTGATGGCGTGAATTTAGCAGTGGTCTCATCATAGAAACCGATAACGCCCGCTTTAGTGTCAGCCGCAGCCGCACCTTCACGGTGTAGCAATGGGTTAGTGAATACACCACCCGCATGAATTACACGTTTTTTATTCGCCATGTTTTACTCCGGCATATCTGAAACTGATTGAGAGAAATTGACTTGTTGGAATGAACCGTTCAGGCCATGTGATACATTGCACTGCGCGTATAGCTCTTTCAGTGGGTCGCCACTTAGTGCATTGACAGCAATATCGGACATGCCGAATTTGGCTTTCACAGCTTCACGCATGGCATTTACTTCTTTGTCAGCATTAGCGTTTAACTGGCCTTCCAATGTGTCAATTTTGTCTGTTAGTGGTTTAATTGCCGCATTCACTGCTGCTGTGATGGCATCCGTGTTTGTTGCGGTATCTTTTTCCGCTTTCTCTTTTTTCTCACGCGCAGCTTTTTCTTCTGGCGTTTCCTCTTTCTTTTCTTCGGCGTTCATTTGGTTGTACGCATCCAGTAATTCAGCATCAGATTTACCTTCTGTTTCGATGCCTTTCGCCTTCAGCGCATTCGTGATGATTTCTTTCATCGGGTTAGTTTCCTTATTGGTTTTAACTTCGTACTCTGTTGGCTTGCGCACAACTTCGATAGGCTCACCAACGAGTTCGGCGTCTCCGTCATCGTTCATGAGGTATTTTTGTTGGTAGGTTTTACCTGATTTGTAGTAAATGAATTTATCGGGCCATACCATTTCGGGATAAGGCCAATCATCGCCACTGGAAGCATTGCGTAATGCCGCACGTAATGCGGAATAGATATCTTCAAATGAGAATGAGTTGTTAGCGAAAAAGAACTTAGCTTTGTTAAACAAGCCTTCTTGCGTGCAGTTTGCGGCATCAATAAGCTCTGCGGTTTCAGTTTCTAGCTTCTCACCCTCGCTATTCACGAACATTCCCACTCCATCTTCTGGCGTAGCTGCCCCCGGTTCTGACGCGGGTAAAATAGCGATATGGTCAAAGTGCATGTTTCTGGCGACCCATGTGTAGGCTTTACCCTTTGACTTGCCTTTGTTCTGTTCGCGCTGGAGCAATAGCCCTGTTGAGACATGAATTGGATCGGAGCTATTGCCCGCGATAATGTCATCGATGCGGGATAGGAATTCCTTCCCTTTCTCGCAACCATCAGCAAAACGACGGTTTACTTTCACATCCATGATGACCTTTTCGCCATCCTTGCGGACGTTTTCAGCCCATGCCCCAATGTGATATTGGTTTACTGCCCGTGGCATGTCTGCCGATACATAATCAGTGCCGATTTTAGGATGACCATATGGACACTGCCGCCCCTCCATCGATTTAAAACTACTGTTAATCTCACTAGCTGGATATAAACCACCGTTCATCACAACATCATCGATGACAGGCACAACGCCTCGAATGACGATATGCTCATCACCATCGATAGTTTCAGTTGAGATATTGGAGGAATTGACAGCCAGTGATTTAACATGAATGCTGGATAGCTTCATGTGTTGGCCTCTTTATGAATTGCTTGTTGATTCCTGTCGCTTTTCTTCCCACTCATCACGCGACTGAATGAGCCTGTCTAAAATACTAGGGTTATGCAGTGTGCCATCTTCATTGAGCAATACTGGTTGATTAGCGCAGTAGCAGTTATAGCGATTCCCGTTGATTGAGTAGAAATACTCCACCTCCTCAACAGTAAATATCTTACCGCTACGTGCTGCATGACTTGGCCTAGTGGTCGGCTTGAGTGCTGATATCCATAAGATGCCAGTTTTCAGCCCTAACCTTTCGCTAGCCCATGTCGTTTCATTCCAGTTCGCCCTACGAAGTGCGCCAACTTGCTCAGTCTGTGCGATGGCCTTTGCTCGGGTCATCGATACATCTAACCGTTGGCTAACTATCCGCGCTGTTTCGCGTGGGTTTATGCCTCTGGCTATTGATGTGCCGATAACATTAGCCAAGTCAGTGCGTGCAGCATCAGACAATCCGCGCCAATCGCTATAAGTAGAGATAAACGCCGCTGCAACCTGATTCTGATAAGCTGGCTGTGACAGTAGATAAGTAAGTGTTGTTTGCTGTGCGTAGACTTCAGATTGAACAGCCAAGTTAGTGTAAGCATTCAATGTACCGCGCTCATACTCATCAGATACATAACCAAACGCCCACAATCGCTCGTCACCACCTTCGAGTAGGTAGTCATCAAGTATTGATTGCAGTCTTTCTAGGAACCTAGCGTACTCCGTAGGGCGTTCCGCTAGGTCATATATATAAACGCCAGAGTTAACCTTAAAAATCGTGTCAGGCTCATTCTGTGTGTTTTTAGCGAGTATGTAACTTTGAGTTGGTGATTGCGTTTTCTCTCTGCCAGTAAATGACAGGTCGAATAGTTGCTTGAGTGCTTTCTTGAGTTCGTAATACCGATTATCAATATCACGGAACATCTTTCTAACTTGCCGCCCTGATTGTGTTGGGTCAGCCTTATTCCTTGGTATTATCGGCGACCCTATCTTTTGATTCTTCATCATCGACTAATGGGTCTCCTTTAGGGCCTGACTCTGGCGGATCGCTGTTCTCAAATTCTGGCAACGTTGGGTACTCGCCAAGTGCCCTAATCTCGTTCTCCATTAGAACTGAGCGCCCGAATGAGTTTTGCGTCTTCATTGCAACATCAGCAGCTTTACTCATGTTATCCAACTTTTCAGATTGACTAGGTGCGAGCAAATCTGACCAACTTACTGTTATCTCATCTTTTTGCTCAATAACGCCAAGCCTTCCAAATTGGTGGATCAGGTCAGTAATGACTTTTGCAAGAAACCCTTCACGCCTTGATTTACAGGTTCTAGCCCAATCCTTCATATCCTCAGTTGAGGCGCGCTCACCTGTAATTTGACCGATAAGCACCTTAACTGGCATGTTGATTGACGCCGCAAACTCAGCTAACAATGTGCGCCATGTTGGTTCAGGGTCGGCTGCGGCAACAGAAAGCACGCTTGCCGAGCCTTCTTGCATTAATACTGAGGCGTCAATGCTTTGATTTAGCCGTCGAACCTGCTCATCAAGCGCATCTGGGAGCCCTTCTATATTCGTTCCTAACGCTTCTGCTAATGCATTAAAATCAGTTTCTTTACTGAATGCGTAGTTAAGTTGTCTGCTAGCGTTTTTAAGGAATCCCTCGGCACTACCTCCAGAAACCTTTTCGATATCGAGTAGCTTGTTATAGCCTTTTCTCAGTAAAGATACGCCTGAGGACATTTTGCCATCAGCAGCGCCTTCGATAAGCGTTATAACTCTGTCAGGATGAATATCAATTATTCGAGATGGTGATCCGTCGCTGTCATCTCCCACTGCCATTTCGGTAAACGAGTACATCGTTGGCATGGAGTAGTTTTCGCTTGCTTGGTCTTCATCCCAAGTTTTAACATCAAGCTGCGCTTCCCATGCAGGGATTAAACGAACAATGGCCTTATCTTTTAGTTTTTTAACAATGCTAGTATCGACTGGCTCATTCCAAGGCCTGTTGTCTTTAATCTGAATAATTAAACCAGAATATCGACCTACTAAATTGCGTTTATCAGCCTCTACAACCTGCTCCCAGTGTTTTTTGAGTAGCTTATTAAGGCCTTTATCCCAATCTGTTGAGCCGTCTTGGTCTGCCTCTTCGTCACCTTCGAATATTTCAGGGTAATCAATCCAACACCCAGATATGTATCTATCAACCGCAGCACCACCTAGCGCATTGCGATCATACGCCTTGTAAAAATCATCAAAGCTTAGATTTTCAGGCCAGCCAAACTCATTCCATATTCGAGGTCTTTTAGTATTGCCAGTTCCTAGCGACTGAACGTAGGACATTCTGGCTCTTTGTGCGGCTTTCAATGCGTTATTAACCGCTAATGATAGCCGTTGTTGATTTACTTCCATTTTTGCCCTCATTAACGTTTTCTAACTAGCATTCCTGCATGCTTCCGTTTATTTCGTCTACTTACAGCAAAGTAACGGAACCCATCAGCATCATGTGATGTGTAGTCGTGAAGTGGTTTATCTTTCCAGCATCCCTTTTTGTCATCCCACTCTTTGCGATAAGCCTCAAGATGAGTAATGCCTTCACTACATTTATGCTCATCAAAAGCACAATGAGGGAGAATTTCACGTACCGCTTCGATACCCTCATCGATAGATACTCTCGGCACGACATTAAATCGAATTGAGTAAACCTGTCCGTCAATTTCATACCCTTCACGGGCTAATTCTTTCCGTGATTTAGCATCAGAGCCAAATTCCCTATTCTCAATATCGTGTGGTCCATTGTGACTCTCGTATGTGTAGCCTTTATCTTTCAGCACTTTCATATAGTGCCGCAGACCTTCACCACTGTTTGAGTAATGGTCGATAACGTGAAATTCCTCACCAACCTCACGAATAAACCAGATTGATGTTGAATCACCCACACCAATATCCCAGTACGTATGCACAGGTAAGTGTGAGTTATCAGGGAGTGCGCCAATACGTTTGTTTTCGTACAGAAAGCGGAATTGTTTGGCGTAATAAGCACCTTCCACTGATTGCTGAAATGCCTCAGACGGTATTGACGGATATTCCCGCTTCATATCGTCGCCGAGTGTTTTCTCTTTGGCGTAGTACCAAGCTTTCTGGCGCTCATTGAGGTGAACGCCGTGTTTGCTAGCCATCTCATCGAAGTAATCGACTAACCGTTTTGGTAGTGGCTCAACAGGGTCAATGGCATATTCAGGATTCTTCCACCACGAGAAGAAAAAGAATTTCCAATCTAAGTTAGAGAGAGTCTTACTCTGAATTTGTGCTTTCTCAGCAGACTGGCAGTAATCATAAAAATAACCTGCTCGGCCTTCCGCTGTGCTTTCAATCGTCGTGAAACAATCGCTTGATACTGCCTCAAACGCACCAGTGACAATCTCACGGGCTTTCTCTGGATACTTAGCGCATATCTTGCCGAACTCAGATACATGTAAATATCGGAGTGTACCGCCACGAAATGACGTGCTGATATAAAGTGAGCCGCCTTTACTAAAAACCAATTCACCAGCCGCATCATTACTCGCTGGATTTGCTGCTTTAATTTCATCAGGTAATTTTTCGTAGGCATACTTTATCTTTTCCCTGAATAGACGCTTAGCATCATTTAGCGTATGAGCTATCAATGCACATTTAGCTGCCTCAAATAGCGCTGCGTCCAATTGGATGATGCAGACCTCAGTCGTAAAACCTAGTTGCCGAGCCTTTAAGATAACGTTTCGCGTGTGCATCCCTTCAAAGTATTCAAGCTGCTCAGGCGTCATTTTAAATCGAACTGGCTTACCCTCTTTGTTGGTGATCCAGTACAGGTGATTCAATCGCCAGAGCTTATCTCTCAATAATGCAAGATGTTCTGGCTTCATGATTATTCCTTAGATAAGTCGTCCATTAGTTCTGATAGCTGGCTAGCTGTCTTATTCGGTTGTACTTCATCTAGCCCGTACGCTTGACGTTCAAGGCCAACTAGATTTTTAAGCGTTTCACTTAATGCTTTGACTGACTTAACGCGCTCAGGGAGAGAAATGATTGAGTTGTAAATTTCATTTAGCTTATCGCGCCCGTTATCATCAGGACTAAACATTAGCTCGCCCAATTTACTTAAAGCTGGCACATCGGCACATTCAGCCGATAGCTCATCAAACAAGTTATTGGTTAACTCTCTTGCCCTGCGAATATCCCCCCTATGTTCCATGCGAACACTAGCGATGACTTCGGCGGTCGCCTCAATAAGTACGCGCTCTGAAAGTACTGTTTCGCTGCGTACCTGCTTGCGTACTTCCTCTTTGCGTACCAAATCATCTGCACGGGATTTTATCTTTGCGTTAAGGTCTCGCGACCAGTCATCCTTCTTTGCTCTTTTGCGTATAGCTCCTTCAGATATGCCATGCTGTGAAGCTATTTCTCGGAGTGACATCACGCCAGCTCGGTAAGCCGACTCGATGGCCTCCCAATCTGGTCTTTTAGCCATAATGTTTCCTTATAGAGAGAATTCTTGAATCTCACCGCCACTATAAACATCTAGCGATATTGCTACCTCCACAGCTTCTTTTGCTGTCTTCCCGCTTTTCATTGCAGCCATTGCGTATACGTCACCAGAGCCAATGGCAAACATATCCCCAACTCTAAATATTGATGGGAGTATATCGCCCTTATCTTTGCTTAGTCCGTATGCTGCCCCTTTGTTTGTTACTGCAATCAAGCAAAAATCTACAATAGATGCGAACTCAGATTCGTAAGTGATGCCGTCATGAAGCTTGGATATAACCTCATCAACGCATGATGTGTCACCAGTAATACCGATGGCTTTAATTTCACTATTATTTATTACCCACTTGCCATGTTGAGGCTGATGTATCTTCTGGTTGTTTAAGCTTGTTATCATGCTGCCAACTTGAGATTGGCTATCTGCTGCTAGCGTTTCGCCATCCCATGCTATTGTTGTCATACACACCTCAATCAGAACAATTAACTGGTTATATTTATATACCATCGGCAATCAGTGATACCTTTGCCGTCATAAACTTATATAAATCTCTATTAACGCCACTCCATGAATGACGTTTGTAGAATTTTATAAATTGGTTATTCTGCTACTTCATCGTTGAATAACGTTTTCTTTGTTTCCTGCACTCGTTGATAAACGGAATCAACTTTCGTTAATGTATCGACGCTGCCGTTATCAAAGTTGCCGTTGCTGCTATTCCACAGTTGGACAAATAATTCATATTCAAGCTGGTCGTCGTTGATGAGCTTAATTGCCTTTGCGGTTGCTGCGGTGTTATTGCCTGTTAGCTTAAGTAAGCCTAAGCGGATTTTCTCTTTTGCTGTTAGTTCAGTAGTCATAAATTGCCTTTCTTTAGGTAATAAAAAACCCGCACTAGGCGGGTCATTGTGAATTCTTGTTGTCTATTTAATATCCAGCGGCTTATCGCGCATCGACTTAGGTATTTCCTTTTCACCATACTCTTCGGCTATTGCCATTATCTCTCTGTATGGTCTAGCGAATGGGCCAACTACAACAGTGATATTTTGACTATAAGCTTCCTCTGGTGTCAGTTTCATTGTTTCTACTGTCATTACCAGTGCAACTTTTAATGCAGCGCCAGTCCAAGGTAAGTGCTTAATTAAATCGTCTTGTTTATCCATCATTTGCACCTAATTGGTTAAATTAATTAACACTATTTCATCATAAAAAAGGCCGCTAAGTCACTCCTAGTAGCTTAGATAACGCCAGTTTTCCTTGATACCCACCTCTTATTATACACATTGCAATTAATGTGACTCCATATAGTGGGTTGCTAATTACAATCATCATTATTCCGTCCAACGTGTTGGACAAAAATAATAGGTACTCATATAGGGAGCAACACATCAAATGGTGATAGTGGGCCCTATCTAGAACAGAACCAATTAACCAGTATCTAATAATGTTAACTATTTAGGATACACTCAAAGAAGGAAGAAATAATGACACTCACTATATAGAGACGACCTTAGTTACTATTAGCCAATCAATCCGACCAAACAGTAAAACTCCAAGTCTAAATTTATGTATTCGTATTTACGTGACACTCTAGAAAGAGCAAGCGATTTTTGCTCATTTTAATTAACCCAAGGAGGAATATATGATTCGCATTTTAGAAATATCAATTAAATTTATCTTAGCCATCGGTGCTTATGCATGTCTGCAGAATACAAACCCAGAACACGCTATCGCTCTGGCCATCGCCATTCTTAGCGCCTAACCTTCCAGCCCAACCCCCTCGAATATCACTCTTAACAATATTGCACTTTGTCATATTGCATTAAGCCTCTTCCTGTAAGATATACGCCACCTCACTTAATTGCGAAGAAGCCATTAAAAAACCCCGCTATTGCGAGGCTGACACATTTCGTTAAGATTTTTTACACTTATTTATCAGTTAATATACTATTCTAAAAAAGAAGACATAATAATAATTAATCTAGCTGTACATACTGTCAGCCCATACCTGACTAGCGGGTGCGGGCTATTTTTTTGCCCTCCCCGCTTCAATCTCTCTAATCGCCTTTTTATCTAAGTTGCACTTTGCTATTGAGTTCATCGCATCAACTAGCAGTTGTGGCATATCTTTCCAGTCCATACGCTCTGGTACATCAGGCTGAGGACAATCAGCGGTTAATTGTGCTGGTATCGGTACTGGCTGAACGGGAATCAATACCTCTCTTGTACTTCCGCAACTCACTAACAACATCATCGGGCACAGCAGTATTAGCGCACTCATTGTCTTTGAGCACTGTTTTGATAACAGTCTTAACTTTGACATGTTCCGAGTCCTCTAATTGCTTTGCTTTGATGTTGGATTGTGAAATACGGTCAAATATAGAGAGCGCCCGATAGGCATTAAAAACTATCAGGTTACTCTCTATAATCTTTTGGTCTTTCTGGTTGCTTAACTCTTTCTCATAAGTTAATGCAGATAGAATCCAGAGGGAGAAAAATAGAAACGCAGCAAGCCAGCCAGTGATTGGGCTAGTTATCCATTTCATATCACGACTCTTTCACTGACAGCGCAGCATCACCAATTGGTAGCGGTCGGTTATCTACTTCAACGCCATCAGGCCAGCGATAAGCAACAACTCGGTCAGTTCCAAACGCTTTGATGTTTACTGCGTCTGATTGATTACCACCCAAGATAAGAAGTGAGCCATTTGCAGTCTTACCAACGCAGAAACCAACATGGCCACCGCCTGAGCGTGAGAAGCGAACAATGCAGCCATATTTAGGCTCTGTTAGCTTTTGCCCGAAAGTATCATATGAACTTGAAGCATCTTTGCGAGGAGACTTAATACCAGCACGCTCTAACATGGCATTGACGAAGCCAGCGCACCAAGGAACTTTTCTCGCGCTACCAACCAAGCCACGCAGCTTGCTATCAATCCACATTTGGTCAACAGCTTTAGAGCCTTCAGTGGTATGCTCAGACACACCAATTTCTTTTCTAGCTTCAGTTAGCCATTTAGGTTCAGTCATTATTCACTCCCGCCTTGCCTTTAATCATTCCGCTTATTTTGGCCACGCCCCAGTAACCAATCATTACACTTGCTAAGTAAGCAAAATCAGCACTCATACCAAAAAATGCTAGTAGGTCTTTTGCAAACCAACCGAGGAACGCACACAAGAAACCATCTAGTAGCGTTTTCCACCATCCACCTCCGTTATACAGCCCGCGCAATATCGCAACCGTACCAGCTAGACCAGCAAACATTCCTTGCTCTTTGTATTGAGATAGGTAGTTAAATACCTGCTCCCAGAATTCAGGGGTGTCTTTCATACATTTCATACTCACCCCCTACGTTGGAGGAATTTAGTTAATAGATAGCCGCGCACAGCTCTTGTGTTAATTGATAACGAGGGTGATTGATTCTGTGGCGGCGTATACGAAAAAAGGCCGCACTAGGCGACCTCTTTAAATTGGCGGGATAGCGTGGAATCGAACCACGATAAGAAGGTTAACAGCCTTCCGTAATAACCTTTATACGACTAACCCTTAAACGCGAAAAGCCCCTACCGAAGTAGAGGCTCTATTAATTAAGCATAATCCCTTGCCGGGGATGACGCTCAGATCGGAGATGTCAGGACACCACGACCGTACTTACTTAACACACTGGTAGAAATGATGATTAAAGTATAACCATCCATTGCAAGATATATCGACCTCTCAGCCGATGCGGTTGGAGTTCCAGTCCAAATAGACGAAGTGACCAACTAGGCGGGATCGATAACAAGTGCCGCCTCTTTTACCTTGTTATCCTCAACGAAATGGCAATAACCCATCGTTAGAAACATGATGGGCTACTTTCGCCATTTTGTCAATTATTTTTCTAATTAAATGTTAATTTATAGAAATATTTTCTCTTTTTGTGATAATTGACAGTTGCTTTTCTGCGTTTTCCTGCTCCTTGAAGCACTCCTGAATTAACATTTCATAGAGTGGCTTAATGTTTCTTCGCCATGAAGTCTCTGGTAAATCAAATACCTTTTCGCATATTTCCCGTCTTACATCTTCGGCTGGTAATCGTGAATAGCCACGCCCTGAGCACTTGCAGCAGGTTTTATAAACTGGAACACCTTGTTTCTCGGTTTCCTTTTTATCCAACACCTCGCCACGTCCATTACATCTGCACGAATGACTAACCTCACCTTTGCCATTACAGGTTTTACAAACTACGCGCTTAACCTCTCTAGCCTCCCTGTAGTGTACGTGCTCATAAGGCTTTACCTTGAAGCCTAGCTTTCTGTTGAAATTAAGTATTTCTTTTGCCGCAAAATGCATGCTTTGCTTAGTTGTGAACACCTCAGCCTCAATGAATCCTCCATCACAATCAGGGCAGGTCTTTTTACTGGCTGCACTTCTCGCATAATCCTGAAATGCATAATTTGCGAGTATTTGCAGAACTGATGACCTATCATCTTCATCAAGCTTTTGGATGGCACTGTATTTATGCGCCTGAGTTAGTGCATATTGATAGAGACTTTCCACCGCTTCATCTGGCTTATTGATACCGTGTTTCGCCAAAAACAATTCAATCCCCATTTTCGCTTTAGAGGTCGCCAAACCAAGCGAGGCCATTACATCGGTGATTGTTAGGTTATCTGAAGCTGTAGCGGCTGGAGAGTCACTTAACATTGGGCTCTTAGGTGAAAAATACTTAGGTAAATCTTCAAGTCTCATCTTACCTCCGGCAATACTGTGTGATTATGGCAGTCATAACGTGTGCTATATGCTTTGCGCAGTAGAGACTCCTTTCTCCATCCTGTTTCTTGCCTGACTTTTAGATATCCTTT
This sequence comes from Providencia sp. SP181, assembly GCF_050446505.1. Classification (NCBI taxonomy): domain Bacteria; kingdom Pseudomonadati; phylum Pseudomonadota; class Gammaproteobacteria; order Enterobacterales; family Morganellaceae; genus Providencia; species Providencia sp. SP181. Next base: position 211,166 of record NZ_JBBPXM010000004.1, read on the forward strand.
GCTGTTTTGAGTGACTACATGATGATGCTTGGTTTGCTGCCTGAGCCATCTAGCCTCTTCAATTGCTGCGCCTATATCCGTAAACATTAAGCTGCCTCCATGAGTTTCTTTCGCCTTTTCTCATACCAACGGGCCCTACGAGTGAATATTGCTTTCATTCGCTTGAGATATTCGATATCGAATTTACGGACCGAGTTATCGTGCTCTAAGCGTGTTACTAGCTCTTCGCCGATTTTATTGATGAGATTAATGCGGTATGGAATTAAATTGCCTGACAGGTCCCTATTGCAGTGAACGCAGCCAGCGTGAATGTTGAGAAGATTAAACCTTAAATGACTTGCCGTACCTCTTGACCTGTAATGACTTGCATCTACGGATCCACCTCTTACACCATAATTTAAGGGCTTGCCGCAAGCGATACATGGCTGACCGTAATCACGCCAGAATATGTATTTGTTTACTGCCGCTTGGGCTTCTTTGTTCCAGTCTGATTTTGTCTTTAACTTTTCCTTACGGGCCCGCAATATTTTACGTTCCTCAGATAAGCGTTTTTTGCGGTCCTTTTCTTCGGTCCGTTTAATTTCTTTTGAGGCGAATTTTATTGCGCAGGATGTAGAGCAGACTTTTTGGGTTGATAGGTAGGGAGTAAATTCTTTATCGCATTCTTTACAGGTTTTTAGCTTCGGCTTTTTAGCCTTAGCCATATTTAACCGCCTCCACGAAAATACAAACAGCTGTAACTATTAGGCCAACAATCAGACCAAAGAATAATTGTCTCTTCATGCCCTCACCTCACTCAACAAAGAATCCATGCGTTTTAGGAATGCGCTACCCATACCTTGCACATTGGCCTTTTCGACATAAACCATTCCACGACCTACTATTTCATCGTCTATTTTTTTAGGAGCCGGCTTGAAAACCTCAGTAAACTCACGTTTAACAATCTGCACAGCATCAGGTGATATTTTGTATTTCAATGTACCTTTGCTTTTCCCTACAACCGACACAGCCGCAAATTTACGCATTAGGCTGATAATGTAACTTGCCGTTGAGTAAGGGATTCCTGTTATGTTTTGCGCTTGTTTTGTGGTGAAATATTCAAACCCTCTAACCGCTTTGATTATTTCAATCGCGTTCTTACCTTGCTGAGTCATAACTTCTCCTTGTTTAGATTGTGACGATTTATTAACTCCCTGCGTGATTCGTTCAGATAATCAATTACCCTGTGTAATTCATCTAAACGCTCATCTAATTGCTTTAGTTTTTCTTCAGGCGTCACTTTCCCGCCCTCCGCTTCTTGGCTACTGGCTTCTCTTTGGGTTCTTCGCTGTCAGCTTGCTTATTCTGTGGCTGCAAGCACTGAGGGATTACTTCCATCCATTTTTTCATTTGCTCAAGTGCGTTAGTTCGCTTTGCCATTATTTTTTATTCCTCCGCTTCTTGGCTGCTCGGTTTATCTTTGCGTGACCTGTGATGCGCTTAGTTGATGTGGGGTAGCTGTACCAGTAGTTATTACGATTGATAGCCCATAAGGCGTTCTGTGATGCTAGTGACGCCATAGCGATTGCCATTTTTGATATGATGTTCATCTCTCTTGCTGCTCCTTGAGTTTATGTTTGTCACCGATGCGTTGCGCCCACTCCAGTTCTCGCTTTGCATCATCAGTGAATTTCACGCCATTTTGTGAGCCGAACCAGTGAGCGCATTCGATAACATCCGCTATTTGTCTTACTCGCATTTTGCTAGTGCGCTCACCGAAATAAACAATGCCGCCACCTAGACCCGCAGCCGACCGCTGAGCCTCACCCTTAACTTGCTTGTTGAGTACAGTAATTAAATCCTTCCAGTCCTCTTTGTCGTACCGTTGACCTTGCCACATGACCTGTTCAGACAAATCAGTAAGAGTTGCCCACATGCGGTCATTTTGTGCTTTGGTTCGTTTGGGTTCGGAGAGTTTGACTTCGTATGGCTTGGCTGAATCTATTGGTAGGTTTTGTATTGCTTCGATGGCGTTCTGTCTGATGCTTTTACTACTGAGATAGTATGTCTTTAGTGACATTTAACCTCCAATTTTTATTTTAATGATAGGCAATCCTTATTGGATAAATATTTTAATTGGTAACAATATATACATAATTTAATTATTAGTTACATTTGGAAGTAAATTAGACATGATTTTTAACCCTAAATTTCTCTTGCTTCTTCTCTTTGGTGCCCTTGTTTTGCTTTTTCATGATGCATTCAATGAGGCTGAATTTTTTATTAAATTCTTAAAAAAAGAGGTAATGCTGATTGACTCAAAATAAATACATCATAAGGTGAATCAGGTGTTCTTATTGAAGTCATCATTCACCCTCTGGCATTGGTGGGAGTGGCATCCAGTGAGTTACATCTTCAAGTGGAATGCATGAGTAAAAATCACCATCATCCCATAACCCAGTTCTAGAAAATAAACATAGAATCGTTGGCATTCCATTCCAAATTGCTATTACTCTAACGTCTAGCTCAGGTAATTTCTCACTCACCTTAACCCAATTAGTTCCCTGCATTAGATGCCTCCCATTAACTTGTTAAGTTCCAGCCTAAACAACTTTTTAGCTACTCTCATGCAGCGATAAGGCTTGAAAAAGTGTCGGTTGTAATCTTTCGTTTGCTTGATGTATTTGCGCTTTCTTCTGGTCGCTTCATCCGTGTAAGCCCAGTTCAGCTCTGTTAACGTTGTTCCTTTCATCACTCAACACCTCTCTTAATTGCCCGTTTAGCTTCTCTGCGTATTGCTATTCCCATGCGTTCTAACCAGTCTGCGTATTTCAGCAAAGCCTCAGTTTCAGTTTCTAGTCTAGGGAAATCGTCCAAATTCAAACTAACTTCCCAGCCATGAAGCCCCCGCCTTTTGGTGGCTTTTATTTTCTGCTCCAAGCGTGTTTTTTCGTTGTAGTGAAGAAGTTGATAGGTTTTAACTTTCTTGTCGTCATCCTTTGAGTATGCGACTAGCTCCATCTTAGTTTGCTTGGTTTTCACTTAGACGCCCTCCGATTCCATTCATCTCTAACTGATGAATAAAACTCAGGGCAGTCACCACCGTTAGATACGAACTTGGCTCCTGACTGAGCCTTGCAATCGCGACATATGACATAATAAAACTTACCGAATCCATCTGGATCATAGTCATTGGTAACAGATACTTTTTCACTGCCGCAGAATGGGCATGGATTTAAATTATTGCTCATCTAGAAGTCCTTATGATTTTGTGTGTTAATACTCAGTTACGTGTTTGCTTTGCCATACTTGGTCATATTCTGAGTTAGGCATGTTAGCGATGTAGTTGTATGGTGAGCCGCCTTCCATGATTAAAAACTGGTGAGAACGCTCTTCAAGGTATAATGGGATCTTACCTTCCCATCCTTCACCGTTTCGTTGCTTCTCCAAGCACAATACAGATGCTGGCTCTGCGGTGTGATTCTGCTCCTCTGGTGTTAATTGCTGTCCAGCTTGTAGCTTCTGTAAAGCTCTCTCGCGGCGTTTGTTTCTCCAGATGATAAACAGGTTATCTGTCAGGTCAGTGATTGAGCCTGAGCCTTTCACGTCCATTTTACCCGTGGGTTTATCTTCGCTATCAGACTTGCGGCTGTGAGTGACTAGAATGACATGGCTATTGGTTTTATTTTTGAAGTCACATATTGCGTCTAAAAATTCCTTTTGCCCGTTGTAGTCATCGTCATCAATCCCACACTTCATCAAGCTATCGATAACAAAAAGGTTTATTCCATAGCGTCGGTTTGCATACTGGAATATCTCCAATAACTTTTTGGCTTTCGCTGTTCCTGTTAGCGCAAATAACCAAAGGCGATCGTCATAAAATCCAAAGGCTGATTCAATCTCCATGTTTGTCGGTAGTTTGTTGCAGGTTGCTTGGCGTGTTAGGCGTTTGAGAAATATCGCTGGCTTAAGCTCAAACGATGCGACGCAAGCCCTAGCCCCTTGTCTCATTGCCTCGCAAAGCATATGACCTAGAATTTCGCTTTTACCGTGACCGTTCACCCCATTGAGAATAGTTAATTCCGACTCTCTAAAGCTGAATTGGTGATTTAATGTTTCCCACGGGCTTCTGAAAAGATATTGCTCTTTGCCATAGAATGCTTGGATGGTGTCCTGCATAAACTCACGAGCGCTACATAACTCATCAGGGTCAAAGTAGGTTGCGGTTTCGAGGTACTTAATGATTTCTTCTTGGGTAATTCCAGCCTGCAGGCATTCGTTGATATCTTTTTTCGGCAGTGAAACAAGGCGACAACGATATTCACCAAGTCGATTAGCAATCTCTTTTGCTGCCTCTCGCCCTACTTCGTCAGCATCCAGTGACAGCCAAATCTCGGTAAAGCGGTCTAGGTTGTGATACTCAAACTCAATCCATTGTTGTTTGGCTCCCTTCCCCCCTCCGAATGGCACAGATAACGCAGCTAACCCATATTCGTGGTAGCTCATGCAGTCAATTTCGCCCTCACAAATAATCACTGCTCTGGTGTCTTTGGGTATCTGATCCCAACCGTACAAACAAGGCTCACAATCTGCCTCAACGGAAATCGTTTTTTTGCCATTTGGTCGCTCGGTGCTAATACGCTTTACCTGCAATAATTCGCCGTCTCGCTTGTACGGGAAGGCGATGGCGGGTAATTCACGGGTAACATCATGAGACCAGACTACAGCATCACAAACCTTGAATTCTTCGGCTGTTTTTCTGCTGATCCCACGACCTTCTAGGTAGGTAAAACAATTTTCAGTTTTTCGAATGTTTTTCTTGAGTGATTCGTTTTTTGGTCGGCTAAATTTCTTCTGACTCTTCGCTGAAAAATGATGGTCATCGTCATGAATTCCTAGATATTGTTTAGCTTCGGTCATGGCTTGGTGCAAACTGCAATCTCTAACCTCAACCCACAAATCCAGTAAGTCGCCCCCGATCCCCTCTGCGAAATCAGACCAAACTCTTTTGCCTGAAAGGTTTATTTTCAAGCTCTTGCCTGATTCCCCATTTACCGAACCCGCTACCCACTCGTTATGCTCTTTTTTGCCGTTAGGCAATAAATACTTCGCCACTCGGTCAACATCATCCCAAAGGCGATCTGACAGTTCCGTAATTGTCATTAAGCTTCCCTCAAGTTTAATTTCCTGAACCAGTACCGAACGAAATCAGCACTTAGCCATCCGTGGCAGTAACCACGAATTAACATTGATTTGATAGTTGATTTCATTTTCGCCTCAGTAGAATACGAGACCGTTTTTAGATACCGTGATGGATGATTGCTGCGTTGTGGATTGTGGTAACTCTGGTTTCTCGTCAGTCCAGCGACTGCCGTTTAGGTAGGTTGTCGGATGCATTTTATCAAATCCAAATTGTTGAGTACGTAACCTGCACTGAATATCATTAGCAAGGAACTTGGCAAAATCATCGATTGAACCGCCAGTTTCTTTCCGCCACTCTTTGAATTTCGATTTAAATGCTGTCTTGCATTTGTCCTTGCCAACCTTCCGCATCCCTGCAACCCAAAATATCTTTTCGAATGGCTCGATAAAGGGATCTTGCTTTGTAGGCTCAGAATTCGATTTTTCATCCGTCGAGCGAACCTCTTCGCTCATAGTGTTTTTATTATCTTTCTTTTCTTTTGTAGTATTGTCTTTTGTGTTTACCTGATTCGGGTAATCGCTTTTACCTGATTCGGGTAATGTTTTCTTACCTGATTCGGGTAAACTTACCTTTTTCGGGTAAACTTGTTTTTCTTTCCATTCATGGATGTTTTTATTGATTGAAACATGACGTTTTTCTGCCAATAAAATCCCTCTGGAAACTAACTCACTTTTAGCTGCTGAACACTTGTGCGGCAACATTCCAGTTAACTTTGAAAGTTGCTCATTACCAACCCAATCAGATTTTTTGTTATAGCCGTAAGTCTTTCTGGCAATAGCAAAGAAAACTAACAATTGATGTTGAGTTAAATTGGCAAGCATGACAGCCTCAAGCAGTTCATTGGCTATTCTTGTGTAGCCGTTATCAAGGTCAGCCACTTTGCTCTCCACGACCTTTAGCTCAGGTCTAAAATCATCAAGATATTTTATTTCCGCTGACATGCTGACCTCCTTGTTGCTTTCTAAACTCTTCGACAAATCGTTTGCCGAACTCCCTATTTTTTGCAGCTGCGACTAATAGCCCATCAGGGCTATCAGGATGTACTCTTTCTTCTTGATTTTGGTTGATAAATCGGCGTTTTTTTGCCATAATTACCTCACTAGTTTGATTTAGATTAGCTCCATCTGAGCCTCATCGGTTGCCGCCTTTGAGGTTTTTCTTTTTGGGTATCTGACATGCTCTAGCATCTGAATTAATGCCCTAGCCTCATCACCCTGAATAATCACATCTTGAATTGGCGCATCGAACCCTATTGCGTCCAGCAGTCTTGCTGCCTTCTCAACAAAGCCGTTCTCAGCTTGCCATCTAGTGATTTGGGATTCGTGTACACCGACAGCCTTAGCAACTTGCTTAGGTGTGGTTAAGATGATCCCTTTGCGAATACGAGCCTCAATAGCTCGCACGTTGCGTGAAATTGCGTAGTCCATTTGTTAAATTCCTTTTGACGTAGTTAGTCCGTTGCTCACGATCCTGTGAGTTAAGTTTTGTATTGATACCCTTTTTCAGGGCTGAGGATTTAAAGAGCGGTAAAGTTATGCAGCTTGAGGTGGGAAAACATCATCTAATGAGCATTTCGCACCAAGTTTCTGTAATGCCTCAACGATTACTCGACAATCATTAAGGCTAGGCGTTCTAATACTTAGCTCGTAGTTTGCAATACGAGATTGACCCCATCCGATTGATGAAGCCAAAACAGCCTGAGAAATTCCTAATTTTTTTCGCTGTTCTGCGATGTTATTCATTGTGTGTATCCTCCATGTCTACAGCTCCTATTACACACAATATGTGATTAACTGTCAATCACGAATCGTTTAAATACTTACATCACGTTTTGTGTTAAAAGATAACCATGAAAAAAATAAATGAAATTATTGGCGAGAGACTGAAGTCTATTCGTGAATCTAGAGGGTTAAGTCAAGCGCAACTTGCAAAGCTGTGCGGATATTCCGCAGCCTCTAGAATTGGAAATTATGAACTTGGGGAAAGAAAGATAAGTGCTGATGATGCTTTAGTTATCAGCGAAGCTTTAGGTGTTTCACCTGCGGAATTGATGTTTGGTGATAGGAGCGATCAGGTTGTTAGCAACTATGAGTACCCTCTATTTTCCAAGGTGCAGGCAGGGGCTTTTACTGAAAATAGCAATGCATACACTAGAAGCGATGCCATCGCATGGATACCCACGGCAAAGAAAGCAAGCGATAGCGCATTCTGGTTAGAGGTTGAAGGTCACTCAATGACAGCACCGCAAGGTGGGCGTCCTAGCTTTCCTGAAGGGATGCTGATACTTGTTGACCCTGAGCAAGAGGTTAGCTTTGGTGACTTCTGTATAGCTCGCCTGATGAACGATGAGTTCACATTTAAGCGTCTAATTCGAGAAGGTGAAACAGAATACCTTGAGCCATTAAATCCACGGTTTGAGATGATACCGATTAATGGCAACTGCCAGATTATAGGCAAAGTGGTTAAGTCTCAGTGGCCTGACGACACGTTTTAGGGTGTGAGTAAAATTAACCATTACAGATAGTCCACACTAAATTGATAATGACACTACAGGTAATGTCATATACTATGTCTAAAATACAAGATGTGATTGATGAATTGATTCAAAGGAAAAAATCCATTTCATGCAACGGGAGCTCGGGATTGCTTCTTATTTTGTCGAATCTTGGTTTCAAATTTAAAGATGGAAAGACAACGGGGCATAAAATATTCACTCATTATGAGCTTAGCAAAATAAGTGAATTCAAAACCCACTCAATCGATTGTGGGCATAAGCCCGGGCGAGAAATGAAATTTCAGTACGTACAAAATACCATCCGGTTACTAGTTCAGTATAAAGAAGAACTGGAGGCTATAAATGAAAAATAATCAATTTGACCCAGAAAACTATACCATATCAGTAAAGAAATCTACTGAGGATGGGGAGCCTGTATTCATTGCTAGGGTGTCAGAAATTCCAGACATAATTGAATATGCTGACACACCAGAGTTTGCTAGAGAGTTAGCGCTTGATTCAATTTCTACATCTTATGAAATGTGTACTGAGCAAGGAATAGACTTCCCTACTCCAACAGAAAAAGCCACAGATCATTGTGCAAGTGGAAGAGTTACATTGAGACTGCCGAAATCACTGCATTACAAGTGCATAAGTAAAGCTGAACAAGACGGAGTGAGTCTTAACTCTTACCTAACAACTTGCATAGCCTCATTTACATCTGGTGATGATGTCATTAGGAAGGTATCGGATGAAGTGCGTGCAATTAAGAATCTAATAAAGCCACAGCACGAAAGAAGATTTAAAGAAAAAGAAGCTGGATTGAAGAGTAATTATTTCTGGGAGTTGACATCAAAATCAACCTTAAAAACATCTGAAATTAAAAGCGATATTAGTTTAGATGAAATAGAAATTATCTCTCATTAGGAAAGCTATTAGGAATTTTAAAATGAATATTTTTTCATCCGTAGCGCTTGATTCAATTACTGTAAAATCAATTAATATAGATTTTGATAGACCCAGCATTGACTTCGAGAAGGTTGCATTAAGATTGAGATTGCAGGCTTTTTTTGATGATGCTAGCGATAAAGATTTGCATCTTTGCAAACTTAATTTCTCAGCCACAGTAACCGGTAAGTTAACTGAAGATGGTGAAGAACCTAATTTTGATGACGCTGAACATGAATTTACTATTGTTACTTCTGTAGATTATATCTTTCGAGTACAGGATGCTGATGCCTTCCTATCTTTAGAAGAAGAGGAAAGAAGCGACCTCTGCGCTAATATAGTTTACTTAGATTTTAGACGTCGAGTAATGATGAACGCTTCAAATATTGGGGTGAATAGTTTTAGCATGCCGCTGTCATTGTCAGTCCTACAAAAAAAATAATCACCCATACTCAGCCCTCCCCGCGAGGGCTTTTTTGTGCCCGCAATTCCCCACCAGTGTGATCTCTGACACAAATCGTGTCTATAAATAAAATATTTTCCATTTCAAATCATCACGTTAATTCAATAACAATCAAATAAACACATTTTGTGGTTGACATTAAAATCACAATTTGTGAATATACTACCCATCGAAGGCAGGGAGCCATAGATAAACAGGATGTTAGCTCTTTAAGCAGATAGCGCTGTAAAAGCGCAAACCAAAGACAGTATGTTTTGGGATTGGTGAATGCGCAGGCTGATGCGCTCAGGAACAGATCAGAGGCAGTTGGTTCGATTCCAACTTTAATCCTTGGTGGTTTGAGCTTTGATATAAGTAGGAAATCAGCACCTACCACCAATCACCAAAGCAAACTGAAAGGGGAAAACTATGTGTAACTTTCACGGCTACAACAACGCCAGATCACGCAGAATGGAACGCAGAAAAGCATTGCAGGAAGCGCACGCATTAACTGAAAGCTTAAAAGCAGCAATACATGGCGAACCAGCAAAAGAAGAAAAACGCCCTACCTTATCACTAACACGCAAACCAGTTAGCCGAGTTGAAAAAGCAATTTCAATTCGCAGCACTAAAGTTTATGACTCAGCAGATAATACCTGCTTACCGAATTCTAGTATTTACTCAGCTAAATATCGCAAGTCAGGAACGTTATTAGAGTCTGGCGAAGTTACAGCGAGGGCATAATTAAGGATTGTTTCATGGAAAATAAAGCAGAATTACAGCGCGACTATGCTGAATACAAGAAAAGAGCTAAATCAGCGAAAATCATGAGTGTTCGCATGATGTATATCTCTATGGCTCTAACGTTAAGAGCTGAATTGAGAGATTAAAGCCCACGGATGGGCTAGCCACAAAGAACTCTAAGTAACTTAGTTTTCCAATTAAGCTTTTCTAGATGTTTATCCTCAACACCCATGGCCATTTGAGCTTTAAGTGTTGCTATCGGAATGAGCGACGACCACGGGGTTGAATCGGTAGCCTCTAGTTCAAGCATTCGATCCATTAAATCAGCGTCATCATACTTGGATTTTATAGTAAATAATTTCTGGTAATCAAATGACTTTCTTTTTGATTCTCCAGACTTTTTACCAAATTGATATGTTGATTGTATGCCTGTCAAAATTACAACCAACACACCAAAAATATAAGGATTGGCCTGTAAAACAATAGCCGAGCCGAAAATGAAAATAAATATTGAGATTAATTTATCCAGCCTGCTTAAAGCGGTTGAATACAATTGCTCGAGGTAATGAGAGTAAATAATTCTATCTATAACTTCTTCTCGGCTCATATTAATTCCTTATTTTTTACCTCCGTTACTTGGTGTAGATGGAGGTGGAGGTGTTGGTCTAATTGGTTTCGGGTTTAAGTGATTTGGAACCATATCACCCTGCGATGCGTAATTAATTTTAAGCATTTCAAGTCCTTTCTTTGCATTGGGGTGATTGAATTATACACAGATTTCTTGCGTTGGGGAATGTAAGGAACCACCTCGCCTGACGTGGTTAAAAGCAGGCACAGTTAACTAATTACAGTCCATTCTGTGGGCTGTGGTGAGTTGATTAATAGATAGGAGATAAAGGTATGTTTCACGTAGACAGAGAAAAAAACCTTGAAATATGTGAGGGGATTTCAAGGTGGGGCTACAAGTGGAGAATAGATAAGCATTTTGGCGATACTGAATTTTTCTATATAGTTCAAAACGACATAGGCAAAGAGATTATTTCTGTAAACACCGCTATTGCTGGAAGAGGTGGTTGTCACATGATTATGACTTCATATGACATTTTAAATATTACATCTAAGTTACTCAGTAAGCTAAAGGTACTGACTGATGATAATCCAGAAACAAAAACAAAAGAGGTCGAATGTGTTATAGAAAATGCTGAATGGGTAATAGGTGTTATTAATAATTCATTTGGGAGTAATTAACTGTGGGAAATAACAACCATGTCAAACATGATTGGCATATTGAAATAAATAATGAAGATTTTGAGATAGTAAACAGCAATGGAAACTCTGTATGTAGTTTTCTTGATCATAAAGATGTGTTTAGAAGTGCAATTTTAGTTACCAATAGTCCATTTCTACTAAATTCATTAGTAGAAATTTTCTTGGAACTTAGAAGGCTTAATAAAATTGATGGGTTAAATGGCCTTAAAGGCAAGACGGTGTGGGGCGATAATAGTGATGACCTTGTATTCGCAAGAGATTTAATTGAATTTTGTCACGTTAAAATTCCAACAGAAACTTAGTTAATAACGGAGGGAGTATGACGATAGATGATTTCCATAATGGAAAGCTACCCATGCCGAAGTTATTTAGAGTTGTTAGTGTTGAGCTTGATGTGCTACGTAGCGCGCTTGGTAGTGGCTATGGAGTCATATTTGATTGCGACGAAACTGTGATAAGAAAAGTTCGCAGAGTTAAATCAAAAATAGGCTGGCACTGGCAGTTGGTCATGGAGCATAAAGACCAAGAGCAATGGGATTATTACATAGAGTCAGACAGGGAAAGTATTAACAATATCAATTATGCATACGGACTGATGAAATAGTTTAGGAGGGAGTATGACAGATAAAACAGGTGGAGCGGCGTTTCCTGCAAGCGGACATCCAGATATGCAGTTTGTAGCGCAGGAAGGTATGACGTTACGAGACTATTTCGCTGCCAAATTTATGCAAGCTGCTAAATCTAACCCTAACTGTGGATATGACTGGGATGATTTGGCTCATGATGCATATGAAATGGCAGATGCAATGTTAAAGGCTAGGGGGTGATATGGGAAAGTGACATTCGTAGTTGAGTATGAGGATGGCAAGGAGCCGCCTATCAGCTTCAACATGGAAATCTTTGGCGGAAAGGTGATAGAAGCTGGCTTTCGTGATTATAACGACGACATGCTGACTGAGGAAGAAATAGAAGCGCTGATGGAATGCCTAAATATTAGTGAGTTAGAAAATACTTCTGCCAGTGTCGATGTTGACATTCTTTTGAAGAAGCTAGGAATAACATTAGTCAGAAAGTAGCAATCGCAAAAGCCCTCGGTCAGCAGTAACCCACCACTTAATCATTCATATCGCTATTAATAGTGAGGAATACGCACATAAGGAACATAGGAAATGGCAAATGATAATAACGGCTGGATTCGCTGTGATGAGTCAACTCCAGAAGTTAAAGATGATTTGATATTGCTAATTTGTATGGGTGAAAAGAACCCTGAGCCATGGGTAGGTAACATAATAGATTACTTCGGAAAAAGAGGCTCTCTGGAAGTTCACTGTGGAAAAATTACCCACTGGCAACCGATTCCTAATAACCCAACCAAGTAACCCACCGCACCAACACCAGAACCTAAATAACAATCGCTATCAATCGATAAGTGAGGGATTTCTTATGCCAAAAATTAACGAATTAAAACGTCAGGAACTCAGCTATCGACTGAATAGCGAGAGCTTCAAGGATGAAGTTAAAAACAAAATTAAGTGGGATTTAATAGCTTTCGTTGTCGCCCTACTTGCCTTCATAGCACTGATACCGAGGTGGATATGACATTGCACATAAATACAAAAGGTTATTACCCGTCAATAACGTTTGATAAAGACTTCAGGTTATCAATTGAAAACCATGAGGTTAAAAAAATAGAGGGAGACACGGATGCTCTCTTTACTGCAATGGATGCGCCAATCGAGGAGATAGTTGATTTCCTCTTAAAGCATGAATGGACTGATGCGCTTATGGAAGAGTACATCACCAGGGGGAAAGGAAGCCTAATATTTTCGGCAGTGGCTAAGTTAAGTAAGGACGCAGCATGAGAATTTCAGAGTATGAACTGAAGCAAAGTCAGGATGCCGAGAAGCGACGCAGGGAGCGTGAGGAAGAAGCCGAATACTATCGCATGGAAAGCCTTGGTATTCAGCCTCAGTCAACGCCTAACAGGTGGATGAGAGGTGAATATGGGTAAGTATTTAATACCTGCATTCCCTAGCCATAAAAGCAAGGATGCTGCCCTCAAATATGCTTTCTCAATGATTGATGAGGATATCGAAAGGCGTAGAGTGCGCGACCTAACGGGTAATGAAATTAAACCAGTTGAAAGGATTTCAACACTAGAAACAGCTCTCGCCACACTAGTTAAAAGTCAAAACTTAGAAATGTCTCAATTCTACCCTCCTCTACCTGAACACATTCAAGCGCAACGAAGACAGGCTGACTTGGAGCGATACGCAAGGCATTTATTCAAAGATAACTTTGACCCTTATCTAAACATTCCAGAGCTACCAATGGGAGGTAGAAAAGTTGGCGACTAAATACAGAACAATAGATACCGAAACTTGTGATTTTGATAGCGGAATAGTTGAAATAGCAAGTATCGATTTAAACGACACGGAAATTGATTATAACTCGCAGCAATCCCACTTTGTAAACCCTCAGAAACCAATCTCAATAAGCGCAATGGCTATTCACCATATCACCGATGAGATGGTTGAACTATCCCCGCTTATTGAAGATGTAATTGATGTTTATAAAGGCGCTGATTATCTGGTTGCACATAATGCCGAGTTCGATAAACGAATGATGCCAGAAATGGACGTGCCTTTTATTTGCACTCTAAAACTAGCGAGGCGTTTATGGCCTGAGCTAGAAAGTCACAGCAATCAATATCTACGCTACGCACTGAAACTTGATGTTCATGTTCCAGAGGGGTTACACGCTCACAGAGCTCTATATGACTGCATTGTCACAGCGTCATTATTTAAGCGGATCAAGGATGATTCAGGGTGGTCAAATACGGAAATGTTAGAAATAACTAATCAGCCATCTATCCTGCACAAAATAGGATTTGGGAAACACCTTGGTATGACGTTTGAAGATATTTATAAAGAAAATCCAAGTTATTTCACTTGGTATTTAGGCCAAACAGATAAAGACGTCAACGTCGAATTCACCATGAAACACTGGATGGAGAAAAAAGATGAGTGAAGTATACAAAGCAATAAGTAATGTAGCCAAGGAGCTGGCTGAAACAGGAATTAAGAAGGGAAGCAAAAATCAACAACAAGGATTTATGTTTAGAGGCATTGATGCTGTCTATAACGCTCTAGCACCTGCATTGGTTAAGCATGGATTGCTTATTTTACCAAGGATCATTGATCGCACAGTCACAGAGAGAACAACCCAAAAAGGTGGCGTTTTAATTTATGTGACCGTCAAAGCTGAGTTTGATTTTGTGTCTGTCACGGATGGCAGCAAACACACAGTCATGACTTATGGCGAAGCTATGGATAGCGGAGATAAGGCCACAAACAAAGCGATGTCTATTGCATATAAATATGCAGCCTTTCAAGCGTTCTGCATACCGACCGAGGAAACGGCAGTTGATGCTGACGCAGAGGTGCATAACGTAGCACCGAGAACACCAGAGCAAATATTAAGTGATTACACTGGCTTTTTGCATGAAGCAACTAGCGAACTTGCGATCACGAATGAGTACAAAAAAGTATGGAATGAATTAAGCGGTACTCACCAAGAAGAGTGCAAGCGACTAACTGGAATAAGAATTAGCGAACTTAAAAAGGCGGCATAAATGGCAAGTAAAGGTGTAAACAAGGTAATTCTCATTGGTCACTTAGGCCAAGACCCTGAAATTCGATACATGCCATCAGGTGGAGCGGTAGCGAATCTCACATTAGCCACATCGGAATCGTGGCGTGATAAACAATCAGGTGAGATGCGCGAAAAAACCGAATGGCATCGAGTGATAATTTTCGGCAAGTTGGCTGAGGTTGCAGGCGAATACCTGAAAAAAGGAAGCCAGATATACGTCGAAGGTTCTTTGCAGACTCGAAAATGGCAAGACCAAAGCGGTCAAGACCGATACACAACAGAAGTCGTTGTGAATATCGGTGGTTCTATGCAAATGCTAGGCGGTAACGGTGGCAATCAGGCAGGAAGCCAACAGCCAGCGCGACAACCTCAGCAGTCACAGCAACAAGCGCCGCAGAATGAGCCACCGATGGATTGGGATGACCAAGAAATCCCCTTCTAACCATTCCCTATGTGATTTAACCAAAGGATATATTTGCAAGGATGCAATGAATAAAAAAATGCCGACACAGGAAGCATCGGCGAGAACTATAAAAATAACTAGAAAGTTCAAATTAACTATAGGCTATAAATTCAAAAGGCTGATGAATTGTTTTAATCCTAGCGATTAAATGGATGCAATAAGAGGAATAAACATGCTTGAGCTACAAAAACAATTTCAACCCAAAGAGAGAAATATTTGCTCATCTTGCGGTAAGGACGTTGGGGTATCAAATCTAGTTGTGGCAGGCAATGTCAATATCTGCTTTGAATGCGCTGATTTATCAAAACAACTTGCTGATAAAAAACGCAATGAAGTGGCTGAAAAGGAAATTGATGCCATGGCACCTGAAATGCTGACGGTACTTTGCTGTGCAGATATTAGTATTGCACGCAACTATGCAAGCCGAATCTATAAAGCTGGATATAGAAAGGTGAAACAATGAAAGACAGAATCAAGTTTAACGATGCAATGTTAGCGGCTGTCATGGATGGCAGAAAAACGCAGACACGCAGACCGATTAAGCCGCAACCAAAAGTAACCGAAGAAGAGTTACGCACGTTAGGTGCATGGCAAGAAGGTTACACCTTATCAGAGCAAGTATGTGCAGCATGGCGACATGGATTTATTGATCCTGATTGCCCGTATGGTGAGATTGGCGACATCATTAACATTGCGGACAAGGGCGGTAATATCAAAGGGAAAATTGAGATTACTGATGTTTGGGTTCAGCAAGTAAATGATATCAGTGAAAGCGATGCTAAAGCTGAAGGTTTCGATGGATATGAAAACGCTTACTCATCTGAGTTTGCTTTGATGTGGAATGCAATATACGGAATTGATAGCTGGATTAATAACGAATGGGTATGGGTAATTAAATTTCATAAGGTGGAGTAATGGATAAATCAAGGCAGCAATTTGAAGAGTGGCGCAGTAAGAATAAATCATCAACGATAAATCTATTCGATGTATGGCAAGTATCACGCGAGAGTTTGGAGGTTGAATTGCCAAGCAAAAAGGATTGCAGTAGCCATTCAGATTTCGATTTCGGTTTTAATTTAGCAATAGATGAATGCAAAAAAGCATTAATCAGCAACGGAGTGAAAATAAAAAATGGTAATTAAAGTTATAAAAAGTGCTCTTGAATTAGCTGGTTTTGAAATTCAAGGGCAACGTAAGCATGAAATTCAATATTGGCAACGCTGCTGTAAGTGCGGAAATATTACCAGTGGCAAAGGTGATGTAATAACTAAGCCTTGTGTAAAATGCCAAGGAACTGTTTACGATGCATATATTGGAAATGGAAAACCTGATTGGGCTAAATAAACAAAATCAAATAACCTAGATAAATAACCATGCAAATAATCGGATATGTATTACTCATGCTAATACAGGGCACTCCTGTGCCTGTTACAGAGCAAATATACACACAGCAAGAATGCGAGAGCCGTGCTTGCAGATAATGCAGGTGCGGGATGTTGAGATAGTTTGTGGTGAGGTGATTCGTGAATAAATACAATATAGGATATGAAGTGTATTACATTGGATATATTTCGTTCGTAAAATATCCACAACTTGGGCATCTTAAATGCAAATGGAAAGTTGCAGCAAGAGTAATTGACATGAATACAGGTAAATCGTTAATAGATTATTGCGATATCGAGTATGCAGTAAAACCAAATAAGAGAGACCTCCGAAAATTAAGAGCTGAGATAATGTGGGAAGTTAAAAATTTTATTAGAAAAAATGTTGAATTTGCAACACCTCAAGACATTATAAGATAAAACAATCTGGAGTTAATCAATGAATAAATACACAGTAAAGACTGAGAATGTAAAGCCGAACGACTGCATGATTATAGCTGGTATCAGCGTTCGAGTGCGTTATTGTTATTATCACCACAGTAGCATCGAGCATATTAAAGGAAAGGTAACGTTCGACCTACAAAGGTTTGAAGATGAACTACACCCACTATGCGATAAAACATTCATGAGAATATCAATGGATTTAGATGAATTGGTTGAGGTGATGAGAGATGAATAAGGATTTACATAATGGGGAAATTAATTGATTTAACAAATAGAGAATTTGGATTGTGGACTGTATTAAAAAGAAATGGAACTAAAAGCAAATGCGCTGCTTGGGATTGTTTATGTGAATGCGGAAATATAAGAACAGTTTCAAGTGGTCATTTATTAAATGGAAACAGTACATCTTGTGGATGCGTGAGGATAGAAGGTAGAAGAAGAAAGACGCCTCTGCCTGAAATGTCAGTTAGCAGACTAAAGGAAGTATTATCATATAATGATAAAACAGGGGTGTTTACATGGATAACTCCTTTATCGCCAAATGTGTCAGTTGGTGATATTGCTGGAACTACTTCATCACATGGATACATAAAAATAAGCATAGATAATGTCAGCTACATGGCTCACAGGCTTGCATGGCTATATATGTATGAAAGGCGGCCTAAAGGTCAAATAGACCACATAAATAGAAGTAAAGGAGACAACAGAATACACAACCTCAGAGATGTAACGCAGTCACAAAATTCAAAAAATAAAGGATTAAACAAAAATAACACCAGTGGATGCTCAGGGGTTTATTATAAAAAAGACAAAAGAACGTGGATTGCATCAATACGAGATAATGGAAAACTTAAATATTTAGGTTCGTTTAAAAATAAAGAAATGGCGATTACTGCGAGAAGAAATTATGAAAAAAATTGCATTGATAGTGATTATTTCTATTAATGAAGGATGCGGAGAATGAGAATAACAACAACAGTTAAAAATAAAGATGACAATGAGTTAATTCGATTCACTGGCAATTGCCTATCTGATTTCTTAATGCGGGATGAAAAAGAATATGCATATATGGTTGGAAATATGCAAGCGTGGATAGTTAGAAAGAAAAACGGGAATATATCAGTCAAAGGTTATCGAAAATAATTAAATATCATATTAAACGGAGCGGATAATGAAACTCATCATTCGCGGCGAAGTCACGCCTACTGAAAGGATTGCTATTAATGCGGCATTGGAAGCCCACAAAAAGAATCACAACCGAACAGGAATAATCGTTAATCACAGAATAAAGATAGGAAAGAATATCTACCCTGTCGAAATTCAAAACTGTCAAAAGTCTTATATGGTAACAATGAGAAATAAAAGGCAGAGGATATGAATGAGCAGATATTAGAGAACGGACGCAGAAAGATAGCAAGGGAATGCAGAGATAAATTAAAGCAACTCAAAAAACTCAGCGATAAACAAAGTACAGCAATACTCAAAGATTACCTTCCGAAGTTTCAATTAACACTCAGCGAAAAACACAAGAAATTTCCACTAATTATGTGGTTGACTTGGTACGTCAACTCTATCGATAAGGAGATTAATAGTGGATGACTCTCTTTATACAATAAAAGAATACGCATCGATGATCCGACTGTCATCTTCAACGGTATACCGAAACCCTGCAAGATATTACATGTTTAGGGTCGGTAGCTCATGGAGAGCAAACAAGGAAAGCCTAAAAAAGTTTGAACAGGCACAGTTTAACGACAATAATGTCTATCGGCTGGCTTTGGTCGGTAGTAAGAGGAAAACCAAATGCCAATATACAAAAGAGGCAGCAAGTATTGGGTCGATGTATCCACCCCAACTGGCGAGAGAATTAGACGCTCTACTGGCACCTCAGACAAAATAAAAGCACAAGAATATCACGACAAACTAAAGCATGACCTGTGGCAGCAGGATAAGCTTGAGAAGCAACCAGATCGGATATTTGAAGATGCAATTGTTTTGGCTCTTAAGGATGCCAGGGGGCAATCAAGCTTCAAGACTAAGCAAGTTTACTCTAAGTATTTTATTGAGGTTCTCGGCGGAAGAAAACTCTCATCAATCACTAGTGATGATATTGCAAATTCAATCCCAGACTATAGCCCAATGAAAAAGAGTAAGCTAACAAGCGCGACAAAGAATAGATACCGTTCCTTCATTCTTAGGGCCTTTTCACTGGCACACAAAATGGGCTGGATAACTAAGCCATTTTATATACCAAGGATGAAAGAGCCTACAGTCAGGGTTCGGTGGCTAGAAAAATGGGAAGCCGAACTTCTCTTATCTAATATTAAAGTTAAGTGGATGAAAGATTTTGTGTCAATCGCCATTCTCACTGGAATGCGCAAAAGTGAGATATTATCGCTTAAGTGGAAGAGTGTTGATCTGGCCAGAAGAGTTGCACATGTAACGGCTGATAATGCAAAGTCAGGACGCGCTAGGCCAGTGCCACTTAATGATGTGGCCATTGAAATCCTAAATGGAATTGAAAAGAATGGTGACTATGTTTTTTCCAACGATGGAAAGCGAAGAAGCTGTCATTATCGCGAGTGCTACTATCAAGCTTTAGCTGATTCTGGCATAACTGATTTCACTTTTCACGACCTTAGACACACATGGGCAAGTTGGCATGCACAAAACGGAACCCCACTTATGGTGTTAAAAGAAATGGGCGGATGGGAGACACTAGAAATGGTTCAGAAATACGCACACTTTAGCGGTCAACATTTAACCAAATATAGTGAGCACGTCACAATTTCGACACAGTCGAAGAATGAAGCCAGTCAAAAGCCACATCTAACACTTTTAACTGGCTGATGTACAACGGTTAATTTTACACATCCAAAATTCCAAATCACCTCAACTTTAGATTATGAGTCAGAAGCTGCAATTATGGCAAATATGCATTTAATTGCCCAAGGCAGAACAGTTATTAGCATCGCACATCGGCTAAACACAATTATGCATGCTGATAAAATTTGTGTTATTCAACAAGGGAAAGTTATTGAAATGGATACGCATAAAAACCTCCTTGCATCGAATGGGCTTTATGCGCGTTTATGGCAACAGCAAACACAATAAAATGCCTAAAAAAGCATCACTTAGATAGCAAGTGGTGCTTTTTTCCTAAAAGCGTACTTTTTTTAACCTATCAGGCTCACTCGCTTACTTCCAAGCTATAGCACTGCGTGATGAGCTAGGGTATCATGGCGCGCTGAATTATTGGCACACCCTTTTAGCAATTATAGACATGGCAAAAGAACAAACTGATCGTACAACTCTGGATTTGTTCGCTGAGGAACGAAGGCCTGGGCGACCTAAGACAAGCCCGCTATCACGGGATGAACAACTAAGGATAAACAAACGCAACCAACTAAAACGCGATAAAGTGAAGGGGTTGCGTCGAGTTGAACTTAAACTAAATGAAGAAGCTGTTACTGTGCTCAATCAGTTAGCTGAAGAAAAAAATATAAGCCGCAGTGAATTAATAGAAGAAATCTTGATGTCACAACTTCAGCACGTTGATGAGACAATACTCAAGTAACGCTCTCTTAGTAAATCACACAAATTTGACAGACTTATAAAAGTTTTTTCGCCAGAATAAGGCATAAAATTCTATTTATTTTCGTTCTAAATGAGTTCTAGAAGTTGAGAAATTCCTTCTTTCTCTCTTAGAAAAACAAGAGGTTAATCAGTTTATGGCAGTCATCGGTATTTTCTTCGGAAGTGATACAGGTAACACAGAAAATATTGCCAAAATGATCCAAGAAAGATTAGGCAAAGATGTAGCAGAAGTTCATGATATTGCTAAGTGCAGCAAAGAAGACATTGAGGCTTTTGACATTCTACTTCTTGGTATTCCAACTTGGTATTACGGCGAAGCACAATGTGATTGGGATGACTTTTTCCCAACATTAGAAGAAATTGATTTTGACGGTAAGCTTGTCGCGCTCTTTGGTTGTGGAGATCAAGAAGACTACGCAGAATATTTTTGTGATGCGATGGGCACCATTCGCGATATCATCGAGCCACGAGGTGCGGTGATTGTTGGACACTGGCCTACTGAAGGTTACCACTTCGAAGTTTCTAAAGGTATGGCGGATGACAACCACTTTATCGGCTTAGCGATTGACGAAGATCGACAACCTGAATTAACAGATGAACGAGTGGATGCATGGGTCAAACAAATCTCTGAAGAAATGTCATTAGCTGAAATTCTCGGCTAGTCGATTAAAAATATGTGTTGCTGATAGATTGAATCATTTTCCGCTCAAAATGTACCACCTCAGAGCATCATTCAGTCTAAAATAATCGATTAAATATCCTTATTGGATAGACTTATAAGAGATTATCAAAATAATGAGACAATGCATGGTTTCTATTTTTATTTTCCATGCCTATAATTGTAAATCAGTTTAGAAGACAACTGGTTTTATGTTAAAAATGTCTCATTATTGTTAAATTTATGATTTAAGATACAGGACAAACCCGCATGACAGACAACAATAAAGCATTGAAAAATGCTGGACTCAAAGTCACTCTTCCAAGACTTAAGATTTTGGAAGTACTTCAGGAGCCTGAGTGCCACCACGTCAGTGCGGAAGATCTCTATAAAAAGCTGATCGACATGGGCGAAGAGATCGGGCTAGCGACTGTATACCGTGTATTGAACCAATTTGATGATGCAGGTATCGTTACACGCCATAATTTCGAGGGTGGAAAATCTGTATTCGAATTAACTCAGCAACATCACCATGACCACCTAATTTGTTTAGATTGTGGTAAAGTGATTGAGTTTACTGACGAGTCGATTGAAACCCGCCAAAAAAATATCGCTGCTCGCCATGGTATTAAACTGTCTAACCACAGCTTATACTTATATGGCCACTGTGCTGATGGTGATTGCCGCGATAACGCTGACGCACACGAAGCAAAAGAGTAATAAATTAATCGCCATCGTAACTTGATGGTGACCCATTCTTCAAAAGCCTGATGCTATCGTTATCAGGCTTTTTTATTGCATCAATTCACCGATAAATTAACCTTTTCCAGTTAGAATACCCATAATTTATCTTATTCACTTTATATTTATCACTAAAATATGTCATTAAGGTGAAATATTGAAGTGTTCTATAATAAGTTGCAATTCACTTCAAATCCTTTATATTGTTTGTCGGATAAATTCATCTCTCTATTTTAAAATATTTACAATGGTATCATAGTGATGCATAACGTCATTTAAAACATACATTGCATCTGTTTTTTATATCACTGTCATATGATTTATCTAATTAATGTCTAAAATAAGTTCAACATATTACGACCAAAATTTTGGCTTGCTTTTAATTTAATAAGCAAGATTAGTGTAATAAAAAAGTTAAATTACAATTATATGATGTAATTCATATATTTTTAGCTAGACTTATTTGGATTACTCTCGTACTTCGTAAGAGATTAACTGATGAAAAAAACATATCTTTTTATTAACACTAGTTTTTTCTTCTGGTTTCTTACTTTAATAGGATGGTTTTTTCGTCATACTGCCATCACCTTATTTTCATTTGTATTATCAATTCTGTTCTTGATCTTATACTTCAATCAAAAAAAGGTAAGTAAAATGTTCACCAAAAGACAAAACAAACAAGCTCTAGAAGAAACAACTACAATTCGTGAACCTGATATTATTTCTAAGATAGAAGAACAAGTTACGATATCAACCCCAACGCTTAGTGAAGAAAAATCGAATACAATTATCTCAAGGGATGTTATGTTTGAAGGCAACATAACATCTAACGAGCAAGTGCATATTTACGGCAAGGTGGTTGGCAATATTACAGGGAAAGATAATACTGTAAAAGTTATGCTCAACGGCCAAGTGACGGGTAATATTACTTGTAAAGAATTGATTATTAATGGCCAAGTTGAGGGTGAGTGCGTCTCTGAGTCCATTAGTATCGAAAATAATGGCGAAGTCCATGGAACAATTCACTACAGCAGTTTATCGATTAAAAAAGGCGGCATCCTTTCAGGACAAGCTAAAGTCAAAAATAGTATTTCTCATATGGATAAAGTCACAAAATTAAAAGATAAAATAAAACATGATACGCCTATCACTAATAATGAAGATGATAAAGGAATTGCTTCGTTATAATCATTTGTTTTTCTGTACTAGGATAATGACTACATATTAAAAATAAGGTGGATCTATCCCCACCTTATTTTTAAATTTCAAACTTTAAATATAAGTATATTTTCTTATTCTATTTAATAGTTTGATATTGCATATATATGCTATGTGTATTTTTAGTTGGTTACCATTATAGATATTACAATGGTAACCGCTATTTACTTAACTCATTAAAAAACCGTAAATGGCATCATTACCATAAATTTAATATCTTTTTCATCTTGGAAGATATTTCCATAACCACCACCATAACTAGGGATATCGGTATGATTATCATATTTGGTGAAGTGTAACTTAAAGAGAGTGTCTTTTGCTCGGCCTGTTTGAACGGTATATAATATATCAAAATTCCACGCACTTTCTTTTAAACGCACATCTTGGGCATATTGGGAGTTAGTACTTGGTTTTGCGTCCCAACCATAAATATAGGATGTCCCCACTTTCCAACCCGCAAGATCCCAGTTTTTAAGATCATACATCACACCAGCATATAACGCTTTTTCATTGTTGGCGTTCCAATCTGAACGACCATCCCACCAAATATCCATACGTCCATTCGATGTCGCCCAACCAGGAGTCATACGTTGCAAAAAGTAGCCTTGATTACCTTCTGCTTTAACATAGGTTCCTTCAACTTTAAAATCAAACTCCTCATAGGTATACCCTAATGTCATCGCTTGCAACCATGCTAATCCATCATAAACATCATTAACACCGCCATCAGAAACCTTGTCTTTTGAACCATAGAATTGATATGAGAGACGTAAATCGCGTTCAGCCACAGGCACGGCATATGAAACTTTAGCAAAATACTGATCCATATAATCTTTTGCCTGGCCATAAGCCCCTTCTAACACTAAATTGTTTTTAAAATCATATTTAAACCCAATTGAGTGCAAATAACTGATCCCTGTTTTACCATCCGCTTCACGGAAATCATACATTGAACGGTACCACGGTGCTTTATAACGGTCTGCCCACATATAAGACATGCTCAACTCACCGTTTTGTTCAAAATCAAACACACCACCAACTTCTAAACCACGATAAGTCCCAGGCATATAACTCCAGTGCGAAGCTAATAAGGTCTGACCCGTTGGCTGAATATATCCCCCTCTCCCCCAGAAAGGGCCATATTTTAATTTTGCAGCAGCTTTATAAAATGTCACCCCACTGCGATCGCCTGTCCATTTTTCATCCCAGCGTGATTTAGCGTCACTAAAACCGATTTCATTGGGGGCAGCAGGCCCACTGTTAGATAACTCGATGGCAGTAAAACCCGCTAAATCCAAACCAATAACATCTTGAAAATAGCCCGATGAAAAGTCTAGGCTAGCATTAAATGTAGAGTGCTTCAGATTATCTGCATATTTTTTATATTTATCGCTATTTGGGTCTAAATCCTTACGGGAACGATCCCTTTGCCAGTAATAAAGCCCACCAGTGAGTTTTGAATCTTCGAAAAACTGTTCAGCGTGAGTGATAGGTTGATACGCGATAGGTAACATCGCGATTGCGATTTTTAAGACGAGCAACTTCCTGCCAGTATTGACATGTTTATTAACCATTCTTGTATTCCTCTAATATTTTTTATGTTTTATTATTCGGCCGAAATACGATTTAACTTTCCATTTAAATCCAAATATTCACAACAACTTATGTTGCTTGTGATGTAATTAGCCTATTTTTTGCGACGCGAATTATCAACACTGATACTGGCTTTGTTGCCAAAATATGATCAACGGCACATTAATTTTAATTAACAGTCATTATCACAGATGATGACCCATAAATTAACCAACCGTAACTGTTTGATGAATATCAAAAAACAAATGGAAATTGATGACATAGTAAAACTTAAAAACATGTAAATAGATTACCTTGATACGATGTAAACACGCCAAATTAAGTGCTATTGCACACCATCTATCACCACATTGACTTAATTTTGTGAGAAAGGTAAATGAAATAAGGTCTTTTAAATTCGTTTTATTGTTTTAACTTAATCATTTGAATAAATTGATAGTAATTATTCTTTATCATTTTTCGATTTTTCTGCATTAATATTCTCAATAATACGATAGCATTATTGAGAATAATTCCCCTGTTTTCATCTGCTACTATGAAATTTCCATTTCAACAAGAAGCGTACAAAAATGAATATTGATTTAACAGGAAAACGCGCCTTAATTAGTGCATCAACCGCGGGTATCGGCTTTGCGATAGCAAAAGGGCTTGCAAGTAGCGGTGCAGAAGTATTGATTAACGGTCGTAATAAGAAAAGTGTTGATGATGCGGTATCCCTCCTACAAAAAGAGCTTCCTAGCGCTAAAGTATCCCCAGCCGTCGCTGATGTGAGCCACCCTGAGGGGCTCAACCTGCTACTCAGTGAAATCAAAGAGATCGATATTTTAGTCAACAATGCTGGCATTTATGGTGCTGAGGACTTTTACACAACCGACGATGCCACTTGGGATAATTACTGGCAAACCAATGTGATGTCTGCAGTACGTTTATCTCGAGCCCTATTGCCTGCAATGGTTGAAAAAGGCTGGGGGCGAGTTGTCTTTATTTCATCTGAATCTGCACGCAATATTCCTGCGGATATGATCCACTATGGTGTCACAAAAACAGCAATGCTCTCCCTTTCTCGTGGACTCGCTAAATATGTTGCTGGTACTGGTGTGACAGTCAATAGTGTTCTCCCTGGCCCGACCCTTTCTGATGGTTTTGCCAATTTGATGGAAGACGAAGCAGCGAAAACAGGTAAGTCAATCGAAGCACTCGCTAACGAATTTGTCGTTGCGCACAGACCAAGTTCAGTTATTCGACGTGTATCGTCTGTGGAAGAAGTGGCAAATATGGTGGTTTATACATGTTCGAAACAAGCCTCTGCAACCTCTGGAGCGGCATTACGCGTTGATGGCGGAGTCATTGACGATATTATTTAATCATCGGTAAGCTTATTACCTAATGTATTGATTATCGAGTAGCAAGACAATTAACGGGGGGCAAAAACCTGCACCCCGCTACCTTAACTTTCACACTTAATATTTTTCAAATAACATTTGAATTTTTTGTGGGTCTTTAGTTTCAGTCAACGCTAGCTGCAATAATACGCGTGCTTTTTGTGGATTTAACCTTTCAGATGCCACGAAGCCATATAGATTATCATCGACCTCTGCATTACGTGTGGTATAGCCTGTTGGAACACGGCTAGCACGTACTACAACCACATCCTCTTTTGCCGCTTTTGCTAGTGCATCAAATACCGTTTTGTACATGTTGCCGTTACCAACCCCTGCACTAACAATACCTTCGGCCCCTTCTTCTCTTAGAGCTTTAACAGGTGCTGCGGAAGCATTCGCATAGTTATAAACAATACCAACTGCAGGTAATTTATCGAGTTTACTCACATCAAACGCAGCGTTATTTTCCCGTGGCTGAGGAGCTTGGAAATACGTCACTTTGCCATCGTGGATAAACCCTTCGGCACCTGCGTTAACCGCATCAAATGCCTGGACTTCTGTGGTGCTCATCTTCATCACATTTCGGCCTTGAACCACCTTGTCATTCATTGCCATTAGCACGCCACGGTCACCAGCTGACTTATCCGTTGCAAGCACCACCGCGTTATACAAATTTAGCGGCCCATCAGCTCCCAGTGCTGTTGATGGGCGCATTGCACCGACCAACACAATTGGTTTCTTACAATAGGTTGTTAAATCAAGAAAAAAGGCCGTTTCTTCTAGTGTGTCCGTTCCGTGAGTGATCACAAAGCCATCGGTTTTATCGCAGTCTTGGTTGATTTTTTTCGCCAATGTCAACCAAACTTGGTCATTCATATCTTGCGAACCGATATTCACCAATTGTTCGCCGCTTAAATTAGCAATTTTCTTGGTTTCTGGAACTGCATTAATTAACGCATCAATCCCCACTTTACCCGCTTGATAACTAGAAGAAGTTGCTGAATCCCCACCCCCAGCAATGGTTCCCCCCGTTGCTAATACCGTAATATTCGGTAAAGCGACGGCAGATACGGTAAACAGTGAAACCAGTGTTGCGAGCAGCGCTTTATTTCTGTTTTTCATCCTATTTTCCTTTCATTAATAAACTTCAGTTATTATGTGGGTTTATGCTAAATTTATTGTGATCTATACCCCAAATAATTCGAGTTGCAGGTAGGCGACAAGCGAAGATAGACGGGGAGCATAGATAAACTATGTGACTCGGCTAGCTAAGCGTAGTCAACACCGCTGTAAGTTGAAGGATTTCGGGTATATATAATTATTTTAGGAGAAATAATA
Organism: Providencia sp. SP181; assembly: GCF_050446505.1. Lineage (NCBI taxonomy): Bacteria > Pseudomonadati > Pseudomonadota > Gammaproteobacteria > Enterobacterales > Morganellaceae > Providencia > Providencia sp. SP181. The sequence goes on from NZ_JBBPXM010000004.1 coordinate 238,715, forward strand.
AATATTAAGATGATTTGTCTATTAATGAATAAAAAGCGTGAGGTTGCGACAAAAATCCGTATCATAGCCCGTTTGACACACTCTATTCACAAGTGACTGACAATGAGCCAAACATTTATTCCCGGCAAAGACGCCGCTCTTGAAGACTCCATTGATGCATTCCAGACCAAATTAAAAAAATTGGGGTTTGATATTGAAGAAGCGTCATGGTTAAACCCTGTACCAAACGTTTGGTCAGTACATATTCGCGATAAAGAGTGCCCTCTTTGCTTTACCAATGGTAAAGGTGCGAGCAAAAAAGCCGCTTTAGCTTCTGCCCTTGGCGAGTATTTCGAGCGTTTATCGACTAACTACTTCTTCGCTGACTTCTACTTAGGTAAATCCATTTCAGAAGGTGATTTTGTTCACTACCCAAATGAAAAATGGTTCCCACTAACAGAAGATGACAGCCTACCAGAAGGGCTTTTAGACAATCGTTTGATTAAATTCTATGACCCTGATGAGGCATTAGCCGCAAGCCAACTCATTGACCTACAATCTGGCAACGAAGAACGCGGTATTTGTGCGCTACCTTTTACACGCCAATCTGATGACAAAACTGTCTATATTCCAATGAATATCGTTGGGAACTTATACGTTTCTAACGGTATGTCTGCGGGTAATACAGCTAACGAAGCGCGTGTTCAAGGGCTTTCAGAAGTGTTTGAACGCTTCGTAAAAAATAAAATTATTGCAGAAAGCATCAGCTTGCCAACTATTCCAACAGAAGTGATGGCTCGTTACCCAAGCGTGGTGGAAGCAATTGATACCCTTGAAAAAGAAGGCTTCCCCATTTTCTGCTACGACGCTTCATTAGGTGGAAAATACCCCGTCATTTGCGTGGTGTTGTTTAACCCACAAAACGGCACTTGCTTCGCCTCATTTGGCGCACACCCTGACTTTGGTGTTGCCCTTGAGCGTACCGTTACTGAATTATTACAAGGCCGCGGCTTAAAAGACTTAGATGTGTTTAACGCACCAACCTTTGATGATGAAGAAGTGGCTGAGCACACCAACCTTGAAACACACTTTATTGATTCAAGTGGCTTAATTAGCTGGGATCTGTTTAAAGACGATGCGGATTATGAATTTGCAGATTGGAGCTTCAAAGGTACGACGCAGGAAGAATTTGCGACGCTTATCCGTATTTTCAATACGTTAGATGCCGAGGTTTACATCGCAGATTATAACCATTTAGGCGTTTATGCGTGCCGTATTTTAGTGCCAGGTATGTCAGATATTTACCCTGTTGAAGATTTACATATTGCGAATAATGCAATGGGCGCTTATTTACGCAATACGATTATCAACCTGCCTGATAGCCAATGGGAAAAGCAAGACTACCTTGCCCTGATTGAGCAGTTGGATGATGACGGTTTAGACGATTTCACCCGTGTACGTGAATTGCTTGGTTTAGCGGTCGGTAAAGATAATGGTTGGAGCAACCTGCGTATCGGTGAATTAAAATCAATGTTAGCCCTTGCGGGTGGTGACCTTGAACAAGCTTTAGCATGGGTTGAGTGGACACAAGACTTTAACAGTTCAGTGTTCACGCCAGAACGTGCGAACTATTATCGTTGCTTGCAAACGCTATTGTTATTATCGCAAGAAGAAGAAAGAAACCCTGCGCAATACTACAATGCATTTGTCCGTATGTATGGGCAAGAAGCGGTCGATGCAGCCTCTGCTGCAATTGCAGGAGAGTCTTGCTTCTATGGCTTGTGGTCAATCGATGATGAGCTAAAAGCACTGCCAGCTCATCAAGCACTACTTGCGGCTTATGAAAAACTGCAAAAAGCCAAACGCGCTAACGCATAATTAAGTCACAGGTTGGCGGGGAGCCTTCCCCATCAACCTGTTGTCATGTTATTGATGTAGATAAATCATAAATCCAACGAACGCTTCCACAATAAGAAATCAAATTGTTCTAAGCGATCCGCTTTCACCTGATATTCTCCACTCGCCGTTTCGATGACCCGTTCAAATAGCCCTTTACTGATCGTCGGCAATGGAACCCCATCAATGATTGGACCGCAGTCATAGTCGATCATGTCGGACAAACGTTCTGCTATTGCGCTATTAGTCGAAATTTTTAGTACGGGCACGATCGGGTTCCCTGTCGGTGTACCTAACCCTGTTGAGAAAATCACCACATTACAGCCTGCGGCAACAAGCCCAGTCACCGCATCCACATCATTACCTGGCGTACAAACCAGTGACAATCCGCTCTCTGGCATGGGTTCTGCGTAATCACACACTGCACTTATGGGTGAAGTGCCGCCTTTTTTTGCCGCACCTGTAGATTTAATCGCATCGGTAATTAAGCCATCCGCAATATTTCCAGGGCTTGGGTTATCCGCGATGGTGGTGTTAAAGAAATTCGCCGTTTTTTCATAGCGTTCCATCAATTCGAGAAATTTCTTTTTGTCATCGAAAGATACGCAGCGTTTCACCATATCCCCTTCTGCACCACATAATTCGGGAAACTCCGCCAAACCAGATGCGCCACCTAACGTGACTAACCAATCTGAAACAAGCCCCATTGCAGGATTACCTGAAATCCCTGAAAAACCATCAGAAGCACCACATTTTACGCCCAATTTTAGGTGGGATAATGGCACATCAACCCTCGATTGTGGCTTAACGGCTTTCATGCACTCATAAGTTTGTTTGAGCGCAGTTTGCATCATTTCTTCTTCGCTATCCCACTCTTGTTGACGAAAATACAGTGCAGGCTTATCAAAGTTTGGGTTACGTGCAGCCAGTGATTCTTTAAACATTTTGCGCTGCGCTTTTTCACATCCTAAGCTAAATACCGTAATACCAATCACATTAGGGTGGTCTGCATAAGCTGCTAACACATCACACATGGTTTTACTGTCCGAGGTTGCACCGCCGCAGCCACTGGTGACAGTAATGCACCGAACGCCTTCAATATGCGGGAACAGCTTTGGTTTTGCTGTCGGCGTTTGCGTTCCTGCAGTTAAGTCTAGTGCAAAGCTTTTTAAGCTATTATTGGTGTAGCCTAATGCATCATTTAAAGCATCGGTTAATTTCGTCACATTGCGGTTTTCGCAAAAAACTAACGGGAAAATTAGCCAGTAATTTGCTGTTCCTACACGCCCATCTCCTCGTACATATCCTTGAAAAGTTCGTTTTTTATAAGCGGAAACATCAGGTGCTTTCCATTCGTACAGTGAATCATTTTCTAAGGAAACAGGAGCTGCATAATGGCGAATATTGTTCACCGTAATGGCTTCGCCTTTTGCAATGGGTTGCGTCGCTTTACCTACTGCGGTGCCATACATCGATACCACACCATCGATGGGTAACGCTTCTAAGGCAAATTTGTGTTTAGCCTTCACGTCAGTGACTAAGGTAATTTCTTCATTGCCCCAATGGTAAACTTCCCCAGCGTGCAAGTCTTTTAAGGCAACAATCAGGTTGTCGCTTTCATCAATTCGTAAAATCTTTTGCATGTCACACCTTCCAATTGTTGCCATTAATTCGATGACAAAACTTTATGGCCATTTTTATGAGAGTTCTTTTTAAGGAGCGCAATTAACACAGCACAACCCACAGTTATCACTGACAATGTCATGATCCCCGCTGTATTGCTGTTCATTACTTTATCCACTTCAACGCGGATGATAGGTGCAAGGAATGAACAAAATGCCCCCATAGTGGTACAAAAACCAATCCCCGCTGCTAATGCAGGACCACTGAGTAACTGAGGCGGAAACGTCCAGAAGACAGGTTGAACCGATAAGAAGCCCACCGCGCTTAAACATAGTGCTGCAATAGCAAAAACTGGGCTGGCAAATGCAGATAACGCTAAGCCCACTGCCGCAGCTAACATGCACAAAACAGATATTTCCACACGCTTTGTTGGATGGCGGTCGGCAAAGCGCGGAATATAATAGACACCAAAGGCTGAGCAAGCCCATGGAATAGCTGCCACTAACGATTGTTTGAATCCTAAGCTTTCCCCCATTAATGAAGCCACTTGGGAAGGCAAAAAGAACATCAGGCCATACACGGATATTTGGATGGTGCCGTAAATCAATGCAAGGTGCCACACCTTGGCATTTTTGAGCGCCGAAAGCACAGAGGTAGTTTCTGTTTTTGCATTTTCTTTGGCAAGTTGCTCCGTTAATGCCTTTTTCTCTTCGTCGGTTAAAAAACGCGCTTTTTCAGGGCTATCATCCAGATAAAAGAAGGCAAAAATACCAATAACAACCGCAGGCAAGCCTTCGATAACAAACATCCAGAACCAACCTGGACGGCCTAACCAGCCATGCAACTCTAATAATGCACCAGAAAGTGGAGAACCTAGCGTCAAGGCTAATGGCACCCCTAAAACAAATATACCAATCACTGATCCGCGGACATTATTAGGAAAATAGATTGATGCTAATAATAGAATTCCTGGATAGAAACCTGCTTCCCCTAGCCCTAATAAGAAGCGCAAAATAATAAATTGGGTTTCATTGGTGACAAAGCCTGTCATCGCGGAGAGTACGCCCCAAATGATTGTGGTGATACTCAACCATTTTTGGGCGCCTATTTTATTTAAAATTAAGTTTGCGGGGATACCAAATAATGCATAGGCCGCAAAGAAAATCCCTGCCCCAAACGCAAATGCAGAGTCCGATAACCCGATATCTAACTGCATAGCATCTTTAGCAAAACCAACATTCACCCGATCAATAAATGCAACGAAATACAAAATAAACATCAGGGGTACTAAACGTTTCCACGATTTTTTAATCGCAGAGTTTAAAACAGGATTGTTATAAGCTTGTGTTGTCGCCATGATATTTTTCCCTGTCGGTAAGATGTTCTATTGTGTTGTTATAGGAAAGATCAGAGCGGTGAATCAGCCAGTGCTAATAATTGCTGAAGTTGCTCTGTCTGTACACTGTTCAATCCAATAAATGGTGAGCTACAACGGTCTGAGTTAATCACTCCTTTCAGTTGCAACGCTTTTTTAAAAGTTGGAATAAAGGGAGCATTCACCCCGTAAATCGCCATCAGTTGGTCAACACGTTGTTGATGTTTAGCGACGAGCGCTAAATCGCTTTTTGCAAAGGCGTTCATCCATGAAGCAAAAAACTGCGGAATAATATTTGAAAGGCCACCAATACAACCGTTTCCACCTGATAACACGACATGAGCAAAGTTGTTGTCGTAACCTGCATAGACTTCAAAGTGTGGAATACGGGATTTCACAACGTCAATGACTTGCGCTGTATGATTAGTGTCGGGAATGGTATCTTTCAGGCCAATAATATGAGGGTATTTATCTGCTAAGCGTAAACACACTTCAGGTGATACAGAGTATCCCGTACGCTCAGGAAAGTTATAAATAAATATTTTTGCTGAGGTTTTTTCTGCTATTGTGCTGTAAAAGCGAAATACACCCTCGTCATCTAACGGAAAATAATAGGGGCTGATTATCATTACCCCATCGACCCCTTGCTCATTCGCATAATTGGCAAGTTCAATCGATTCATTGACATCTAACCGACTTGCTCCTGCATAGACCTTCATATCCCTTTTGGGGTAATTGCCACAAAGGTCAATCAAGGTTTTCGAACTGTTCATATCGAGTGCAAAAAACTCCCCCGTACTGCCCATCGTGACAAAACCCGAGACTTTTGTGCTAAGCGAATCATAAACTTGTCGATTTTGTTCAATATCAACGCGGCCTTTGTCATCAAAAATAGTGACAACAGGGGTGATATAGCGACTTTCCATACGTGATAGCTCCATTTGGCTGCTGTTCATATATACAAACCTTATTCATAAATAAAAACAACATTAAATAACCACGAAAAATGGATTGAGTCAAATTTGAACAAAGTTAAAATGAAAACACCTTAATCAGTTGATTAAAAAGAAATAAATAAGAAGTTACTGATTATATTAAAAACAAGAAGGTCATTTTTTATTGGTAAATTTTGAACAGGATCACGACTTTTGCTGTCAACAGCGCAATGTCATTCGGTAGATTTAGAAAAGAAATGGGTTTTTGCTAGTGATTTACATAGCTCAGTTTTGAACCTAGAATAGCGGCACAATTAATCAGGGAGGTGATTTAATGTCTACAGGACACATGCCGACAATTCGTGTTTTAGAGGTGCTTCAAGTATTGGCTGCAGAAAATACGGGGCTATCTTTAACGCAACTTTCTGATAAGACTGGAATTCTGAAAGGGACTATTTACCCCATTCTAAAAACATTGGTTGAGCACCGTTATATTAATTACGATGATAACAGCCAGCTTTATTATCTTGGTATCGCTTGTTCCATTCTTTCTCGCGTTTTCTTCGAAAAATCGTATTGGCTGAAAATGATCCATCGCGAGATGGGGCTTATTGTCGAACAATGTAATGAAGTTTGCCAAATGGGTATCTTAGATGGTGCTGATGTCCTGTATATTGATAAAGTACAATCTGCACAAAAAGTTCAGTTAGTCTCCAGTATTGGCACTCGCTTACCAGCTATCTATTCTGCGCTAGGTAAGGCAATGATTGTTAACTACAGTGACGAACAAATTTCCCAACTTTACCCTGCAGGTTTCACCCCGCTGACACAATACAGTGTTCATACTTTGCCACAATTACGTACGCAACTAAACGCAGTAAAAGAAAATGGATATGCCATTGATAATAAAGAAATTAATGAAGAAACCATTTGTTATGCTGTCGCATTGCGCCAACGAAACAAAATTATTGCCGCTATCAGTGTGTCTATCCCCACCTTCCGCAGTAACGATGAAAAAACAGCCCAAGTCATCGAAACGCTGTTAACCAGCCGCGAACGCATCGAACAAGAACTTAACACGCTAGATAATATTGAATTTTATAAATAATAAAAATTCAATATTGGCATATATAGTCTAAAATGATCTGGAACAACAATTTTTGTATGCCGTATCATTTTGTTGATTGTTAGCAAAATATGACAATTTGGCGGAAATTTAACAGATGGTTTTTGAGGTTTATATCAATAAATTTAGCGCTAAATTTAGACATAAGTTAAATACCTTAGCAAAGGGATCATATTGCACTTAAATAATTAACATTTATATGCATATTTTCACTTTCCGTGTCGCTAAAAATGCTCTTTATAAAAATTTTTAATAAAATTTAAAAAATATTTATTACTTAAATTTCAATTAGTTAATCTTGTTTTTAACAAAAAATTAACCATTTAGACGGTATTCTTGCGAGTGTTCATGATCCATATCAAATTTATCACTTATCCCCTTTGTTACTATTATTGCGTGCTATAATTAATCAACTTTGTAAGAGAGTGTTGGTATGAAAGCTGACAACCCTTTTAATTTATTGCCACCTGCTGTAATGGCGCAAGTCGCGGATGATGCTGGCTTTTATAAAGCGAACAAACATCCTGCAATTACTTACTTGTCAGCATTCACTGCCGGTATTTTTATTTCTATTGCTTTTGTTTTCTATATTACTGCAACAACTGGGGCTGCCGATGCACCATACGGCTTTACCAAACTGATTGGTGGGATTTGTTTCTCACTCGGTTTAATGTTAGTCGTTGTTTGTGGTGCCGACCTTTTCACTTCCACTGTCTTAACTATCGTTTCTAAAGCCACAGGTAAAATTACCTGGGGACAAATGTTCCGCAATTGGTTCAATGTATACATTGGCAACTTAATTGGCGCGCTGTTCTTTGTGGCTATCATTTGGTTTGCGGGGCAATACACTGCGGCTAATGGCCAATGGGGATTAAATGTCTTACAAACCAGTAGCCATAAATTGCACCACACCTTTATTGAGGCTGTTGCACTCGGCATTTTAGCAAACTTAATGGTTTGTCTGGCGGTTTGGATGAGTTATGCAGGTCGCAGTTTAACCGATAAACTGGTGGTATTAGTTCTCCCTGTTGCGATGTTCGTCGCCAGTGGGTTTGAGCATAGCATCGCCAACATGTTTATGATCCCATTGGGCATCATGATTAAAGAATTCGCTCCTGCTGAATATTGGACACAAATCAATATGGCACCAGAGCAGTTTTCACACTTAACGATTGGAAATTTTATTACAGATAACTTAATTCCAGTCACTATCGGAAATATTATTGGCGGCGCACTTTTAGTCGGCCTCATTTATTGGTTTATGCATTTACGTGGTGGCCAGAAACATTAATCGCCACTGACACACACGAAAAGATTTATTAAGATCCCTAAAAGATCCACTGTTAAAAGGTAAAAGTATCATGTCCGAATTAAATGAAAAATTCGCTTTAGCATGGCAAGGTTTTAACCAAGGTGACTGGCAGAAAAACGTCAACGTACGTGACTTCATCCAGAAAAACTACACTCCATATGAAGGTGATGAATCTTTCTTAGCAGGCTCTACCCCAGCAACTGACTCGCTGTGGGATAAAGTTATGGAAGGGATCAAAATCGAAAACCGCACGCATGCGCCTGTTGATTTTGATACAGATGTTGCTTCAACCATCACTTCCCATGATGCAGGTTACATTACTAAAGAATTAGAAAAAGTCGTTGGTTTACAAACTGATGCTCCTCTGAAACGTGGTCTTATCCCGTTCGGTGGTATCAAAATGGTTGAAGGCTCATGCAAAGCTTACGACCGTACTTTAGATCCAGAAATCAAAAAAATCTTCACTGAATACCGTAAAACTCACAACCAAGGTGTTTTCGACGTTTACACGCCAGACATCTTAAAATGCCGTAAATCAGGTATCTTAACTGGTCTACCTGATGCATATGGTCGTGGTCGTATCATCGGTGACTACCGTCGTGTTGCGCTGTACGGTATTGATTTCCTGATGAAAGACAAATTTAACCAATTCACCTCTTTGCAAGAAAGATTAGAAAAAGGTGAAGACCTACAGATGACTATCCAACTGCGCGAAGAAATTGCTGAACAGCACCGTGCATTGGGTCAAATGAAAGAAATGGCTGCAAAATACGGTTACGATATTTCTGCACCAGCAACAAACGCGCAAGAAGCAGTACAGTGGACTTACTTCGGTTACTTAGCCGCAGTTAAATCACAAAATGGTGCTGCAATGTCATTTGGTCGTGTTTCTACCTTCTTAGACGTGTATATCCAACGTGACTTAGAAGCTGGTAAAATCACCGAACAACAAGCGCAAGAATTAATTGACCATTTAGTCATGAAACTGCGTATGGTACGTTTCTTACGTACTCCTGAATACGATGAGCTGTTCTCTGGCGACCCAATCTGGGCAACTGAATCATTAGCAGGTATGGGTCTTGACGGCCGTACACTGGTAACGAAAAGTACTTTCCGTTTCTTGAACACACTGTATACCATGGGCCCATCTCCTGAGCCAAACATGACTATCCTGTGGTCAGAAAAACTGCCAATGAATTTCAAAAAATTCGCAGCAAAAGTGTCTATCGATACCTCATCAGTTCAGTATGAAAATGATGACCTGATGCGTCCAGACTTCGACAACGACGACTATGCAATCGCATGTTGCGTGAGCCCAATGATTGTTGGTAAACAAATGCAGTTCTTTGGTGCGCGTGCAAACTTAGCGAAAACCATGCTGTATACCATCAACGGTGGTGTTGATGAAAAACTGAAAATGCAAGTGGGTCCTAAACATGCACCAATCATGGACGAAGTCCTTGATTTCGATACTGTGATGAACCAAATGGACCACTTCATGGACTGGTTGGCAACTCAGTACGTCACTGCACTGAACTGCATCCACTTCATGCACGACAAATACAGCTATGAAGCTTCGCTGATGGCGTTACATGACCGTGATGTTTATCGCACCATGGCATGTGGTATCGCGGGGCTGTCTGTTGCTGCTGACTCACTGTCCGCTATCAAATATGCGAAAGTTAAACCAATTCGTGACGAAGACGGTATTGCTATCGACTTCGAAATCGAAGGTGAATACCCACAATTTGGTAACAACGATTCACGTGTTGATGACATCGCGTGTGACTTAGTTGAACGTTTCATGAAGAAAATTCAGAAACTGCCTACCTACCGTAATGCGGTACCAACTCAGTCAATCCTGACCATCACCTCTAACGTTGTGTATGGTAAGAAAACAGGTAATACACCAGATGGCCGTCGTGCTGGTGCGCCATTTGGACCAGGTGCAAACCCAATGCACGGTCGTGACCAAAAAGGTGCAGTAGCTTCACTGACTTCTGTTGCTAAACTACCATTTGCTTACGCGAAAGATGGTATTTCTTATACCTTCTCTATCGTACCAAATGCGTTAGGTAAAGATGACGATGTGCGTAAAACGAACTTAGCGGGTCTGATGGATGGTTACTTCCACCACGAAGCGTCTATTGAAGGCGGTCAGCACTTGAACGTTAACGTCATGAACCGTGAAATGCTGTTAGACGCAATGGAAAACCCAGAGAAATATCCGCAGCTGACTATCCGTGTATCAGGTTATGCAGTGCGTTTTAACTCACTGACTAAAGAACAACAGCAAGACGTTATTACTCGTACTTTTACAAGTTCAATGTAATAATTAGCTCATTAAAATAAAGTAAATTAAAGACCCCGCTTTATGGGGTCTTTTTATCTATACTGTCAGTTAAAGACTACAAATCACTATTTCATGCATAAAGTCTTAGAAGTATGACGGATATTTTGGAGTACCTGCTATGTCTGCCGAAATTATTACAACAACCGATATCACTAAAACAGAATCGCCAGCAACGTTAGGCCGTATTCATTCATTTGAATCTTGCGGCACTGTTGATGGCCCTGGCATTCGTTTTATTGTCTTTTTCCAAGGCTGCTTAATGCGCTGCTTGTATTGCCACAACCGCGATACTTGGGATACCCACGGCGGCAACATTGTCACCGTCGATGAATTAATGAAAGAGGCGGTCACCTATCGTCACTTTATGAATGCAACGGGCGGCGGTGTCACCGCTTCAGGTGGTGAGGCTATTTTACAAGCAGAGTTTGTCCGTGATTGGTTCCGCGCCTGTAAGAAAGAGAATATTCATACTTGTTTGGACACTAACGGTTTTGTTCGTCGCTATGATCCTGTTATTGATGAACTGATGGATGTCACTGACTTGGTGATGTTAGATTTAAAACAAATCAACGATGATATTCACCAAAAGTTAGTCGGTGTCTCCAATCACCGAACGTTAGAATTCGCACAATATTTAGCTAAACGTAATCAAAAAACGTGGGTGCGTTATGTTGTTGTACCAGGCTGGAGTGATGATGATCATTCAGTACATCTGCTCGGCGAATTTACTAAAAACATGGGTAATATCGAAAAAATCGAATTATTACCTTACCATGAACTTGGTAAACACAAATGGGAAACCATGGGTGAAGAATACAAGCTTGATGGAGTTAAACCACCATCAAAAGAAGTGATGGAACGTGTCAAAAGCATTCTTGAAAGCTATGGGCACAAAGTCATGTACTAAATAAGTTGAGGCTCAACATTGAGCCTCTTCTTTATTTATTTGCCATTATTCCTATTTAAATAAAGGCAAATGGCCAATAAGCTGAGTCACCGCCTTTTTATTTCCCACCAGCCCAATACCCGCTAACTGAATATTTTTATATTCATGCTCTGACAACTTTTGCTGGTACTCACCATAAGTGCGACACGATTGCGCCAATAGACTAAAAGGAATGATATAAATTTCACTTTCTTTTAATGCAGCTTCTTCTATGTCTTTAATATACTGCTCTGGTGATTTTAAAATCGGTAAAGGGGCATAAATCACCCCTGGATAATGAATATTATCTGCACTGTTTAAATCTTGCCCCACCATATTGTTTACTTTATTTCCTAAGCTCACACCAATCACACTGGCGGCATTCATTGCAAGCCCGTTAGATAAATCCTGATTAACCACGATAGCGCAGCGATGCTCAGCTGGATTAAATATCATTTATGTCCCCTACTGTTTTTAATTGTGTTCAATTTCCCGATAATTATGGCATTTAAAGAAAGAAATAGGCTTTCTAACTCAGCTATGGCAAGCTTATTATTCGGTAATTTTTTTCTCTATTTAGTCAATAATAGGTAGGAATATTCATTTATGGCAATTGATAAGACAGAAACAAAAATTCTTTCACTACTGCAAGAGGATGCACGGATCACCAACCATGAACTGGCTGAAAAAGTAGGCATGTCCGCCTCACCCTGCTGGCGGAGAGTTAAAAAACTTGAAGAAGATAATATTATTCAAGGTTATCGCGCTATTCTAAACCGCAAAAAAATTGGCCTTGGTGTTATGGTGTTTGTACGTGTGATTATTGATAGTGACAGCGAGGCAGAAGCACAAAAATTTGAACAGGAAGTCAGCGAGCTTGAGAACGTTGTCGCCTGTTATAGCATTGGTGGTGATACTGACTTTTTACTGCAAGTGGTTTCTCATGATTTAGATTCTTACGCTGATTTTGCCATGTCAGTTATTCGCAGATTGCCAGGCATTAAAGAAATGCAAAGTATGTTTGTATTAAAAGAAATCAAGCCACTCGATGCATACCCTATATCTATTTTTGAATAACTTACCGACGCTTACCTTATTCTTCATAATGGTTATTAGTTATATTTTATTCCACACAATAACCATTTTTCATAAAAAACCATCCTAGTTAAAGTTAAAATAACCCTATATTTAACCAAAAAACACCAAACTAAACAGTCTATAAATTCAATATCAAATGAGTAATGACCTTATTACCCTAAAAAATGTTGTATTAAGAAAAAGTTAATCAAAAATACCTTACCAGAATAGTCTGCTTTATAATGTATTCACTTATCTGCATACTACTGCCGATAAAGTAAAAGAGTGCATATAAACTCACAAACTTTTTATAATAATTATTGCTAATTCACTACGACAAATAGGTTCCTTTTTTATCATGAACAATGAAAACTTCAGTGCAGATAACAACCCTGCACCTAACACTAACGCTCAAACTCAAGTTGATACTTTTGTTTTTCACGCTGAACCTCGCGCTGTTGATGCGGGTGAAGGTGTTAACTGGATCAGCCAATCATGGTCTCTGGTTAAAGAAAAATTGGGTATGTGGATCTTAATCAATATCGTATTGTTTGCATTGATTCTGATTATCTCCATGATCCCATTCTTAAACTTACTGATCACCTTTATTACTCCAATCTTTGTTGGCGGTATTATTGCTATCAGTGAAAATCAGCGTAAAACTGGACAAGCAGAAATCGGTTTACTGTTTGCGGGTTTCCAAAACAAATTCGGTGCACTGTTTGCGGTTGGCGCCATTAACTTTGCAGCAAACTTAGTCGGTATGATCATCGCTTTCATCATTGGCGGTTCTGCGATGTTTGGTTTATTAATGGAAAGCAACCAATACGGATCACCATCTGATGCGGCTATTTTAGCGTCCTCAGGTTCATTCTTCTTTGCTATTATCGTGATGGCTGTCGCTGGTTTAGTGGGTACCGCATTAACTTGGTTTGCCCCTGCTTTGGTTATGAACCACGATTTCACTGTTGGTGCTGCAATTTCAGCTAGCCTACAAGCAGTTAAGAAAAATATCCTGCCAGGCATCCTATTCTTTATCGTTCTGTCTATCTTAATGATTATTTCTGTGATCCCATTAGGCTTAGGTTTATTAGTTTCTATGCCAATTATGTATGTTTGCTATTACAGCAGCTACCGTAGCCTGTTTTTCTCACAAGTTAAATAAGCCAATAAACATGATGATTTAAAGTCATCATTTTTAGAGGGGAAGCACTTGCTTTCCCTCTTTGCTATCAGCCTCTAATTCACTTATATTCCTTGAATTAAACGAATAACTTCCCTTTATAAATTGGAGTGCTACCCCGTGCATTTTGATATTACCGATTTAAAACTGTGCGTAAATGTCGCCAATGCAGGAAGTATTACTCATGGGGCAAAGTTGACCTATATTACGTTGCAATCCGCCAGTGAACGGATACGCGGCTTAGAAAATGAATTAGGCGTTAATCTATTTACCCGCTCAGCGAAAGGTGTTGCATTATCCGATGCCGGTTATGCATTTATTGAACATGCAAAAATCATCTTACAGCAAATTGAATTGATGCAAGATAAAATGCAGCAATACAGCCGTGGCTTACGCGGGCATATCAATATCCTATGCAATACTTCAGCACAGATGGAATTTTTGCCGTCTCGTCTTCATGCTTATTTACGCCAACAACCAAATATGTCTGTTTCAGTAAAAGACATGCCAAGTGCGAATATTGTAACTTCAATTAAAAATAAAGTTGCAGATGTCGGTATTATTGCTGATTCTGTCGACTTGGCAGGGCTTGATACTCGTCCATGTAGCTCAGATGAATTAGTGGTATTTGTTCATAAAGATAGCTTATGGGCTAACCAAAAGCGTGTTTCATTTGCGGACATTATTGGTGCTGAGTTTATTGGCTTAACAGAAGATAACCCGTTACAAACCCATATTGATGATAATGCTAAACAGCAAGGCCAACGGCTTCATTACCGTGTACATATGCCTACTTTAGACGCTGTAATGCAAGGGGTTAACCAAGGTATTGGTATTGCTATCATTCCGCGACAAGCCGCACTGCGCTATGGCCCCTCCGACACCCAAATATTGCAACTGGCTGAGAATTGGGCGCAGCGAAAATTAGTGATTTGTGCACGCGACTTCAGCCTATTACCTGATTACACCAATGAATTTATTGATTTTCTAATTAACTGGCAACCATGATCACCCATTGTTTTGCCATATAAATCCCCAGCCCAATTAAACCGATAAAAAAACAACGCCGAAATAGCTTTTCACTAATAACCCGCCGAAAATATTGTCCAAGATACATCCCCACAATAGCGGGTATTAAGGCAAAGAAAGATAGCCCCCAATCAATATCATTTTGCTGGTGGTCTATGGATAATTTGATTGCCAGTGCCACTGTTGATGCTGTAAACGCTAGCCCTAGCGCCTGAATAAGTTCATCTTTATTTAATTTCAGTGTTTGCAAATAAGGTACCGCAGGGATAACAAATACCCCCGTTGCTGCCGTGATCACCCCAGTAAAGTAACCAATCGTTGGGGAAAGCCATATTTCATGTTTCTCGAACGATGGCATTTTTTTAGCCATTATTCCCCATCCCCCATAGATAATCAGTACAACACCCAATGCAGGTAATGTCCAAGTGGATGATGATGTTAATGAAGGTAAAAAACTCAACCATGTTCCAAGCAACACCCCAATCACAAAACCACTGAGTCGTTTCGCTAACGCCATAAACTGTGGCCCAATCAATAATTGCCATATATTGGTGACCAAAGAAGGAATAATCAGCAAACTAGCTGCCACTGCGGGCTCCATTACGGTACTTAATAATCCCATTGCAATCGTTGGTAGCCCTAAGCCGATCACGCCTTTTATAACCCCTGCCAATAGAAAAACACCAATGACTATTTCCACCTATTCGACTCCAATAAACTCAATTTACCGTTAGACTAACGACCTTCGCCGAAGAGCGCTATTTGGAAAATACTGAGGCGGGATCAGGTAAAGTCTGAGAGGGGTTTTCATTAGAAATCGCGAAACTGAGTCATAAAAAAAACCGCCACTGTTACCAGCCGCGGTTTATTTATAAAAGGCGTAACCGAAATTAACCGATATACTCTAGCCCTTTCATATATGGACGTAATACTTCAGGCACTTCAATACGGCCATCTGCTAATTGGTAGTTTTCTAAAATTGCGACCAATGTACGACCCACTGCTAAACCTGAGCCATTCAATGTATGAACGAGTTGAGTTTTCTTATCGCTCTTACCACGGAAGCGTGCTTGCATACGACGCGCTTGGAAATCCCACATGTTTGAACAAGAAGAGATTTCACGGTAAGTATTTTGCGCTGGCAACCATACTTCTAAATCGTAAGTTTTACGTGAACCAAAACCGATATCACCAGTACATAAAATCACTTTACGGTAAGGTAGGTTCAGTAATTGCAGCACTTTTTCAGCGTGACCTGTTAATTCTTCCAGTGCATCCATCGATTTTTCAGGATGAACAATTTGCACTAACTCAACTTTGTCAAACTGGTGCATACGGATAAGACCACGGGTATCACGGCCATAAGAGCCCGCTTCTGAACGGAAGCATGGTGTGTGAGCAGTCATTTTCAGAGGAAGTTTATCCTCATCTAAAATTTCATCACGAACCAAGTTAGTCACAGGTACTTCAGCAGTTGGGATCAACGCATAAGTGCTGCTATCTGCTTCTTCTTCCAGTGGTTTAGTGTGGAATAAGTCCTCACCAAATTTTGGCAATTGACCTGTACCATACAGCGTATCATGGTTAACCAAATACGGAACATACAGTTCTTGATAGCCATGTTGCTCAGTATGTAAATCCAACATAAACTGTGCTAACGCACGGTGCATGCGGGCAATTTGCCCTTTCATCACAACAAAACGCGCACCTGTTAGCTTAACCGCTGCAGGGAAATCTAACCCCCCTGTTAATTCACCAAGGCTAACGTGATCGCGAACGTCAAAATCATACTGGCGAGGCTCGCCCCAACGTGCAACTTCGACATTATCAGAGTCATCTCTGCCATCTGGTACTTGGTCATCTGGAATATTCGGGATACTTAAAGCAATATCACGGATTTCTTGTTGCAGCTTGTCTAACTCTGCTTTCGCAGCATCCAATTTTTCGCCTAATTGGTTAACTTCCAGACGTAATGGCTCAATATCTTCACCACGAGCTTTAGCCGCACCGATAGTTTTCGATCGCGAGTTACGGTCTGCTTGCAGGGTTTCAGTTTCAACTTGTAAAACTTTGCGGCGTTCTTCTAATTCACGCAGCTTTTCCACATCAAGGGTAAAACCCCTGCGAGCCAGTTTTTCAGCAACCGCGTCTAGCTCCGTACGCAGTAAATTGGGATCGAGCATGCTTATCCTGTGAGTATTGTGAGTAATAGATAATACTTTTGATGATGCATTCTAGCACCATCAATAAAGTAAAGTATTTCGCTATATAACCTTACCGCATTGCCCAGTTTAGCGGTAGCGTTTTGTGGTACTAATTTGATCCTGTTGGGCTAACCAGTCTAATTTTTCAGCAAACTTGCTTTCCAAGCCACGTTTTGTTGGGTAGTAATAACGGCTTGCTTGCATTGGTTCAGGGAAATAATTCTCACCCGCAGCGTAGGCATTTGGCTCATCATGGGCATAACGGTATTCTTGGCCTGCTCCCATCTCTTTTAAGAGCTTTGTTGGTGCATTGCGTAAGTGATTAGGCACATCATAATCAGGCTGCATTTGTGCGTCTTTAATTGCAGCCTTATATGCCGTATAAACCGCATTACTTTTAGGAGCACAGGCTAAATATACAATTGCTTGAGCAATAGCACGTTCACCTTCTGCTGGCCCGACTCGTGTAAAGCAGTCCCAAGCAGAAACTGCCACTTGCATCGCGCGGGGATCTGCATTCCCGACATCTTCGGAAGCAATCGCTAACAAACGACGAGCCACATACAGCGGGTCGCCCCCTGCCGTAATGATCCTTGCATACCAATACAATGCCGCATCTGGTGCTGATCCACGAACTGACTTATGCAATGCAGAGATCAGATCATAAAAACGGTCACCTTTGTTATCAAACCGCGCGGTACGTTCACCACTCACTTCTTTGAGTAACTCTGCCGTTAAAATTCGCTGGCCTTGGCTATCGGCTTCAGCCATATCCGCCATCATTTCAAGTAAATTTAGCGAGCGCCTTGCATCCCCATTAACGAGCTGAGCTATCATCTTGCGTGTACTATCGGGTAACACAATATTTTGCCCACCAAGCCCACGGGATGTATCTGCTAGCGCTTGTAATAACACTTGCTCAATATCGTCCTCTTCTAAGGACTTGAGCAAATAGACTCTTGCACGGGATAACAATGCTGAATTTAATTCAAATGAAGGGTTTTCAGTCGTCGCACCAATAAAGGTGATCGTGCCATCTTCAATATGCGGTAAAAAGGCATCTTGTTGACTTTTATTAAAACGATGAACTTCATCCACAAACAGAATCGTTCTACGCCCAGCACTGCGGTTTTGGCGCGCTTTTTCGATGGACTCACGGATTTCTTTAATACCTGAAGTCACCGCAGATATACGTTCAATATCCGCTTGAGCATAGTGACCGATAATTTCTGCCAGTGTCGTTTTGCCTGTTCCTGGTGGCCCCCATAAAATCATAGAATGCAGATGCCCAGCCTTGATTGCTCG
The DNA here is from genome assembly GCF_050446505.1 of Providencia sp. SP181. Taxonomy (NCBI): domain Bacteria; kingdom Pseudomonadati; phylum Pseudomonadota; class Gammaproteobacteria; order Enterobacterales; family Morganellaceae; genus Providencia; species Providencia sp. SP181. The sequence goes on from NZ_JBBPXM010000004.1 coordinate 257,037, forward strand.
CGGCAATGGTTTTCCTTCCGCCAGCAGATGCCGTTGACCAATGTATTGCTCAAGGGTTTCGGGCCGCATACGCGCCGCTAAAGGTTGAAATTCATTCTGCGAAAAATCGAGAGACAGGTTACCCACAATATCCTCTTTATTGCCGCTTAAAAGCAAATAACTGACTCGCTAACCACCAGCAGAAAATACTAATGGTTAACGATAATAACAAGTTTAAGGCTTATTTAGCACTTGAACGTTGATCGTCTAACGTTACGCCTTTCGGCACTGTAAACTTAAACTTACTGGCATCAACACGGCCATTTTTTTGCTGTTTTAGCTGATAAGCACTGGTTTGCCCATCTTGCTCAACCGCAGAAAATTTCTCAATAGTCCCTTCTGGGGAAACCGTAATTGAGAATTTTTTCAACGTGCCGTTGGTTTGCTTAGGTTTAAGATCAAAAGTATTACCTTGCTGAATGATTGAGTATTGTTTCCAATCTTTCGGGTCATTACGTGTGATCAATAAAAATGGGGTATCCTGCGTTGCATCCGCTAAGTTCGTCACAGTCACTTGCTCAACAAATGGGTTATAAAACCATAAATTCTTGCCATCAGAAACTAACACGCTTTCGTCGGGAGAAGTCATGTTCCAGTTAAATAAGTTAGGGCGCTCTAACCATAAATCGCCGACGCCTTCTTGAACAAGATCGCCCTCAGGGCTAGTGACCTTTTGTGAAAAACTGGCTTGGAAACTATTGACCTTATTCAGTCGTGCCTGAAGGTCTTGACTCGCATCGGCCAGCACTTGGCCGATATGTAAACTGAAGGCTAATGCACCTAACAACATCATTTTTTTCATCGAACAAAGACCTTAATATGATTACCTTAAGAGGCGTGATGACGTTATACACCCCTCAAATTAAACCCGCAATTAGCACCTTAAATTATTAATTTGCTACCCACTTTTAATGCCCCATTGATGGCGGCGCAAGCACTTCTCGGTTTCCGTTATGCCCCTGTTCACTGACAATGCCTTGGAGCTCCATTTGTTCAACAATTCGCGCGGCACGGTTATAACCAATACGGAATTGACGTTGAACGCCTGAAATGGAGACACGTTGTTTGTCAACAACAAATTCAACAGCTTGGTCAAATAGTGGGTCAAGTTCTTCACCACCACCATCATAACCACCACCTTCACTATCATCACTGCACGTTGTGATGCTATCAATATATTGCGGCTTACCACGCGCTTTCCAATCATTTACCACTGCATGGACTTCTTGGTCACGAACAAAAGCACCGTGTACACGCATTGGGATTGATGAGTTAGGTGGTAAATAAAGCATATCACCCATCCCCAATAACGACTCTGCACCACCTTGATCGAGGATGGTACGCGAGTCAATTTTGCTCGATACTGTAAAGGCAATACGTGTTGGAATGTTGGCTTTAATTAACCCAGTAATGATATCAACTGAAGGACGCTGAGTCGCGAGAACCAAGTGGATACCTGCGGCACGGGCTTTTTGAGCCAGCCTTGCGATCAGCTCTTCCACTTTTTTCCCTGCAGTCATCATCAAGTCTGCGAACTCATCCACCATAACGACGATGTAAGGTTCTTTTTTCAGCATTGGATGTTCCGTTTCCATGCTGTCCCCTGGTTTCCAGAATGGATCAGGGATCGGACGCTGCATATCCGCCGCAGCTTTAATTTTTTCGTTGTAACCTGCTAAATTACGAACCCCCAGCGCAGACATCAGTTTATAACGGCGTTCCATCTCATTGACACACCAACGCAGTGCATTCGCAGCGTCTTTCATGTCTGTGACAACCTCTGTCAATAAATGAGGAATACCTTCATAAATAGAAAGTTCCAACATTTTTGGGTCGATCATAATAAAGCGCACATCTTCAGGTTTCGCTTTATACAAGATACTGAGGATCATCGCATTGACCCCAACCGATTTACCTGAACCTGTCGTACCCGCCACTAATAAGTGTGGCATTTTAGCTAAATCCGCGACAACAGGATCACCCTCAATATCTTTACCAAGAACAATCGTCAGTGGCGATGGATTTTTTCTAAAATCATCGCAATCTAATACTTCACTTAAATAAACGGTTTGGCGCTTTTCATTTGGTAGTTCAAGCCCAACATACGGTTTCCCTGGTATCACTTCAACAACTCGTACAGCAACCGTTGACAATGAACGCGCAAGGTCACGGGATAGTGTCGAAATACGCGCAGCTTTAACACCAGGCGCTAAATCAAGCTCAAAGCGGGTGATAACTGGCCCAGGAGAAAAACCGACAACCTCCGCTTTCACTCGGTAATCATTTAACCGTGCTTCAATCAGCCTTGCCGTTTGCTCTAATTTAAACATATCCACTGGCTCTTCTTGCTCTGGTGGACTTGCCAATAAATCAAGAGAAGGCATCGGCGTTGTTGGTTTTGGTAGTGGTTGATCATTACGCACCAAGAACGGGTGGAATAAGCTATCTTGCTGTGGCTGTTGTGGCTGCTGTGGCTGCTGTGGCTGCTGTGGCTGCTGTGGCTGCTGTGGCTGCTGTGGCTGCTGTGGCTGTGCAAAAGTGTGTGTTGCAGGTTGGCTATTGCCAAGCCCTGAATGCGAATTATTTGGTGGAACTATTGGCGATTCAACAGCGGTAAATGTTGGCATAAAGAGTGGATCAGCAGGCTCGTCATCCACTAAATCATCTACAGGAGAAAAGCTATCCAATACCGAGAATTCTCTTCGTAAATCAATCTTCGGTTCGACGTCTTTTTGCTCATCATCAAATTGGCTTTCAAAAGCATCACTAGGAATAATAGATGCCACTTCAGGTTCAGCAAATTTATGCGTATTGGCGGATAAATCAGATGAAGATGGCCAACGATGCTCAATGGTTGGCTGCGTCCATGTGTTGGCTGGCGATTGTTCTGCTTGCTCCACATGCTGTACGTCGGGGAACTCTGTTGGCGCGGTTTGCGTAACAGGCGGCTCATAGTCCGTGCTATCCACTTCACCATAGCGCTCACGTTGCTGCTCTAAGAATTGAGCGCGTAGTAATTCATCTTGTTGCGAATCGTCACTATTTTGCGCATCTTCAACGTCATTTGTTGACCACTGCTGATAAATTTCTTCGCGTTTAGAGGCTTCTTCTTGGCGACGTTGTAACTCTGCATCACGCTGGGATGGGATCCGAATTCCATATAACTCGCGGCGTGTCGGCAAACGAACAGGATTAGGCCTTGGCAGTTCAGGCTCCATATTTTGCTTAACTTGTGCGTGGCGCTCAAGCGCAGCAATAGAAATACCCACTGCAGCTAAAGCACTCGCATCAGCAACCCGCTCAGTAACGGAAGAACTAACAGGGACATCGGTAACAACTGGCGCAGGTGTAAATAATTCTGAGGGGACTTGAGCGGCGAATGTATTTTGTGATGCGGGTTCTACAGGCATCGCTGACGTGTTAAATTCATTATCAACTATTTGTTTTTCTTGATATTTTAACTCATGATCATTGACAGAACTAAATGCAGATGGCGCTGCAGGAACATGATCTGATTGAGAAATAACAGGCTCCGCTAAGTTATCAAAACGCCCACTGGCTTGTGGCTGGTAATCATCAGGAACCTCAAAGTGGTATGTATTCGGTTCATCTACCGCTGAGAAAGAGGGTAAAGCATCTGACTCAACTACCGTAGAGGTTTCTGGCTGAGCCTCAATATGACTTTGCACCTCAATGGACTCTGGCTGCGGCGTATTTTCAGTAACTAACTCAGCAACAGTTGGCGCTGAAAACAGCACATCATCGGAATCGAGTAATTGTTCATTATCATTCGCTAAGTGCTCAGCCTCTTGCGCTCGTTGTAGCGCATCTTCAGTTTCCTCTACTTCATAATCATCCAGGTCATCGCCTCTCGCACGGTTGGTTAATAACGTAATTGGAAGCAGGACAGCCGCTCCAATTTTTTCTGCAATTGTCAACCATGACCAACCTGTAAACAACGTGAAGCTAATCGCCCATAAGAACAACAGTGCCAATGTGGCACCTAATGAATTAAACCAAGGCATAATGGCACTGCTAAATACACTACCAATCACGCCACCAGAAGCAAAGTTGGGTAAATCATCAAAATTCAAGGCGGCTAATCCACAGGAAGAAAGGATCAATGCAAGACCACCGATAAGGCGTAAAGAAAGCGAGAAAAAATCTATGTAGCGACGCTGGCTTTCATAATGATAGATAGCCCAACAACCCAATAACAACAGTGGTGGAATAGCAAAAGCCAAAATGCCAAAAGCAGAAAACAAAATATCAGCGCTCCACGACCCCACACTTCCCCCCAAGTTTTTCACAGGGGCGTTCCACGTTGTTTGTGACCAACTCGGGTCTGAAGGACTAAAACTTAATAACGCGACCATAAGAAAAACGGCACTTAAGCAAATCGCGAGCAAAATCACCTCTAATAGCCGTCTTCCGCTACTGAGTTTTTTAAATTTGATGTATTTATCTTCTGTGTATTCTTGGCTCATTATTGTTTCTTTACTGACTGATGTTCTTCACTGACTCTGATTATTCTAACATTAATCGCCCTAAAATGCCTGTTTTGCTGGCTCTAAGACAAATAAATGCCCGATTAATATATAGTAACTCAGTATTTCATCTAATGTATTTGGATTCAATTTCTATTTATCGTCAAAACTCCTAATTATTTATAGCTTTAAAATCAATAAATTGATAATAAAACTTATCGATAAACAAGGGAGTTTCGTAAAAGAACGTAAGAAAGGCACTAGTAGCTGTTAACTTACCGATTTAAAAAGAAAAATTGAAGAAATTATTAGGGTGCTAAAACGGAACAACGCTGAGTAAACTCAGCGTTGAAACTGCAGTGCGACAACAAAGCCAATAATGCTGTGCTGAAGTGAGGTCAAAAAAGCCTTGATTAGCGAGTTTTAATCACTAAACGGTTGCTTTGTTTAACTTCTTCCATCACTACGTAGGTACGTGTGTCGTTTACACCTGGTAAACGTAACAGCGTTTCCCCTAGTAGCTTACGATATGCGGACATATCAGGCACACGCGTTTTCAACAAGTAGTCAAAGTCACCTGAAACTAAGTGACATTCTTGAATTTCTTCAAGCTTTTGAACTGCAGTATTAAACTGTTCGAACACGTCTGGCGCACCACGGTTTAATGTAATTTCAACAAACACTAATAGGGATGCATCTAAGTAATGCGGGTTCAACAAGGCTGTATAGCCTGAAATAAAACCTTGTCTTTCAAGACGGCGTACACGCTCTAAACAAGGTGTTGGGGATAAACCAACACGCTTGGATAATTCTACGTTAGAAATACGCCCGTCTTTTTGTAGTTCGTTTAATATATTCCTGTCGATACGGTCAAGGTCTTTGCCAGGACGCTTTTTATTGTCAATCATCTCTTTATCTCTCTTTCTCTAATTGTTATTTTCTACATCTATAAAATGAGCCCCTTGCCAACTACCTTTTTTATTAGGAATTCGTGTTCAGGGCAAATTCTATTTATAGTGCTGAAGTTCGTGTGAATGTAATGATCATTCACAATCGTGACTCATTTTTTAAGTTTGTAAGTAGTGTAAAGCTAATTTTCCAGCAAGAACAAAAATGCGCCATTTCCATTGACCTGCTAGATAATTAACTCTTACATAGATGTTTTCGCAAATGCGCAGCCGATTGTCAAAGCAAATGAATAAAAATCAGTACAAGATTTCGCTTTTTTTTCCAGTAAAACGTTTCGCAGCGCTAATTCAAGATAATTCCTAAAAATCATGAAGCGTGACTCCCCTACCTTTTTGTCACATTTTTTTACATTTGGCGAGTCTTGCCTATCAGAGAAATAAGTGGCATAAAACTAAGTCGCACTTAAATCACTTTTGTTACCTTCCTATTTCTCCTACAATCCTAAGCATGCTTTTTTTGAGATTAAAAGAGGAATTCATGAGCACAACCACACATCGCAAGTTAATCATTTTAGGTTCAGGCCCCGCAGGTTATACAGCAGCTGTATATGCAGCTCGCGCAAATTTAAGTCCTGCACTGATTACTGGGGTGGAAAAAGGCGGTCAATTGACGACCACAACGGAAGTCGAAAACTGGCCTGGTGACCCTGAAGGCCTAACGGGTCCAGGCCTCATGGACCGTATGCATGAACACGCTGCTAAATTTGAAACCGAAATTATCTCTGATCACATCAATAAAGTGGATTTAAAACAACGTCCATTCCGCTTATTTGGTGATGAAAACGAATATACCTGTGATGCGCTAATCATCGCAACGGGGGCATCTGCACGTTATATTGGTTTACCTTCTGAAGAAGCGTTTAAAGGTCGCGGTGTTTCTGCATGTGCAACATGTGATGGTTTTTTCTATCGCAATCAAAAAGTTGCTGTCGTTGGGGGTGGTAATACAGCGGTTGAAGAAGCCCTGTATTTATCCAATATCGCCTCCGAGGTACATTTAATTCACCGCCGTGATAGCTTTCGCGCAGAAAAAATTCTGATCAACCGTTTAATGGATAAAGTCGAAAACGGCAATATCGTACTGCATACGGATCGCACCTTAAATGAAGTGTTAGGTGATGATATGGGTGTGACAGGTGTGCGCCTTGAATGTACGAAAACGCATACCACTGAAGATATCCCAGTAATGGGCGCCTTTATCGCGATTGGCCATAGCCCAAATACCGCTATTTTTGATGGTCAGCTCGATTTAGATAATGGCTATATCAAAGTACAATCAGGTACCCAAGGTAATGCCACACAAACCTCTGTAGAAGGCGTATTCGCCGCAGGTGATGTCATGGACCACATATATCGCCAAGCCATTACCTCGGCAGGTACAGGCTGTATGGCAGCATTAGATGCGGAACGTTACCTCGATGGCTTAGCATCTAAATAATTAGCAACTTATTTATAGTTTAGGCTTCTACCTTAACTTGGTTGAAGCCTTTTTTATGCATTACTCCTACTCATCTTAATGGTTGTTTTTTACATCTATTTTTAAGAGCAAGTTTATATTGCCCTTCTCCTGCACTGCCTATACTGTTTTTACATGATCTTAACTTTATAGGTATTGATATGGAGCAACCATCAGGGCGTGATATCGTTCGTGGCTATTCGTATTTTATTGTTATCATACTCGCCATCATTCAGGGCATCGTCATTGCCGCAACAACGGATTACTCTATTCGCTCTGACAGCCAGTTAGATGCAACTACGGTATTCCTACCCATGTTACTGGCGATATTCGTGCCATCAGTGGTTAGCTACTTAATCACTAACGCCAAATCTGTGGTTTTCTATCTTAGTATCGCTTTAACTATTGCTTTAACTTGTTGGGTTAACTTTTGGCATAGTCAAGACTTTGAAACCCCTTCTGATGCCAACCCCTTTATTGCATTCCTTACGCTGACTGTTCTGTTATTTTTCATGCTCCCGTGGATGCAATTACTGCAAGCAACACAGTCATGGAAAATCAATTACGGTTGCTTAATGGGGCTATATATTAAAAATACCTTCTTAGGTGTATTAGCCTCGGCAATTGGTGGGCTCTTGACCTTAATTGTGAAATTAGCCAGCTTTTTGTTTGGCATAGTTAATTTGCACTTTTTAAGTGACATTCTTGATAATGAAGTCATTTATTGGGTCTGTTTTACCCTTGGTTTTAATATTGGCTTAACATTTTTACGTGCAACTGTTGATATTCAACTCAGTAACTTCGTGAGCTTTATTGCCCGTTTCTTCCTGCCATTATTAAACGTCGTTGCGGTCATTTTCTTAGGTGGCTTTGTTATTTCCTATTTTTCTGGGTTGGACTCCGCAGGCTTAGGCTCTGCCGTAATGCTGTGGTTTGTGATCCTTAATCTCATTTTTATTAATTTTGTCTATGGGGATGGCAGTACACAATACCAATTCCGTAAAGGGCTGAATGCCTTTGTTTTAATAAATATTATCTTGCTCAATGCTTTTTCTGGGCTTTCACTGTACGGCATTCTTGTGCGGGTGAATCAATACAGTTGGAGCATCGAGCGGTTATATGCTTTTACCGTCGCGCTATTTTTAGCTTTGGTTGTTTTAGCCTATAGCCTTGCAATCATTCGCAAAAAAACATTGTGGATGACCTCACTCGGCACGATTAATAAAGTCGGTATTCTCTCCCTTATCGCCATTATTTTCGTGATCAATAGCCCTATCGCCAATTTCAAAACCATAACCATCAATAGCATTGTAGCGGGCGTGAATAACGGCAAAATCAAAGTGAATAGCTCGCTCGCTTATGACTTAAAGCAATTAGGTGCTGAAGGTAAGCTCGCGTTTGAACAACTAAATAGCAATCCTGAGTATCAAAAACAATTCCAAACCAGCCCTTATGCTGAAGAGCAACAAAAACCACTCAAAGAGGTACTCATACAAGCGAAAAACAGCCCTACGTTGCCAGATAACTGGTTTGATTTGGGTGATAACCTCAGCAGTGCGTGGTATTGCACATCAAAACATGAACCTTATTCATGCTTAGGTTTTATGGCAGATGTGAATCAAGATGGGAAAGATGATGTGGTTATGTGTTATTCCTACCCGACTAGCTCAACTATTGATTGCAATATTTGGCAGGAAATAGAACAAAGCTGGGAAGTTGTCGATACACAAAGCCATTCATTCAATACCGTGCAGAAAAAAGATAAAGCTTGGGATAATTTGCTTAACGGACAATTTACCTTAAAACCGAAAGAGTGGCTAAATATAACTCCCACACCTTAAATTTCCATAAAAATGCCAACGGCTTAACAATTTTGTGTTAAGCCGTCTTCTCATTACGTAAAAATACAGTAGCATTCCATCACTTTTATGCTTTTTTAAGTTGAAATATTCAGTTTACCTTTACAGAACAATTTGATAACAAAGCACTTTCCACATTAAATAACCGACTTTTATTATGCAACATCTGCCACTTAAGCTGTTATGATGTAGCGTAAATAATCGAATTACAGGTCGAGATCAAAAACACCGCTCTCACTATTTTTATTAAATGCGTTGTTTGATCATTATTTTCCGCCCTGATGTTATTTGACTCACAGTGAACGACAAAACGCTGTTAGGTTTTCATAACCTAACTATACTCAATGACATTAAAACGACACCTGCTAACTAAATCATTATGGATAAATCAAGACAGACTGAATTGGTACGTTGGTTAAAACAACACAGTGCACCTGCTAAGCGCTGGTTGCGGATCTCCATGCTGTTAGGCATGGTCAGTGGATTGTTGATCATAGCTCAAGCTTGGTTCTTAGCCGTCATCCTACAAGCACTGATTATGGATGGCACCCCGCGAGAACAGCTATTGACCCCATTTTGCCTTCTGATTGGCGTATTTGTTTTACGTGCCATTGTGACTTACATTCGAGAACGGGTTGGTTTTCGTTGTGGCCAAGTTGTGCGCCAAGAAATTCGCACTCGCGTATTAGATAAACTCCAAGAACTCGGCCCTGTTTGGGTTAAAGGTAAACCCGCAGGAAGCTGGGCAACCATTATCCTTGAGCAAATTGAAGATATGCAAGATTACTATTCACGCTATCTTCCTCAAATGTATTTAGCAGGGATTGTGCCCATCATGATCCTTATCGCCATTTTCCCATTCAATTGGGCAGCCGCGATGATCCTGTTTGTCACTGCCCCCTTAATCCCTATTTTTATGGCGTTAGTTGGCTTAGGCGCCGCTGATGCGAACCGCCGCAATTTTATCGCACTTGGCCGTTTAAGTGGCAGCTTCTTAGACAGACTCCGAGGGCTCGATACCCTTCGCCTGTTCTTCCGTGAAAAAGCAGAAGTTCAGCAAATTCGTGAATCCACTGAAGATTTCCGTTCCAGAACGATGGAAGTGTTGCGTATGGCATTTTTATCTTCTGGCGTATTAGAGTTTTTCGCCTCAATTTCTATTGCTGTGGTTGCCGTGTACTTCGGTTTTTCGTATTTGGGTGAAATGAACTTTGGTAGCTATGGCTTACCTGTCACGTTGTTTGCAGGCTTCCTTGCTCTGATCCTTTCCCCCGAATTTTTCCAACCACTGCGTGACTTAGGCACTTATTACCATGCTAAAGCTCAAGCAGTAGGTGCTGCTGAAACCTTAGAGACACTGCTAAATAGTGAAGGGGAAGAAAAGCCGCAACAAGGTATAAAAACGTTATCTGATGGCCCTATTCGCATTCAAGCCAGCCAGCTCGAAATTTTATCCCACGACGGTGTACGCCTTGCTGGCCCGTTAAATTTCACCATCGAGCCACAACAGCGTATCGCACTGGTTGGGCAAAGTGGTGCAGGTAAAAGCTCATTACTCAACTTATTACTTGGCTTTTTGCCTTACCACGGTTCAGTGACAGTTAATGATATTGAACTGCGTGAGTTGTGCCCTGAAAAATGGCGTGAATTGCTCGGCTGGGTTGGGCAAAACCCACATTTACCCGAACAAACACTCATTGAAAATATTTGTTTAGGTAAACCAAATGCATCTGAGGCAGAAATTCAACACGCTATTGATAAAGCATATGTTTCCGAGTTTTTACCTCACTTACCCAATGGCTTAAATACTCGCCTTGGTGATTACGCCGCGCGGCTTTCAGTGGGCCAAGCACAACGTGTTGCTGTCGCTCGGATTTTATTAAAACCCTCACGATTACTACTGCTTGATGAACCTGCAGCAAGCCTTGATTCGCACAGTGAGCAACGTGTCATGCACACACTGAACCAGCTATCTGAGCAGCAAACCACTTTGCTTGTCACTCATTTACTGGAAGAAACCTTGGATTACGACCAAATTTGGGTGATGGCAAACGGCCAAATCATTCAGCAAGGGAATTACTCTCAACTTAGTCAGTCTGAAGGCGCTTTTGCCCAGTTATTAGCCCATCGCAGTGAGGAGCTCTGATAATGAAAATTTTATATCCTTTCTTAGCCCTCTACCGCCGCCATTGGTTTTTAATAACGCTTGGGATCATACTCGCCATCGTGACATTGCTTGCCAGTATTGGGCTATTAACCCTCTCAGGTTGGTTCTTAGCTGGCACCGCGATTGCGGGCTTCCCTGGCTTATATTATTTCAACTATATGCTGCCCGCAGCTGGCGTACGTGGTGCGGCAATATTCCGTACTGCAGGACGCTATGGCGAGCGCTTAGTCAGCCATGATGCAACATTCAAAGTCCTTGCTCACTTACGTGTTTTTGCCTTTAGTAAAGTGTTACCCCTTTCTCCGGGGGGCATTAGCCGTTTTCGCCAAGGGGAGCTATTAAACCGCTTAGTGGCTGATGTCGAAACCCTTGATCACCTCTATTTACGTGTATTATCGCCGATTATCACGGCATTTTTTGTCACATTTGTCTTGATTTTCGGTTTAAGCTACCTTGACCCACGCCTTGCTTGGACACTAGGTGGCGTCATGTTGTTCTTATTGTTCACAATGCCATTTGTTTTTTACCATGCAGGTAAGCCTATTGGTCGCGAACTCACAGAGCTACGCGGTGACTATCGCACTATCTTAACTTCAGCCCTGCAAGGGCAAGCGGAGTTAACCTTATTTGGTGCAACCACACGTTTTCGCCAAAACCTTTGGGCAATTGAAAACTGCTGGCAAGCTCGCCAGCAGCAACAAGCTGCACTAACAGGGTTATCCCAAGCTATTATTTTATTCGCATCGGGGATCACTGCTACCTTACTGCTGTGGATGGCCGCTGAGCACGTCGGTGGAGATACTAAACCTGGTGCATTGATTGCGCTATTTGTGTTCTGTGCGTTAGCCGCCTTCGAAGCCTTAGGGCCTGTCGCCGTCGCCTTTCAGCATATGGGGCAAGTAATTGCTTCTGCAACACGGGTTTCCCAATTAATGACAGCAAAACCTGAAGTGACGTTCCCAAGCGAAAGCCCTTCAATCACAACACTAGAAAGCCTGACTGTCGATAATATCTCGTTCACCTACCCTGAACAGCCATTTGCCGTCCTCGATAACGTGTCATTGCGCTTAGCTAAAGGCCAACACCTCGCCCTACTTGGGAAAACAGGCTGTGGTAAATCAACACTCTTACAATTATTAACCCGTGCATGGGATGTCGATAGCGGTACAATTACATTAAATGGTCAGCCAATTAATGCATTTAGTGAAAAATCACTCCGTAGCATCATGTCGGTTGTACCGCAACGTGTGCATGTGTTTAGTGATACTCTGCGTAATAATTTATTATTAGCGAATGAGCAAGCTACCGATGCTGAATTGAATGCAGTTTTACAACAAGTCGGCTTAGGCAATTTGCTCGAAAATGAGTTGAAACTCAATGCGTGGATGGGGGAAGGTGGTCGCCAATTATCTGGTGGTGAACAGCGCCGCTTAGGCATTGCCCGTGCATTGTTGCACAACACACCGCTAGTGTTGATGGATGAACCAACAGAAGGCTTAGACGCACAAACTGAACAGCAAATCTTAGCGTTACTAAAAGAAAAATGTGCTGACAAAACCTTGATTGTGATCACCCACCGCATGCAAGGCTTAGAAGAAATGGATAACATCTGCGTAATGGATAGTGGTAAAATTGTCGAGCAAGGCACCCATCAAGCGTTGTTAGATAGGCAAGGTCAATACTACCAATTCCGCCAGCGCCATTGGGCTCAGAAAACACACTGAGGCGCAATATGTACCAACTCGATGATGACTCATATTTGTTCCCTCCCGTCTCGGAAGCGATGCGGGAACCCAATGGTTTATTAGCTATTGGAGGCGATCTTTCATCAAAAAGGCTGCAAGCAGCGTATTATGATGGTATCTTCCCATGGTTCAATCCAAGTGAGATGCCTTTATGGTGGTCACCAGACCCAAGAGCGGTATTATTGATGGGCGATTTACACATCAGCCGCTCAATGAAAAAAGTGTTAAAAAAGCAGATTTATCGTATTACGGTTAACCACGCTTTCAAGGATGTTATTGAAGCGTGTTCTGTGCGTGAAGAAGGAACGTGGATCTTACCTGAAGTGCAAGCAGGTTACCTTGAGTTACACCACGAAGGGATGGCTCATTCTATTGAAGCTTGGTATGACGACAAACTGGTTGGCGGCCTATACGGTGTGAATATGGGCCATCTATTTTGTGGGGAATCCATGTTCAGTAGAATGAATGATGCATCCAAATTTGCTTTTATTACATTCTATTTTCATTTTTTGCGCTATAATGGGCAGCTTTTTGATTGTCAGGTACTTAACCACCACACCGCCTCACTTGGCGCAAAAGAAATATCCCGTAGGGATTTTTTACATATTCTTTATCGGTGGCGTGACAAAGGGATAGACCCCGCCTGCTGGATACCGCAATCGATTGAATTACCGCCAATTTTCAATTAGTGAACGTTGGTTTATTATTAATTTTATTCCTTCACATAAGCATAAAGATCGCATTAAAATGCGACACTTCTTTACTTAGTGCGGGTTTTTGGGCATTATCTTGCCCGTTAAAAATCACGGTTATTAAACTTAGAGGATTAGATGGCCAAAGAAGACAATATTGAAATGCAGGGCACAGTTTTAGATACCCTGCCAAATACAATGTTCCGTGTTGAACTGGAAAACGGTCACGTGGTGACTGCTCATATTTCTGGTAAAATGCGTAAAAACTATATCCGCATCCTGACAGGCGACAAGGTAACTGTAGAGTTAACCCCTTATGACCTGAGCAAAGGCCGAATCATTTTCCGTAGCCGTTGATTACCTCTTCAGGCAAGGCCTGACATTACCACAGGTGCATGAGACACCTGTGGTTAATTATGTCAGAATACCGCATCCTCCGGAGAGGCCTTGTGCACGCTACTGAAGCTGTATGTCAGTGTGTTACTTTTTTCATCAAGCCCGATACTCACAGAGCCGCCGTTGGTTAGTGAACCAAATAGCAATTCATTTGCTAATGGTTTCTTCAGGTTCTCCTGAATTGCGCGCGCCATAGGTCGGGCACCCATTGCTTTATCATAGCCTTTTTCACATAACCAATGACGTGCTGCCGCACTCACCTCAATTGACACGCCTTTCTCATCCAACTGCGCTTGTAACTCAACAATGAATTTATCAACAACCAGGGTGATAATTTCTGGCGTCAGTGAATTGAACCAGATAATACCATCAAGACGGTTACGGAACTCAGGCGAGAAAGCACGCTTGATTTCCGACATCGCATCCGTGCTGTTATCCTGCTCTGCGAAACCAATCGAGCGGCGCTGCGTTTCTTGAACCCCTGCGTTTGTGGTCATGACGACAATCACGTTACGGAAATCCGCTTTACGGCCGTTGTTATCGGTAAGTGTGCCGTGGTCCATCACTTGCAATAAAATGTTGAATACATCTGGATGCGCTTTTTCAATCTCATCCAATAACACCACAGAGTGTGGATGCTTGATCACCGCATCAGTCAGTAAGCCACCTTGATCAAAGCCTACATAGCCTGGAGGCGCACCAATTAAACGGCTGACGGTATGACGTTCCATGTATTCAGACATATCAAAACGCAATAATTTAATATCCAGCGCTTTGGCTAATTGAACCGTGACTTCCGTTTTACCTACCCCTGTAGGCCCTGCAAACAAGAAGGAGCCGACAGGTTTATTTTCTAACCCTAACCCTGCGCGATTCATTTTGATCGCTTCAGACAACGCCTCAATCGCTTTATCTTGCCCAAATACTAACATCTTCAAGCGTGAATCAAGGGTTTTGAGTTTGTCTTTATCGCTCGATGAAACTGTTTTTTCTGGAATTCGCGCAATACGTGCAACGACAGTTTCGATCTCAGGAACACCAATCGTTTTTTTGCGTTTGCTTGGTACAACTAAACGTGTACGCGCGCCAGCTTCATCAATCACGTCTATGGCTTTATCTGGTAAATGCCTGTCGGTGATATATTTAATCGATAAATCTACCGCTGCCTGGATGGCTTTCGCAGTGTAACGCACATCGTGATGTGCTTCGTATTTCGGTTTTAACCCATTAATAATACGAATGGTTTCTTCTGGTGTCGGTTCAACAATATCAATTTTTTGGAAACGACGAGCTAGCGCCCTGTCTTTTTCAAACACACTACCAAATTCTTGATAGGTGGTTGAACCAATCACGCGAATACGCCCACCCGAAAGTAGTGGCTTAATTAAGTTAGCAGCATCCACTTGCCCACCTGATGCAGCCCCAGCACCAATAATAGTGTGGATCTCATCGATAAACAGTATGCTTTTGGGGTCTTTTTCCAACATTTTGAGCAAGGCTTTGAAGCGTTTTTCAAAATCCCCACGGTATTTCGTTCCCGCTAACAATGAACCGATATCTAAGGAGTAAATCGTGCAACCTTTCATGACATCAGGCACATCGTCCTGTTCGATACGCCATGCAAGGCCTTCCGCTATCGCCGTTTTCCCAACACCAGACTCCCCCACTAACAACGGGTTGTTTTTGCGGCGGCGACACAAGACTTGGATCGTTCTCTCTAATTCAGCCTGACGGCCCACCAGCGGGTCGATATTCCCTTTTTTGGCCTGTTGGTTCAGATTGGTCGTAAAGTTGTCCATGTGGTCTTCTGAGACCGGTGGCTCTTCATTCGGTGCACTGTTATTGGACATATCGTTATCTGACGATGACGATTCTTCACCTTTTACCGTACCATGAGAAATATAGTTGACCACATCTAAGCGGCTAACATCGTGCTTACGCAATAAGTACGCAGCTTGAGATTCTTGCTCACTGAAAATCGCGACAAGCACATTTGCCCCGCTAACTTCGCTACGACCCGATGACTGCACATGAAATACCGCCCTTTGTAACACACGCTGAAAACTGAGCGTCGGTTGGGTGTCTCTGTTATCATTTTCGGGTAACAAGGGTGTAGTTTGCGCGATGAAGTGTTCCAGTTCTTGACGTAAAGCGACAAGATCAACCTTACAAGCTTCTAAAGCTTCGCGTGCCGAGATATTACTCAGTAACGCCAGCAATAGGTGCTCAACAGTCATAAATTCGTGGCGACTGTCTTTCGCTTTCGTAAAAGCTACGTTTAAACTAAGCTCCAGTTCTTGATTGAGCATAAGCACCTCCCAAAATTGATATTAAACCAGATCAGACTTTCTCTATAGTACAAAGCAAAGGATACTCATGTTCACGGGCAAATGTATTGACCTGCGCCGCTTTTGTTTCTGCAACCTCTGCGGTAAAAACCCCACAAATTCCCTTTCCCTGAATATGCACATCTAACATTATCTGTGTAGCGCGTTCTTCATCAAAAGAAAAGTATTTTTGTAACACTTCGACAACAAAATCCATCGGAGTGTAATCATCATTATTTAATAATACCTTATACATCGACGGTGGCTGTAGGGTTTGTTCCACTTCGTCTTTGAATATGACGTCTGTTTTAAATGTGCCCAGAAAATCGCTCATTACTTTCTTGCTCAGTGTTTAACTTCAAATTAAGCATAGTCTTTATTATCAACGATTTCTATCAATCCACATGATAGCGTTATAAAACTATACCATTACATTCTTTCATGGCTTTTCTTAAACAAGCCTTTCATTTGCAGTGTATCATGCCACTAACCTCATCGCTTATCTTTAGCAATCTGTGAGCTATATCAAATATCACAGAAAATAACATTTGGCGCTTATCG
Organism: Providencia sp. SP181; assembly: GCF_050446505.1. Taxonomy (NCBI): domain Bacteria; kingdom Pseudomonadati; phylum Pseudomonadota; class Gammaproteobacteria; order Enterobacterales; family Morganellaceae; genus Providencia; species Providencia sp. SP181. Next base: position 273,734 of record NZ_JBBPXM010000004.1, read on the forward strand.
AATTTTTACCACTTTACCATAATTCCTGAAACTCCCCTCTTGACCTTAGAATGCAATCCACTACAGTATGTTTTACGAACAGTTTTTAGCGTATATTTACTTAGTTTCTGTGTGTATTTTATACATATCTGCAAAACACAACTAGCAAACCGAAAGGATAAAATATGGAGACGGGTATCGTTAAGTGGTTCAATAACGCAAAAGGCTTTGGTTTTATTTGCCCGGCTGATGGCGGAGAGGATATTTTTGCTCATTATTCCTGCATCAGAATGGACGGTTACAGGACACTAAAAGCAGGTCAAAAAGTGCAATTTAGCGTGACAATTGGACCAAAAGGTAATCATGCGGATGTTATCATCCCCATTGAAATAGAAGAAACCACAGAAGGCACATCAGAATCAATTTTGCCCTGACGCATATAGAGCACAGTTAATTATTTCAATTATATTATTGATGCTGTTAATAATTAACTGTGACTATTTTATAAGCTCAACGGCCCGAAGTTTGTAAATGTGACATATCACCATACAGCGACATCAATAATGCATACTGTTCTGCATCATAAAAATCACACTGTTTTTGCGTAAAGGCTTTCGCCACCTCAATCATAAATTTCACCGCAGCAGCAATATCAATCTCATGACTTGCTCCCGTAGAGCAACCAGGTACCACGGTTTCAGAACAGATCGCCACACCAACAACAGGGGCTGAGGTAGATACCGCGGGTTGCATAATACTATTGATATGATGAAGGCCATTACCATACGGTGTAATATCCTGAATGGATAAAGGAAATGTCACCGCACGCTGCCCACTGCTCCACTCCATTAAGCGGAGTAAATCATTAGAAACAGGTAAAATGTACCCATTTTTAACCGTTGGTGATAATGCATAACCTTTATGATTCAACAGGTTATTACCTTTGGTGGTATCTACCGACAAAATAGCATCCGCTTCAGGGATCGCTTCATGTTGGTTCATCGTGACATCTTCTAAAGGAGAGTCCATAAAATCAACTGGGGTATGAGGGCGAGTCGGCGCATTAGGGCAAATATGAGTTGTAATCACCACATCACCTACCAATTTATCGCCTTTTTCATGCATTTTTGCTAATTTCAATGCTGTTGCAATGGCCGCAATCGCCCCATCGGCATCTGAAACTACCCCAATACGTGACGGCCTTGCACCAATCCCCCCTAAACGGCCAATAATGCCTAATGTAGGTGCTTGATGACCTTGAGATTTACCTTGGGTGCCTGGAATAAGAATACGGACAAAATCACTTTGACCTTTCAGGTCTTTGACCGTTTTAGAAGAAACTTCAATTGCTGGGAAAGTCTTGAACAATGCAACAACATCTTCCCCCTTAACGTTCGCGCAATCGATTAGCTCATACGCACAAAGGGTTTGCTTTAGACTCATTGTACTTCCTTGAATTTTAATAATTTTTATTTGATTGTAGGGCTACTTTGAAATTAACTCACACAAAATATGACTTAATTTCATTTCACCCAAGTTAAGGCTTAACTGTTAAAAAAGCCTTATTTTTCCTGATGAAGGCGTATTCACGCACTTAAAATAAAATACTAATAATATAAACTACTTATGGTGTGCTACTTACTTTTACTACTTACCTTTACTACTTACCTTTACTACTTACTTTTACTACATGACATAACGCTATTTGCTGGTACTTCTTTGTAACCAATAAGGATCTCCAACCATACAACCAAGGTAAGAGGTCTTACGACATAGGTTAGTTGAAAGTTGCGCCATAACCTGTTCATTCATTTGGGTTTCTGGCAAACTTAGACATAATGCATATAACGTGTTCAGCGATGGATCAAACACGGTACTCGAAACCGAGGCAACACCTGCAACAGACTCGTTAATTGAAAATTCCCAACCACGTTCATTGATCAGATTCATCTGTTCTGTTAACTTCACTTGTAATTCTTTATCTTCTCGGCCGATAATGTTTGCTCTTTCCTGCAACGGTAAGCGCGCTAACAGAGCCCGCCCCGTTGAAGTTCCAAGAATTGGCAAGCGTGTACCAGGCTGTGTGATCACCTGCAACATGCTATTACCAAAGCGTGCATGGACAACCCTTACCATTTCATCATCGAGCGCCGAAACATAGCTGGTAAACCCAGTATCTTTCGTCAACTCATCAAGGGCTTCTAACGTCATATCTATCAATGGGTTCATCCCACGCGCACGGTGAGCCAACTCCATGATTAATAACCCTGGCCGATAAATGGGAGCATTATTCTTCTTTTCTAACAGCCCCAGTTCTGACATTTGCTTTAGTAAGCGAGAAGCAGAACTTTTCGGCATGCCTAATTCATTGACTAACGTCGTAACGGTAAGCTCATTACCTGAGCGTAGAAATAATTGATAAACATCAACGACGCTATTTAAAATGCTCATGAATCAAAACCTTGAGTAAGAATGCCATAATCTTGAGGCTTTCTATCACGTAAATATGGAATGGTTAAACGTGTATGGGCTTGTAAAACAAAATCAATTTCGCCAATTAACAACGCTTCACCATCACATGTGGCTTCACAAAGCACTTGCCCACGAGGGCCTAACACTTTGCTACCACCAAATAAGTGTAAATCCCCTTCATGACCCCAACGGTTAACGGCCAGTAAATGTGCACCATTTTCCAAAGAACGGGATGCCGTATTAATGTCCCACATGTCTTTATCTTGTACACACCAAGCAGAAGGTGCGATTAGCAGCTCTGCGCCATGAAGGGTCAAAATACGCGCAACCTCAGGAAACCCCATGTCATAGCAAATCATGATGCCAATTTTGCCAATTAGCGTATCAAATACAGGGAAGCTATCACCACGACTAAACCATTGTTTCTCAATACCAAAAGCATGTACTTTACGAAACACACCGCTGATACCTTCACACCCTGGGTTCCACACGCCAACCGCGTTATAGATATCCCCAAGGTAGTCACCTCGTTCCACAAAACCACTCACGATAGTGATATTCAAGCGTGTCGCAAGCTCGCTAAATAAACGATATGTTTCGCTTCCAGTAGAATCGCTGAGATCCCACAGCTTCGTATTTAGCAAATCACCGCGATAACCTGTTGTGGCAAGCTCTGGAAAACAAATCAGTTTCGCCCCAGACTCTGCCGCTTGTTCACATAACAGCGCCATACGCTGCAAGTTACCCTGTTTATTCCCCAGTTCAGAATCAAACTGAGCAAGGGCAACTTTGACCTTGCTACCTGACATCGCACTTTCCTTAATCTAAGTGAGCCACTTTGCGAAAATGCACCGTATCGACACCTTTTGCTTTCGCTTGCCAGCGCATGCCAATCCAATAAGCCAGCGCACCTGTAATTAAAGAGTTAAGTGCAGGAATGCCATAATCGGCATGGAATGGACCTAATTCTGACGTTCCCCACCCCACAATAACAGCTAACAACCACACAACGAGTGTCACAGGGTTATAAGCTTCACAGCTAGATGGCAGCACACCTTGTTCGCGGGTGATATCAAGCTCTTTGCGATCGCGTTTTAAGATGTAATAGTCAACAACCATGATCCCAGCGACTGGTGGGATAGCAATACCTAAGTAAATCAAGAAACTAATAAAATTGTCTAAAATACCTAACATGGAGGCAATCGTACCGAAAACACCAATTACCCATGTTAAATAGCGACGGTCAAAACGCTTATTAAAGATAGCGTTAAGCAGCGTTGAAAACCCGAGTGATGATGAATACAGGTTGATGTCATTCATTTTTATAGTGGCAAAGATAACAATCGATGCACCTAATAAGCCCGTTAATGCCATCATCAAGTCAAATACTTGGCTGGTACGTAATGCCAGAGCCATCAGCACCGCTATCATATTAACTAAAAGTTCACCAAAAAATGTACCGATTAACGTCATCCAAAATACATCCTTCGGTTTTATCATAAAGCGGCTAATATCTGGTGTGGTAACCGCTGAGATAATAAAACCACCTGCAACCATAGTAATTGCCGCAGGCATTGTCATTAAAGGCCCAGCAGGGGCAGTATCATTGATAAGCGCACCAAGATCCTGACCTGATAATAAATTATACGTTGCCCAGCCTAACGCGAATAAAAAGAGCGGCGTTGAAATATTGGCGGTAATAGATAAAAACCGATACCCATATACCGTAATAATCGTCACCGCAATACCTGTAATAAGTGACCAAGTCCCTGGTGTTAGCACATTAGTCGCTTTATACATTCCATCCGCAAAGAAACCATTTTGGACGCCAAACCAGCCCATCAAGGAGATGGCAATCGCGCCACCAATAAGAGCTGAACCTAACTTTCCAAAACCAGACCACCTTGACAGTAGACTGATTGACATTCCTTCGCGGCATGCAGCTGCTCCAAGCCCCCAACTGACTACCTGTAAAATTACAGAGCCAAGGATGGTCGCCCAAAACGCCTGCCAAAAAGTTAACCCGTAACCGAGGGCTGCACCTAACATCACTTGTGAAACACAAGCGAGTGCGCCAATTCGTAGAATTAACACTTCATAGAACGGTCTACGAGCACTTTGGGGTACTCGAGCCAAAGAATAATCTTCACCTGCTTTATTCGCCATTTTGCACCTGCTGTGTGGTTGTCTTTGCTTAGTTTTTACTGGCTTTAATTGTTTGTTCCATTATATGGAACTAGGTTTCATTTATTCTACATGCAAATAATATCCATGATCGATATCGAATCGCAAGCAGAATTTATCTTTTCAGATAACTTTTTTATTATGGAATATTTCACGGAGCGAGGAAATACCACACTAATAAAAAATTTTATCGATAAATGAATAGGTTAAAAATTACGTGTTTAATTAGCAGAATTGGAGTGAGGAACTCAGTTCCATAAAATAGGACTATTCTTTAGCAGTAATTTCCCTCTAGCTAGCAGCAATCACTCCAATTTGGAGTGTCCTAGTCCGAAGTTATACGATTAGAAAAAAAATTTAGCTTTAGTAGGAATAAATGATTTATGAAAGAAATGGGGATAGTTGAGTTGGTAGGCTGCTATAAATAGTTAACATCGGAAACATAACATGCCAGCTGAAATAAACTACCCTATTAAATTTTGTCAGAATGACCTATTGAACTATGTATTTAAGAATGACCCCCTAATAAGCAAACTTGCCCAACAACTCAAAAGCATCTCCAATATTACATATGCATGTAAAAATGGTGCTTGCCAAGGTTTATCACACATATTCGCGGCTTATGAGATGGACGGACTGGGGGCTGAATCTCTACACCAGCTCAAAAATTGCTTAAATCCCTTTATACCATCAACATCCGCTTATAAAGAAGTCAACAAATGTGTAGAAGAAGCTTACTTAAAATGCATTTCAAATTTGTTAGCTGAACGTTGTACTGATATTTTTGATGTACAGATAAATCAATACCAATATAACGGCTATAATGACCTATATAATAATTATTATACCATTAACACAGTACCAAAACCTAAAGGAATAACAAACATTGAATATATCATTCAATGCTTAGAAGAAAATAACAAAAATATATATTCTAAGAATATAGAACCCTGTTTTAATCCTAATATTAAAATAGAAAAAGACATCACCTATGACCTATATAACAAAATAAGGTTTGGTAATGAAACACCTACTCCAAGGAAATATAAAGCAGAACAAAGCCTATATGATAAGATTAAAAAAGATAAAGATATCACTCTAAATGAAATGCAGTCCTTTATTAAAGAGATATATGCATATTGCATGTTACATTATGCAAGTGAGACAGCACTATTTAACTTAAATTCAGGATTGACAATTGATAATCGTTGTTCTCCTTTGTCCTCTATTAATGTAGAACCTAGTTGGGAGAGTGTCTCCTTTAAACAATTAGAGAAACTAATTACTGAAAAAAGCATTAAAAAACAAGATATTGCTATAATTTACAATTCAAATAATCATGCAATGGCAATTTGCGGGAAATATTACCCACAAAAACAAAGATACCTTTTTAGCTTTTTTGAGCCAAATTGTGGGTTAATACAATCATCTAATATAAAAGAATTTATTGATTTTTTAAAACAAATTATAAGCCTCAAATTTACACTTCCTATTGCTTCTACACAAAAAACAAAAACTGATGTAACTATTGGTTATATACGGAAACTACAAAAAACACGAACACACTCAAAAAAAATGAAATTACCGAAAATCAACAATGCAGAGCTACAATCTGAAATCAAAAAACAGCTTACTGAGAGTAAAGTAAGTATCGAATTAGATAAAAGTACCAAACTCACTTTCGATGAGTATTCTCAAGGTAATAATAAACTGACAATGAAACTAAAAAAGGAGGGGGATACTTTTACCATTTATTCGACCTTGTGTGACATTCATTCAACTATAGCGTTAATCACTAACTCGATAAATAAAGTTCCTTTATTAACATCAGCAAAAATTTGTATAAATTCTTTAGGGAAAATATTTTATCGGCTTCGTTAACCTTACTTTATTCTCCTTTGTAGTCACTGAGCTACAAAGGAAAATACATATTAACAAATCACTCTCTTGCTAATGCATCAATTGGGTTTAAACGTGCGGCGCTGCGTGCGGGCAAGAAGCCGAAAATAACTCCAATCGCGGTTGAGCAGACAAACGCACTAATAAGCGCGACAGGGTCAAATGCGAACGTCCAACCAGGTAGCGCCATTTGTGCCAGTAAGCTGATCCCATAAGAAAGTGCAATTCCCATCAAGCCCCCCATTAAACACACCAATACCGCCTCAATGAGGAACTGCTGCATTACATCACTGGTTCTCGCACCAACTGCCATACGAATACCAATTTCGCGAGTTCTTTCTGTCACCGACACCAACATGATATTCATCACACCAATCCCCCCGACCACCAGCGAAATCACCGCCACTAAGGTTAAAAACAGTTGCATGGTTTGGGTGGTTTTTTCCGCTGTTTTTACAAAAGTATCAAGGTTATAGGTGAAAACATCTTTTTTACCGTGGCGTAACGTTAATAAACGCGTCAGTTGCTGCTCGACGTTTTTGGCGTCATACCCATCCTTAACGCGCACCGTAATGCTGTCATAATAAGGTCGATTTAAAATCTTGCTGTTCATCGTGGTATCAGGGAGCCAAACAGACAACGATTTACTGGAGCCAAATACTGATTTCTGGTCTTCCAACACCCCAATTACTGTCGCTGGCATATTACCGATGAGCAAGGTTTCCCCTACTACATTAGCTTGTTTTGGGAAAAAACGCCGTTTCGTGTTCTCATCAATAATGACCACTTGAGCACGCCTATTCGCCATGTCTTGCGTAAAATTCATGCCCTCTGAAAATTTTGAAGCATATACATTAAAATAATCGCGGCCAATTCCTGTTAACTGTGCAGATGCATCTAAATTCCCTTTCCTTAAACGTGCGGAACCATTTAGCTGGCCTGAAATCGCGTGAACATAAGGCTGCTTAGCAAGAGCATCAATATCCGAGGCTTTTAAAGATTGTCGATTTTGTGCATCATCACTTCCAAAATCAGTGCCAGGATAAATTGAAATCGTATTGGTACCAATCGACTTGATATCATTAAGTACCATACCTTGGGCAGCATCGCCGATGACCATAATAGAAACCACTGAAGCAATCCCGATAATAATCCCTAGCATGGTCAACAAGGTACGCATTTTATTGACCACCATGGCACGCCAAGCCATCAACAATGCTTCGCTAAATCGACCATAAATCTGCCCAAGGGATAGTTTCCTTGTAGGGGCTTTTGATAACGGTTTGGCTAATTTACTGTTTTTTGAACCTGAATCTCGAATAATTTCGCCATCTTTGATTTCGACAATACGTTCAGCTTGTTGTGCAACGGATGGATCGTGAGTAACGATAATCACCGTATGGCCTTGAGCACAAAGGTCTTTGAGGATCTTCATCACCTCTTCACCTGAATGGCTATCTAAGGCCCCCGTAGGCTCATCGGCAAGAATAACTTGCCCTCCATTCATTAATGCACGCGCAATACTGACTCGTTGCTGTTGCCCACCAGACAATTGGCTCGGCCGGTAATTAACCCGCTCGCCAAGCCCTAGGCGCTGAAGTAATTGCGTCGCACGTTCGCGCCGCTCCGCTTTTCCAGAACCTGCATATACTGCAGGTATTTCAACGTTTTGCTCAGCACTAAGGTGGTTTAATAAGTGGTAGCGTTGGAAAATAAAACCAAAGTGTTCACGGCGAAGCTCTGCGAGTTGGTCGTTGTCTAGCAACGCCATATTTTGCCCATCAATATGGTACTCTCCAGATGATGGCTTATCGAGGCAACCAATGATATTCATCAGGGTGGATTTACCTGAACCTGAAGCACCGATAATCGCAACCATTTCACCTGCATTTATTTGCAAAGAAACGTTTTTTAAGACAGTAACCTCATTTTCACCTTCACCATAACGGCGAGTGATCCCCTGGAGCTCAATGAGTGTGGCCATCTTAACTCTCCGAACCACTGTGCCCAATAATCACTTTATCACCTTCATTCAGTCCTTTAACCACTTCGACTGACACATCATTGCGACTACCAATTTCAATCTGTTTTTTCTCTGCTTTTTGCCCTTCTAGCACTTCCACATCATAAACCTGCGGTGAAACTTCATCCCCTAACGCAGAAAGGGGTAATATCAGCACATCTTTACGTGAATCGAGATCGATTTTGACCTGTGCAGTCATCTGTAATTTTAGGAGATGCTGAGGATTAGGGACTTCAAAGCGCGCATAATAGAAAATAGCATCATTGATTTTCTCAGGGGTTGGCAAGATATCTTTCAATTGACCTGAGAATTTTTTGTCTGGCGCACCGAGTACCGTAAATGAAGCCTCTTGGCCTGGTTCTAAATAAATCACATCCGCTTCAGACACTTCCGCTTTAACCAACATAGTGTCTAAATCTGCTAATGTTAAAATCGTTGGTGCTTCTTGCGCTGCAATCACGGTTTGCCCTTGTAACGTTTTGATAAACGTGACAATGCCGTCCATCGGCGCGGTGATTTGCGTGTATTTTAAGTTAGTTTTTGCCGTATCTAGTGTGGCCTGGTTGCGTTTAATTTGAGCTTGATAAGTCGCTACCTGTGCTTTTTTCACATCCACATCAGTTCTGGCTTTGTCCAGTTCTTGTTGCGCGACAGCCTGCAATTTGGCTAAGCTCAAGTGGCGTTGGTAAGTCAGTTGCGCCAGTTTCAATTCTGCTTGTGCTAACGATAAATTAGCCTCAAGTTCACGTGTGGTCGCTTCAGACTCAGTGACATCATTTTGTGCTTTTTTCGGGTCGATAACCGCCAGTAAATCGCCTTTTTTAACGTAGTCACCCTCTTTAACATATAAGGTTTGTAACTGCCCGCTAACCTGAGCACCCACATCAACTTTACGTACAGCATCTAACTTGCCCGTCGCGAGAACTTGTTTATCTAAGTCACCACGCGTCACGTCAACGGTTTGGAAAACCTCTTCTTTCTCACCTTTAAAGAGAAAGGCAGCAGCGCCAACGACAACAATCAGGATCACCAAATAAATCGGCCACTTTTTTTTCGGTTTTACCTTCATCACTCTTCACTTCCTATCATTAAAAAGAGGGCGACGCCCCCTTCTAAATACTATGCTATATCACTTAAGTTATCGTTTAATTAAACATACTATAGATAAACACCCGCTATCTATAAATATTCAATCAACAATATATTCACTTTCGTTATCAATACGCTTTCCCCCTCGCTAACCATGCTACCCGAGAAAACATACTTTTTAGCTGTAATGGAATGCTATCAGGGCCCAGTTCTGCAGAACGGTTCACCGTAGCCAACGCTAAGTCAGGCTTTGACGTTCGGGAAATCGCTTTAATAATCACACGGCGTGTCGACACCCGTGCATTTTCTGGTATGTCAGCAATTTCATGATAAAGGCTTTTAAACCCCTCACGATATAGGAAATGTTCCATATCTGGCGCAGTGAGCATGGTTAAGCGATCCCTATCGGGTGAATTGATCTTATTCGCATAGTGGGTCGCAGTTGCAGCATATTTACGCCCTGCCTCGTCGCCATCGGTTAAAACATGCCATTCAATTCCCATTTTATTGGCAAATTTTAATAGTGGTTTCAAGCCACTTTGTGCAAACGCAATAACTTTAATTCCTTCGGTTTCAAAATAGTAGTGACATTGGCGAGCAAATTCACTCATTAGCCAAATCTCTGTTTCGCCTTCAACTAATAACCAACAACGTGCAAATAATGATGATGGTCGATTAAAACGAATATGAAACGAAATTTTTCGCAATTCTTCTGTACTGAGATCATTTGGCGTTAAACGATAAGCAGAAACTTTATTAGTATCACGTACTAAACGACATAAGTCTTCAAGAGGAGCTTGAGAAAGTAACTCCCCTGAATTTGTCGTGGTAATCCGTTGCAGCGCAAACAAGCTTAGTAATCCCCATGCAATCGACAGCATAATCGGATGCAGGCGAGTTTCGGGGTCTTCAACAATAATGAGCGGGCGGGCGTGTTTATCTAAATGAATATTGCCTTTGGATTGTAATAAAGAAGAAAACATCCCCAAGATAATCAAACGAATATTTCGTTGATTAGGTTTTGCAATCAAACGGCTGATGTTATCCAACGCTTTCCAGCCTTGCTTGCGCGGCTCAATATTCACCATATTGTCATTAAGCTTGATCATATGGGCACTTTGCCCTGAAAAATAGTGACTTAATAACTGCTGCATGGCGTCTACACCGTCACTTAATTCATCATCACTTAAACGTTCTGGATTATTCACTAGAGCACTGGTTAATTCTTTGATACGTATATTAAATGCATCACGAAACTCTTTTTCACCAACGACGATGGTTTCAGGGTTGAGGGTTTGTAAAAAACGCGCATCACGCAGGCGAATAACAGGGTATAATCGAATAATCTCTTTGATATACTTACCCACATTGTCCAGAGAAAGCTTATTTCCCCCTGAATTTAAAAAGCTTTTATCCACCGCAATCGTATTGTCATCTCGCAGCTCAGCACTCACTCGATAAAAAATATGTTTTAGATCATCACCATTATCAACCCAAACTGAGCTAAGATTATGAAAACGATAAGATTGGTGGCGGCCTTTATGCCTTTCACAAAATTTTAAAACAATTTGCAATGACCGATAACGGGAAGCGTTGTCCCCTGTGGGGTGATGAAAATCGTGCAGATTAAATTGGTAATCTTGATGTTCTGGTGAGAGAAGCAAATCGAGCGCATCAAGAAGACTGGATTTACCCCATGAGTTTTCCCCGATCAAAACAGTACTGTTATTGAGTTCTAAGGAAAGGCGGTTGATCCCTCTAAATCCGTATATCTCAACACGTTCCAGATACATATCTCACTCCTTGTCATATTTTCTTTAATATACTCTGAACTCGTCAATTTGCATTCAGATTATCAATAATTGTGCTGACAAAACGCACATTTAGAGCTTATCGATTAACCCATGGTTTTACTATAAGTATGTCTGCAAAATAAAAAATCTTTGTGACAAAATTGCCAACTGAGTTGAGCTAGCAATAGCAGTGTTATAAAATAGTAAAACTTTCTTTTTTAGTATTTTTGACCTATTTTTCACTCAGTCACCAATAATAAAATTTTATCGAAAAAAAATGCATTAGCACGGCGAGTTAAATTTCACATAACGAAAATAAAAAAACAAATATAACTCATTGATTATATTGATGGGATAACCACTAAGGATGCGGCGATGTATTCAGGACTCTTAATTATTCTTCTACCGTTAACTCTCGGTTATCTTATTCCTATTAAAAACAAACAAATTCTTCACCGTGTGCATCAATCATTAAATTCAATGGTGTATGTGATTTTATTTTTAATGGGGATCACCCTCGCACTGCTTGAAAACTTAAGTGAACACCTCTTTTCTATTCTCATTTACGCCATTACCTTCTTTGCTTGTATTTTTTCACTTAATATTATCTCACTGTTATTACTCGATAAGTTAGATCCGTGGAAAATTCCACAACATAAGCAAGAAAAACCGCCGTCACGCATTAAAATGGTGCTTGAATCTCTACAATTGTGTGGCGTCCTGCTTTTAGGCTTTATAGTGGGCTTAACAGGTTTTGATTTTCTGCATTATGCGGATAAGGGTAGCCAAATTGCTCTAATGCTCCTGCTATTATTAGTCGGCATTCAATTACGCAACAGCGGAATGAGCATTAAACAAATTTTAATTAATCGCCGCGGGACAACCATTGCCTTTGTGATGGGAATCAGTGCATTAGCGGGAGGAGCGCTGGCGGCATTATTACTGGGCTTACCCGTTAAAATGGGGCTAGCTCTCGCATCCGGCTTTGGTTGGTATTCACTCACAGGGATCGTGTTAACTGATGCCTATGGCCCTGTGATGGGGAGCGCCGCCTTTTTTAATGACCTAGCCCGCGAGCTAGCCGCGATCATGTTGATCCCTATCATTATCAATCGCTACCGTTCAACGGCATTGGGCATTTGTGGCTCAACATCCATGGACTTCACCCTTCCTGTTTTGCAACGCAGTGGCGGTGTTTCGATTGTGCCTGCCGCGATTGTTCATGGCTTCGTACTGAGTCTTATTACGCCAATTCTTATGGCCTTCTTTACATAGGTAAAATTTCAGTCACAATAGCCGTTAATTTGCGTGAAACAGGAAATTAACATGACAGAAAAACAACGTGTTTTAGTGTTGGGCGCTAGCGGCTATATTGGGCAGAATCTTATCCCCCAACTGATTGAACAAGGTTATGACGTTACTGCGGCTGCACGTCGTGTTGATTGGATGCTTTCTCAAGGCTGGCAAGATACTCGCTGTATCTTTGTTGACTTACATGATCCTGAGACTTTAAAAGATGTCATGAAGGAAATCGATATTGTCTATTTCCTTGTGCACAGCATGGCTGACCAAGCTAATCTTATTGAGCGTGAGCGTAGCGCTGCGCGTAATGTTCAACAAGCTCTCGAAGGTTCAGATGTTAAACACGTTATTTATCTCAGCGCATTACAACATGGCCACACCTATTCCCCGCACCTGATAGCCAGGCGCTTAACGGGGGACATCCTGCGTGAAAGCAATATTCCTGTTACTGAGATTCGCTCTTCAATTATTGTTGGGTCTGGTTCTGCAGCCTTCGAAATTATGCGGGATATGGTGTACAACTTAGCGATTCTAACGCCTCCGCGCTGGGTACGCTCTAAATCATCGCCTATTGCATTGTCGAATATCCTATATTACTTAACTCAGCTCGCCAAAACACCAACAAATGAAAACCGCATATTTGATGCAGGCGGTCCTGAGTTTATTAGCTATCAAGAACTATTCAAACGATTTATCAAAGTTAGTGGTAAACGCCGCTTGCTGATCCCGATTCCTATTCCTATTAGCATGATTTCGGTGCATTTTATTAGCTTGATTACCTCGGTGCCACCGACTATTGCAAAAGAGCTGATTCAAGGACTACAACACGACCTTCCCGCTAACGATAAAGCACTACGAGAACTTATTCCACAAACGCTAATTTCCTTTGATGATGCAGTAAGAACCACATTAGCTGAGGAAGCAGATGCGATAGACAATGCTGATTGGGGTTATGACCCTGAAGTAAGAAAACGCTGGCGCCCAGGCTATGGCTATTATCCCAAACAAGCGGGTTCAACCCTTGGCACAACAGCGAGCTCAGAATCGCTATGGCATACCATACAACAAATTGGGGGCAAAGATGGTTATTTCTACGCCAATGGCCTATGGAAAACCCGTGCCATCATGGATGACATGATGTTGAATAAAGTCAAATATGGTCGCCCCGACAGAGAATACTTGCAACTTGGCGATGAAGTTGATGGCTGGCGAGTGATTAACCTTGAGCCGAACAAACAACTCAGTTTACTGTTTGGTATGAAAGCCCCTGGGCTGGGGCGTTTAACCTTTACTATCCACGATAGCGGCAGCCGACGCTCTATAGATGTGCGCGCTTGGTGGCACCCTGCGGGTTTTTGCGGTCTACTTTATTGGTTTGCTATGATGCCAGCCCATCTTTTTATCTTTAAAGGAATGGCAAAACGCATTAGCGACCTCGCGTTTGAACGAGATAAACAACTCGCCAAACAACAGCAAACAGATCATCCAACCGAAAAATCTGACTAATTTCAGTGTAAAAACCAATTTTTTATGCAGAAATTATTGCATAAATATGCTTACAGGATTAATATCGCTGGTAGTTAAAAAGGATATTATTGGTAAGCATGAGCATTCAATTAAAAAACATCAACTGTTTCTATGGTTCCCATCAGGCACTCTTTGATATCAATCTAGAGTGCTCTGCTGGTGAGACTATGGTATTACTCGGGCCAAGTGGTGCAGGTAAAAGTTCGCTATTACGTGTTCTCAATTTATTAGAGATGCCACGTTCAGGTCATTTGAATATTGCTGGGCAGCAATTTGATTTTTCATCGACACCAGATGCAAAGTCTATTCGTGACTTACGCCAAAATGTTGGCATGGTATTCCAACAATATAATTTATGGCCGCATCTTAGTGTGATGGACAACTTAATTGAAGCCCCATGCCGTGTATTAAAATTATCGAAGCAAGAAGCACATGCAAAAGCCGCTAAGCTTTTAGACCGTTTACGTTTATCTCAATTTGCAGACCGTTATCCACTGCATTTATCAGGTGGTCAACAACAACGTGTGGCGATTGCACGGGCACTCATGATGGAACCTAAGGTTCTATTATTTGATGAACCAACCGCAGCGCTTGACCCAGAAATTACGGCTCAAGTTGTCGATATTATTCGTGAATTGTCTGCGACAGGTATTACGCAAGTGATCGTCACTCACGAAGTGGAGATTGCTCGCAAAACCGCTAGCCGTGTGGTGTATATGGAAAACGGCCATATCGTAGAACAGGGAGATGCTAGTCGTTTCTCAGCACCTCAAACTGACGCCTTTGCAAATTATCTGTCACATTAATAGATATAGGATTAAGCAATGAAAAAAATTATATTAGCTGCGCTGCTGGGCGCTGTAGCCCTATCGGCAACTGCTGCGGAAAAAGAAACCATTCGTTTTGCAACTGAAGCAACTTACGCGCCGTTTGAAATGTTTGATAAAAACAATCAAATCGTCGGTTTTGACGTTGATTTAGCTAATGCGATGTGTGAAAAAATGAATGCGACCTGTACATTTACTCACCAATCTTTCGATAGCTTAATTCCCAGCCTGAAATTTCGTCGTTTTGAAGCATTAATGGCAGGTATCGACATTACCCCTGAGCGTCAACAACAAGTAGACTTCACCGAAACTTATTACCCTAACTCTGCAGAATTTATTGCAGTGAAAGAAAAAATTAGCTCCGTTGACCAGCTGAAAGACAAAAGAATCGGCGTCCAAAACGGAACCACACACCAAAAATATATCATGGAACAACATAAAGGCATGACCACTGTGCCTTATGATAACTACCAATCTGCGGTTTTAGACCTGCAAAATGGCCGTATTGATGCTGTATTCGGTGACACTGCCGTTGCTGACGAATGGTTAAAAACCAAAGGCAACGAAAACTTAGCCGCTGTAGGTGAGAAAGTTACCGATCCACAATACTTCGGTATCGGTTTAGGTATCGCAGTGCGTAAAGGAAATAAAGAGTTGTTGGATAAAATGAATAAAGCCTTAGCAGAAGTTAAAGCTGACGGCACTTATGATGCTATCCACAAAAAATGGTTTCAACAGTAATCGATATAATTAATGAACAACCTTCTATTTTTAACAAGTGCCGCCGGTATCACCGTCGGCCTTGCTGTTTCTGCCCTAATCTTGGGTTTAATTCTTGCCATGCTATTTACCGCATGGGAGTCTGTCCGCTTTAAGCCAATTGCCTTTTTAGGCACGTGCTGGGTGACGCTAATCCGTGGGTTACCTGAACTGCTGGTCGTCCTATTCGTCTATTTTGGGACATTACAGCTTATCAACCTACTCGGGGATGGGTTTGATATTAACCTCGGTTTTTGGCAAACAACAGTGCAAATTGATCCTAGCATCTTCTTTGCTGATAGCGGCGAATTTGACTACACGCCGTTCGTTTGTGGTGTCATTGCCCTTGCCCTATTGTATGCCTCTTATGCTTCACAAACGTTAAGAGGCGCACTCAAAGCAGTGCCTTATGGCCAGTGGGAAGCAGGTTTTGCACTCGGCCTCAAAAAACGCACGATTTTCTTTCGTTTTATTATGCCGCAAATGTGGCGCCATGCCCTGCCAGGGTTAGGGAACCAATGGTTAGTTCTGCTAAAAGATACCGCGTTAGTGTCTTTAATCAGCGTGAACGATTTGATGTTACAGACAAAAACTATTGTTAACCGTACTGGCGAACCTTTTACTTGGTACGTTATCGTCGGTCTGATTTACCTTGTCATTACATTGATTAGCCAACAGGTATTAAAGCGTATTGAATTGCGAACTACGCGCTTTGAACGAGGTGAATCCAAATGATTGACATGATCCTAAAAATTCTACCAGGGCTACCAACCAGTTTATCGCTGACGTTCAGTGCGTTACTTGTGGCTTTTCTGTTAGCGGGATTATTTACGTTAATTTTATCCCTGAAAACCAAAGTCATTTCGCAAATTGTGAAGGTGTATATCACCATCTTTACAGGAACGCCATTATTAGTGCAGTTTTTCCTAATCTATAATGGCCCGAGCCAGTTTAAGTCTTTGCAAAACTATCCTCTATTTTGGGAGCTAATTTCAACACCTTGGTTCTGTGCAATGATTGCATTAGCGTTAAACAGTGCCGCTTATTCAACTTTACTGTTCCACGGTGCCGTAAAAGCGATTCCATCAGGGCAATGGCAGTCATGCCAAGCATTGGGGATGAGTAAAGTGCAAACTATGCGCATTATCTTGCCTTACGCCTTTAAACGCTCTTTATCCTCTTATTCCAATGAAGTGGTGTTAGTGTTTAAAAGTACCTCTCTGGCCAGTACGATCACCATGTTAGACATCATGGGTTACAGTAGCCAAGTATTTGGTCAGACATGGGATGTGATGGCGTTTGTTGCGGCTGGGATTATTTATTTAGTGGTTAATGCTATCTTAACCATTCTAATGCGTTTAATCGAACGCAAAGCACTTGCTTTCGAACACCGAAATTAATACTTAATTCAATACGTTAAAGAAAAAGCTTGGCTAAACACCAAGCTTTTTTTTCATAAATTCGTTTTTAATTATTCTTTCGCTTTAGCAATGTCAGTACTTCAAAATGAGCCGTGTGTGGAAATAAATCAAACAGCTGCACCCTACACACTTGATAACCCGACAGCAATTGTAAATCTTGCGCCATAGTCTGTGCATTGCAGCTTGAATAAAGGATATATTTGGGCTGCATATGAGAAAGGTAATCACATAATGCCTTACCAATTCCTCTTCGTGGCGGATTAACTAAAATAAGCTGAGGGATATCTTGATGTGCGGTGGCAAAATGCGTTGAATCAAGGGCTTTAAACTCAACATTTTTTAATCCAATTTCATCTGCTGATTGTTGTGCGCTAGCAATGGCAGGGGCGCTGATTTCAATGCCTGTTAAACGCGTATCTTTTTCAGCGCAGTGCAATCCAAAGCCACCTACACCACAAAACAGATCCCACATACTATGAATATCTAATGCGTTAACCCACGCCCTTGCTGTTTGGTATAATTTAGCTGCGACAACAGGATTCGTTTGGAAAAAACTTTGTGGGCGAATAAATAAAGGCACTTGGTTAAACTCTTCACGCAGCGTGTGTTGCTCCGTTAAGAAAATCTCCTCATCGCCTTCAAGTATTGCCATATGCACTGGCTGAATATTTGCTGTGATCACCCCAAGTTGTGGTAATTGCGCTTGCAACCAAGGTAAAGCATTCTTGAGCTGTTCCAGTTTTTTCTCTGAGCGTAGCACAAAACGCAGCATAAACTGCCCTGTGTGCCAACTTTGTGTTAGCAACACGTGCTTAAGCTCACCACGCCTGCGTTCAATGTTATAAGGTGTGAGCCCTGCCTTTGCAATAAACGGTGTGAGTACGCTGAAAACTTCAGAAAATGCAGTGGGATATAATGGGCAGCCAGTTAAGTCGACACCTGCGCCATCTTTCCCAATAATACCAAAAATCGGCCTTTCTACACTTCCACTCACCACCATTTTGGCTTTATTACGAAAACCTGTTTGAGGCCCTGTCACGGGTGGGGCAAAAATAGCAGGGTCGATTGTCGGCAATAACGCGGAAAGTTGCTGCTGCTTTTGGGTGATTTGTTGCTCAGGTGAGAATTCTAACCATTGGCAAGAACGGCATTCACCCGCAATATATTTTTCACAATGCATAATTAAAACTTAATGAATAATAATAGCGGGTTTATCATCTGGGGTAAGTTCGGATTCATCCTCGCCATTATCCTCTTCTTCACTAAACTCATCTTGAGCTGCATACAGTAAATTATTACTAAAGATCTCAAAGACAATCGCTGAAATTTGGTCTTCTGCTTGCTGAAGGAAATGGCAGAATTGGCGATAGGTCATCCCAGCCTCTAATGAAAATGACTGGCTAACCACTAACTTTGGCAGGTTTTCATCATTTATTTCGAGAAAAACTTTTGCCGTCAATGAACTCGCGTTAATTTGGCTAATATTAGCAACTAATGTAATTATCGCGGTGGGTTTTAGCTCCGCTAATGCGGACAATACCAACACATTATTGACGATATCGAGTTTTGCATCAAAAATTCCCTCAATATTTTGCATATGAGGTAAATGCAGCGCAGCACAAGAGTCGCACTCGAAATAAGACGTTTTGAGTTGTTCTAACCATTCACATAATTGTGCAATGTCAGGGTAACGAATAGAATCCATGGGCAGTAACCTTCTTCAACTCAAAAATAATAATGCAAAAACAGTTTGCTAGAGAATGATATCCCCAGCGCAAAGCGGGTAATTTTCACACATCACCAAGAAAAATGCCAGCAAAACCACGGCTATTCGGGCTTTTCATCCTGTTTATCATTTTGAATATTATTTTTTTTATTCCTCGGGTTTTCTGACTGCTTATTATCTATACCTAAAAAAGTTAACCCATGAATAGCTCGCCACACAATATTAATCATTGCAGGGACCAAACACCCAATCGCAACCATAATAATGGTCACTATCGCCCCTTGGTGCATAAGTGGCTCAGGCAAAACAATATAATCATTCAGCGTGAGTAAGATTAAAATCAAGAGGATTATCCCAACACCTTCTAAGACTAAGATAGGTTTTGGCATGTCTGCCAATGAACGCATGGTTCTCTTTGATTGTGGTTTATTGTTCATTCAACCCCCATTTCACTGTGATTTGGCATTTTACTTCACGAATTATATGACATACCTATAGCTATAAAAGGAAAATTCGACTTTTATTTCATAATTTATATAGGCATAGTATTGAGCATTGTGACTCGAATCTGAGTTTGAGATAAAAAGGAGATACTATGTATACTGTTATTTTTGGTCGCCCTGGCTGCCCATACTGTGTTCGTGCGAAAGAACTGGCAGAAAAACTGAAAAACGAACGTGAAGATTTTGACTACCGCTATGTCGATATCCAAGCAGAAGGTATTTCAAAAGAAGATTTGTCTAAAACTGTTGGTAAACCTGTGGAAACTGTCCCACAAATTTTCATTGATGAGAAGCACATCGGTGGTTGCACTGATTTTGAAGCTTACGCAAAAGAAAATTTAAATCTTTACAAATAGTTACCTCATCTTATTTTAGATTATTAACAAGCAAAACATCTCACTACTTAGGCTGAAATATGCTTTGCTTGTTCTTTTTGTGCTATTTAAGTCAAATCCCACCCTAAATTGCATTTTTTTTCATCAACAAGAGAACTTTCCTTTTTAGATGGAGTCTTAATTTATGCCACTGCTTTTCTTTGATGTCCCCATATTGAGGAGCCCGATAGCCAACTCTCTGTTTTAATGCTATCGGGTTTTTTATTGCCTATTTCTAGCCATCGACCTCACCTTGCAATGTAATGATTACTTTGCGCTTTGTGCCAAAATTTCGATGTTCACATAAATAAATCCCTTGCCACGTCCCCATATTTAAACGACCGTTTGTCACTGGGATTGTTAAACTCGCACCCAGTAAGCTACTTTTCAGGTGCGCTGGCATATCATCACTGCCCTCATAGTCATGCTTATAATAAGGTTCATTTTCAGGAACTGCCTTATTGAAGAAGCTCTCAAAGTCTTCTCGCACGGTATAATCCGCATTTTCATTAATCGTTAATGAGGCAGAGGTATGTTGAATGAATATATTCATCATCCCAATACGAAGCGAACTGAGCTCAGGAACTTGCCTTAAAATCTCCTCAGTGACTAAATGAAATCCTCTTTCCCGCGCATTCAGCTGTATCTGTTTTTGCCACCACATTTGTTTTCCCTTCTTTCGCCAAATCGAACTTTAGATGAGTGAAATAATTATTGAGTAATTCTTAAACCACACGTAAATTTGTCGCGTAATAGTATCAATAATAAGACAAAGGGACTTTACCTGTGAAGCTTGAGACTTTAAGCTCTGTTTTTCTTTGTCTTACTGACCCACTCTCTGTCTGAGGTACGAAACTGTGCTGGAACAACTCAATCTTGATCTGTTTAACTTGATCAATGCCGCACCTGAAACTGCAAGCGGAACGATTGCGATGGCGAATGTAATTGCTAAGCGCTTAGTTCTTATTTTCCCAATATTTACAGTTGCTTGTTGGTTTTGGGGTGCCCAGCCAAACATGACTCGCCAACGCGCTTTTGCCTGTAAAGCGGCGATTGCCATTGTGTTAGGGCTTACTATTTCATGGCTAATTGGCTATTTTGCCCCCCATGACCGCCCATTTGTGATGGGGATCGGCACTAATTTTTCTGATCACGACGCAACACCATCATTCCCAAGTAACCACGGCACTATCGTATTTACCTTTGCATTTGCTTTCTTATTCTGGCTACGGACTTGGGTTGGCCTTGTGATGATGATCCCTGCCATTGTGATTGCTTGGTCACGAATTTACCTTGGTGTTCACTGGCCTTTAGATATGGCAGGCGCATTTATCCTTGCTATCGTTGCCTGTGGTTTAGCTCAAATTTTGTGGTCACTTGGCATTAGTAAAATCCAAGCACCAATCACCCAACTCTATCATCTCATCTTTGGTTCATTCATTCGCAAAGGTTGGTTCCAACCTTAATCATTTCTTTTTAAGTACTGGTGGCAATAAACATCAGTACTTTTCCACTTTTAAAAAATTGCGCCAAATCAAACTTTCTCTTTATTTTTTTATCGTTATATAAAATTAATTTTAAATTATCAAATTAATTAATAAACAACTCTGTAACAAATATTTTGTTACCTTTTTTAATTATTTTTTCGACGCAAAAAAAGTACACTAAATACTATCTAAAAAAACAAAAATTAATTAATATGTGCCCCTAAAATCAGGGC
The DNA here is from genome assembly GCF_050446505.1 of Providencia sp. SP181. Classification (NCBI taxonomy): domain Bacteria; kingdom Pseudomonadati; phylum Pseudomonadota; class Gammaproteobacteria; order Enterobacterales; family Morganellaceae; genus Providencia; species Providencia sp. SP181. The sequence continues at coordinate 295,332 of NZ_JBBPXM010000004.1, forward strand.
GAAATGGCCTAATTAATCACTCACTAAATCATTATTGAAATTTAAAATTAACAGTTGATTATCAATAAGTTAAACAAACTCATCCATACATCCTATGTAGCAGTATCACAGTACAGCTCAATAATTAGATTAATATAGATTACAAATCAAACAACACAAAAATATTCATTAATATAATAATATTTTTCTCACAGAATATTATTCTACCCTTGTTTATTTTAATGAATTGAATTTTCCAAACAGGAAAAACATGACAATAAATAATCTTAAGTTAAATTTCATTAACAATTTTATAAAATCTGATGTTTCTACGCAATCTCAGGGGATATTTCTCTTTTGAGATAATGATCACGGCATTTTGTTCTGGTAAAATATAAATTCACACCCTCAAAAACCAGATTTAAAAATAACTGATAAAATTACAAAACTGATTGAAAATGAATTTAGTCCAAATTTTAGTTTTATTTCCAATCAGATTGTTACGTAAAAGAAAGCCCTTTTTATTAAGAGATTATTCGTACCAAAAGATTAAAACCCAGTAACGCCTTTGGCTGTTACTTAAAATGAATTTTTTGACTTTTATTTTTGGAGACTATTATGGATGCAACTAAAGTTGGTTCCATCGACAAAACAGCCTCGCAAACAGGGAGCAGTAAAGCTTGGCGTAAAACTGACACAGTATGGATGCTGGGTTTATATGGTACAGCTATCGGTGCTGGAGTTCTGTTTTTGCCTATTAATGCGGGTATGAGCGGATTACTTCCTGTTCTATTGATGCTTGTTCTAGCCTTCCCAATGACATTTTTTGCTCATCGTGGCTTAACACGTTTCGTTCTTTCTGGTTCTAAAAAAGATGGCGATATCACTGAAGTTGTTGAAGAACACTTTGGACGTACCGCGGGTAACTGGATCACTCTGCTGTATTTCTTTGCTATTTATCCTATTCTGCTCGTTTATGGTGTTTCTATCACCAATAACGTCAATAAATTCTTAACCGAATTATTAGGTGTTGGTGCACCACCACGTTGGTTACTGGCCTTAATTCTGGTCGGGGGCGTTATGGCTATCGTTGCTTTCGGTGAAAAATACATCGTTAAAGTCATGAGTATGCTGGTGTTCCCATTCATTGCAGTGCTGGTTGCATTCTCTTTATATATGATCCCGCACTGGTCTGGTGATGTACTGAATACCTTAACCTTCGAAGGCATCGCAGAAGCTACCAAAAATACTGGAGGTCAAAGCATTTGGATCACCATTTGGTTAACCATCCCCGTCATGGTATTCGCCTTTAACCACTCACCAATTATCTCTGCATTCTCTGTCGCAAAACGTGAAGAATACGGCGATGAAGCAGAACAAAAATGTTCACGTATTTTAGCATCAGCACACATCCTGATGGTTCTGACAGTCATGTTCTTTGTGATTAGCTGTGTGTTTACGTTATCTTCAGCTGACCTTGCGCAAGCAAAAGCACAAAATATCAGTATCCTTGACTATCTGTCTGGCTATTTTGATCAGCCATTCATCAAATATGCAGCAGCAATCATCGCATTTATTGCTATTATCAAATCATTCTTAGGCCACTATTTAGGTGCTCGTGAAGGTTTCAATGGTTTAGTTGAACGTGCATACCGTGCAAAAGGCAAAACTGTCGATATTCGCAAATTAAACCGCGGCACCGCTATCTTTATGTTAGTGACCACTTGGATTGTTGCGACATTAAACCCAGGTGTTCTGGATATCATCGAAAGTCTTGGTGGCCCTGTTATTGCTATCTTACTGTTCTTGATGCCAATGTATGCCATCAGTAAAGTCCCTGCAATGCGTAAATACTCAGGCAAAATCAGCAATGTATTTATCGTAATTATGGGTCTGGTCGCTATCTCTGCGGCGACATATAAGTTATTCTTCTAATTGAAGCCCCAGGTAGCTATTAATAATGATAGCTACCTGATTTCAATGACTTTCTACAAAAGGAAGCACTGAATATGATTAGTGTATTTGATATCTTCAAAATCGGTATCGGCCCTTCAAGTTCTCACACCGTCGGCCCAATGAAAGCGGGCAAACAATTCGTTGATGACCTTATCGCGCAAAATTTACTGGCTAACACAACGCGCATAGCCGTTGACGTTTACGGCTCGCTGTCCCTGACAGGTAAAGGCCATGCTACCGATATGGCTATCATCATGGGTCTTGCGGGTAACTTACCCGATACCATTGATATTGACGCTATTCCTGCATTTATGCGCAACGTCGAACAAACAGGTAAACTTTTACTTGCTCAAGGGCAACATGAAGTCGATTTCCCTGTCGATGGTGGCATGAATTTTCACAGCACAAATTTACCACTCCATGAAAATGGCATGACAATCACCGCATTTGCGGGTGATAACGTTCTGTATACCAAAAATTATTACTCGATTGGCGGCGGATTTATTGTTGATGAAGAACATTTCGGTAAAATCGACGAAAATGCCGTTCAAGTCCCTTATCCTTTTAAATATGCAGCTGATTTACAAAAGCATTGCAAAGAAACGGGGTTATCACTTTCTGCGCTCGTCATGCAAAATGAATTAGCATTACGCAGCAAAGATGAAATCCAACAATATCTTTCCTCCGTTTGGGATGTGATGAAAGCAGGCATTGAACGTGGGGTCACTACGGAAGGCCTATTACCTGGTCCACTGCGTGTTCCGCGTCGTGCAGCCGCGTTACGCCGCCAACTCGTCACCACGGATAGCACCAACATGGATCCAATGGCAGTTATTGATTGGATCAATATGTACGCCCTTGCGGTCAATGAAGAGAACGCTGCGGGTGGACGTGTAGTGACAGCACCAACAAATGGGGCTTGTGGTATCGTTCCTGCGGTACTCGCCTATTACGATAAATTCATTCGCCCTGTGAATGAGAACTCCTATACCCGCTATTTCCTAGTTTCTGGTGTGATTGGTGCATTATACAAAATGAATGCCTCCATTTCAGGGGCGGAAGTCGGTTGTCAAGGTGAAGTGGGCGTTGCCTGTTCAATGGCGGCCGCTGGGCTTGCTGAATTAATGGGCGGTAGCCCTGAGCAAGTGTGCATCGCCGCGGAGATTGCGATGGAGCATAACCTCGGCCTTACTTGCGACCCTGTTGGCGGCCAAGTTCAAGTGCCTTGTATTGAACGTAACGCAATTGCCTCTGTTAAAGCCGTTAACGCCGCACGTATGGCATTACGCCGCGTCAGTGATCCACGTGTTTGTCTCGATAAAGTCATTGAGACGATGTATGAAACTGGTAAAGACATTAACGCTAAATATCGCGAAACCTCCCAAGGCGGTTTAGCAATTAAACTCGCGCACTGTGAATAATTTATTCACTAACTGATAAAAAACGCCTGCAGTTGCAGGCGTCAGACTGCAGACAAACCGATAAGGTTTGACGGCAGGTTGGATAGGTTTTGAAAATAAATTAGGAAAATCAATTTATTGATTTTCGGCTGATAACACAAAGCAGGAAAAACCACGCTTTTATCCTGCTTTGTCAACAACCTCACGCCTGCAATTGCAGGCGTTTTCGTAATTCAAACATGGCGGATTAATTAACCAAAAATTGCACTCCACCAGCCACTAATGGTTTTCATAATATAATCCCAAATACGCCCAAAGAATCCCGCTTCTTCAACCGCTGATTTTGCCACAAGTGGGTGCTGCTCAATCACTTCATCATTAAGAATAAAGTTAATCGTCCCAACGGCTTGATTTTTCGCTAATGGTGCTTCTAACGAATCATTGGTCATCTGAATATCGACTTTCAGATTTTTCAACTGACCTTTAGGGATAGTCACAGACACATCATCCGCCACGCCTAATGCCACTTCAGAGCTATCTCCAAACCAGACACGCTGCTTTTTCAATGTCGCATCTGCTTTAATTGGTGTGACTGTTTCGAAAAAACGGAAACCCCAAGTCAGTAACTTTTCACTTTCGGTAAAACGTACACGGTCACTTGGCGCGCCAAGCACAACCGAAATCAAACGCATATCCCCTTCTGTTGCTGACGCCACTAAATTATGGCCAGCACCGCTCGTGTGCCCCGTTTTCACGCCATCCACTTTTAAATTTTGATTCCATAACAAACGGTTACGGTTAGGCTGGCGAATTTTGTTGAAGGTAAATTCTTTTTCTTTATGCAGCGCATATTCATCAGGCACATCGCGGATCATCGCTTGTGTTAATAACGCCATGTCGCGAGCCGTACTAAATTGCCCTTCAGAATCGAGCCCATGGACGGTTTTAAAATGTGTGTTCTTCAAACCAATTTGTTGAACATATTGGTTCATCAAACTCACAAACGAATCTTGGCTCCCTGCAACGTAGTCCGCAAGAGCAATACTGGCATCATTACCTGATTGAATAACAATCCCTTTGTTCAAATCCAATACCGAAACACGGTCTTTTGGCTTCAAAAACATCAACGAAGAGCCTTTCAGGACAGGATTCCCTGTCGCCCATGCATCCTCCCCGACTGTTACCATATCTTGCGTGGTTATTTTCCCCGCCTTCACTGCCTGCCCCACCACATAACTTGTCATGATCTTGGTTAAACTGGCTGGGTCTAAACGCTCATCAGGGTTGCCTGATGCTAAAATCTTCCCGCTGTTGTAGTCCATCAAGACATATGCTTTGGCATCGATTTGAGGAGCAACCGGTGTCTCGGCCGCATAACCACTGGTGCTAACGGCCATCAAAAGACTCAACCCAATACCAGCGCGGCGGGTTTTTAGGGACAACATTTTTTTACTCATCGGTTATTCCTTCACTTAATGCTAAATATTTAAAATGACTATCTTCTTACTCACCATCACTAAACGATGAACCCTTCGCCGTGATAAAAATTGCTAACTCATCATAATATAAGGCTTTATTTCCACTAAGACCACCTATAGAAAATAAAGATTTGCCTGAAAGCGAATTTAATCTATCTTAACTATGGTTAATGATATGGCTAATGACAAAAATCAATTAGGAGACTGCAATGTTAACTGTCTGGGGACGTGCCAATTCTTCCAATGTCAAAAAAGTACTTTGGTGCTTAGAAGAATTAAATGTGGCTTATAATCAAAAAGATGCGGGTGGCCCATTTGGTGGGCTTGATACACCTGAATACAAAAAAATGAATCCAAACAGCACAATCCCAACTCTACAGGATGATGACTTTGCTCTGTGGGAATCAAATGCAATTTTACGTTACCTTACGGAAAAGTTTGATCACTCTCACTTATTACTGGCTAAGGATGTACAAGAAAGAGCAGCAGCCGATAAATGGATGGATTGGAGCAACGCGAATTTGTTTGATCACATTAAACAGATGATGAACAAAATCGTCCGTGTCCCAGAAGCCGATAGAGACCCAGAACAAGCAAAAATCATTTATGCCAATATCAACAAATTACTGCAAATTGCTGATGATGCCTTAGCCCATCAGGCGTATTTTAGCGGTGATAAATTCGGTATTGCCGATATTGCCATTGCGCCATTATTTTACCCATGGCACGAAATTGTCACCGAACGCCCTGAGTTTAAAAACTTAGAGCGCTGGTACCAACAGCTCACCACACGCCCTGCGTTCCAAAAAATTGTGATGATCCCAATTAAATAGTCATCAACATGCTATTCGGGTTTGGATATTGGTATTCGAACCCGATTTCTTGGCAAATTCGATTGCCGTTAATCCACTTTCCTTCCGCTTCATTCACTGAGTCAATAAATTCAGGAGGAACGAGCCCCAATGATTTCGCCGCTTGGGTATAAAACGCTCGTCGCGTTGGGTGAATAGGTGCGCACAAATTATAAAGATGTCCGCCCTCTGATTGGTTAAGTAATGCAAGAATCGCTTCAATAACATCATCTTGATGCACCATATTCACAGGCTGCATGGCACCTTTAACCCCTGTTTTGCCGGCTAAAAAACGCCCTGCATGACGTTTTTCCCCCACTAACCCCGCTAAACGCAGTATATCCACCGAGATATTTGGCAATTGATGTAACCAGTTTTCGGTATCAATCAACGCCTGTGCGGAAGCCGTTACACCTTCTAACGGAGAATCTTCCGTCATTTCACCATTTTGCTCACCATACACCGCCGTCGAAGAGGTAAAAATCACTTTGGGCACCTTAAAGGTAATCGCACTATTTACCAGCGTTTCAATCGCTGACACATAATGTTCCACATTCACTTTAGAGGGTGGCAACAAAATGGCTAGCGCATCACTACCTTCCATCAATTGCGTTAAATCATCAGCGTCACATTCTAGCCCAGGCGTCAGTTTTAATGAGTAACACTCAATCCCCACACTTCGAGCGGCCTCAATACCATCTGGCGTTGTTTTGGTTCCCACCACTTGGATACCTTTGGAAAGTAAAGCCTGTGCTAATGGTAACCCCAGCCAACCCAATCCAATAATTGTGACTTTTTTCATGCTTCGACTCCAAATCTGCTAAGGCACTGAGTTTTTTCTTAGATTAGCTGAAAACCATAAAACTTCCGAATGGATTTTCGGGGGGATTAATCACTATAAAACCTGCCCAACGAATTATTATTGGTTATTTTTTAAAAAAAGGTTGCATTCATAGGGGGAAATCGGATAGGTTGGATACCAATGAGTATTTAGTTAGCACAGTGAATGTTTAGTCATTCAGTTAAATAAGAGAACGGAAGACATCATGAATCGTATTTCACGCAACCATCATCATCACCATCATCCTGATTAGTCTTTCGGGCGATGTGTGCTGGAAGACGATCAACGAATCTTCCGGTGGCTGAAATGCAAATGAGAGAACCCTCGGAAGATAATCTTCCGAGGGTTTTTTTATATTAAAACAAAAAGTTACTAAAGGAATATGGGGTAAGGTTATGTTGGATAAATCACGTTTACGTATTGCTATTCAAAAGTCAGGTCGTTTAAGCGAAGAATCAAGAGAGTTATTGGCTCGCTGCGGGATCAAAATCAATTTACAACAACAACGTTTGATTGCTTATGCAGAAAATATGCCTATTGATTTACTTCGTGTGCGTGATGACGATATTCCAGGGCTGGTTATGGACGGTGTAGTGGACTTAGGCATTATCGGTGAAAACGTCCTTGAAGAAGAGTTATTAAATCGCCGCGCACAAGGGGAAGACCCTCAGTACAAAACATTGCGCCGCTTGGATTTCGGTGGGTGCCGCCTCTCTTTAGCTGCACCATTAGATTTTAACTATACAGGGGCAGAATGCTTAAATGGCTCACGCGTTGCCACCTCTTACCCACACTTGCTAAAACGCTATTTCGACCAAAAAGGCATTCAGTTTAAATCTTGCTTACTGAACGGTTCTGTCGAAGTTGCTCCTCGTGCTGGCTTAGCCGATGCCATCTGTGACCTCGTTTCTACGGGTGCAACCTTAGAAGCCAATGGCCTGAAAGAAGTGGAAGTGATTTATCGCTCTAAAGCGTGTTTAATTCAACGTGATGGCGAAATGTCTGCGGACAAACAACAACTTATTGACCGTATGATGACCCGTATTCAAGGCGTTATCCAAGCTCGCGAATCTAAATACATCATGCTGCACGCACCAAGTGAAACGCTGGATGATATCATCGCGCTACTGCCAGGGGCTGAGCGTCCAACTATTCTGCCGCTAGCAGGTGACCACAGCCGCGTTGCTATGCACATGGTCAGCTCAGAAACCTTATTCTGGGAAACCATGGAAAAACTAAAAGCATTAGGTGCAAGTTCAATTCTTGTTCTGCCAATCGAAAAAATGATGGAGTAAGTCATCATGGAAATGGGATTCAACCAGCCAATTCGCTGGGCAGATTGCAACGAACAACAACAAAGTGCATTACTGATGCGCCCTGCTATTGCTGCCTCTGGTAGCATTAGCACCGCAGTCAGTGAGATTATCAATCAAGTTCGTCGAGAGGGCGATAACGCCCTCCAAGCCTTAAGCCGCCGTTTTGATAAAACCGAAATTGATACCGTACGTGTTGCACCAAATGCAGTTGATGAAGCTGAAGCACGCCTCGGTGATGAGATTAAAACAGCAATGAAAACGGCCATTAGTAATATTCGCCGTTTTCACGAAGCGCAGATCCCCACCCCCATAACGGTAGAAACCCAAGCGGGTGTTGTTTGCCAGCAAGTCACACGCCCGATTGATGCAGTTGGTTTGTATATTCCAGGTGGCTCAGCGCCGTTATTATCAACGGTTATGATGTTAGGCACACCCGCTAATATCGCGGGTTGCCGCAAAATTATTTTATGTTCCCCACCCCCTATTGCCGATGAAATTCTGTATGCGGCAAAACTGTGTGGCATTACAGAGATTTTCCAAGTCGGTGGTGCGCAAGCGATTGCTGCGATGGCCTTTGGGACACAGAGCATCCCTGCAGTCGATAAAATTTTTGGCCCAGGCAATGCTTATGTGACTGAAGCAAAACGCCAAGTCAGCCAAAGCCACGAAGGTGCAGCGATTGATATGCCAGCGGGCCCATCTGAAGTGTTAGTGATTGCTGATAGCCAAGCGAACCCAGCGTTTACCGCCTCTGATTTGTTATCCCAAGCGGAGCATGGCCCAGATTCTCAAGTCATTTTATTAACCGATGATGAAAACTTCGCCCAGCGCGTGATAGCGGAAACAGAAAAACAGCTCGCCCAGCTTTCACGTGCTGCGATTGCGCGAGAAGCCCTGAACGCCAGCCGCGTCATTATTGCTGACTCTATCAAACAATGTGTGGAAATCAGTAACCGTTACGGGCCAGAACACTTGATTTTACAAACTCGTGATGCCGATGATTTAGTGGCGAACATCACCAGTGCAGGGTCTGTTTTTGTTGGTGATTGGTCACCAGAGTCTGCTGGGGATTACGCTTCAGGCACCAACCACGTTTTACCGACCTATGGTTACACAACAACCTATTCAAGCCTCGGCCTTGCAGATTTTATGAAGCGCATGACCGTGCAAAAACTGTCTAAACAGGGTTTATTAGGCTTAGCCAACACCATTGAAACGTTAGCGCAGGCGGAACAACTGACTGCCCACAAAAATGCGGTGACTTTACGTGTCACAGAACTAAAAAAACAAAATCAGGAGTAAGTCATGAGCCAAAAATTTAATGCTGCCAGCCTTGCGCGTGAAAATGTCAAAACCATGACCCCGTATATGTCTGCGCGCCGTTTAGGGGGAAATGGGGACGTTTGGCTCAACGCTAACGAATATCCTATCGCACCAGATTACCAATTTAGTGAGCGCAACCTAAACCGTTACCCTGAATGCCAACCTGTGGCTGTAATCAATAACTATGCGGCCTACGCAGGCATTACCCCTGAGCAAGTTTTAGTGTGCCGTGGTGCGGATGAATCCATTGAATTGCTGATCCGCGCATTTTGCGAACCCGGCAAAGATGCTGTGATGTTCTGTCCTCCGACATACGGCATGTACAGCGTCAGTGCAGAAACCTTTGGCGTCGAGCAGAAAAGAATTATGGCTCTGCCAGATTGGTCATTAAATGTGGCTTCTATTCGCGAAAATCTCACAAATACTAAACTTATTTATATTTGTAGCCCAAATAATCCAACCGGCAATATCATCGATAATAAAGATTTGCAGGAAGTGTTAGAGATGGCGGCAGGCCGTGCGCTGGTAGTGGTTGATGAAGCCTATATTGAGTTTTGTCCGCAGTACAGCGTCGCAAGCTGGTTAGCAAAATACCCTAATTTGGTTATTTTAAGAACGTTATCAAAAGCCTTTGCATTAGCAGGATTGCGCTGTGGTTTCACGTTAGCATCAGCTGAAGTGATTGAGATATTATTAAAAGTTATCGCCCCTTATCCGTTATCAACCCCAGTTGCGATGATTGCAGCACAAGCCCTTGATGCACAAGGCATCGCTACCATGAAAAGCCGTGTAGCAACCGTAACGGAAAACCGTATTGCCCTGTCTGAAGCTCTGCGTGATTTATCAGTTGTCGAGAAAGTCTATCCAAGCGAAACCAATTATATTTTGGTGCGCTTTACTGACGGCAATAAAGTGTTTAAAGCCCTGTGGGATCAAGGCATTATCTTACGTGACCAAAGCAAGCAGCCAGGACTGGAAAATTGCCTGCGTATTACTATCGGGACAGAAATTGAAAATGTCCGTGTTATTGAAGCTATTGAAGCACTTTGCTAATTAGGAATGACTCATGAGCCAGAAAATTTTATTTATCGACCGTGATGGAACATTAATTACCGAGCCACCGACTGATTTCCAAGTGGATAGCTTAAGTAAACTTGCCTTTGAAAAGGCCGTCATTCCAAGTTTACTTGCTCTGCAAAAAGCCAATTACCGTTTAGTGATGATAACCAACCAAGATGGCTTAGGTACCGATAGCTTCCCAACCGCAGACTTTGAGCCACCACACAACTTGATGATGCAAGTTTTTGAATCTCAAGGTGTAAAATTTGATGAAGTCCTGATTTGCCCGCACAAACCCGAAGATAACTGCGCTTGTCGCAAACCTAAACTTCAATTAGTTGAGCGTTATTTAGACAGCAATGTGCTCGACAGCGACAATAGCTATGTCATCGGCGACCGTGAAACTGATCTTCAACTAGCTAAAAACATGGGGATCAAAGGGTTACGCTATAGTGCGACCGACCTCGATTGGGAAACCATCACTGCCCAATTAACCAAACGCGACCGCCATGCACGTGTTGAGCGCGTCACCAAAGAAACTAATATTCTGGTGGAGGTTTGGTTAGACCAAGAAGGTGGCAGCAAAATTAACACTGGTGTTGGCTTCTTTGACCACATGCTAGACCAAATCGCAACCCACGGTGGTTTCCGCTTAAATGTTGAAGTCAAAGGGGATTTATTTATCGATGACCACCACACCGTCGAAGACACGGGCCTTGCTTTAGGCGAGGCATTGAAAGTGGCGCTGGGTGACAAACGCGGCATCGCACGCTTTGGCTTTGTACTACCGATGGATGAGTGCCAAGCACGCTGTGCGCTAGATATTTCAGGGCGCCCTCACCTTGAATATAAAGCCGAATTTAAATACCAGCGCGTGGGGGATTTAAGCACCGAAATGATTGAGCACTTCTTTAGTTCGTTATCTTACGCTATGGGTTGTACGTTGCACTTGAAAACTAAAGGGAAAAACGATCACCACAAAGCTGAAAGCTTATTTAAAGTGTTTGGTCGTACATTGCGCCAAGCTATCCGTGTTGAAGGGGATACTTTACCAAGCTCAAAAGGGGTTCTTTGATGAACGTTGTCATCCTAGATACTGGCTGTGCAAATTTAGCGTCGGTAACCTATGCGGTGCAACGCCTAGGTTACCGCCCTGTGGTTAGCCGTGATACCAACACTATCTTACAAGCCGATAAGGTGTTTTTACCCGGTGTAGGTACTGCAAGCGCAGCGATGGAAAAACTCGTAGAGCGTGAATTAGTGCCCTTAATCAGAGCATTAACTCAACCTGTTTTAGGGATTTGTTTGGGCATGCAATTACTCGGCAGCATCAGCGAAGAAGGTCAAACGGAAATTCCGTTACTTGGTCTGATTGATAGTCCTGTGCGCAAAATGGATGCCAATGGCTTACCCGTTCCCCACAGCGGCTGGAACCAAGTGAAAGCCCTCGCGGGGAACCCGTTATTCAAAGGGATTGCTGATGATGCTTATTTCTATTTTGTGCACAGCTATTCGATGCCAATTTCAGAAAATACCATCGCGCAAACCCAATATGGCAACCCATTTAGCAGTGCAGTAAATCGCGACAACTTTTTCGGTGTGCAATTTCACCCTGAACGTTCAGGTGCCGCTGGCGCTCGCTTGATTCAAAACTTTTTGGAGATGTAAGAACCATGATCATTCCTGCATTAGATTTAATTGATGGCACCGTGGTGCGCTTACATCAGGGGGATTACGCCAAGCAAACGGATTACGGCACTGACCCACTCCCGCGTTTACAACAATATGAAAAAGAAGGCGCGAAGCTCCTACATCTTGTGGATTTAACGGGGGCAAAAGACCCACAAAAACGTCAAATTCCGCTACTGAAAAAACTGTTAGCGGGTGTGAGTGTCCCAGTACAAGTAGGCGGTGGTATTCGTACCGAAGACGATGTCAAAGCGTTATTAGATGCGGGTGCAACTCGCGTGGTGATTGGTTCAACGGCTGTCACCAAGCCTGAACTGGTGAAAACCTGGTTTGAAACCTACGGCGGTGAAGCAATTGTGTTGGCGTTAGATGTGCGGATTAATGCCGAAGGTGTGAAAGAAATCGCCATTAGCGGCTGGCAAGAAAACTCTAATTTAACCTTAGAGCAAGCTATTGAAATTTATCGACCTTATGGCTTAAAACACGTCCTTTGTACCGATATTTCAAAAGATGGCACGCTGGCTGGCTCAAACGTCAATCTGTACCAAGAAATCAGCCAGAAATTCCCTGATATTGCCTTTCAAGCCTCTGGTGGCATTGGCAATTTAGCGGATATCGCGGCTATTCCAGCATCTGGTGCTGCTGGGGTTATTGTGGGCAGAGCATTACTCGAAGGTAAATTTACCGTTGCGGAGGCAATCGAATGTTGGCAAAACGCATAATTCCGTGTTTGGATGTTCGCGACGGGCAAGTCGTTAAAGGTGTGCAATTTCGTAACCACGAAATTATCGGCGACATCGTGCCATTAGCGCAGCGCTATGCACAAGAAGGTGCCGATGAGCTGGTTTTTTATGATATTACTGCATCATCTGATGGCCGCGTTGTCGATAAAAGCTGGGTTGCTAAAGTTGCAGAAGTGATTGATATTCCGTTCTGTGTGGCAGGCGGTATTAAGAGTGTGGAAGATGCAGCGCAGATTTTATCTTTTGGCGCAGACAAAATTTCGATTAATTCCCCCGCACTGTCTGACCCAACGTTAATCACCCGTTTAGCCGACCGCTTTGGTGTTCAGTGTATCGTGGTGGGCATTGATACTTGGTTTGATGACAGTACTAATGAATATCAAGTTTACCAATTTACAGGGGATGAAAAACGTACCACACAAACCCGCTGGAAAACCTTGGATTGGGTCAAAGAAGCCCAGCAACGCGGCGCGGGCGAAATCGTCTTAAATATGATGAACCAAGATGGTGTACGCCAAGGGTATGATTTGGTACAACTGAAAAAAGTGCGTGAGGTTTGCCAAGTGCCGTTAATTGCTTCAGGGGGCGCAGGTGAAAAAGCTCACTTCCTTGATGCCTTTGCTGATGCTGGTGTTGATGGTGCCTTAGCCGCTTCCGTCTTTCACAAACAAATTATTAATATCGGTGAATTAAAACAATACCTAGCCGAAAATGGAGTTCAAATTAGAGTATGTTAACCACAGAACAATGTAGCCAACTAGCATGGCAAAAAGTCGATAATCTGATGCCAGTTATCGTACAACACGCGGTTTCAGGGGATGTGTTGATGCTGGGGTACATGAACCCTGAAGCACTGCAAGTCACCTTAGAGAGCCGCAAAGTGACCTTTTATTCAAGAACCAAACAGCGTTTGTGGACAAAAGGGGAAACTTCCAATAATTTTTTGAATTTATTAGATATTTACCCTGATTGCGATAGCGACACCTTATTAGCCCTCGCCCTGCCAGATGGCCCAACATGTCATAACGGCACACAAAGCTGTTTTGCACCCGCACAAAGTGACTGGGGCTTTTTGTTTGAGTTGGAAACGCTATTAAAAGAGCGTAAAACGGCATCGCCAGAGAGCTCTTATACCGCCCGCCTGTATGCCAGCGGCACAAAACGTATCGCACAAAAAGTGGGTGAGGAAGGCGTTGAAACCGCACTGGCCGCAACTGTTAATGACCGTGCTGAATTGACAAATGAAGCTGCGGATTTGATGTACCATTTAATGGTGTTACTGCAAGACCAAGACCTCGATTTAAGCACGATTATCAAACGCTTAAAAGAGCGTCATCAGTAGTTGATAAACTGCCTGTTTAGCAGGCAGAGTTATTTTATGGGTGCAAAATATTATCGATTTGCACCTCACTCAGTGAAATGCCAAAGAATTTCAGGTAAAAATCCGCCGTTTCTTGCTGCATATTGATATCCGCAAAACGCTCTGGGTACAGTGTTTTAGCTAACCATAAAAACTGCAACGCTTCTTCAGACGTTTCACGACACCACCAAAACATGCCTTTTGGGTTCACATACACTTGCTGGTTTTTAACCGCGTCCATCTCTTGCCATTGGGAAGATGATTTGATGATCTTGGCATCTTCCTTATTCATCGCCACAATCACATCTGGATTCGCTGCGATGATGGTTTCCAGTAATACCTCACCTGAGTTATTTTTTTTATCTGCAAACCATGTTTCTGCCACATTTTTTGCCCCAGCTAAATCCATCCAATCTTGATTTAACGATGGTCGCCCCGAGGTAAACAATGTGCTCCCCATACTGTGGTAAACCGTGCGTTTTTCCGCTTCCGTTAAGCCCGCCAGCCGTGCATTAACCAATGCCACATTACGGTCGAAATAACGTTGGTATTCAATCGCTTTACTTTGTGCATCTGGGCCCAGCTCTTTTGCGGTTGCTTGTACCCTTTCTTGTAACGATTTTAAAGAATTAGCGGGGTATTCAACCACTTTTACCCCTGCATTTTCTAATAAATCACGCTGTGGAACCTCCATTCCTTTGGCGACAAACAGTAATTCCGTACGTAATGAAATGATCTGTTCTGGGCTCAGTTGGTTGCTAATACTGATCACTGGGACATCATCAATATTTGGCAGCATTTGGCGAAACAACGGAATTTTTTTCGCAATCACCGAAGTGCCGACAATTTGCTCGCCATAACCGAGCATCATAATAATGGTATTTTGTGCAGGCCAAGGTGTTGCGATGCGTAATTGCGGGTTATCTGTCTTCGCCTGTATTGCACTGCCCATTAGCAGCCCAAACAGTAAAATGACCGATTGCAGGAAAATAGTTTTTCTCATATTTATCACGCCGCTTTACCTTGATATAAAACGGCGAGCTCCTAAACTTTTATCATTAGAAATCAAACGTAACCGTTGCACGAACTTCACGGCCTGCACCTAAGAAGGCACTCCCACCACGGCCTTCACCATTGATCCCTGATGGGAAAATGGATGCCCAGTAACGCTCGTCAGTGACGTTATTCACCGATAAACGAACCGTTGTTGGGGTTTGATTGATTTTTGTGCTGTAGCGAGTGCCAAGATCCAACGTCGTGTAACTTCCCGCCCAACTGGTATTGGTGTCATTAGCGGCACGTTTACCGGTGTAATGCACATTGGCGCTATACACCAATTCAGGCATAGATGGCAGAGCATATTCCACTAACATATTCGCTTGAACTTTAGGCACCCCCACAACACGTTTATCACGCGCTTCGATTTTTTTCGTGTCTTTCAATTTCGGGTCTAAGAAAGTAATACCACTATAAACATTCAACCCTTGCCAAACATGGCCTGTAGCCGTGAGTTCAAGCCCCCTGTTGACTTGTTCCCCTTGTTTGCGAAATACATCATTATTATCGACATAAGCAAATGGGCGCTCTAACTGAAACAGTGCCGCACCGAGGTTTAAATCAGCCACATCCGCTTTAATCCCAATTTCATATTGCTTACTGCGATAGGCATCAAGCGTTTGCCCTTCATTTTTAATGTTTTGATTCAATGGCGCGGTATCCCCCTCTTCCAGAGAATCCGCATAGCTCACGTAAGTCATCACTTGCGGGGTAATTTTATACATCACCGCCGCCTGTGGACTTAGCCCGTTATCATTAGTTTGGCTAGTTTTATGATGTTGTTTGTCAAAGCTTTGGCTTTCAATCCAACTTTGGCTCAAATAAAACATCACTGCCCACTGCGAGTCAAAGGTAATGGTGTCACCTACCGTGATACTTTGTTGGCGGTTTTCGCTAGCTTTATAACGAGAGCCCCCCGTATGAATTCGTCCATCAGATGGCTCTTCCATCGGTGAAGGGTTGAACATATTGGTTGAGCCTAAATCTCGTTTAATGCTGCCATCTTTTGCACTGTAAATTGACCAAACATAGCCGTTAGTGGCGAATGATAAATCATGGCCAATTGAGCCCGTGTCCACATGGCCATTAAGTACCGCTGAGTTACTCAGGACGCGAAAACGCCCTGATGCGGGGGAGTCTGACAATGAGCGTTTTATCCCACCTTGGTTATCAACAATTTGACTTGAAACTGTGCGCATCGCCCTGTCCGCTTGTTGGAAGCCAACACCCGCTGTCAATTTCCAGTCTTCATTGAAATCATGAATTAAACGTGTACTAACGGTATCGGTGGTTAAATCATTTCCCGCAGTATGCAGAGCTAAGTTTTTATCTTGTGGGTTTGGTGCTTTGGGTAATTTAATGTCAGGACCATAACTAAAACTGCCAACATAGCCTTTTTGCACAAAATTGTAGTGACTGGCGTTCAGTTGCAATTGTGTGCCTGGTTGAATATTCCAATCAAAAGCAACCGATGCCAGCTTGCGGCGTAAGGTGCTATCTTTTAAGTTACCCGTCCCTTCTTCATCCATTAAATTCAAACGGTAACCAAAGCGTTTATCGGTATCGAAATACCCTCCAAGGTCAACGTGCCCGCTGTAAGCATTACGGCTTTGGTAACCTAATGATAAACGTTGAATATCTTCAGGGCGTTTGGCGGTGAAGTTAAACTGCCCTGCTGGGCTCGCTGGGCCATACAGTGCTCCTGTTAAACTGTTAATGACATCTAAGCGGTCGAGCATTTCCACAGGGAATGCCGTTGTCGACACCATATAGAGTCCATCCAAACGGCTATTGGCAACAACACTACCTTGCATACCACGGCTTTGAGGACGGCCGACATCCATCCCACCGCGTGCTTGCATCTGTGCGCTTGGGGCGTATTTCAGAAGCTCGCTGACACTTTTCGCTTGCTGGTTATCTATCATTTCACGACTGATTGTGGTGGTGGAATAAGGGGTATCAATCCATTCCACATCGCCTAATGGCCCAAGGTCAATTTGAGAAGTAAAGAAACCTGCGCCAGCTTGGGCTTCAGCGGTGACATCTGTCGGTGCTGCCGTGACGAGCATTTTATCTTGTTTCGGTTTGCTGATTTGTTCGGAAACTTGAGCAGCAACGATGGATGGCGCGATCCCTGCGATCAATGACGTGATGACATATAAGTGGATTTTACGTTTCATGTTATCTATTTTCGTTATATAAAAAATTATATTACCGAGAATAAAACAGAGCGTAAATGATCAAGCTCAACTCTTAACAATAAACATTCTCATTACTAACATGTAATCGTGATTTATAATTAATTGAATTTATTAGATAATAAAAATACTTCAGGACATACCATAATAAAATCCGTGAACGGATGGACAAAACAGGTAAAAACCGCATCTGATATGCAATTTATACTATTTCCCAAATTTACCCCGTTATTGGCTCTTACGTTTTGCGGTTGTATCTCCCTATGAACTTGTTATCATTCCCTGATATTGATCGGGTTTTAAAGGGAAAAAACGGTGTCAGAGAACGTAATTTTTAGGCAATTAACTCAGCTATTAGATGACAATCATGCCAAATACCGTGTGATGGAACACTCCACCGCGGGGAAATCCGAGGAAGTGGCAAAAATTCGTGGAACGCAATTAGGGCAAGGTGCTAAGGGTTTAGTCTGTCATGTAAAAGGAAATGGGGTGAAGCAACATGTTCTAGCCATTTTACCTGCGGACAAGCAAGCCGATTTAAGCAAAATAGCCATCGCCATTGGTGGAACTCGTGCATCACTGGCAAGCCCAAAAGAAGTGGATGAGCTGACTCAGTGTGTATTTGGTGCGATCCCCCCATTTAGCTTTCACCCCAATTTACGGCTTATTGCCGATCCGTTATTGTTTGCACGTTTTGATGAACTGGCATTCAATGCAGGGACGTTAGAGCGATCAATTATTTTAAATACTCAAGATTACCAACGCATTGCACAGCCTACATTGGTTGAATTTATTCGCACGGAAGAAAGCTAACTGTCTAATAGTAAAAAGGGGATTCCGCAGAACCCCCTTATAACAATTACGAATAACGTTGTTGGTCGTATTCGATACTGGCTTGTTTTAGCACCTGAAAATCAGAACCACAAATCACACGCTTTAATGCGGTGAATTTTGCTTCTGGCCAATCATAGATTTTCAGCGCCAATAGCTCGGCAATCACTTCAGGTGAAAACCGGTATTTAACAGGCTTCGCAGGGTTTCCCCCCACAATACAATAAGGTTCAACATCCTTAACCACCACACTGTTAGTTGCAATGACGGCACCCTCACCGATTTTGACGCCAGGCATAATAAACGCCCGCATGCCAATCCACACACCGTCACCAATGATGGTATCCCCTTTCCCGATATAAGCTTCCTCAATATATTCAAGAAAAGGATACAAGCAAAACCAGTCCATTCGATGAGTATGATTTCCCCCCATCAAAATCACCGCTTCACTGCCAATGCAGACATAATCGCCGATATACAGTTGGTCCACATCCCATGCCAGTTGCCAATCTCGACTTTGCGCATCCCCTTGTAAATAACGCACAACGGAGTCTTCAAAGCCATTATCGTAGCAATCACTGTAATAACTGTGTTTTCCTTTGATATGAATATTGGGATTTTGCACAACTTCGTGAAGTAATTGGTATTTTGACCAATGTTTCTTATTCATGGTAATAAACCTATTTTATTTGTTTATGATTACCATAGAACGCTTTCTATGGTGATGTATTCGCGCTCAAAATACATCACCTTTAGCCACTCTAGGCTGATTTAATAATGGGTTTCTCATATCAATCACTATAGTACTGTCTTAGCCAATAACTTTAATAATATCACTTTAATCAAAAATAGAATAATTTAATTTTCATTTAATTGAAAATTAATAATTTAATTATAAACATAATCACATTGATTTTTAAGAAAAACTTCTAATTTCAAATCTTATAATTTAAAAGAAAATGAATTAAATTAAAATAATGAAACTAGTAAAGAGAACAAAAAGGAAAATTATGTTAATGGATTATTCCCCCTTATCGTTGATTAAAAACCTCACTAACTTACCTAACATAATAGAAAATTATTCCATTGAATATTTTAATGATTTTAAAACTCAACATCACCAACTTAATGAGATCAGGTATTCCTCTATCACAATGAATGAGACATTATCTAATGAGTCCTCATCACCTCAGGCCATCTATGAAGATATTCCTGATATGAATATTTATAATAAAAATAAATATTTTGATGCCACAACTAACCAAGAGTTAAGTGATACAACAGGAGACTTAAAAGGCACTGTTTATTTAGCTCAAAGCTCACTGTTCCCCGCAATTAACCGAATTGAAGGTGATACCCAACCAAGGCTAGTTTCGGGACGAAAAACATTACTCATGTTCAAACCCCAAATGTACTTGGACTATGATTCAAAAATGACATTCAGTATTTATGATAAGGACAAAAATCTGTTAGTCACTCAGGAAATGCACCCACCTTCCGAGCTTCCCCAACTCGCCAATGATGCTATTCAAAAGACCAATATACGACCTAAAGACTTTTCTGGCCCATGGAATTTAAATTTAAAGATTAAAAATGAAACAGCTCAATTTGTGAATATGTTTAACCCGCTAGAAAAAAAATTTAATAATAAAAATTATATACAGTTAGAATTTAATAATGAATCAAATATAACTCCCTTGATATTAGCCAGTAATAAAAAATTGGCAAATATGCACATTAAAGTCAAAAACAGAATGAATAGAGACATAAAAATATACTATAGCAAAAATTCTATAACATTAAATAAGGGTAATAGTATTAAACTAATTTGTGATGAAAATGGCCATTTGGTAACTAAAAGTGATGCTTTAATTTCCAAGTATTATTCCTTAAAACCTAAAAAGTCAGAATTATTTATAAAACAAAAAAACTCTGTGCTTACACCCGCTCTTAGTGTTCCTATGCGGTACGACCTGACCATCAATAAAAATGATGAAATATCTAAAATAGCAAAAGAAAATGGATACTTAAGCAAGTTAATTAAAGAAAATAACTCAATAAAAATTGAAACAAGTGATGGAAACTGGGCAAGATTTTTCACTTTGAGAGCCAACAACCATTTTTATAAAAAAAAAATGACGTTTAACTCGAAAGCAACTCTTGATAGCTATATTCTCTATGGTAATAAACAGTACAAATTAACCAAAGGGGAAAATATTACCTTTGTCTATGATCCGAACAAAAAATGGCTCCCGATTACGGAACAAGCTTCACCTGAGGCCGTTGCAAACTTAAGTTATACGAAGAACACATGGTCCGCGAGTATTTCACAAGAGCACATAAAACCAGGTATTCAGTTTGTTTTTAATACCTCAGATACTAAAGGGGTTTTATCCAATATTCCCATTGGTGCTCCCAATAAAATTTTAATTAATACAATTGATATCGGTATGCTAACACCACCAAGAAATGAATTTGATTTCCAATCTCACCCAGAGTTACATCGCCAATATTTTCAAACTATCCCTGTAGAAACGCTGATTGTTGCTCAGTATGAGTCTGTTCACTTAACTGAGGTCGTCATGCCTAATGGCGATGTTTTCACCGAAAAAGCGACAGGAAATGGTGGTGGGCACAGTGGAAATATGCGCCATCAAATAGGAAAAGACCTCATCTCTGACGGTATTAATTTAGCCAACTATGGTATTAATAGCACTGCCGCAGAATTTTCGTTTATTCCATCTTTCCAAGTCACTGTACATAATTCTATAGGGGTATATGAAAATGGTGAGCAAGTGCATGGCTGGTCAGGAGGTGCAGGGAAAGTTACACTGTATAATTCAAGAGGTAACGAACTCAGTCATGAGCTAGGACATAATTTTGGGTTAGGCGACTATTATGGGGGAACTGAGGGGGGAACACATGCCCCAGCAGACAAAAAAAACTCTTCATGGTTATGGGATGCTGATTATAACTTTTTCATTCCCAATCTGACAAAAGAAGGCAAATTCAACACCGATGCGATGTCAGGAGGAAGCCCTTATGATGATAGATATAACGCATACACCATGTACACACCAAATTCACTGGCAGCTATCCAAAAACGGCTTGAAAATAGTTATGTTTTCTCTGCTAAATCCAAAACAGGATATCAAAAATGGAACCCTATTACTCAAAAAATGGAGGATGTTCCCTTAGACCTTTCCGCCTTTTATTTCTTTAATTACCAAGTACATAATGGTGAAACATTCACTATCGAAAAATTTAATAAATTGATAAACAAACATAAATATATTCATATCAATAGCGGAAATGGCTATCATAGCCCTAACCTTTATATTCCAGCTGCCAGTCAAGAAAATAATGGTGCTGTTATAAAAATCAGTTCATTAGCACTTTGGCAAAGCAAAATACATGTCAATGATGATATAGAATTGATAAGCAATAATGAAACAAGCACCTATATTTCAGATGGCCATAAGTGGGTAAAATCAGCTTCCCATATAATAACTAAAAAACCATATAAACAAGGTGTTCCCATCGTGAACTTAACTGGGTTTTATGACCCTGAAGGTAAAATTGAGAAACAAAGCTGCATTCCTATTTATGGGTCATACGGGATGGTTTATCAGCCTGATACGCAAATTGGGGCTTATGCTCCCTACATAGAAGTCATTTTACAAAATGGTAAAATACACAAATACCAATTAAGCGACGTTAGAAAATCAAAAGACGTCATGAACAAATTTCATATAAATATTGAAAGAGCGCTTAATCCAATAAAAGCCAATATTTATGTGCATAACAAACTTGTTCATACACAGCATATTGATATTAAACCAAATAAGCTTGCTACCACAGTTAATGGCTATGTCATTTAATCATTAAGTCGATTTAAGACTCTATGAAAATATAATCAATAGAGTCTTAAATCTTATTAATCACTCGTGGGGGGACTCAAATTTAATTTTAAACTGGCCTTTCTTGCCACTAAACCAAAAATACAGCCGACTAACATCACAATCGCTAACGATAACTTTGGCACGATTGGTAATGCTATAGCCAAAAGACCCAGTGCTGCACCGCCTGCCATTTGTACAAACCCTACCAACGCAGATGCCGTCCCCGCTTCATTACCAAAAGGCTCAAGAGCATAACTGGTAGCAGTTCCCATCATAAAGGCAAGGCCTGTACACGCACAAGCCACAGGCAACATATAGACAACCCAATGACTTTGAATAGCTTCTGGCAACACAACAAAACCTAATATCAACCCGAAACAACCGATCGCCATCATTGAGCTACCAACCAACAAGCAGGCAGGACGCCCGATTTTATGAATAAAATGGTTAGCAATATAACTGGCAAACATAATCCAAAAACCGTTAATCCCAAACACAATGGAAAACGCTAACGGGCTTAACTGAGCCTCCCCCATCAACACCGTTGGTGCAAGGGAAACATAGGTTAATGCCATCCCCATCGTACCTGCATTGACGAGAGCGAAAATGATAAATTGGCGATGACCTAAAATACGGCAATAGGTTTCCAAAGGAATAATTTTCACTTTAGGCAAATTTGTCGGTCGTGTCTCAGGTAAAAATACCGCGATTAATACCAATATGATGACAGCATATAACGCAAGGAACCAAAACGGTGCACGCCAACCCCATGCTTCTGCCAGCAAACCGCCTAATAGCGGCGCGAGTGCAGGCACAATATTCAATGTGCCATTAAGAAAACCAAATGCGCGAGCCGCTTCAGTGCCATTCATGCGGTCACGAACACAGCTAAATGCCACCACAGAAGTACAACAGACTGCAACCCCTTGCAGTAAACGCGAGGCAATAAACACCGTTGGCGTCGTGGCTGAAATGGCAACACCTGCCCCAATAATGTAGAGCACCATACCAACTATCGCGATAGGCTTTCGCCCGTATCGGTCGACCAGTGGCCCAGAAATCAATTGCCCTAAGCCTAGGACTAAAATAAATAGTGCAATGGTCGATTGAATCACGGATTCACTGCTACCTAAATCCTTCGCAATATCAGGGATAGTCGGCAGGTATAAATCAATACCCAATGGGCCAAGCAATACTAATAAAAGTAATAAAATAAGAAAGTTACGCATAAAACTATGCTCAGATACCGTAATAAAAGTTATGTCATTCAACAATTGATGAATAATGTAGCAGAACCTATTCATCTAGCTATCAAAAAAGAAACGTAAAAATAAATAACCTTATCATTTCTTTAGGCAATTTGACGACTTGTGAAAGGCAAAAAAGGCGCTAAAGTTAGCGCCTTAGGTTGTTAACAAAGCAGGAGAAAAGCGTGGTTTTTCCTACTTTGTGTTATCAGCCGAAAATCAATTCTTTGATTTTCCTCGTCTATTTTCAAAATCTATTCAACCTGCAGCCAAACCTAATCGGTTTGTCAGCAGTCTGAGGCGCTAAAGTTAGCGCCTTTTGTATCATCGGTAAAGGATGATATTGGAATTATTCCATCCACTCAGTATGGAAAACACCGTCTTTATCCGTACGTTTATAGGTGTGAGCACCAAAGTAGTCACGCTGCGCTTGGATTAAGTTTGCAGGCAATACCGCTGAGCGGTAGCTATCGTAATAGGAAATCGCCGCAGAGAAGGTTGGTGTTGGGATACCATTTTGCACGCCGTAGCACACAACGTCACGCAGAGCTTGTTGGTATTCGTCCGCGATTTGTTTGAAATATGGCGCTAACAGTAAGTTGGCAATTTTTGCATCTTGGTTGTAAGCATCCGTGATTTTTTGCAGGAATTGTGCACGAATGATACAGCCTGCACGGAAGATTTTTGCAATCTCCCCGTAGTTCAGGTCCCAATTGTACTCGTCTGATGCCGCTTTTAGCTGTTGGAAACCTTGCGCATAAGAGACGATTTTACCTAAGTACAGCGCGCGACGTACTTTCTCAACAAACGCGCTCTTATCCCCTTCAACCGGTTTTAAGACTGGGCCAGTTAAGACTTTAGACGCTGCAACACGTTGGTCTTTTAAGAAAGAAATATAACGAGCAAAAACAGACTCCGTGATTAATGTCAGAGGGATGCCTAAATCCAGCGCACTTTGGCTCGTCCATTTACCGGTGCCTTTGTTTGCCGCTTCATCTAAAATCACGTCAACAAGGTACTTACCTTCTTCATCTTTTTTCTTGAAGATATCTGCTGTAATTTCAATCAGGTAGCTGCTCAATTCACCTTTATTCCACTCTGCAAAGGTGCCTGCCAGCTCTTCATTGCTCAGATTCAATGAACCTTTTAACAATGAATAAGCTTCAGCGATTAATTGCATATCACCGTATTCGATACCATTATGGACCATTTTAACGTAATGACCTGCCCCGTCTGGTCCCATATAAGCCACGCAAGGTTCGCCTTCCGCTTTTGCTGCGATTTCTTTTAGGATCGGTGCAACCAATTCGTAAGCTTCTTTTTGGCCACCAGGCATAATTGAAGGGCCTTTTAATGCACCTTCTTCACCACCAGAAACACCGGTACCGATGAAGTTAAAACCTTGTGCAGATAATTCACGGTTACGACGGATTGTGTCCGTAAATAACGTGTTACCACCGTCGATAAGGATATCACCCTTATCCAGATGAGGAGTCAGCGAGGCAATTGTTTTGTCCGTTGCTTCACCCGCTTTAACCATCAGTAAGATGCGGCGTGGTTTTTCCAGAGAGTCAACAAACTCTTCAATTGTATAGTTGGGAACGAGGTTTTTCCCTGGATTTTCGGCAATTACTTCGTCTGTTTTATCTTTAGAACGGTTAAAGATAGACACTGAGTAACCGCGGCTTTCAATATTGAGCGCAAGGTTACGCCCCATGACAGCCATTCCGACAACACCAATCTGCTGCTTTGACATGAACAACTCCTGTCTGATTAGGACCAAGTCAGCCTCAATGTGCTGACATTCTGTTAACGGGATCACATATTAACCTAGGATCGTGCAGCATGGTAGTTATTGATGCAATCGATGACGTACACAACGCCATTTTTGTCAAGAATTGTCCAACCATACCCCAAATAATCCGAGTTGCAGGTAGGCGACAAGCGAAGATAGACGGGGAGCATAGATAAACGATGTGACTCGGCGAGCGTAGCGTAGTCAACACCGCTGCAACTTGAAGGATTTCGAGGATAAAGTGAATTTTTATTGATATTTCTTTCAACAAACCGCATTATTCTCCCGTCGGTATAAGCCGTCATATCAGAAGGTAAAACAAACTGTATGGAATGGATCGCAGATCCTTCGATTTGGGCGGGCCTCGCTACCCTAATCGTTCTAGAAATCGTTCTTGGTATTGATAACCTCGTCTTCATCGCCATTCTGGCAGATAAGCTCCCGCCAAAGCTGCGTGATAGAGCCCGTGTAACTGGACTTTTATTAGCCTTAGTTATGCGTGTTGTGCTTCTATTCAGCCTGTCATGGCTCATTACCCTCACGAAACCGATAATCACGCTGTTCGAGCACCCATTTAGTGCTCGGGACTTAATTATGTTAATCGGGGGGCTATTCCTGTTGTTTAAAGCAACAATGGAACTAAACGAGCGACTAGAAGGTAAAGACGAACACGCAAACACCCAAAGAAAAACATCGAATTTCTGGGCTGTTGTTGCACAAATTATTGTTCTTGATGCTGTGTTCTCTCTTGACTCTGTGATCACTGCAGTGGGTATGGTTGACCATATCGGCGTAATGATTGCAGCGGTCACGATTGCTATGCTGCTGATGATCTGGGCAAGTAAACCACTGACCAGCTTTGTGAACAACCACCCTACTATTGTCATACTGTGTTTAAGCTTCTTGTTGATGATTGGTTTCAGTCTTGTGGCTGAAGGTTTTGGCTACGCAATTCCAAAAGGCTATCTGTACGCCGCTATCGGCTTCTCCATTATGATTGAAGTACTAAACCAATTTGCTCAGTTTAACCGCCGTAAGTTCCTAACGGGGACGCGCCCACTGCGTGAACGTACAGCAGAAGCCGTGTTACGTATTTTAAGTGGTAATTCAGAACGCGGTGAATTAGACCCTCATACCTCAGATCTTATCGCAGATAATAAATCAGTCTTCGACCCACAAGAGCGTTTAATGATTGCTCGAGTGTTAGGGATGGCGCAGCGTAACGTTGAAAGTATCATGACCTCACGCCACGATGTGGACTATCTTGATATCAATAAGTCTTCTAGCGACTTGTTGCAATTAATGGAGAAAAACCCACACTCGCGCCTTGTAGTGATTGATGAGACGATTAGTGATGAGCCTGTCGGTGTTGTACATGTGATGGATTTAGTGAAACAACAACTAAATGGTAAGCCATTGGATTTACGTGCGTTAATCACTCAACCGCTGATTTTCCCAGAAGGTCTATCACTGCTCAAAGCCCTCGAACAGTTCCGTAAAGCGCATACCCACTTTGCTTTTGTTGTCGATGAGTTTGGTTCAATTGAAGGTATCGTGACATTGACCGACGTGATGGAAACCATCGCAGGTAACCTGCCTGTTGGCGATGAAGAGAATGATTCACGTCATGATATTCAGAAGCTTGATGATGGTACATGGATTGCCAATGGCTTTATGCCACTGGAAGACTTGATCATGTTTGTACCAATGGAGTTAGACGACAAACGTGAATACGAAACCATTGCAGGTCTTTTAATGGAGCATTTACAACGTGTTCCAGAAGTGGGGGAACAAGTCACCATTAATGGCTGCATTTTCCAACCATTGGAAGTGAATAGTCACCGCGTCAATAAAGTCTTAATCACTCCCCCCGCCCGTGAAGGGGATGGTTATGAATATGAAGATGACTAACCTTTAGCTCTGAACTAATGATAAATACCGGCTCTTTGAGTCGGTATTTTTTGTTTAAATATCAATAAGTAAATCTATACATTCTATATAGAATATAGAAAAACAACCTTTCTGCAAAAAAAATCTAAAAATACTTTGCTCATTAATGATAAATAGAGTGTCGTTTTATTAAAGAAAAACACATTTTTTCATACATAATTAATATAGTAAAACACGAATAAATCACAAGAGGAATATAGCAATGCACGTAAACTCAAATAGAGTGTCATATCAGCAAGTAAATAATAATAATAATAAGATCAACAGTCATAAAAACCAATCTAATATGACACAAGCCATTGATACAATTAAAAACTTATCAAGTAAGTTACCCAAAATAGAAAATAATAGCAAAATCACCACAAAAACAGTTGTAACTAAAGATTTAAAAGCACTGTCAAAGCTAATAGGTAGCGTAATTAAAGATGCAAAAATTTTTTTAGATAAAGCTAACGACAGTAATGCAAGTAGAAGGCCTGATAATAATGAATCTATGACTATGCAGAAAAATTTAGAGCACCTAAAAGAAAAAATCATTGAATATAAAAATAACGCATTTTCTATAAGCTCTTATACACATAATCCGAAGAAAGAACCTCAGCTCAACAACCTAACGACACAAGTCGAGAAAATGGAACAGGAAGTAATTTCAAGTAATAAGACAAATAATGTTTTTCAAAAGTATGCTAAATATGAAAAGATGGAAAGAAATCAGCAAGCAAATGAAAGACAAATTAAAAGAATTGATATCAAAAATCAACGTTGATTAAAAAATAATTGTTCAATTTTCTAGATATCATCGAAAAAAATGCCGTAATATAATTATATAACGGCATTTTTCTTCTACAACGCATTCAATAATTCATTTAGCCCTTTATTTTCTTCTTTTTTCAAGAAGTTACCAATAGCTTGTTTCGCTTGCGTACGTAGCTCATTACGCAACAGTTTTTCCACATCCAACTGATATTGCAAGCTATGCCAATTACCATAAATACGCAGCGGAATAGTCATTCCTTGCAATTGCTGAACAAGACGAGAATCCCCCGCCCATCCCCCAAAAATATTCACGCCCAAATTCACATCAATCGTTTCATTTGGAATATTTACACGGCCTTGCCCATTAATATTCACTAAAGAAGACTGCGCATTCATTGATGAAATGCTCATATTGCCTTTGTTTAAATAGCCTTTAACTGTGAACAATTCAACTTCTGTATAATTCCCTGTATTCACAGGTGCATTAATTTTATTCGTCACACGGGAAACTGATTGCTGAATTAGTTGTGGAATATTCAACCCATGTAATTTCGCATTTCTCAGTTCAAAGCTAACAGGCCCTTGCCATTGGTTCTTCACTGCATAATCATCATAGCCGACACCTGATAACGCACCATTAAGGGAGATAATACCACTCAGTTTTTGTGGCATATTGAAGGCTTTTAATAACGGTGCTGAATCGATGTTTTTAAAGTCAGGTTTTGCTGAAACAGTAACGGGGGTTGCGCTATAATTTAGAGTAACAGGTAATGAAAATTCACCACCAAATGCTTTCCCTTGTAATTTAGAAACCGTTAAACGCGGGGTTTGATTTTGGGCACTAATCACCACATCAGTTACAGTCATTCCACGGTAAATTAAATTCCCTACCGATAAGTCAACGTTAGCCGTGAATGATTTTAAACCTGATAAATCATATCGCTGTGTATTTGCCCCTGAAATAACAGGCTTGACCCCAACACGGTTATTATTGGTTTCCAGCTCAGAAGCCGAAGCGGTCACTACCGTCCCCAATAAACTATCTAAATCTAATTTTTCAGACGTTAATTCAACAGCCAGCTGTGGGATATCACCTAATTTTACACTAACATTCCCTGTTAGCAGGCTTTCATTGGCTTTAATCGATAGATTAGTTAAATTCGCGTTAGGTTGTTGCCCCTTGGTATACAAAAAATCGGTAGTAATTTGCCCAGAAATGCCATTTTCAGGTAAATCTACACCACTAAGTGAATAATCAAACTGTATTAATTGACCACTGATTTTTTGATTTATCGCTGATAAATCAATATCTGCCCGAGTATCGAACACAAATTCTTGTTGGTTTTTATTTAGGTTACCGCTGAATTTTACCGCCACCTGTTTATTATTATTATTTTTCAGTGACAGATTAATATTGCGGAGGTTAAATTCATCTTTTGGTGTTTGCCAAATCACTAAACTGTTAGAAATATCAATTTTTTCAATATCTAACAACCAGTTATTCTTATCAATAGTGGGAGTCTGAGAGGTTGAGCCACCAGGTGCAATCGGGTCGCTACTATGTGCTTGAGGCTCACTTTCTGGTGTTTTACGGATCACTGCACCATCAATCACAATTTGTTCAACAGATAAACGGTGGGAAATCAAAGGCCACAGTTCAACATCTAAACGCATATTTTCAGCGCTCAAGGCAGGCTTGGATGCATTTGGTGCAGTTAAAGATACGGGACCGGTGATAATGCTCAACGTTGGCCAAACATGCCAGCGCATATCCCCATTAAATTCAAGCTGATAACCACTTTTTTTCTCTACTTGCTCGACAATATAATGACGAAAATCATTCGGATTTACCAACATCACTAATGTTGTCAGACCCGCAACAATGACGACAAGTAAAATAATCAGTGTCGTTAAAAAACGTTTCATGCTTCCCTCTCTTAAACTTTACCTGCGACCATCACCAACGTGAACTCACACCATCACTTTCCCTGAAAATGGGCGAAAATTACACCATTAAAATCCATTAATGACACAATTTCCGCGAAGTTTAGCGAATATCAGTCTTCACTGATACGGCTACCAACAGCCCCTTGTTGGTTTTTATATTTTGCATCTTGGCGGCTATTATAAGGGCGATCTGCACTGCCTGATAATGGCTCAAAGCTTAGCGCCCCAATGACCATGCCAGGGCGTAATGCTAATGGTAGCTTACCTGAATTATAAAATTCTAGTACGATTTGCCCCTTCCAGCCAGGGTCAATACGATGCGCGGTAACATGCACCATCAAGCCTAATCGAGCCAGTGATGAGCGACCATCAAGCCAACCCACAAGGTTATCTGGGAGCGTAACAGACTCAAGCGTCACTGCAAGTGCTAATTCCCCTGGATGTAAGAAAAATGGCTCGTCTTCGCTCAGCACGATCTCATCACTCATCACACGATCCAGTGCAGCATTCACTTCATCTTTTGGGCCACTTAAATCGATAAATGCCGCGGTATGTCCACGAAAAACACGAAACTGATTTCCTAAACGGACATCTGCGGTCGCACCATTGATCCGTTCAACAGGTGGGCGCGGACTAATGACTAATTTGCCATCATCCATCCATTGAATAATATCGCGGTCACAAAGACGCATGGCTGTTTCCCCCTTCATAATGTTAGTTTTTACCTTGATTACTCTTGGCAAAATTCCCCGATCTTCGCTTTTAAGATATCAATTGCCACACGGTTCTTCCCGCCACGAGGCACAATAATATCGGCATACTGCTTCGATGGCTCAATAAACTGTAAAAACATTGGGCGAACCGTTTTATTGTATTGGTCAATCACGGAATCTAATGTTCTGCCTCGTTCATTTACATCACGTTTAATACGACGCATCAAGCAAATATCGAGTGGTGTATCAACAAAAATCGAAAAATCCATCTCACCACGTAAGCGTTTATCGGTTAACAATAAAATGCCTTCAATGATAATGACTTTTTTAGGTTTGAATGTAATGGTTTTTTCTTTGCGAGTGTGAGCGACATAGTCGTATTGCGGAATTTCTACTGCTTGACCACTTTTTAGTGATCTGAGGTGTTCATAAAGCAAACTGTGATCCATTGAATTAGGATGGTCATAGTTCACTTTAAGTCGTTCTTCCATCGGTACATCTGCTTGATCTTTATAATAACAGTCCTCTGGAATAACACCGATATTATGATCACCGACCTTTTCTCGTAATTCACGATATAGAGTGCTTGCAATTAAGCTTTTGCCAGATGCAGAGGCTCCCGATATACCTACAATGGTACAGTGATGCGCTATGTCAGTCATAAAATGATAACCTGGTTAAATATTTTAGAAATGAAAATACATAACATCAAAATGTTACGTTGGCGGAATTATAGGAGGTAATGGCGTGTTGTTCCAGCGTCCTTCGGCAAAGTTCGCTAAAAAAAACGCCAATATTTAATGAAAAAGGGGAGATTTCCAATTAGCCCTTTAATTTATGTGGCTAAAACTGCTTTTTCCCTTCTAAAACGGCAATGCGGTTTTCAATAGACGGGTGAGTGGAAAAAACAGAATCCCCCTTATTAAAAATATAAGCTGCTTTTCGATAAGCTTGCCCTGTGCTGCTCTGATCATATTCATGGGTTGCATGCTTGCCTGATATTTTTTTCAGCGCGCTGATCATGGCTTGGTTATCAGAGGTAAGATCAACCGCCGCCGCATCCGCCATATACTCACGGGTGCGGGACAAATAAAAATACAGAATTTGTGTGATCCACGGCAACACAAAATTCAACACCAATAAAATCATTTGGGCTTTATTGGCAGCATTATTACGGCTTCGCCCTGCGGTACGAATAAAAATCTGACTAAATACGTTGGTTATCGTTAAAATCACGTTCGCTAAAATCCCCACATACAAAGTCAGCTTCGAGTCACCATGTATAATATGGCCGACTTCATGTGCCAGAACGGCTTGTACTTCTTGGCGGTTCAGCGTTTGAAGCAGACCGCGCGTCACCCCAACCAATGCATTACGGCCATTCCAACCTGCGGCAAATGCATTTGGCTCATCACTTTCTAAAATATATAAACGAGGAATATAGCCTAAACTTGCACTTAAACTCAGCTCTTCAATAATATTAAACAGCTGTTTTTCTTCTGAACTGGTGGCATTTTCTGGGTTGATTTCTTTCGCATTCATCCCTGCCAACATCATTTTATGACCACGAAAATGAATATAAACCAACCCAAGGAATGTCAAACCTAAAACGATAAATGTCGCAATTGGCATTTCTTTTAACGTCACAAATTCCATTGCATTATCAAACAAATCTAACTGCTCATTTGGATGCGTGGCAATATCCGCTAATAACCCAATGATAAGCATAATAAAAATATAGCTCATCACCACAAAACGAGTCCGAATATTATTTTTACGTATGACGTTACGAAAATCCATAAAATACCCTGCTTTCTATCACAGATAATTATCGGAACGTCCTAAGCTGTCCCGATAATTTGTCCAAATGACGATAAACCGATAATTAGTCAAAATTAATGCGACGTGATTCTTCAGACTTAATCGTCTCTTCGTCAAGACGCCAGTATTCTTTTGATATTTTTAAGCTCGGAATAATACCAACAATAAGCGCAGCTGGCATGGATGCAATATACGCATTATAGGTTTCTAATGAACGGTTATAACCGCGTTTTGCAAAAGACAGCTTATTTTCTGAAGAAACGATTTCCTCTTGCAAGTTAGCCATGATTGCATCAGATTTCAGCTCTGGGTAGGCTTCAACTGCGACATTAATCGCCCCACTACTCACCATTTTGGATAGCGCATCTTCCGCTTCGCGTGCTTTATCGCCCGTTGAATTTTGTGCCTGAGTGCGTAGCTCTGTAATTTTACTGAACACTTCCGTTTCATGGCTTAAGTATTTTTTCACCGTCGCAAGTAAGCTATCAAACACTTTTCCGCGTCTGTCTAATTGAACTGAAATTTCAGTTTCGCTGGAAACTACGGCTTCGCGTAATGCCACGATACGGTTATAAAAATAAATAACGATCAGCACCACGACGACAATAAAAATTAAAAATTTCATAATCACCTTTTAGGCCTTGCCCATAGGAAAAGAATTCATCAACAATATCACTTTATTCTACGCTATCCTTTCCCAATATAGAAACAATCCACAGATAAATCAGAAAAAGGGAAAGTGGGTTGGATAGGAAAGCAATACAAATAAAAAAAGGCTATTTAATGTTAAACACTAAATAGCCCCTAATAGATTATGGTGAACTACACCGCGCGGAATGAAATTTCCGTTGGGATTTTATCCCCTTCCCAATACATTAATGCTGAAATGCCCGATGCAATTTCACGGTAGATATCCGCAAACTCACCTTCAGGATCACGCATAACAGTTGGTTGACCACGATCGAGATCTTCACGCAAAGAAATATGCAGCGGAACTTGGCCTAACAGTTTCGTGTTGTATTTTTCAGCCAGTTTTTCTGCACCACCAGTACCAAAAATTGGCTCAACATGGCCACAGTTACTGCAAATATGTGCGCTCATATTTTCTACTACGCCTAACACTGGCACATTCACTTTCTTAAACATCACGATACCTTTCATGGCATCAACCAATGCGATATCTTGTGGCGTTGTCACCACAACCGCGCCTGTTACAGGGATGTTTTGTGACAGAGTTAATTGGATATCCCCTGTTCCTGGTGGCATATCGATCACTAAATAGTCTAAATCAGGCCATAAGGTGTCTTGCAGCATTTGCATTAACGCCTTACTTGCCATTGGGCCACGCCATACCATTGCGTTATCGTCAGTGACTAAATAACCGATGGAGTTAGTCGCTAAGCCATACGCCATAATCGGCGCCATGTGCTGGCCATCAGGAGACGTTGGGCGCTCTAGTGTTGTGCCTAGCATATTTGGAATTGACGGACCATAAATGTCCGCATCAAGGATACCAACTTTCGCCCCTTCTTGCGCCAGTGCTAGCGCGAGGTTGACAGAAGTACTGGATTTACCCACACCGCCTTTACCTGAGCTCACCGCCAGAATATTGCGCACACCCTTGATACCAGGCAAATCGTTAGCGCGTTTTAGCGTCGTCACATCGTGACGCAGTTTCCACTCAACCGCATGAGCGCCAGTTAACTGCTTCAGTTCTGCCGTTTTTTCGCTAATCAGCGTTTGGAAAGGCCCTTTCCAAACAAATGGCATGACTAATTCGACGTGCAGCACATTGTCCAACATTGCACAATGATGTAACGCTTTGATGGAAATCAGATTACGTTGCAGCGTTGGGTGTGTAAATGAAGCCAAAACTTTGGAGACTTGTTCAGTCAGCAGTTCTGGTTTGTTCTGCTCGGGGGATTTATCGTTCATCCCGGCTCCTTTATTTATATTTTTGAACTTATAGATATCCTATATAACTCGATAAGCTACCTGAGATTAGACGGATATACTTTGACTGAGGTTAATCATAACAGAGAACATAAAAAATAGTGATTGCCAAGCGCAGGAAAAGCCAAGAAGAGGCGAAAATTTCTTTTTCCAACAAATTTCCAATTAATCTTTTATATCCCTAGCAGCGATGGTTTTGATCGGTTAACATCAAAGACCCTTTTCAAATAATGGAAGTAAGAAAGTTACTATGTCTCAAGTCGCGAATAAATTACTGGTAACCTGTGCGTTACCCTATGCTAACGGTTCAATCCATCTTGGTCATATCCTGGAGCACATTCAGGCTGATATTTGGGTCCGTTATCAGCGAATGCGCGGCAAAGAGGTTCATTTTATCTGTGCTGACGATGCGCACGGAACCCCAATCATGCTTAAAGCACAACAGCTAGGTGTCACGCCTGAAGCCATGATTGCTGAAGTGAGCCAAGAACATCAGAACGATTTTGCAGGTTTTTCCATTAGCTATGATAACTATCACTCGACACACAGTGAAGAAAATAAAGCATTATCAGAACTGATTTATGGGAAACTGAAAAATAACGGTTTTATTAAAAACCGCACTATTTCTCAGCTTTTCGACCCAGAAAAAGGCATGTTCTTACCAGACCGCTTCGTTAAAGGTACTTGCCCGAAATGTAAAGCAGAAGACCAATACGGTGATAACTGTGAAGTGTGTAGCGCAACCTACAGCCCAACAGAATTAATCAACCCGCGTTCTGTTATCTCTGGTGCAACACCTGTAATGCGTGATTCAGAACACTTTTTCTTTGATTTACCTGCATTTAGCGACATGCTGCAAGCATGGACTCGCTCGGGTGCGCTGCAAGAACAAGTCGCGAACAAAATGCAAGAATGGTTCGAATCAGGTCTGCAACAGTGGGATATTACCCGCGATGCACCGTATTTCGGCTTTGAAATCCCAGATGCGCCAGGTAAATATTTCTATGTCTGGTTAGATGCACCAATTGGTTACATGGGTTCATTTAAAAACCTGTGCGACAAACGCGGTGACCTGAGTTTCGATGAATTCTGGAATAAAGACTCGAAAACAGATCTTTACCACTTTATCGGTAAAGATATCGTCTATTTTCACAGCCTGTTCTGGCCTGCGATGTTAGAAGGCAGCCAATTCCGTAAACCAACTAACCTATTTGTCCATGGTTATGTCACGGTTAATGGCGCGAAAATGTCAAAATCGCGTGGTACTTTTATCACTGCGCGTTCATATTTAGACCATTTAGACGCGGACTGCTTACGTTATTACTACGCGGCAAAACTGTCTTCTCGTATCGATGATATTGATTTAAACCTTGAAGATTTCGTTCAGCGCGTCAATAGCGATATTGTAAACAAAGTGGTTAACTTAGCTTCGCGTAACGCAGGCTTTATTGCTAAACGCTTCGATGGCAAGTTATCTGCAAACTTAGCAGAGCCTGAGTTATATCAACAGTTTGTTGATGCGGCAAAAGTCATTGGTGAAGATTATAGCAATCGCGAATACAACAAAGCGATCCGCGAAATCATGGCACTAGCGGATATTGCTAACCGCTATGTTGATGAAAAAGCCCCTTGGGTAGTTGCTAAACAAGAAGGCAAAGACCAAGAGCTGCAAGATATCTGCTCAATGGGGATTAACCTGTTCCGTATATTGATGACTTACCTGAAACCCGTTTTACCAGGTCTGACCAAACGTGCAGAAGCGTTCTTAAATACTGAGTTATCTTGGGATGCGATTAACACACCATTACTTGGTCACAGTGTTGCACCTTTCAAAGCGCTATTTAACCGCATTGAAATGACAAAAGTGGATGCAATGGTTGAAGCATCAAAAGAGAGCATCAAGCCAATCCAGCAAGTCACTGGCCCACTGGCGGATGACCCAATTCAAGATACGATCACCTTTGATGATTTTGCAAAAATCGACCTGCGAATTGCACTAATCAAACAGGCTGACTTTGTTGAGGGTTCAGACAAATTACTGAAATTACAGTTAGATATTGGTGGTGAAACGCGCCAAGTGTTCTCTGGCATTCGCTCTGCATACCCAGACCCGAAAGCATTAGAAGGCCGTTTAACGGTGATGGTCGCAAACCTTGCTCCACGTAAAATGCGCTTT
This sequence comes from Providencia sp. SP181, assembly GCF_050446505.1. Lineage (NCBI taxonomy): Bacteria > Pseudomonadati > Pseudomonadota > Gammaproteobacteria > Enterobacterales > Morganellaceae > Providencia > Providencia sp. SP181. Next base: position 331,672 of record NZ_JBBPXM010000004.1, read on the forward strand.
GGTATTTCCGAAGGTATGGTCATGGCAGCAGGCCCTGGTGGAAAAGACATTTATCTGCTCAGCCCTGATAGCGGCGCACAGCCAGGTATGCAAGTTAAGTAACACCTGTATTAGTATCTATTAATTAAACGCTATAACAACCCTAATACTTATACACTAAGTCATTAGGGTTGTTTTCTACCCCCAAATATTACTCAATATACTCAATTTTTATTTGCTGTAATTTGCTCTCCACCGAAGTAATAACCTCTTCAGCGCAAGTTCCATAAACTACAATGTAACCAAGACGGCTATAACTATCTTTAAGAGCTTTAGCATCAATAGGGGTCGAAACAAATTTGTATAGTAATGATGGTGATAACACAAGTGCTGTAGAAATCGTTTTAATCGTTCCTAATTTTGTAGGTGTTATAAAACGAATTGATGCAAATCGATTTTCAACAACAGATTGCGGTATATATGACATCCCCTTCACATGCAACGATAAGTAACATTCAACTAAACTAAAACCTGTTACGTTTTCACAAAGATTATCAATCATCCCTCCCGCGACTCTTGGATTTACTTCAATTAACCTGATTTTATTATTATCGAGTTTAAACTCAACATGAGCAACTGTATGTGACAATCCAAGCCGGTTTAACCAGCCAATAATTGTCTCCTCTATTTTATTTTTTAATTCCAATTTACAAGGAAAATTATGCCCTATTTCTACAGCGTATTTCCCTTGCGTAGTTATTTTTTCGGTTATACCTAATACTTCCCATTGATTTAATTCAATATTCCAATATACTTCAGCGCTGTATTCACTACCTTGAATAAACTCTTCAATTAAATAATACGATGATAATTTATAACCTCGATTATTAATTCGAAAATTAATTAGCTCTGTAACAGCAATATTAGCCTCTTCAATATTAGAACAAATCGTGACTTGACTACTACCGCTATCATCACAAGGTTTGACAACTAAAGGAAACGTAAACTCTGAAAAATCTATATTTTCTCCAATCTGGCAGACTTTAAATTTAATGTTTTCTTCTTTATTAGAAAGTATTTCCCGCGATATATTTTTATATCGGCATGAAACTAAAGCTTTAATACTTGGGGATGGTAAGCCTAAGGCATGAGATACTGCCGCCGCCGTCACTAAACGATAGTCACCAAATGCCACAACTCCAACTGTGTTATATTGCATTGCTTTATGTAAAACAGACACCATGCAGTCTGTGTTTAACTCAATAATATCATCAACATACAATGTTGGATCATCGGGTATCTTTCGATAAAATGCACATTCCTTAGTAAACAATACTGTATGATAACCTAAACGCTTGGCAATTTTTAACGCACTGACTCCTGTGCCTGATATATTACATTCAACAAAAACTATCGTTTTCATATTTATTCCTTTTAGTTAAAAAATGCTCAACCCCAAATAAAAAAATAAGTAATATTATAATAAAAAAAGGCAATACATAATTTAATTGATATAGTTCTGCTATAAGGCCAAAATACGCGCCACATGATTCTGCAACACCCCAGAAAAAAACACATAAGGATAATGACATTTTTTTATTCTCAAACGGACATTTGATAATAGAAAGGCTATTATTATACGGACTCCAAACTAACTCACACAAAGAAAATAGACCAATTAATAAATACAAACTGGTTGCCGAATTAAAATCCAAAAAAAACAAAATACTTACTGTTAATAATAAACTTATTTTATAGATAATATTTTGAATAAGTAGATTTTTATTCGCTAAAAAGTTTGTCACTTTCATTTGTAGAGTAATAATAATCCCTGCATTTAAAGCGAAAAGTAATGAAACTGAAATATATTTCATTTCAATCTTTGAGTATAATTCATAGTGATATGCAAGATTCCTTAGTATCACACCTATCATGAAAAAAGAAACAGCGCTATACAAAACAAAAACACACCACTCACTAAAGCTTGCAGATACTCTTATTGTATTATTATTCTCATTAGAGATTGCACTGTCTTTTATTCCCATTGAATATATAGCTGAAAAAAACATAATCAAAGCAGGAAATAAAATAACACCAGGATATGACTTATTGTAAAAAAACTCGCCTAAAACACCACCTAACGCTGAAGATATATTAACGATGACATTTAAAATAGAAAAATTTCTCATTCTATTTGAATGCAAAGAGTTTTCAGCCAAAAAAAGACTAGTACATATATTCGCAATTGAGAACCCAGCACCTATAATTGCAGAAAAAATAATAAATGAGCTAACTTCACTTAAAAGGTAGGTCATAGCTATCGCTAATGATGTTAGCAGATAGCTCATAATGAATGTAATCTTATAGCCTAACAAAAAAATAATATAGTGTGAAAGTAAAGAAAAACCTCTACTTACAAATAAGAACACAAATAATATAATTGCAATATCTTCTTTTGTAAGTTCTTTATAGTTTAATAAGTAAAGAGAGTAGAAGGGTAAAAAGCTATAAAATGAAACACCAGACAAAAACCTTGACGCTAATATTTTATTTTTCATTTTTCATTTTTCTATTTTCTAAAAATCCCCATTGAATAATGAAATGCTTCTATCATCACATAATTTTCTTAATGCCTTAATTTCTTCAATAGGAAATATACATCCTCCATAGGTTCCAATACTACTTTCTATCGAGATGACCTTAGGAATTGCATATAAATTTGACCACCTTGATTTATTATTTATGGCTTCAATGACATCTTTAACCGTTAATATTCCACTACTTGTTTTAATATTATTAATAACAATCCCGCTAAGTGCAGATGTTGGAGAAGATTCAAAATAACAAATATGATAACCTGTTTCAGTAATTACCTCATCGCCAGGATTTGCTAGTACCCTAAGACCTATTTGATTGCTCATTGTTCCAGATGGCATAAATAATGCTGATTCTTTTCCAAATAACGTTGCGGCAAAACATTCTAACCCTTTAACATATTCATCCTCATTGTAGCAATCGTCTCCTATCTTACTAAAATCCACATTAATTAAATCATTGGGTGAAATTTTAGTTAATGTATCACTTCTGAGATCTATATAATCCATTTATTTCCTTATTTATTATTCAATTATTCAATTATTCAATTATTCAATCATTTTAAATACTCTTTAATTATTTAATTTATCGGCTAAACGCTATAGTTCAACTACTTTTAAAATAAAAAATAATAACTGTGATATACGTAATAAATATTTAATAAAGTATACCTCAAAGATATTAGCTTAAACCTTGTCTTCGTGAGTACATTAGCAGTCTGTGTGTTTCAGTTTCCCATCGCAGAATGTTAAGATATTTTCTTGTGATCTATAGCACAACTCTCTAGTTAATTGTATGATGAATAGATATCAAGCTACAGGACGGATCTCATGTCATTTAAACAGGTACTGATAACGGGATGGCAGTATTTGCGCGCTTTCGCAATACTTTACCTCTGCCTGATTATCGGAAACCTTATCTCTACCCTACTTCCTTTTGCTATCCCTGGCAGTATTGTCGGCATGCTCATTTTATTTGCACTGCTGGCGCTGCAAGTTATCCCTGCACATTGGGCACAACCTGGATGCAGTATTTTATTGAAAAATATGACCATTCTATTTGTGCCTATCGGTGTGGGGATCATGAATTACTATGACTTACTGAGTCAACAGCTGCTCCCGATTGTGGTTTCTTGTGTGGTCAGTACCTTAATTGTAATGATAGTCGTCGCTATCAGTTCCAACTATATCCACAAAGAACGCCCTGTCGTGGGTGCTAAACCTGATGAAGTTCCCCTTCCTCCTGAAGAGCCAATTTCTTCGGTGATTAATAATGATAAAACTAAGGGGAATGAATAATGTTAACGCACATTTGGTGGTCGTTACCGCTGACAATTGTGGTGTTTTACCTTGCCCGCAAATTATCAGTGAAATTTAAATTACCGATATTAAACCCATTATTAATTACCATTGCGGTGCTTATTGCCATACTGGTTATCACCAATACATCCTATGAGCATTATTTTGCGGGCAGTAAAATCCTGAATGATTTACTGCAACCCGCCGTTGTGGCATTGGCTTTCCCCCTGTATGAGCAAATGCACCAAATTCGTGCCCAATGGAAATCTTTGTTTAGTATCTGCTTTGCGGGTAGCATCGTCGCGATGTTCAGTGGCGCAGCAATTGCATTTTGGCTTGGGGCAACGCCAGATATCGCCGCCTCAATATTACCGAAATCTGTTACGACGCCAATTGCGATGGCGGTTGCCGATTCAATTGGTGGGATCCCTGCAATTAGTGCCGCTTGTGTGTTGTTTGTGGGGATTTTAGGCGCCATGTTTGGCCACAGTTTATTTGATGCTTTACGTGTACGCACCCATGCGTCTCGTGGGCTTGCGATGGGAACGGCTTCCCACGCATTAGGCACCGCACGTTGCGCTGAGGTTAATTACATTGAGGGTGCTTATAGTTCGCTCGCATTGATGACCTGTGGGGTGATCACCTCGTTAAGTGCGCCATTTATATTTCCTGTCATTTTGCATCTTTTTAGCTAATCTTATTAGTTAAACACTCCGTTAAGTATGATGAGTAAGAGAAAACGATGTTCTCTTACTTATCATTGAACACTAAAAACATGAGATATATCTCTCAATTAAAGAATTTGTTTCATATGTTTCATTTAAATTAGTGATTTAAATCACATATCAATATGTACTTTATTGAATAGAATGAAAACAATTAAATAGGGAGGGTAACTCATGCATTCAAGATTTAAGGCCGCTTGGGCCGAGCTTCCAGAGAAGCTACAGTCTGTACTTAGACCTATCATTGATAAATCCGATTTTCCTGGAATGCTAACGGCTGAGCAAGTGCAGCACATTAAAGCGCAAAGCGGTGTTAGCGACTCAGAATTAGCATTCTCACTACTCCCTTTTGCAGCGGCCTATGCCGTTACGCCAATCTCCCATTTCCATGTTGGTGCAATTGCTTGCGGCGCTAGCGGTAATTTATATTTCGGCGCCAATATGGAATTTAGCCATGTTTCGATGGGGCAAGTGATCCACGCGGAGCAATGCGCGATCACCCATTCATGGATGAAAGGCGAAAAGCAAATTACGTCGATCACTGTGAATTACACCCCATGTGGCCACTGCCGCCAGTTTATGAATGAATTACGCGAAGGTGGTAAAATTATGGTGAATTTACCCGGCCGCACACCTGCGGTACTACACCACTATTTACCCGACTCGTTTGGGCCTTCTGACCTCAATATTACCACTTTACTGCTAGACCCTGTCGACCATGGTTATAAAAACCAAAGCCGCGACAGGTTATTAACTGCTGCAATCGAGGCAGCAAACCAATCCCATGCGCCTTATAGCCAATCCCATTCAGGTATTGCGTTACAGTTAAAAGATGGTTCATTATTTACAGGCCGCTACGCAGAAAATGCCGCATTCAACCCAAGTTTGCCACCACTGCAAGCGGCGTTAATTATGATTAACCTCTCAGGTAAAGATATTCACGCCATCGACCAAGCTAAATTTGTTGAAAAGCAAGATGCGATTATCAAACATTGGTGTGTTACCGAAAATACATTACAAGCACTGGGTTGCCAAAATATTGAATTAGCTTATTTGGATTAATTCTCTCTCATGCTCTATGTATGGTTATTGTCAACAGACTAGTTATTGGCAATAACCATTTTTTATGTTTCATATATTTTTAATAAATTGATAAAACTTTAATTCAGTAACTAACTAAAAAATGAATTTGATGAATAGCCAGAAAACCGAGATGGTATATTTGATGCTGTTCTGTCTGAAAAATGGTTATTAGAAAAACCATCGAATGAATCCATTGATGACATATTATCGCTTAGCTGACCAACCATATTTTCAAAATGATAATTATTTTTTATTGTATCTGTAGGGAAGTCTTTAAATCCTGGAGTTCCCGGAAGAACAACACTTGGACGTTCTAGATAATGATTTGTTGGTGTTACATTATCCTTAAACTTTAATCCATCAAATAGGTTTGTTGTACGTGGTGCTAATTGTCTATTCGATTCGGCTTTCGAATAAGTGCTTTCCGATATCGATTTATCTACCATATTATGTGAATACTTAATTGGAGATGTTGATTTGTTGTTTATTGATGGCATATTTCCCCTTAAATCATCAATCATATGATCATAATGAGCAACATTTGGCTGATAATTAACTGATGGTGAATCAAATAAGCCTGTTTCTGGTAATATATAGTCAGGTCTTTCTAAATAATATTCAGACAATAGATTTTTATGTGTAAATTCCGTTTGGCCACGCCAATCTGTTTGTACTTGAAATGGTTCTAAATGTTGTGAAGGATAATCCCAAAATGAAAAACGCTCTGTTCCTTTATCAATTAAAGGGTTTCCTGTGTTATAAATAATTGTATTTATTCTATCCATATTATCTTCTTCTATATGAGATATAATATTTTGATAAGATTTCTTGGTTGTAACCACCACACCATCTACTACATTATCAATATCCATAACCCGTTTAATCCAACTATGTATTTTAGGCTGCATATGCGCTGGACCTTCATATAATGCTCTAAACATTATATCTTTAGTATTTATACTTAATAATGTTTCACTTTCTATATCACCTACAGAATTTAAAGCTCTCTGCCAATAACTCTCTCTTTGTTCTCTAGGTAACACAAAAAATACAGGTTCTAAAGTCCATGCATCAGAAGGAAGATTATAATAAGAAAATACACTACTATGAAATAATTTAGCCTCTATGTGATTTATATCACCATAGATTACATCCTTTCCATCTTCAAATCTATTTTTTAGGGTTTGAGCATAGGCTATTGCCATATCATAGCGAATACGCTCAATTATAAACTCATCTTGTACTCCAATATACTCTAAAATAGCTTCATCTAAATAATTAAGCGCAAAAGCACCTGAAAGAGAATCACCTTTAACCACACTATTAGCTAATTTAGCATATCGGTCTCCTTTACTTTCCAAATATTCATACATCAACTTTGGTTCTTTGGTTACTAATAAAATTTTAATTGCATTAGAAACATCACTACGAGTTAACTCTAAATCACCCTCTCTAATTTCTTGATTTCTCATATCATCTCCTAATTTTTAACATGATCGAGTAAAAAAAATCGTATTTTTTCCCTCATTATATTGCTATTAGATAATTCTTTAGCATCAAAATAAAATTTAACCTTAGTTCCTATTTCTGGAATCAAAAAATATTGAAAACACTTATGATACTTCTCATCAATTGCTAACCATTCACACTCAATTAAAAAAATCACTTCATTATTAATTTCCTTCCAATAATATCCTTTTTTATTAAAATACATATCTTCTTTATGACCAATACTTCTTCGTATTTTTACAGTCACTTCAGTAAAATAAAGATCCAACTCTTCATCATAATATAAATCCCCCTTTCTTTTGAGGTAGCCCATATCTAAATACACGTGTTTTCTATAACTCAAATATTTTTCAGGGTCTCCCTTTAATGGTTCAACATAAACCTCTATAATTTTAACATCATTACTAACCTCATTAGATGGTTTCAAATCAGACCAAGACATCCTCATTGGCAGAATTCTAAAATTAGCTTCACATCCTTTTTTATTTTCAATAAATCTTGGGGCAAAATAACTATACCCTTCATATTCTGCAAAGGTATACACATAGTCACTCGGCACCTCAACTATTGTATTATTAAACTTCCCACATACAAACCCAGGTCTGTTGTTTGCATTAATTACACACGAGAATAGTATTAATGGAAATATTAAATAAATATTCAATCGCATATTCTATTTAAACCTTAATATTACTTTAAAAATTATTGAATAAGCTCCGGATGAGAATAAATGAATAAATCTTCAACAGCTTCCATGGTTTTTACCATTTCAATAACTAAGGGGATCTTTTTCATTCTATTTAACCACCGCTGGCTTGGCTTCTTTTTATCAACAGATTGGCTATCTGTCTCGAACCTCATTTTTGACCAAAGCTTAATAAATACGTTTACCTCAGCATTTGTTTCTGGGTGGGAAATAGCATTAAGAATGTCTTGCCAAAATTTATCTCGTTCAGCATCATCAAGAACATCGTAAATATCAGCAAAGAACCATGCATCATAAGGTAAATCTGATGCCTTAAACCCTTTTTTATTTATCATGACAGCTTCATGGAAATTAACATCCCCTTTTCTAGTTTTTTTATCCTTATTTACATCAAACCAATTTTTTAAAAACTCTATATGTGCCAATGCTGATTCATAGTGGAACTTCTTCATATTTTCCTTTGATAAAGGTCTTTTATATTCATCCATAGTGACATACATATAGTCATGGATAATTTCTATAAATATACTTTGTTTTTTATTTTTTGGTTCCAAACCTAAAGGTTGAAATGAAAAAAGCAGTAAAGTAATAAATAAAATAATAATGTTATAATTATTTTTTGCTCTATTCATTTCTAAATCCTATAGATTTAGTTTTAAGATTATTAGTCCACATACTATTAATGTGTTTCTCCATCTTATTTATTGTCGAAATTTGTCTTGCAATAGAAAGCCATTCAATACTTCTTTGTTGTTTTTCAGATGGTGGCTTAGCCGCTTCTATTAACATCGCGTACCATATTTTCATAATTAATGCTAATTCATCCTTTCTACCACCTTTATTTATTGTATAAAGATAGGCTTTCCATACTATATCTCTTTCGTTTTCATCTATTACATTTAAAATATGTTCAAAAAACCAAATAGTACGAGACACATTCCTTTTATCTAATGATTCATGATATAAAACAATTGCTTTTTTATAATCAATTCCTTCATCAAAACACTTTTTATCTAGCTTTATAAAATCCGCTATAACCCTAACATGAGCTAACTTGTTATGCTTATATTTAGTTATATTTTCAGGCATTCTCATTGCGATATACATATAACTGAAATTCAACCCGGCGAGTAATTTTACCTTTTTATATTCAGATTCCCCATATGTTATATTCTTTTCATCCTTATTATTTACCTTTAGCGTTTGACCGCCATTACATGCTGTTAGTAATAAAATTAAAGTAAAAAATAAAAACCTCATATTTACCGCCTTTTATGTTGATAAAAATTAACATAAAAATAAATCAATAAAAAACATGCAGCAATATATGATATTTTTAAATATAGTTTTACCGCTATTTAGTTAAAAAATAATTCATTAGACAAAAGATAAACATCAATTAAAAAATTCAAGAAATAATAAAGAAAACTGTATTTACACCTTTAAATTTAAAAAATGGATTAAAACCATTATGTTGCTAACCGTGATCTACCCGTCGTAATCACAACCTAAAAGTACGCTTTAGTTTCATTCCTTAACTAAATTCTTTATTATGTCTATAAAATTTTTAACGATTTTGCATCATTATTTACTGTACATATTTCCTGTTTAGCTTAGGATCTACCCTGACTTTGTTGATTAATCGTCCGAAGAGTGATATTTCATGGAACATGAATACGAAACAAAACGCCCTCTCTATATCCCCTATGCTGGCCCAATTTTACTTGAATTCCCTTTATTGAATAAAGGCAGTGCGTTCACTGAAGAAGAGCGCGCGAACTTCAACCTGCATGGCTTGCTGCCTGAACAAGTTGAAACTATCGAAGAGCAAGTTGAGCGTGCTTATCGTCAATTAATTGATTTTAAAACAGATATCGATAAACACATCTACTTAAGAAACATTCAAGATACCAACGAAACCTTATTTTATCGCTTGATTGATGCCCACTTAACGGAAGTGATGCCAATCATCTACACTCCAACTGTGGGTGAAGCGTGCGAACATTTCTCTGATATCTATCGTCGTGCCCGTGGGTTATTTATTTCTTATCCAAACCGCGCACATATTGACGACATGCTGCAAAATGCCACAAAACAAAATGTAAAAGTCATCGTTGTCACAGATGGTGAGCGTATTTTAGGCCTTGGTGACCAAGGTATCGGCGGCATGGGCATTCCAATTGGTAAGCTGTCACTGTATACCGCATGTGGCGGTATCAGCCCTGCTTATACCTTACCAATTGTTATTGATGTAGGAACGAATAACCCACAACGCTTGAATGACCCGCTGTATATGGGATGGCGTCATCCACGTATTACCGGTGACGAATATAACGAATTCCTCGATGAGTTTGTGCAAGCAGTTAAGCGCCGTTGGCCAAATGTTTTATTGCAATTTGAAGACTTCGCACAGAAAAATGCGATGCCGTTATTAACCCGTTACCGTGATGAGCTTTGCTGCTTTAACGATGATATTCAAGGGACTGCGTCCGTAGCATTAGGTAGCCTCATCGCCGCCAGCAATGCCGCAGGCAGTAAATTAAGTGACCAACGTGTGACGTTCTTGGGTGCAGGCTCAGCTGGTTGTGGTATCGCCGAGCAAATTATTGCCCAAATGAAATCCGAAGGGTTAAGCGACGAAGAAGCTCGCTCACGCATTTACATGGTTGACCGCTTTGGTTTATTGACGGATAAACTCCCTAACCTGCTCGATTTCCAAGCTAAATTAACGCAAGATAGCGCTAATTTAGCCAGTTGGGATGTGGACAGTGATTCAATTTCGCTGCTGGATGTGGTTCGCAATGCCAAACCAACTATTTTGATTGGCGTTTCTGGCCAAGCTGGCTTGTTCACTGAAGAAATCATCAAAGAGATGCATAAACACTGTGAACGCCCAATTGTGATGCCATTGTCTAACCCAACCTCACGCGTTGAAGCTCGCCCAGAAGACATCATCAATTGGACAGACGGAAAAGCATTAGTTGCAACAGGCAGCCCGTTTAGCCCAGTGTCTTACAAAGACCAAGTTTTCCCAATTGCCCAGTGCAATAACTCCTATATTTTCCCAGGAATAGGCCTAGGGGTTATCGCGTCAGGCACAAAACGAGTGACTGATGGTATGTTGATGGCAGCGAGCCGCGCATTAGCAAGCTGTTCACCACTGGCAAAAAATGGCGAAGGTGCTTTATTACCATTGCTATCGGATATCCAAGATGTTTCGCGCGTTATTGCCAAACAAGTTGCCAAAGAAGCGCAGATTCAAGGTGTAGCAACCGTCACCTCTGACAGCGCTTTAGATGAAGCCATTGAACGTAATTTCTGGAAACCAGAATACCGTACTTATAAACGTACCTCGTTCTAATTTGTTGTTTATTAAATTGAAAGGCGCATAAAATTGCGCCTTTTTTATTTTCCTCATTAATCTGAAAAAAGAGAAAATACCCGAGTTCAGATAATGGTAAATTGCGCTAATGGCTTAGCTTATTTAATATATCAATACAAAGCGAAGATAGGATATTGAAATGGCTGACCCTTTAGAGACACACGCTCCCCATAAACCGAAGTTTTCCATTTGGGCCATGGCACTCACCTTATTGATAGTCGCCATAAATATCACCGTTTATTTTTATCAGCTTACCTATGCAGCGCCCCTTGATTCCCAAGAAAATAACTTATTAATATTTGGTGCAAATGTTTACCAACTCTCCTTAACGGGGGATTGGTGGCGCTACCCGATGAGTATGGTGTTGCATTCAGGGGGCTTTCACCTCGCCTTAAATACCTTGGCTCTGTTTGTAATAGGGATTGAATGTGAGCGGACATACGGCAAATTCAGATACCTCGCTATCTACCTATTTTCAGGTATTGGTGCAGCCTTTTTTAGTGCTTATTGGCAATATAGCGAGAGTATTCGTGAAGCCACCAGCCGTGCATCAATGAATTCATGGAACAGCTTATATTTACCTGATAATATGGTTTATATCACTGTGAGTATTGGTGCGTCAGGTGCCATTATGGGGCTTGCTGCCGCTTCGGTTATTTATCTTTTAAAAGCCCTGAATAACCCCAACTTGTCCATCGAAGAAAAAAACCAATTAAAACGCCCGCTGTATAATATCATTGGGATGATTGCTTTAACTTTAGTGAATGGTTTGCAGTCTGGCATTGATAACGCAGCCCATATCGGCGGGGCTATTTTAGGGGCAGTCATTAGTGGAGCCTTTGTTCTCGCACCGCAATCTACACCGTTGTCGAAACACCTTTCCAGTCTATTGATTTCAGTGATTGCAGCGGGATTACTTATTTTCGCGTTGCAGCACTATTCGTCCTCGCAAGATGAAGACCTAAATGATGAGCGCGTTTTTATTTACCAAGAAATGGAAAAAGAACTGAATCACTTAAAGAAATGGGATTTAGATTAGCTCACTTGCCCTATTATTCACAATATCAATAATAGGGCTATCTGTTTAAAAAGAGAATAAATTCAGTGTCATCATGATTGCACTGCAGGTGATCAGTAACAGGGTAATGTATTGAAATGTGCGCTCTGACAGGTGAACCAGCAAATATTTCGCCACTGGCATGACAATCAATGCGCCCACACATAAAATAAGCGCCAGTTTTAAGTCAGTATACCCTTCCTGCGCATAAGCCAGTGCCGATGACCCCGACAATACCGTTGTGACAAAAATCGAGGTGCCTATCGCCTGCTTAATATTCAATTGCATGTAACGTAACAACATGGGCAAGACGACCACGCCACCGCCAACCCCTGTCGCCCCGAGAACAATCCCCGCTAATACTGCAGGAAGTGCCATGGACTTCAATTGGGAGGCCTGCACTACAGTTATCTTTGCTGGCGCGGCGAAAAACATTCTCTGTACAAATAAATAAAGGGAAAAAATAATTGCAGCTGCAACGAGAAGATTAATCCCCCACTCAACTTGTTTTTCATATCCCTCAAGACTACCCAGCCATGTCACCAACAAACTGGCTAAAAACGTACTTGGCAACATAATTGCTAAAACAATCATTGCCCCTTTGAATGGGATATTGCCGAGGCGAAAGTGCATATATGAGGAGGATATTTTCATCAACATCGATAAAAAGTTCGCTGTTGCCACCGCAGCTAATGCATTTAAGCCGAAAAAGTAGGTGAGTATTGGCAAAACAATCACCCCACCGCCAACTCCTGTAGTGCTAATAATCAATCCGATCACTGCACCGATGGCTAACTCCGTTAAAATCATTAATTCTTGCCTTGTATCAGGGCTCGCCGCCCTTTTTGCAGTGCTGTATCAGCATCACTGTCTGCGAGAGTAAGGTATTTAAAAAACAGCGTATCGAACGTCACCATCTGCAAAACTTGTGGGGTAATGACTCCAAGCTGCGTGTGCTGTTCATCATAAAAGTACGGTAAGGTGAAATCGGCCAGTTTTGTTGCTTCATCTTGCCCAAAACGGCATAAGGCAACAGTAGAACAGCCAGCCTCTTTAGCGGAATGCAACATGTTATTGATTTCTTGTGTATTTCCACGCGCAGTCACTGCAATTGCAAAATCATCGGCACTCAAATTTGCAGAATAGCTCAGTTGAACATGCAAGTCATAGCTAAATAATGTGTGCTTGTTTACCCTGATCAGTTTATGGAAAATATCACTCGCCACAATCGCTGAGGAGCCAATCCCAAACAACACAATACGTTTAGCATTAACCATACGCTTAGCGACCTCATCAACCGTTGACGGTTCTAATAGCTCAAGGGATTTTTCAATCGCTGAAATAAACATTTGCCCCGTTTTTGCAATAATTTGAGACGTATCATCACTGCGGCTCAAATTACCATACAGGCTTTCCGCTTTGTGTTGCTTCTCATCGGAGAGATAATCCACCTTAAATTCAGGATAGCCACGGTAACCCATTTGGCGTGAAAAGCGAATAACAGACGCGCTACTAACCCCTGCCGCTTGAGCTAACTCAGCAGCATTCATGGCAATTAAGCTTTCGCGATTATCAAGTAAAAATTTCGCGATCCGCTGTTCAGTGCCCTTACCTCTCGTCTGCAAGCTTTCCAGTTTTACCGTCAGTGTCGACATGGCTATTCCTTATTTAATTATTTTTCAGGATCGGTGAAGCCTATTATCATACTGGCAATGAATCCGACAATCCATGCACCTGCAACAGCAATGAGGAAATCAAGGATTTGGCCATCACCCACTAATGGGATTAACGATAACCCTGCGGTACCAAATGGAATGATAATACCCACATGGAAAAACGCCATTAACGCCCCGCCCGCTGCACCACCAATACAACCCGCAATGAAAGGTTTGCCTAGTGGCAATGACACACCGAATAACAGCGGCTCACCCACACCAAAGATCCCCACAGGTAACGCACCGACTAAGGTTTTTTTCAGGCGTTGGTTTTTGGTTTTTAAGAATACCCAGAAACAAGAACCCACTTGCCCCATACCGCCCATGGCTAAGATAGGGAATAAGTAATTTAAACCAAAAGTTTGTAAGATTTCTGCGTGGATTGGGATTAAGCCTTGGTGTAAACCTGTTAACAATAAGAACAGGAAGCTGCCGCCTAAGATCCCCCCCGTTGCGACCGCACCGCCACCACTATTTAATAACGCAACGGAGACCCCTTGCGCCAAAATTTGGTTTAAATAATGACCCGCAGGTTGGAATACCGCAATTGCCACCATCGCTGAGACTAAAATGGTCACAAATGGCGTCACTATCAGATCTAAACTCTCTTTGATAATGCTTCTAAACCACACTTCAAATTTGGAAGAGAACACCACCACCATCAAGACCGCAAAAATACCGCCGCTATTTGGCACTAATTTTGAGCCAAATAAAGTGATATCCGCTAACCCTGGCATTGACAACAAGCCTGCCATCACAGCACCAATCGATGTTGATGCCCCTAACTCTTTTGCGGTATTAACCCCAATCATAATCGATAGGTAAGCAAACACCGCACTACCAATTAACTTCAATAACTTGAACAGCTCAGGGAACTGATCGACCACTTCAGGTGCGACTAAACGGACGATATTAATCAGCCCCATAATCAGACCACAACCAATTAGTGCAGGAATGGTTGGTACGAAAATCGCGGCTAATGTATTGAGGGTACGGCGAATTGAGAAACCTTTTTTCTTTTCAGGTTCTGTATTTTCTATGCTTGCTGCGCCGCTGCCTTGCATACGTTTATTCATCACAGAAAACACTTTTGCCGCAGTTCCCATACCAACGATCACTTGCTGTTGTTCACCGTTAAAAATAACGCCTTTTACCCCTTCAATTTGCTTTAAAGCTTCGGCATCAAATTTTTCATTATCTTTTAAGACTAAACGGATGCGAGTCATACAGTGAGTCAATGTTGCCACGTTCTCAAAGCCGCCCGCATATTTTTCTATTTCTCTGGCGAGTACTTCCAGATGTTCTATTTTATTAGCCATATCGTTCCCCTAATGTTGGCAAAGCTATTTCCATAACTTACCCGCATTTTCCCATTTATTAACGGCGAGTTTCTAACAAGCTATCCAATGTAGTATTTGGATGTTGTTGAACGAGTTCCGTTGCTTGCTGTGCATTAATTTGTAATTCAAACATCAAAATTGCGCGTCGCGGATGGTAGTCCACTTGCTCTAATAACTGTGCTGCGGCTTCGGTATCAATACCGCAAACTTCACTGACAATGCGTTCTGCACGGCGCAATAACTTATAATTACTTGCGACAACATCAACCATTAAATTGGTGTGAATGCGTCCTAAACGCCCCATCACACATGTGCTTAACATGCCTAAAATCATTTTTTGTGCAGTGCCACTTTTCATCCGTGTTGAGCCCGATAACACTTCAGGCCCAACGTCAGGAGCGATAGCTAATTTCGCCACATCACTGATTAGCCCATGACCCCGCGTAGTGATCGCGACAGTTAGCGCCCCAACTTCATTGGCATACTCAATACCTGCAAGGGTAAAAGGAGTTCGCCCGCTCGCCGCGATACCGACAACCACATCCTTTGCAGTGAGGTGGCGTTTTTTTAACTCATCAATAGCCGCATCCGTTGAATCTTCAATATTTTCAACTGCTTTTAGCATGGCATTATGGCCACCTGCAATAATGGATTGGACTAATTCAGGGGAGGTACCAAAGGTTGGGGGGCACTCCGCACTGTCTAATACCGCCAGACGACCAGAGGTACCTGCGCCAATATAAAATAGCCGTCCACCTTGTTTCATGCACTGTGCGATAGCATCAACCGCTTGCGCAATATTCGGTAGAACTTGTTGGATAGCCCCAGCAACTGTCGCATCCGCTTGGTTAATCGCAGTAGCCATCGCTAACGTTTCCAACCGTGAAAACTGTAATGTCTCATGGTTGAATTCATTTTTTAGGCAGTCGCTCAGTGTATTTTCCGCTAGAGACATTAAAACGTCCTCACATTGAAATTATATTTCATAAAAAATTACTATATATGAACTTTAATTTCAAACAAAATCACAACAAATGGATATTTTCGTCAGCGAATATGATCGCTCTCACAGTTCATTCAAGGAAAAATGATGTGTTTGCCGGCCATGAAAGACCGGCTATCAGGTTACTTCACAAATTTGCAGGTACCAAAGGCTGATGGGATATGGAAATCTGGTTTCACGGAATCTGGTTTAATCCAGCTAATCCATTTGCGAACTTGTTTTTCTTCACCCGCGCTGAATTCACCACGCAAAATAGCACACATTAACGTTTGCTTGTCTTTGTCTTGCCACAGGTTTAGACGCGTGAATTCATCCAAATCGATTTTCCCTGTTAATACATAACCATTCGGTGTCATTTCCCCCACTGTTTGCAACGTTTCCCAGTTCCAACTTGGGTCAACCTCACGATAGTAGTTGGCTTTTGCATCGAACGTGCGGCCTTTTGGGTCCATTTCCGCAGTATAATAAGGTTTAAGCTCAGGGCTGGTAGCAAAAAACAGTTCAACACGGTCAGAATCTAGCACCGCTTGGTCTTTATCGGCGTTATCACCTAGCTGAATGTCTTTATCATCCGCGATAAAGCGAAAATAAAGGGCATCATCACTCCAAAGCGCACGGAAGTCGGTTTTTGGTGGTGTTTCTTTTTCCCATGGATAAATAAAGTCGGTTAACACTTCAGCTTGCTGCCATACGGCTTCGTTTTGTGCATCATTTAGTGATTTTAATTGATCAGTATGGTTGATTTGGTACTCTTTCGCCGCAACACTGGCTGTCACTAACATCGCACCAGCGGCAAGTAATGTGGTCAGTTTCATATTTCCCTCACGTATCAGATTTTCATATTTGTTTTATGGACTGATGATTCCCACCCCAAAAGAAATGAAATTTCATCATCTATATTAAATATAGAATTAAAATTTCAAAACAAACAGACAATCTGTGGTAAAAAATTTCGCTCTGTGAAGCAACTCACTGTTTGAATAATCTTCACTCACCCATTTTTCATCCAATATCTGATTAATTTTAAATCGATTTTTAGGTTTAATAGCGGTCAACTTTGAATCTGTCCTCAACATTGACATGACTTTACGTTGGGCGACTTGCGTCACTAATTTAAGTCAAGTAGCCTAGAAGCGAGTCTACTGAGGCTAACACCTTCTTATTATGATTTTTATTTTCAAGGCTAGGACATGAGGAAACGTCTGCTTATTGGTCTTCTTATTCTTGCAGGGATAGCAGTTACGACCATTATTCTACTTGATCGCTGGATTAGCTGGGATACTGCACCCTATATCTATGAAGATGTAGCGCAATTACCTGCCCGTGATGTTGGCATGGTACTTGGCACATCCAAATACTACACCTCTGGCGCCACTAACCTCTATTACACCAACCGAATCAATGGCGCGGCACAAGCCTATCACAGTGGAAAAGTAAAATATTTGCTACTCAGTGGTGATAATGGCGCTC
Source organism: Providencia sp. SP181 (assembly GCF_050446505.1). Lineage (NCBI taxonomy): Bacteria > Pseudomonadati > Pseudomonadota > Gammaproteobacteria > Enterobacterales > Morganellaceae > Providencia > Providencia sp. SP181. The sequence goes on from NZ_JBBPXM010000004.1 coordinate 349,534, forward strand.
ATAATTACAATGAACCCATCAATATGCGTAAGGATTTAATTAAAGCGGGTGTTCCAGCCTCTAAGATTGTGATGGATTTTGCGGGGTTCCGTACTTTAGACTCGGTTGTCCGTACCAAAAAAGTGTTTGATACCGATAACTTCACGATCATCACGCAACGCTTCCACTGTGAGCGTGCCGTTTTTATCGCTAAACATAAAGGGATTGATGCACAGTGCTATGCGGTTCCAGCACCTGCTGGGATGTTCAAAGTTCGTGTCCGTGAAGTGTTCGCTCGTTTAGGCGCTCTCGCTGATGTGTATATTTTAAAACGTGAACCGAAGTTTTTAGGTGAGCAAGAGTCCATTCCTGCTCCGATAAAAATGCCAGATGGCATCAAAGGCTACCCAGCCGTATCACCTGATGAAGTCAGCAAATTAAATTAACTTATCCATTCACTTGGTTTAATTTCTCAGTTAACTTCCGCCATACCCATTCAAGCGGGCCTTGATTGAAAAATCGTAACCAATAATACGAAAACAAAATATTTGCCAACCAAACAGGCGGGATAAAAGCCAATAACTCAAAACGGGTAAATTGCGCAAAATACCCCAGATGGTAAAAAATAGTGGTGCAAATCAGCGTTTGTAAAATGTAGTTACTCAACGCCATTCGACCAATATTTTGTAACCATGAAATAACCACAGCATGCTGAATGTGCCCCCAAAAACCATATACCAAGGCAATATAACCCAGCGCCTGAAAAGGAATGACTAGCTCATTAATGATGTAGCCAATAATTGAGGTAGAAAAATAACTCCATCCAAACTGGCTCTGCCCATATAACGCAACCACTTGAATAAGCAGCGAAGGGACAATAAAAAACAGCGCCATACGGCGATAATGCATGGCACTAAATTGCCCTCGTAGCCAACCATTTCGGATTAATAATGCTCCAATAATCATCAATGCAATAAGCTGCCAACCATACTGAATAAATAGCATTTGAAGCATCGCTTGGATTTCTTTCATGCGATAAATAATGCCCTCAATACCACCCACTGTTTTTGCACTGTATTCGAAATATATTTGTTCATCTGAGGTCTGCCAAAAACCTTGAGGGTCAACTCCCCAACCTAAAATAAGCAGAATAAGTAAACCAATGAAATAAATGGATGCCGCTATTTTCAATAACGCCCTATCATCGTATTGATTCAATAAATACGTAGCCACCAGCCCCGTTAATGCATAAGCCAGTAGAATGTCACCATCCCAAAGACCAATGCCGTGAATCACCCCAAATAAGGCTAAAATAGACAAACGTTGATGGTTCCACCTTAAAGTTCGAGGCTGCAATAGCGCTAATGTGGCACCGAATAAAATCGAAAAAATAGCGAGGACTTTCCCTTGAAAAAACAGATTAAATACAATCCAAACAAAGGCTTCAGAAGGTGGTGTGCTGGCAGTGTAATAAGGGTTTAGATAGGCCGCTAATGGCAAAGCAAAACCAAAGATATTTAATAAAAAAATACCAAGAATTGCCATGCCACGAACGGTATCAAGCTGCTTGATACGGCTTGATGATGTAATGATTGCCATAGATTATAGATGGCGAACCGCACGTAAAAACTCTTGCCGTGTATTTTGGCTCGACTTAAACAACCCACCTAACGATGTTGTGGTGGTAGCACTGGTTGCATCACGGATGCCACGCGCTTTTACGCAGTAATGTACCGCATCAATGGAAACCGCCACATTCGTGGTTCCAAGTAATGTTTGCAATGCCACTAAAATTTGCTGTGTCAAACGCTCTTGAACTTGCGGACGTTGGGAGAAAAACTGCACTATACGGTTGATTTTCGATAACCCAATCACTTTATCTTTTGGGATATAAGCCACTATCGCTTTACCGTCAATAGTCACAAAGTGATGTTCACAGGTACTGGTTAGCGTGATATCACGAACCGTCACCATTTCATCCACTTTCATTTTATTTTCAATTAATGTGATTTTAGGAAAATTGGCGTAATCCAATCCTGAAAAGATCTCATCAACATACATTTTTGCAATACGACGAGGCGTGTCAGCGAGGCTATCGTCAGTTAGATCAAGGTTGAGCAGCTTCATGATCTCTGTCATGTGCCCTTCAATCAGTTGCTTACGCTCATCGCCTGATTTTGGCTGAATACGCAAAGGGGTCTCTAACCCTCTGGCTTCCAACGCAGCGTGAACTAATTCGGCCTCTTTACTGAGAGATGACATGTGATCCTCCACAAATGGTGTGACTATTTTTATAAAAATGCAGGTGTGCGCCGTACTCTAAAACAGCAGGTGCAGATAATCCAGTACAACCGTTACAACATGTGTGAAATATTTGCATTCGCATCAACAACATTATTCACTATGGTAAACCCATTACGGCAAATCACTATCATTTATAAAATATGATTAGCTAAATATTTATTAATAAATCGGTTTGCTTCCGCGACAGTAAACCAATAATCCCCCCACCACCAATGCGATAAATGCGATATACAGCGCAGGCTCTAATTTTCCTGTTAAAGCGGTGGAAATAAATGACAGTGTTGGCCCAACTAACTGCCCAATAGCGTAAAAGGTAGTCAGCAGCCCCGCCATAAAACGATTGTGATCAGGCGCCAACTCGCGGCCAAGTTGTAATGCTAATTGCACTGTACACATAAACCCTGTTCCGACCAATATTGCAGAGATAACCAGCCCTGAAATACTCGGGATCACTTCTGCAAGCAATATCCCCATCCCTTGTAGCCATAAGCTAATCGCTAACCGATTACGGGTTGTTGATAAATTTCGCAGCAACATCGCAAATAATATACCGACTACCGCAGATGCCCCAAAAACAGGCCAAACAAACTGAGCAAATAAGCTATCAGGAAAACGTTGTGCGGCCATTTGTGATAAAAAAGTAGCTGGCAAAATATAACCAAACCCAGCGAGCCCATAACACCAAACCAAGCGTTTGATTTCAGGGGTTAGGGTTAATTTTTTAATTTCCCCCGCTGGCCGTTGCCATTGCCCCGAGCGAGGTAAATAACGGCTGATGTACAGGCTCAAAATCAGCGCCAATACACCATAAATTACCCACGCTTCACTCGCCGTTAAATGCCATCGTTGGATCGCTACCGCTAACATACCGCTAACGAAAATTCCCGTTCCCGTTCCCGCAAATACCGCCACACTAAGAGCTGGTCGGTTAAGTCTCGCCAAGGTTTCATTGGCCCAAGCTGCGACCAACACTAACGCAATGCCACTTGCCCAGCCAATCACAAAACGGGCAATACTGTGTAATATCGGACCATTAAGCAATGCACTCAGTAACGTGATCACTACCGCCCCCCACACGCCCAACCACATACGCCTTTCTACATATGAACGTGCTCGCATCGCGTCAAAAGAGCCTAGCAAGTAACCAAGGTAGTTACATGCAGCCACAATACTGGCACTCGATAACGTTAATTGGTGTTCCTCAATCATTAGGGGGACTTGAGGCGTTAACGTAAATCGCCCTATTCCCATTACCACAATTAACGACAGAAAACCTGTAAAAGCAATATGAAAAGCAGCAGCACTGCGGCTTGGTGAGGTTACAATCGGCTTTATTGACACAATTCTCACTCGTTACGTTCTAGAAACATTGCACCTAGAATAGTTTACTTTTTTACTATTTAACATTAATACAACAAAAACCGTTTTATCATTTAGTGCATTTATTTGTTCTTTATAACCGTAATATCTGCTCAAAAGCTATCTGTAATCAATTTCTATTCATTCACCCAACTCATGATTTCTGCCATAATGTGCATTACGAACACATTTTAAGCCTCAAGGCATTTCACAATAATGAGGGCCATTATTTATGGATCAGTGTCATACTAACGATTTGATTTCTTTAGATCTTGCATTGGAAAAATTACTTTCTGAAACCCAAACTGTGGTAGGTACAGAAATCATTCCACTGACTTCATCAGCGCAACGGATTATTGCCACTGATCTTATTTCCCCTATCAATGTCCCTCCCTTTGATAATTCAGCAATGGATGGATATGGTTTGCGTTTTGCAGATTGGGATGGAAAAACGCCAATGCCTGTTGCGGGTAAATCATTTGCAGGCAACCCGATGGAAGGCGAACTAAAAGCTGGCTGTTGCGTGCGTATTATGACTGGTGCGCCTATTCCACAAGGTGTAGATACGGTTGTTATGCAAGAATCAACTGAACAAATGGATGGTGGCATCCTATTTACTCAACCAATTAAAAAAGGCAGTAACGTCCGTAAAGCTGGCGAAGATATAGCCCAAGGCAGTTCAGTGTTCCCTGCAGGAACCCTACTTACAACCGCCCAATTACCGTTGATTGCCTCACTTGGTATTGCGGATGTGACAGTTTATCGTCGCTTAAAAGTGGCTGTGTTCTCAACGGGGGATGAGCTACAAGCTGTGGGTCAACCACTTCATGATGGGCAAATCTATGATACCAACCGCTTTACTGTTCGCTTGATGTTAGAAAAGCTCAATTGTGAAGTCTTAGATTTAGGCGTGATCCCTGACTCCCCTGAAAAACTAAAACAAACCTTTATTGAAGCAGATCAACAAGCGGATTTAGTGATCAGCAGTGGCGGCGTTTCTGTTGGTGAAGCCGATTATACTAAACAAATCCTTGATGAATTGGGCACGATTGGTTTTTGGAAATTAGCCATCAAACCAGGAAAACCTTTTGCCTTTGGTAAACTGAGTCATTCTTGGTTCTGTGGCTTACCAGGAAACCCCGTTTCTGCTGCACTCACCTTCTATCAACTTGTTCAGCCATTGATTGCACGCTTAGCAGGAAATAGCCAATGGCAAGCCCCACTACGTTTCAAAGTACCCGTCACCACACCTTTGAAAAAAACGCCTGGTCGTCTGGATTTCCAACGCGGTATTTTAAGTACCAATGAGCAAGGGCAACTTCAAGTTGCCACAACAGGCCATCAAGGCTCACACGTATTTAGTTCCTTTAGCTTAGCCAACTGCTTTATCGTGCTAGAAAGAGAACGTGGTCGAGTAGAAGCAGGTGAAACCGTTGATGTTGAAATGTTTAACTACTTATTGAAAAGCGAATAATTACCGTGCAAGAACTTAGCGATAACGAAATGCTGCGTTATAACCGTCAGATAATTCTTCGCGGTTTTGATTTTGACGGGCAAGAAAAGCTCAAAGCGGGCAAAGTACTGGTCATTGGCTTAGGTGGGCTAGGTTGCGCGGCAACGCAATACCTTGCTGCGGCGGGTGTTGGTTATTTAACATTAGTTGATTTTGATACCGTATCGCTTTCTAACTTACAGCGACAAATTTTGCACCGTGATACCACAATTGGCGAACCCAAAGTCGATTCTGCAAAGTGGCAACTTTGTGCAATTAATCCACATATCCATATTGATACGGTTAATGCCAAACTTGAAGATGCGCAGCTTAGTGAATTAATCACTCGCCATGATGTGATTTTAGATTGCACCGATAACGTCGCTATTCGTGAACAACTTAACCGTTTATGTTTAGCGCAGAAAACACCGTTAGTCTCTGGCGCAGCCATTCGTATGGAAGGCCAACTGTCTGTTTTTACTTATGAAGATAATACCCCCTGTTACCGCTGTTTAAGCCGTTTGTTTGGGGAAAATAGCTTAACCTGTGTCGAGGCAGGGGTGATGTCTCCGCTAGTTGGGACTATAGGCACATTAGAGGCAATGGAAACCATTAAACTCCTCGCTAACTATGGCAAAGTGAATTCAGGCAAAGTCTTATTGTTTGATGCGATGGCGATGGATTTTCGCCAATTTAAACTGAGCAAAGACCCGCACTGTGAAGTCTGCAACTCAAACTAGCTAGTTATTTAATTAGGCGAAAATATTTTCGCCTAATTAATCTCTTTCCAAGCACAAAATTAAGATTATTCCGAAAAAACAAATTAATGGCCCTTTGAGCTTATACTATCCCTCTTTTGTGGTACCTGTACGTATAAATATCACCACGTTTTATTATTTTATAATGCTACTGAGAGTATGAATATGCAATTCCCTCCTTGCCCGAAATGTCAGTCTGAATACACCTATACTGATAATGATATGTATGTTTGCCCTGAATGTGCGCACGAATGGAATGACGCAGAACCCGTGGCAGAGATTGATGAACTGATTGTTAAAGATGCCAACGGCAATCTGTTAGCGGATGGCGACACAGTCACCGTAATCAAAGACCTGAAAGTTAAAGGCAGTTCTAACATGCTCAAAATCGGTACCCGTGTGAAGGGCATTCGCTTAGTCGAAGGTGACCACAATATCGATTGTAAAATTGATGGTTTTGGCCAAATGAAGCTGAAATCTGAGTTTGTGAAAAAGAACTAAGTTAAAGCTAATTCTGTTTTAAATACAAAAGCCCCAGTAACATACACGTTACTGGGGCTTTATGTTAGAGAAAAGCTTATTTAAAGAACAACGCCCTGGCTTGTCAGGTACTCATCATAAGTACCTTTGAAATCAATCACTTTATCTTCTTTGATTTCTAAAATACGACTTGCTAATGAGCTGACAAACTCGCGGTCATGGGAAACAAACACCAACGTTCCTTGGTACATCTCCAGTGCTAAGTTCAATGACTCGATAGATTCCATATCTAAATGGTTGGTTGGTTCATCCATAATCAAAATGTTTGGTTGTTGCATCATCAACTTACCAAATAGCATACGGCCTTGCTCACCACCCGATAACACTTTCACTTTTTTCTTAATATCATCTTGTGAAAATAATAAACGGCCTAAGATACTACGCACCGCTTGCTCATCATCACCTTCGTTTTTCCACTGGCTCATCCAGTCAAAAACATTTAGATCAGTTTCGAAATCTTCGGCGTGGTCTTGTGCATAATAACCAATACGACTATTTTCTGACCATTTAACCATCCCACTTGTTGCTGGGTGCTCACCCATTAAGGTTTTTAAGAAAGTGGTTTTACCAATACCATTGGCTCCGATAACCGCCATTTTCTCACCCACTTCAAGCAGTAAATTAACGTTTTTGAAGAGTGGGCCTTGATCGTAACCATTCGCTACTGCCTCTAATTCAAGGGCATTACGGAACAGTTTTTTCTCTTGTTCAAAACGAATAAATGGGTTTTGACGACTAGACGCTTTAACCTCATCCAATTGAATTTTATCAATTTGACGTGCACGTGATGTCGCTTGCTTTGATTTAGATGCGTTAGCGCTAAAGCGGCTAACGAAAGATTGCAGTTCAGCAATTTGCGCTTTTTTCTTCGCATTATCAGACAGTAAGCGCTCACGCGCTTGTGTCGCTGCAATCATATATTCATCATAGTTACCCGTGAATAAACGCAACTCACCATAGTCTAAATCTGCCATGTGCGTACAAACTGTGTTGAGGAAGTGCCTATCATGGGAAATAATGATCATAGTACAGTTACGATCATTCAGGATTTGCTCTAACCAACGGATAGTATCAATATCCAAGTTGTTCGTAGGCTCATCGAGTAACAAAATATCTGGGTTAGAAAACAAGGCTTGTGCCAGCAATACACGTAGTTTCCAGCCTGGTGCAACTTCACTCATTGGGCCATAATGTTGCTCAACAGGAATGCCTACACCTAATAATAATTCACCCGCACGAGCTTCCGCACTGTAGCCATCCATTTCACCATATGCGACTTCCAAGTCAGCAACACGGTAGCCATCTTCTTCGCTCATTTCAGGTAGTGCGTAAATACGATCACGCTCTTGTTTCACATTCCACAGTTCAGTATGGCCCATAATGACCGTATCCAGAACCGTATATTCTTCGAATGCAAACTGGTCTTGGCGAAGCTTACCAATACGTTCATTCGGATCTGTTGTACTGACGTTACCCGCTGTTGGGGTTAAATCGCCACCTAAGATCTTCATAAACGTCGATTTACCCGCACCATTTGCGCCGATCAAACCGTAACGGTTGCCTGTACCAAATTTAACTGAAATGTTTTCAAACAGTGGCTTGCTGCCAAACTGCATAGTGATATTGTTGGTTGTTAACACTGCTATGCCTTAAATTAAACGGTGTAGAGTTACCTGTCTTAAAGAATGCGCATCATAGAAAAAGCCAACAACACTGCTTTAAACAGTAAAGAAAACAGCGATTTCTATGATATGTAATACGACGGATATAAATAGCGGCGCATTATGCCATAATCGAGCGCTTAGATCTTGTTCTGTTTTTGATAATTGTCATTCTGCAATCATTCTAATAAGGTACGCCGCCAATGATTGTTGCCCTGTGCATAATACGCCTTTCGGGCAAATAATCTGCTGTCGCATAGTGCTGAGTGATTTGATTATCCCAAATCACCATATCATCTTTTTGCCATTGCCAACGCACCTGAAACTCTGGTTTATTAATATGTTGGAACAAAAAACCTAATGTTATTTCGCTCTCTTTTGGCGTTAACCCAATGATACGGGTAGTAAAGCCTTCATTAACAAACAACGCTTTTCGCCCTGAAATTGGGTGGGTTCTAACGACAGGGTGTGATACGGGTGGGCTATTTTCTTTGGCTTTCAACCATCTCGAATGAATTTCTTCTGAATGGCTAAAACGATACTCTGGGAATGACTTTGTAAAATCATGTACTGCCTGAAGACCCACTAGCATATGTTTCCACCGAGCAGATAATGCACTATAAGCCACCACACCACTGGCCCATAATGTGTCACCCCCTAATTCTGGAATATGCTTTGCCGCTAATACCGCCCCCATTGGCGGTGTTTCAATAAATGTAACATCAGTGTGCCAATTGTCGTTATCGGGTGGGTTCTGTTCATCCGTATCAAGTACCATTATTTCTTTGCATTCAGGCGTATGAGGGTAAATGGGATGTGTGTGTAATAAACCAAACCGCTCAGCTAATTGTTTTTGCTGTTCAGGTTGTATAGGTTGGTTTCTAAAAAAAAGGACATGATATGCCTGCAACGCATAGTTCAGCGCTGTAAACTGTTTATCATCAATATGTTGAGATAAATCGATACCACTGATGAGAGCGCCTAATGCGGGTGAAACTCGCTTTATTTTAAAAGGATATTCCATATAATTCCTAATCACTTCAGTTTTAATGTAAAAATAAAAGTAATCTAAATTAGGCTTTTTAAAAATATCAAAAAAAATAAAGTTAATATAAAACAATATATTAGAAATATAATTATCTTAGTAATAGATTGCTAATTTATATGTAAAATAGGATATATCGGCCGTATTCGGCCGACATGAGGTAAATTATAACTTAATGCCCATGGTGCGAGTAATTTCAGATAGACCTTCACGCTCATAAAAACGAATCGCATTATGGTTTTGTGCTAACACCGATAGCTCCAAGTGGCTAAACTGCTTGTTTTTCGCCCAATTTTTCATACCATCAAGTAATTGATGCCCTGTTTTCTCACCACGAGAATCTGGGGAAACAATCAAATCAAAAACGTAGGCAAAATCCCGTGGAACCATACAATTATAGGGAGCCGCAGATTGGTGCTCGGCAATACAAAACCCTTTAACTTCGCCTTCAAATTCCGCGACTAATAGATGAAACTTATCATCAACAATAGCATTTTCAATAAATTCTTGTGATTGTTCTGCAGGCTTCATACGCTCAGAGTCAAGTAAGGCCATTTCCGTAAACAAGGTTTGATAGAGGGATAAAACAGCATTTAAATCATCACGTGTAGCTTCTCTTATCATCATTTTCCCATTATTTTTACGCAGTTTAATCGTATGTTTTTACTGGTGGTGCAATATAAGATTCAAAACTATCAATTAACGCTGCTGGTGAATCGTTGACAATCGCCATATGACGATACTTTTCGTGTAAAAAACCTTCATCCGCCATTTTATTTGTCATATCAATTAATGGCTGCCAATAATTATTGATATTAAACAACGCACAAGGCTTGGTATGCAGGCCAATTTGACTCCATGTAAACACTTCCGCATATTCTTCTAACGTGCCATATCCACCTGGTAAAGCAACAAAAGCATCCGCCAGCTCAATCATTTTATTTTTTCGCTGATGCATTGTTTCAACTTTATACAGTTCAGTCAGGTTCTTATGTGAAATTTCACGCTCTTCGAGCAATGACGGTATAACACCTATTGCCTTTCCACCTAACGATAAAACAGTATCTGCGATTGTCCCCATGATACCGACACTGGCACCACCATATACTAATGCAATATCACGCTTGACCATCTCTTTAGCAAACTCAATGGCTTTTTGCTGGTAGATTTCATGTTTACCCATGCTAGAACCACAATATACTGCAATACTTTTAATTGTTCCCATTACGTCCTCGTTTTTCATTTTATTATGACTTTTTGGTAAAAAAAGGATTATACGGGAGCGTTAAAGAAGCTCAACCCAGATTATTTGCCATAATAAAACCCTATTAATCTCTTTTTATACCATTGCTATTTCACTAAACCAATATCGATTTCCCTATATCACATTTTATCCCCCATCAGCGAGTGCTATAAGGTAATAAACAAATATAAAGCAGTCTTATTTTATGCGATAATCCTGTGAAATTATTTTTCATTGTAATATTTTAATTTTTATTTAACACGAATCACTGTTATCGCGTGTTTACTGACTTAGTGACGTTTTTCTGAGGTTTTATTATTTATGTCTGCCGATACCAAAAAGAGCGCATTTCCACTATTACCAATAGGGTTATTATTGCTAGCAATGACCTCAATTCAAAGTGGCGCTTCTTTAGCTAAAACACTATTTCCTCTTATCGGCGCTCCAGGTGTAACAGGCTTACGCTTATTGATGGCCACCATCATCTTGTTTGTTATTTTTAAACCTTGGCGCTTGAAGTTTAGAAGAAGCTCATTGGTTCCATTGTTAACGTATGGGCTATCTCTCGGAACAATGAATTACCTATTTTATCTATCACTTGAGCGCATCCCTCTTGGGATTGCTGTCGCACTGGAATTTACAGGCCCATTAGCGGTTGCGATGTTTTCTTCTCGCAGACCTATCGATTTTTTGTGGATTGGGCTGGTTATTGCTGGGTTACTCTTTTTGCTACCTATCGGTGATAACATTAATTCCATCGACCCACTCGGCGCTATTTATGCGCTAGGGGCTGGCGTATGTTGGGGAATTTACATTATATTTGGCCAACGTGCAGGTGCTGGTTACGGCGCAGCAACCGTGGCAGTTGGTTCCTTTATATCTGCTCTGATTTTCTTCCCTATCGGACTTATGCAGACAGGCTTTGAGGTGATGTTTGACCCAGCAATTTTACCCCTCGCTTTAGCCGTTGCCATCTTATCGACAGCATTTCCTTATACCCTTGAAATGATTGCCTTAACACGCCTACCAGCAAAAACGTTTGGCACATTAATGAGCCTAGAGCCATGCATGGGCGCATTCCTCGGTATTGTTTTCTTGCAAGAGCACCTGACATTAACCCAATGGCTGGCTCTGCTGTGTATTGTTTGTGCCTCTATCGGGTCAACATCCACAGCCTCACCGAAATCAAAAATTGAAGAAGTCTCATAAAAAACAAATAATATCTTGTTTTTTGAAGCATTAATTAGGTTAATAAACTTATTCATTCGGTTTATTAACCTGTTATCTTGCCATTAACATTTCATTTTCTTGTCATATTTATTTATTAAAATTGTTTTAAATTAATATAACCTTGACCTATCGCACTTATTGCAAAAAATAATAAATCCCTAGCAGCCACAATAAAATCAAGTAGAATAAACCATATCGAATCGGCCTATTAAATTAATCGTTTATTACACTATGACAAATTAAACCGATTACTTTATATTTATTAACAGATGAGGTTATCAACCAGTTTCAATATTTAAAAAGAGGATGAACCATGAGCACAGCTAAATTATTTAAAACATCTTCAACTGAACTTTTATATACACGTAACGACTTGGAAGATAGCGTAAAATTAGAAACCATTGGCATTTTAAATGTTATGGTTGTTCACTTTACGGATCTCTCTTTAATGACAAAACAAGCTCACTGGAATATGCGTGGTCGCAATTTCATTGCTGTCCATGAAATGTTAGATGGTTTTAGAACCACTTTAGTTGAACATTTAGACGAGTTTGCAGAGCGTGCTGTCCAATTAGGAGGAGTCGCGATTGGGACAACACAAGAAGTTAACCGCTTTACTTCATTAGAAGCTTACCCAATTAATATCCACAGCGTACAAGACCATTTAAAAGCGCTCGCAGACCGTTATGCTGTTGTCGCAAATGATATTCGTAAAGCTATTGATGAAGTCGAGGATGAAGATACTGCAGATATGTTTACCGCTGCATCTCGTGATATGGATAAATTCCTTTGGTTTTTAGAAGCAAATATTGAGTAATGTCATACCATAGAGTCAATTATAATTGACCTGAAGGCCACTTAATTGTGGCCTTTTACTGTTTATAACCTAATACATATTTAATGCTTTCTACTTTTTATTTATTACCTTAGGCATTTCAGGTTGTTCTATTGGGAAAACAGGTAAAGCATTTAATAAACGTTTACCATAATTTTTTGTCAGTAAGCGTTTATCATAGATAATAATTTCACCGTAACATTCATGACTACGGATTAAACGCCCTGCTTGCTGAATTAAATTAAATGAAGCACTTGGCAAGCTTTGCACCTCAAACGGATAGCGTTTTAACGATTTTAACCAATCCCCTTCAGTCACGATAACTGGATTGGTCACAGGCGGAAATGCAATTTTATGAATATGCACCTGTGTTAAATACTCACCTTTTAAATCAAGCCCTTCTGCGAAGGACTGTAAACCAACCAACGCACTTGCTTGCCCCTTGCTAATTCTTTCACAGTGAGTTTCAACCAAACGATAACGTGGCTGATCTCCTTGAACTAACAATTGCAAGCGCAAGTCTTTTACATGTTCAAGAAACCCTTCCATTGCCCTTTGGCTACTAAATAACACCAAAACACCACGGTGCTTACCTTGGGTGAATTGCTCACGAAAAAATGCTGCCATTTCAGAAAGATGTTGCGATTCAGTGGTTATTGTGGGCTCATATTCCATTTGAGGAATAATAATTTTCCCTTGCTCAACATGATTAAAAGGCGAAGACAACGTCACAAAATGGTCATCATTTTTTTCCGATAACCCCGTTAATTCCATAAACCTTGAATAACTATTTAAGGAGCGAAGTGTTGCTGATGTAATGACAATATGAGGCACATTACGCCACAATAGATGTTGTAGTTGTTCACTCACTCGAATGCCCGCGCAATGCATAAAAATACGCGACTGATTCTTTTCATAGCGGCGACTTAACCATTTCGAAACTGGCGCGCCTGAACTTTGTTCAAGCGCGGCTAATCGCCAAAGTTTTGCCATATTCTCAAAATAGCCCATCGCTCTACTCGTTGTTAATATAGAACGGTGTAAACGTACGATGTCTTGTTTTGCAGTTTGCTCCGTCAAATCATTCAATATTGATTCCGCTAAACCTTTTAATGCATCTGTTTGTTTAAAAAGGTCTTGGCAACACTGTTGCATTGCCTCAGGCAATACACCTAGCGGGAAAAGATACTCACTTTCTTTTGAGGTTTCAGGCAATACTGCATTTGCTAATAAAGAAAAATCACGAAATGCCTCACGCAGCTTTTCAGCATGCTGTTGTAACTTGTCTGGGTTGGCCAATTTAGGGGGCTTCACTGGCCGAAACTGCGCTAAATATTGCCCCACATGACTCATAAAATTATCCACTTGCGCATTCAATTGCACTAATGTGATTTCACCTTCAACCTCTAAAGCATCACGTGCTACATCGGGTACATGGTGCCCCTCATCCAAAACTAATAGTAATTTTTTAGGATCAGGTAACACCGATTCGCTTTCCATCGCCGCCATCACTAGAGCATGATTAGCCACGACGACATCAGCATCTTCAATTTCACGCCTTGCAATAAAAAATGGGCATCGTTGATAGAACTGGCAATTACGACCTAAGCAATTCATTTTGTCCGTGCTAACTTTACGCCACAAGCTGTCTGGAAAAGCCCGTTTGTGGTGATCCCGTAAACCGTCCCATATAAAGGAATTGAAGTCATTACGTAATTGCTGACAAATTGCCCGCTCTTCGCTATTGGCTATCTCCGTTTTATCTTCCACCAGTAACATTAAATCAATTTGTTCGCCTTCTGCGGCACAAATAGCCTCTAAATTTCTCGGGCAAACATAACGTGCACGCCCAAATGCACCCGTAAATTTTAAATCTGGGATAATTTTGCTCAGTAACGGCAAATCTTTACTAAAAATTTGATCCTGCAATGCCACATTCGCTGTACTAACAACGAGCGTTTTCCCTTCTTCCCTACCCACTGCAATACCTGGAATTAAATAAGAAAGCGTTTTTCCTACCCCAGTGGGCGCTTCGATAACTAAATGACGTCCACCGTCATCCGCTAAGTTTTTAGCGACTTCCGCTATCATTTGGCGCTGCGGCGCTCGGGAAACAAACCCATCAATTTGTGATGACAACCCTTTATACCACTGGGTTATTTGCTCTTTAATTTTGTTTGATAGGGACATAAATTACGTTGATGACCAAATGTGAGATGTAAGGTAACGAAAACCACAACGGCAGGGAAACACGAAAAATAACTTTTGCCAACCGCTTCGCAAAACTACTGTATTAAAACCCATTATACATAAAAATTGGGAAGCCTTTTGCAAAACACCAACTCAGAGGCAGAAAAAATCGCTTTTAACTTGTTTGCAACACTCATCCAGTTATACTTTGGGTTCTTATTTCTACGCAGGCTATAAAAAATGAAAAAGGTTGTTATCGCACTTTGCGCATTATGCGCTTTTGGTTCCGTAGGCGGCATCGTCCTTGCAGGGATGAATATCTACACTCGCTCCACAACCCCGATAGAACAGGGGCAACCACAATCACCATCATTACTGCCTGCACCAAACCAAGTTCAATAGTATAAAGTGGTTTATCAACCCAGGACGGAGATAACTTATGTACAACGATTATTTTGTAACCCCTCAATGGCTTAATACACACCTATCTGATGGCAATATCATTGTACTTGATGCTTCATCTCCACCACCAACTGCCCCTTATGATTGCCGACAGCACTATTTAGAAGAGCATATTCCAAACGCGCAATTTTTCCACCAAGATGAAATCGCCGATAAAACTTGCGACCTACCGCATATGCTGCCAAGTTCAGAAGTCTTTAGCCAAGCAGTTGGTTCAATGGGAATTGATAATGACACTCAAGTTATTATTTATTCACAGAATAATTTATTTTCATCACCACGCGCTTGGTGGACATTTACAACAATGGGATGCAAAAACGTAAAAATCCTTGCTGGAGGAATCGAAGCTTGGAAAGCTGAAGGCTTTGCAACACAATCGGGTGAAGTGACACCCCCTACACGCAAGCAATTTAAAGCATCCCGTAAAGATACAAACGCGTTAAACCAACAGCAAGTTCTTGATGTTGTTAACGAAGGTCAAATACAAATTATTGATGCTCGAGCAGCCCCCCGCTTCTTAGCACAGGCACCAGAACCTCGCCCAGGTTTACGCATGGGGCACATTCCAGGAAGTAAAAATGTTCCATGGGACTTGTTAGTTGCGAATGGCGAGTTTAAATCCCCTGAAGACCTAAAAGCTATCTTTGCAGAGCAAGGCGTAGACATTCAAGCTCCATCAATAACTACTTGTGGCTCAGGAATGACAGCCGCTGTCGTTCTTATGGCGTTAACACTATTAGGTAACGATAATATACGTCTATATGACGGCTCATGGGCAGAATGGGGCCAAGATAATGGCTTACCAATAGAACCTTGATTTTTTAGCTTATATAATAAATAAGCCACTCATACTTAAGTGGCTTATTTAAGAAAGTTTTTTGGTCTATAAGGACTATTTTGCAAATATCCCTGCTAAAAATAGCACAACAATGGCACCAATCACCGCAACGACAAAGCTACCAAAGTTAAAACCATCAACCTTACCTTTGCCAAAAAACGTGCTGATATAACCACCAACGACTGCCCCAACAATCCCTAGCACCGTCGTCATAATGAACCCCATATGATAAGTGCCAGGCATCAACCACTTAGCTAAAACACCAGCTATCAAACCAAAAATAATCCACGCAATCACGCCCATTTAAAGCCTCCCAAGACTAGGTTTTATTTAACAGTAGCTAAAAAAGCATGCAATCATAGGTATTAGATATACCTACCATATAGTTTAAGTAAAGACCTTATAAGCGAAATTCGCAAATAAAAATAGTAACTAAACAGGATTGTTTACAATTAATGGTTAACAACTCGCATAATTACCGCTGCAATTTGTTCTGCATTTTTCAACGCCCTAACCTGTGAAAATAATTCATCGGCTTCTTGGTATTCTTTGCGTAAATAACCCAACCATTGTTTAATCCGAGCAGCATGGTAATGACCTGTATCACCTAACTTTTCGAGTTCCGTGTATTTCAGTAGTAGAGATTCAACCTGCTCCCAAGGCATCTTAATTTCATTATATTTAATGACACGGCTAAGGTTTGGGGTATTAAGTGCACCTCGGCCAATCATAACAGCATCGCAGCCTGTTACTTCAAGACAACGCTGAGCACTGTCATAATCCCAGATTTCACCATTCGCTATTACTGGAATTGATAATCGATGGCGAATTTCACCAATAGCTTGCCAGTTAATACGCTCGGCTTTATAACCATCTTCTTTTGTACGTCCATGAATCGTTAGTTCTGTTGCCCCAGCTTGTTGAACAGCATCCGCAATTTCATGAGCGAATGAAATACTATCCCAACCTAAACGCACTTTAACTGACACTGGGAGTTCTTTTGGTACAGCTTCACGCATCGCTTTTGCTGCCTGATAAATTAAATCTGGCTGCTTTAATAACGTTGCACCACCACCGTGACCATTAACTGTTTTTGAAGGACAACCACAATTTAAATCAACCCCCCATGACCCTAATTCAATGGCTCGATAAGCATTTTCAGCTAACCATTGTGGGTGCTGGCCAAGTATTTGAACGCGCACAAGGGTTCCCGATAATGTTCGACTTTGATATTTGAGTTCAGGGCATAAACGATAAAATGTTTTTGCTGGTAATAACGTATCAACAACTCGCACAAATTCACTGATGCAAAGGTCATAATCATTGACCGCAGTTAATAAAGAGCGAACAAGGGGGTCTAAAACTCCTTCCATAGGAGCTAATAAAACACGCATAAATGGCTCACAAAAACAACAAAGGTAAAAATCAATTTTTACAGGCCATATTGGCCATGGGATAGCTCAATATGTTCACATGGAAAATAAAGGCACGAATTTGAGCTGACTATAATACATTTTCTTGGCTAAATAAGTATAAAAATGAGCATGCTTTGCAATGACAAAAAAACACCTCAATAAGTATAACTTACTGAGGTGTTTTTCATTCAAAATATGAACAATTAAACGATAGTAAAACAACCATCGATTATTAAATCAGCACCAGAGGTATAACTTGCAGCGTCAGATAATAAATAAATGACAGCACCAGCAAGCTCTTCAGGTGTCCCCATTCGTTTAAATGGGATCATTTTAACCCATTCATCCTGCCAATCTTGTCTTACCGTCGCCGTCATTTCAGTTCGAATATAGCCAGGGCTAATTGAATTAACGCGAATACCAAGCTGGCTCCATTCAACTGCTAAAGATTTGGTTAAATGCACGACAGCCGCTTTTGATGCATTATAGGACGCTTGCTCTTGTGGAATATTCACGATAGTCCCAGACATCGATGCTGTGTTCACAATACTACCTGGTTTATCATTTTTAATCAGATAACGAGCAAATGCTTGAGCAACAAAGAAAACACCATTTAAATTCACATCAACAATTTTACGCCACTCGTCAGGGGCGCAATCAACTGCCGGTTTATGCAAGCAAATCCCTGCATTATTAAATAATAAATCTAAGGTACCAAAATCAATTCCAACGGACTCAATGCACGCCTTCACATTTTCAGGGTCTACCACATTGCAGCGGTAGGCTTTTGCTTTGATATGATAATTTTTTTCTAATTGCTCAGCGATATCACTGGCATCAGCAAGATCAAAAATAGCAATATCTGCACCTGCATTCGCTAAATATTGTGCAACAACTTTTCCAATACCTTGCTTACCACCAGTGACAATGGCAACTTTCCCCTTTAAAGAAAAAATATCACTACTCATAATCGCACTCTCCATAATGGATAATTATTTGCTTGTTTTTTTTACAGGAAATAAGCTCTATTTATTAGCTCACTACCTATTGTTCTTACAATTTTACTTTTGATTTAATACTTTCCAGCATCACAGCAATAATAATAATGATGCCCTTAACCACTTGTTGGTTATAACCAGAGATATTCATCAGGTTCATCAAATTAGAAATAATACTTAAAATTAAAACGCCAATAATCGTGTTAATAACAGTGCCTCGACCACCCGCTAAACTTGCACCACCCACAACTACCGCTGCAATAACATCTAATTCAAAACCAACCGCTAATACTGGAGAACCAACACCTGTCCTTGTTGTGGCTAAAATTCCTGCAATCCCACAGGCTAACCCACTTAGTGCATAAACAGCTAACTTGTAATAATTAACTCGAATACCTGCAAAGCGTGTTGCCGTTTCATTTGAACCAATTGAAACCACTAAACGACCAAATACCGTATGCTTATATAAAAATTGAGCTAGTAAAATAAAGATACCAAATACGTAAACAGGTAAAGGAATCCCAAATAAATAACCAGTACCAAATTCGATTAATGCAGGGTCATCAATAAATACAGGCTGTCCTTTTGATATTATCAACCCTAAGCCCCGAGCAATTGTCATCATTGCTAATGTGGCAATAAATGGTGCGATATTAAACCAGGTCACTAAAATACCTGCAAAAGCACCAATAATGGTTGCCATAATAATACCAACGGCTAATGCGGGCCATAGACCAATATCAGGGATCATTAATGCAACAACCACAGAAACTAAGGCCATAATTGCACCAACGGATAGATCTATTCCCCCTGTTAAAATAACAAATAGCATACCTAGTGTAGCTAGCCCGAGAGGAACGCTTTGCCTTAATACGTTAGTAATATTATCGGCACTATAAAACCGATCTGATAAAAAACCCGCAACAACAAGCATGATAATAAAAACAAGTAGTGTTGAATTCTCGCCGATCAACTTTGCTATTTTTCTTAATAAAGATGGTTGATTGTTCGATTTATTTTCCACACTCAAATTTGAGTTTTCTAGTGTTTCCATGGTGTATCCTTTTTATTTTTATCTGTAACTTAGATTACAGCGCTACATTTAAAAATGAGTTAATTTGCCATTGCAGCTGTTTTTTCATGTTTGACAATAGCGTGACGCATGATATTTTCTTCTGATAGTTCATTTTCTTGTAACTCAGCGGTAATTCGCCCTTCACTCATAACGTAAACACGATGAGAAAGCGAAATGACTTCAATCATTTCCGATGAAATAACAATTACTGAAAAATCTTTTTGCGCTAATTCATTAATTAAGTGATAAATTTCAACTTTAGCGCCAACATCAACACCTCGAGTGGGTTCATCTAAGATTAATACATCACAGTTTGTATTTAGCCATTTGGCAATAACGACTTTTTGTTGGTTCCCACCACTTAAACTCGAAATTGGGTCATCCATATTGTTAAATTTAATTTTTAACTTATCTTTAAAGATGCTCGCTAATGCCCGTTCTTTACTAACCCGAATAACACCTTTTAATTGGCAAATAGAGCGTAACTTTGTCAAACTAATGTTTTCACGAATAGGTCTAGATAAAATTGCGCCTTGAATTTTTCTATCTTCTGGAACTAATCCAATACCTTTGCTCATTGCATCACTTGGGTGGTGAATAATAATTTCTTTATTATCTTTAATAATTCTACCCGACATTATTTTATCGATGCCAAATAAGCATCTTGCAATTTCCGTGCGTCCTGAACCGACGAGCCCAGCTAGGCCTACAATTTCACCTTTTTTAACATAAAGATTAATATTATTAAGTAAGCTTTTAGTGGATAAATTTTCAACCTGCAAAGCAATCTCATTACTTGGCGTATTTTTAACTGGGTATAGATTTTCAAAACTTCGCCCCACCATACCTGTAATAATATCGTCCTCTGTACACGTTTTAGGATCCAGTTCTTTCGTCGTTTCCCCATCTTTAATAACCGTAATTGCATCCCCAATTCTAAATATTTCTTCTAACCGATGGGAAATATATAAAATAGTGACACCTTGTGCCTTTAAAAATTTCAATTGGCTAAATAAAATATTAATTTCACGCTCAGATAATACAGCTGAAGGCTCATCTAAGATTAAAATATTAACATCTCGAGCCAATGACTTCGCTATTTCAACCATTTGTTGATATGCAACACTCAGTGTTTTAGCCTTAACGGTGGGATCAATATCAAAACCTAAATTTTTTAAAACATGACTAGCACGTTTATTTAATAATTTTCGGTTTATAGTCGCTTTCCCAAAACCAAGATCCCCCAGAAAAATATTTTCGGCGACAGTTAGCTCAGGTGAAATAGCAAGTTCTTGGTAAATAATACCAATTTTATGTTGTCTGCTTTGCTTTGGTGTCGTGAAGTTCACTTCTTCACCATTAATAAAAACTTGCCCACTATCTTTTGTATATATGCCAGATAGAATTTTCATTAATGTTGATTTTCCGGCTCCATTCTCACCTACAATTGCATGTATATCACCCCGCTTAACTTTAAGGTTAATATCTTTTAAGGCATGAACCCCACCAAAACTTTTTTTCACACCCTTTGTCACAATTGCATATTCTTCCATCATAAATACCTTTTGCTTTATTAACTATGATAGATTTTTAGAGGTGCGGTATTCTATTACCGCACCTCACGCACTTAATTAATACAGTGCTTTTTCATCATAATATTTCTTAACATTATCTTTATTAATGACAACTGGCGTGATGTAAGAATAATCAGGGAATTCTGTTTGGCCTGCTTTATGCTTAGCAATAACATCGATAACAGCAGATGTTAGTGTATCTGGGTTATTTGAAGATGTTGCTTGCAATTCACCACGTGAAATCGCTTCAAGTGCTTTTTTATATCCATCATTCGAGAAAATTTTCACGTTATCTAATTTGTTTGCGGCTTTCAAAGATAAAACTGCACCTAAGACCATTTCATCAGATTCGGTATAAACGCAGTTAATTTTATCTCCCTGTGCAACGAGCAAATCTTCCATCGCTTTAAGACCACCTTGCTGGTCCCAATTTCCCCAACCTTGGCTTAACACCGTTAGATTTGTTTGGTTATATTTTCTAAGTTGCGCTTCCATCACACCACGAACAAAGTTTGCTCGACGAGCTTCACCGACTAAATTACCTTGATTCCCACTGATAAAGACACAGTTCATTGGATTTTTACCAAATAAATCAACTGCATACTCTCCCATTAAGACATTGTTTTTTCCGTTATCAGCCTGAACACGTGTTATGACAGGAGCACTTAGTGGAATATCACTGTCTAAAATAATGGTTGGAATACCTTTATTTTTTGCCATATTCGTAATGCGAATACCTGCTTCTGGATCTTGTGGATTTAAAACTAAATAATTAATTCCTTGAGATAACATATCCTCTACATCTGAGATTTGCTTATTTAAATCCCCGCGTGCATCTGTCGTGATTATTTCATAACCTTTTTCTTTAGCATGCTTTTGCATGTATTGATCAAGCCCATTAAAAAATGCGCCATTTAATGTTCTATTCGCAAAACCAATTTTTATTTTATCTTCAGCATTAGCTAAACCTGTTGAAAATGCAGAGACAACAATAGTACAAAGCAATAATTTATTAATAGCTTTCATTATATTTACCTTATATGTAGGGATGGTGCTTTCTATTATTTTGATAACTATGTAACTAAATTTTCCTAATGCCTTTATTATTAAATTTAATTGATTAAATAGACTGAGCGAGTAACCTTTCTTCTACTTCAGATAAATCAGGTAACGTGCCAGCACCTAGCTTTTCAACACTCACAGCCGCATAGGCAGATGCAAAACGGGTCGCAAAACGGATTGAATCTCCCATTGCTAATCTCGCCGCTAACGCACCATTAAATGCATCTCCAGCACCAGTCGTATCAATAGGTTGTGAAGGGAAACACGGAATAATCATTTTCCCTTCATCATCAGATAACAATGCGCCAAGCGAACCCATTGTGATAATGACGTTTTTACATCCTTTAGCGTGGATTAAGTCAGCAGCTTGGCTCGCACTTTCATAGTCTTCCACTTTGCACCCTGTAATTAGCCATGCCTCTGTTGAATTAGGTGTAATTAAATCAACCTGTTGTAACATCTCACTCGTCACTGGCTGCCAAGGCGCTGGGTTTAAAATGACAAAAGCATTATTCGCCTTGCCAATAGCAATCACGCGCTCAATAGCTTGTAAATTATTTTCTAATTGCACTAATACAACATCAGCACAAGAAATTGTTGGCTCACATTGTGTGATTTCATCGTCTGTCACTGTCATATTTGCGCCGGGGTCAACGGCTATCATATTTTCAGCATCACCATCACGTTCAGCGACATAAACGAGTGAATTTCCAGTTGAAATTTCATTCGTTACCAATAAGGTAACGGCATTAAAACCAACTGACTTTAGATGCCTACGTGCATATTGCCCAAAAGCGTCCTCACCTATTTTTCCGATATAATGGACATTTGCACCTGATTTTAAAGCCGCCGTTGCTTGGTTTGCTCCTTTTCCTCCTGCACTTGTCATACTGCTGTTTGCGACAAGTGATTCACCTGGAAATGGGAAACGAGATACTCTGGCAACCATATCAAAGTTAAACGAGCCAAATACACATACTTTTCCTGCCATAATTAATCCTTAAAACTAAGCATAATTCAGTGAGGTGAGAATATCTTCTTGCATCGTTTGCCACGTTTCAGATAGCGGAATACCTTTTTTAAATAACCCACTACTTCCCATAATTAAAACCTGCCCACCTGCTTTTAATAAGGCTTTATACGTATTTTTATTACAAGAACCATCAACCTCAATTAAGAATGAATAATTCCCTTCTGCTTTTTTCTGATTCAAAGCATAGATTTTTTCTACCATTTCGGGAATAAACGCTTGCCCTGCATAACCTGGATCAACCGTCATCACAGTTACTTTATCAATTAAATGAATATAAGGATTTAATACCTCAATACTTGTCGCAGGATTTAAAACAATCCCAACTTTTTTGCCCTTATTACGAATATGACTAATCACTCTAAATGCATATGAACTTATAATTTCCGCATGCAAAGAAATACTGTCAGTTCCAACAGAAATTAAATCATCAATAAAATCCATTGGGTGTTCTACCATGAGGTGAACATCAATGGGTAGCTGTGTATAAGGTTTGATTTGTCGAATAAAATCAACTGACAATGCCAAGTTCTTGACATAATGCCCATCCATTATATCCACATGCAGCATATCCGCATTATCATTTAAAAATGATAATTGCTCAGATACTTTCATCATATCGATACACATTAAAGACGGTGAAATTAAGTATTTCATCTTTTCATCCTAATAAATATTTTATTTAATACAATGCTGCCTCTGACATATATAAATTCAGAGTTTTATTATTTAATTATAAGTTTAATTAATCGTAATAACTTTAACGTTATGCCACGTCATTTCTTTTTGGAATAATGGGTCATCAAATTTTTCAGTAATTAATAGATCAATATCACCAAATCCACAAACTCGAGCTGTTCCTATCTTTCCAAACTTACTTTGGTCAACTAATAAAATAATTCGACGCGATATTAAAAACATTTGCCTAAGGAGTGCTGCATGAGCTTCACTATCCGCATAAATGCCTCTGTCTCTATCAATTCCTTGACAGGAAAAAAATAGTGTATCGACATTCTGTTCATTAATTTGTTTGATTGTCGTTTCACCAAAAAAAGCTTCTTCTGCAACAGAAAATTCCCCACCTAACCCGACGACACGCGTCGATGTCCGCGGCATCAGCGTTTGAATAATCGCAACAGAAGGCGTTACAACTGTTAATTCAAACTCAGGAAGTTGCCTAGCTAAGAACCAACTGCTGCTGCTACCATCTAATAAAATAATTTGCTGTGGTTGAATAAAATCCAACGCAACTTTCGCCATGCGTGTTTTATTTTCTATATTTAACGCCGTTCGAACTCGAAATGCGCCTTGTTTTACTGAAGGTGGCATTTCTTGAGGTGCATAATAGGGTATCAACGACGTTTTTAGCTTATTTGATAACAACGCCCCACCATGGCTTCGATTCACCATTCCTTGATGTTCAAGGTCTGTTAAATCTCGCCGCACCGTCTCCCGAGATACCTGTAGACGCTCGGCCAAATCATTAACACGCATTGCACCATGTTCTTGAATGAGGGCAACAATAGCATTATGTCTTTCGAGTTGTAGCATATTTGTCCCCTTTCAATATGGTGATGAGTATAGCCGTATCAATTCATGATTACTGAGCCGTTTTTCTCATAACGTTAGGATCAGGGGAAAAAGCCATTTTCTGTGATTTTTCTCTCAGAAAACACAAATTCCCCCTAACTTAGCGATGCTGTATCGCTTAATAGTTTGCATATCGGTCAAATACGGGCAAATACAAAGAAAAATACAAAAGCCCGTATTTACCCGCATAAACCCGTTTATGCCCGTTTTGATAATTCACTGATGAAATTAATTTGTTTTATTAAAATTTGAAAGGGATTTTGTGAAAATATTGTTATCTTATGCTGTACATCTCAATTTGATGATCACTGAGATAGTATCGTGCTGAAATTAATATTAAGCTGGGAAGATTGGCATCAATCAAATGATTGGTTTAAACAATAAAATAAAAGGTGAATTTTAAGGGAATAAAGCCAAGCCTTACTCCCTTAAAATTTAGTGCACTCATTATGTTACTAATAGCCACATCATTTTTTGATGTAACTAGCTATCCTTACGCCCTTGACTCACTTTTTTCTGGGCACTTTTCCACGGTGATGTAGATGCTGAACCTCTGTTACCACCGGCTTTCGCAGCTGGTGAATGACTACGACGTGGAGACTTAGTATTGTTGCCATGGTTTCTATCACCAGAGCGGCGTTCATTGCGCTGTGGTGTTTTTTGAATCGGCTCTGCTTTAATAGATGGATCGGGTTCATAACCGTCAATCGCCATCAATGGGATCGATTTTTTCAGCAGTTTTTCAATATCTTTAAGCAGTTTAGCCTCATCAATACACACTAATGATACCGCCATACCAGTTGCATCTGCGCGGCCAGTACGGCCGATACGGTGCACATAGTCTTCGGCAACATTTGGTAATTCAAAGTTCACCACATAAGGCAGCTGCTCAATATCGAGGCCGCGAGCAGCAATATCAGTTGCCACTAAAACACGGATATCCCCTGATTTAAAGTCCGCTAAAGCGCGTGTTCGTGCACCTTGGCTCTTATTACCATGGATAGCCGCCGCTTTAATACCATCTTTATTCAAATGTTCAGCTAAACGGTTTGCTCCGTGTTTTGTTCTTGTAAAAACAAGAACTTGCTGCCAGTCATCACGACCAATCATAAATGACAGTAACTCAGCTTTACGCTTTTTATCCACTAAATGAACGTATTGCGTTATTTGCTCAGATGCTGAATTTCGAGGGGCAACTTCAATAGTTACGGGATTATTCAGTAACTTGTTTGCTAGCTGTTTAATGTCATCCGAAAAGGTTGCTGAAAACAATAAATTTTGGCGTTTTTTCGGTAATTTATTGATAACACGGCGAATATCGTGAATAAAGCCCATATCCAACATGCGGTCAGCTTCATCCAATACAAACATTTCGACCTGAGAAAGATCAACCGCATTTTGGTGCTCTAAATCCAATAAACGGCCTGGCGTAGCAATTAAAATATCTACCCCACCACGCAATTTCATCATCTGCGGATTGATACTCACACCACCAAAAACAACAAATGAACGAATACGCAAGTGACGGCTATATTCTTTTACATTTTCAGCAACTTGAGCCGCAAGCTCCCTCGTTGGCGTCAAAATGAGTGCACGGATTGGTCGACGATTATTACCGCGAGGGTTAGAAACCAGCTTTTGTAAAATAGGCAGTGTAAAGCCTGCTGTTTTACCTGTTCCAGTTTGTGCACTCGCAAGAAGGTCGTTTCCTGCAAGCACTGCGGGGATAGCTTGTTGTTGAATAGGCGTTGGACTTTCATAGCCTAACTCATTAATGGCAAGCAAAATTTCCTCGTTTAACGCGAGGTCTGAAAAAGTTGTCAAATTAAATTACTCCGAGCTTCACCGCTTCAAATTGATTGTGGCAGTTCTGGGGGAAGTGAGTCAGAAGAAAAAAGCGCAAACTGCCGTGCGACATTGCAAAATTCTAACATTATTTGATGGTGATAAATATATTAATTTAGTTTGGGTAATAAATTAATATAAAATTCCCTCTATATAGTATATATACTTATACAACACTATGAGTTGTCGTTTATGACCCCTTTTAAACATAAAGAGCCACTTAGAGCTTATAAAGTATGATTTAATTCTGATTTAAAGGAATATTTATGAATATAAATTCGTCACCAACCTTGCGGGGAGAAAACGCAAAGTTACAACTACTACTTACAGCTGCGGATGTTTATGGAGAACAAGGGCTTGATGGGGCAACCACCCGCAAGATTGCGCAAGCATCAGGGCAAAATATCGCCGCAATTTCCTACTATTTTGGCTCTAAAGAAGGGCTTTATTTAGCTGTCGCGAAGATGATTGCAAAAAATATTAAAGACAGTTTCCATGATGTATTTCTTGCCATTGATCGCTTTTTAAATCAATCCGCTAATGAAAAAACGCCCCAAGAAGCACTCGATTTGTTACAAAAAACAGTGGTAACGTATAATTACTTTCAGCTTGAAAAGAAAAACTTAAGTTTTTCTCGTATTTTAGCGCGAGAACAACTTAACCCCACCGAAGCTTATACCATTATTCATGAGCAAGCTTTAGGCCCTATCCATTCTCGTTTAAACCGCTTAATTGCTGTTTATATCGGGGCTGACCCCAATCACCTCACAACACTTATTCATACCCACGCCATTTTAGGTGAAACGTTGTCATTTCGTATCGCTCGTGAAACCTTATTACGCCAAACGGGGTGGAAACATATCAATGAAAATGAATTTAAAATTATTAATCAAGTTCTTATTGAACACACAAATATATTATTAGCGGGATTACGTCATCGCAAACAAATTGAAAAGTGATATGATTAATTGATTAAAGTGGAATCATTTCTTGTCGATTAACTAGGGTGAACGATGAACAATAAAAGCCGTTCTATTTTTGTTTTTATTATTGTTATATTAATCGGTGCTGCAGTTTCTGGTTATTATTACTATCAATCTCAACAAGATAAAACATTAACGTTATATGGCAATGTTGATGTACGAACGGTTAACTTAAGTTTCAGAGTACCTGGCAAGCTCGTGTCCTTAACTGTTGATGAGGGCGCGCGCATTGCGATCGGTGATAAACTTGGTCAATTAGATGATGCGCCTTACATTAATGCTTTAAATAAAGCTAAAGGTGTGCGAGAAAGCGCCAAAGCCCAATTAATGCTAAAAGAAAGTGGCTACCGCACCCAAGAAATTGCCCAAGTTGAAGCTGAAGTTGCTCAACGGCAAGCGGCTTGGCAATATGCAGATAACTTTTATAAACGCCAACAAGGCCTAGCAGCTTCTCGTGTCATTTCTGCCAATGATCTCGATAATGCAAAAAATAACCGCAATCAAGCTTTTGCAGCTCTTCAAGCCGCCCAAGACAAATTGAATCAATACCAAAGTGGCTTCCGCCAAGAAGAAATTGCGGCGGCTAGAGGGGAATGGTTACAAGCAGAAGCTGCTGTTGCTCAGGCTGAGCTAGATTTACAAGACACCGTGCTAATTGCCCCATCCAATGGCACTATTTTAACCCGCGCCATTGAACCAGGCACTAATGTTGGTGCAGGAAACAGTATTTTTAGTGTTACCCTCACTCACCCAGTTTGGGTACGCGCTTATATCAGTGAACCACACCTTGGCAACGCTGTTCCTGGATCGCAAGTTACCCTCTATACAGATAGCCGCCCTAATCAACCATACCATGGCACAATTGGCTTTGTTTCTCCAACGGCTGAATTTACGCCTAAAAGTGTACAAACACCTGATTTAAGAACCGATTTGGTTTATCGTTTACGTATTATTGTTGATGATGCAGATGATGCTTTACGCCAAGGCATGCCTGTCACCATTTACTTTGCAAATAACAAGAAGTAAAAAATAGTCATGAGTGATGATTACAGCATCAGTCTTAAAGGCGTCGAAAAAAGCTTTAACGGCTTAGATTCTCCTGCAGTTGAAAGTCTCACAATGGATATCAACGGTGGGTCTGTCACAGGGTTAGTTGGTCCTGATGGCGCAGGAAAAACGACATTAATGCGTATGCTCGCAGGGCTACTCAAACCTGATGCTGGGCATATTCGTGTGATGGGGTTAGACCCTATTCAAGACAGTATTGCAGTGCGTGCAAACCTCGGCTATATGCCTCAAAAGTTTGGTTTGTATGAGGATTTAACGGTTCAAGAGAATTTGGACTTATACGCAGATTTGCGCAGTGTTATTGGCGAAGAGCGCGAAAAAACCTATCAACAGTTGCTGTCATTCACTAACCTTGCTCCTTTTACGCAACGCCTTGCAGGCAAACTTTCAGGTGGAATGAAACAAAAGCTAGGTTTAGCCTGTACACTGCTTGGTAAGCCCAAAGTGTTATTATTGGATGAGCCAGGCGTTGGCGTTGACCCTATTGCAAGGCGTGAACTTTGGCAGATGGTTCACACCCTTGCCGATGATGGAATGTTAATATTATGGAGCACTTCATATCTTGATGAAGCCCAACAATGTAAAGAGGTACTGCTTCTTAATAAAGGGCAATTACTCTATTCTGGCAAACCTGAGTTATTAACACAAAAAATGGCGGGGCGCTCCTATTTACTTGAGGTTCCAGCTGCACAAAAGCGCACTGTATTACAAAATGCATTAGTGCTTCCTGAAACGACAGATGGCGTTATCCAAGGCCGCTATGTTCGCTTGATTCTAAAGCCTGGCGCATCTCAAGAAAGTCTGTTAAGTGCGCTCAATATGCAAGAAAACAAGCTAATTACCGCACAACCTCGATTTGAAGATGCGTTCATTGACCTTCTTGGCGGCGGCCCTTCTCACCGTTCAGAGTTAGCCGCCATTGTGCCACAAATTCCACCAAACCCTCAGGAAACGGTGATTGAAGCGCGTAATCTCACCAAAAAATTTGGGGATTTTGCAGCGACAGATCTCGTCAATTTTCAAGTCAAACGCGGTGAAATTTTTGGGCTGTTAGGCCCCAATGGCGCAGGAAAATCGACAACCTTTAAAATGATGTGCGCCCTGATGAAGCCCACTGAGGGACATGCTTTAGTGCTGGGTATGGATTTAAAAACTAGCTCAAATAAAGCCAGGCAGCACCTTGGTTATATGGCACAGAAATTTTCCCTCTATGGGAATCTAAAAGTGGGGCAAAACCTAAAGTTTTTTTCGGGAGTTTATGGATTACATCATAAAAAACAGTCGGCTAAGATCCAAGAAATGGTGGATGCCTTTAGCTTCAAGCCAATTATCAATCAAATTACAGACTCCCTTCCTTTGGGTTATAAACAGCGCCTTGCCCTTGCCTGCTCACTCATGCATGAGCCCGATATTTTATTTTTGGATGAACCCACTTCAGGCGTCGACCCATTAACTCGTCGTGAATTTTGGCTACATATCAATGGGATGGTGGATAAAGGCGTGACCGTGATGGTCACCACACATTTTATGGATGAAGCAGAATATTGCGACCGAATAGGGCTTGTTTACCATGGTAAAATTATCGCAGCTGGCACACCTGACGAGCTAAAACAACAAGTTGCTACTCGTGATAACCCAGACCCCTCCATGGAAGATGCATTTATCGAACTTATAATGAATTACGACAAACAACAGGAGGCTAAATGAATCATGCCGCCTCTTCTTTTTCATGGCGTCGGCTAAAAGCCTTGTGCTGGAAAGAAACCAAGCAAATAGTACGCGACCCCAGTAGTGCTCTAATTGCAGTACTTATCCCATTGATGCTGCTATTTATTTTTGGTTACGGCATTAACTTAGACTCAAGTAAATTGCGTCTTGGCATTTTAATGGAGCAACAAAGCCAGCCTGCACGAGAGCTCGTTGATACCTTTACGGGCTCTCCTTTTGTTGACGCCACTATCAGTGATAACCGAAAAGCGTTAATCGACAAAATGCAAGCAGGTGAAATTCGTGGAATTATCGTGATCTCAGTGAATTTTTCAGCACAATTGCTGCAACCTGAAGGACATGCAGCGATACAAATTATTACCGATGGGAGCGAACCAAACACCGCAAACTTTGTTCAAGCCTACACCAAAGGTGTCTGGCAAATATGGCAGCAGCAACAAAGTGAAAACCGGGCAAACACAGTTTCGCCATTAATCGAGCTCAATATGCGTTACTGGTTTAATGAGGCAGCAATAAGCCAACATTTTATTATTCCAGGAGCAATTAGCATTATTATCACTGTGGTTGGCGCAATTTTAACATCACTGGTTATTGCCAGGGAGTGGGAACGCGGCACAATGGAAGCCTTACTTTCAACCCAAATCACTCGCACTGAATTATTACTCTCAAAATTATTACCTTACCAAGTTCTTGGCTCTTTTGTAATGGTACTTTGCATGCTCGTTACAACCTTTGTTCTGGGCGTACCATACCGCGGGTCATTATTGGTGCTGTTTGTTATCACGAGCCTATATCTTGCTACGGCCCTTGGCATGGGGCTATTAATATCCACCATTACCCGCAACCAATTTAATGCAGCAATGGTAGCATTAAATGCCGCATTTTTACCTGCAATTATGCTGTCTGGATTTATTTTTGAGATTGATAGCATGCCAGCCATCATTCAGTGGGTAACTTATTTTATCCCCGCACGTTACTTTGTCAGCAGCTTGCAAACGTTGTTCCTTACAGGGGATATTTACTGGGTGTTACTGACCGATTTCTTATTATTGGTTGCATCAGCAATCTTATTTATTGGCCTAACGGCGCTGAAAACTCGCCGTCGACTGGATTGAGGTGCACTATGCTTTATCGCTTATACACCTTAGTTATGAAAGAGTTACAATCATTATTACAAGAGCCTCAAACTCGAATTATTTTGATTTTACCTGTGATTTTCCAAATGATTTTGTTCCCACTTGCGGCAACACTAGAAGTCACAAATACCACCATTGCAATTTTTGACCAAGATGGCGGCAAACATTCTGTTGAACTTACCCAGCGGTTAGCCAAAGCCAGTGCATTTTCCCACGTGTTGCTCGTCAAAAGTGAACATGAAGTTCGCGACACACTCGATAACCGTAAAGCACTGTTAGCCGTTCGTTTTAGCCAAAACTTTAGCGCAGATATCGCCTCACATACTCCTGCTAATATGCTGCTGTTACTTGATGGTCGCAACTCAAACAGTTCACAAATTGCGGCAAATTATGTCGAACAGATTGTGATGCAATATCAACAAGAGTTAACACAAAACCAAATCAAACCCAATAATAGTGAGTTGGTTATTCGTAATTGGTACAACCCAAACTTAGATTATAAGTGGTTTATTGTGCCCTCTTTGGTGGCGCTGATTACCACGATTGGCGTGCTGATTGTGACCTCCCTTTCCATTGCGCGAGAACGGGAGCAAGGGACGCTAGATCAACTCCTGGTTTCCCCATTAACAACATGGCAGATTTTTATTGGTAAGGCTGTGCCTGCATTAATTGTGGCGACAGCCCAAGCAAGCCTTGTGTTAGTTATCGGGATTTTTTGTTATCAGATTCCATTTGCAGGTTCACTGCTGCTGTTCTACGCCACTATGATATTTTATGGTCTATCGCTAGTGGGTTTTGGCTTGTTAATTTCAGCGCTGTGCTCAACGCAGCAACAAGCCTTCATTGGGGTGTTTGTCTTTATGATGCCTGCCGTACTGCTTTCTGGTTATATATCCCCAGTCGAGAACATGCCCGTTTGGCTACAAGATATCACTTGGGTTAACCCAATTCGTCATTTCACTGAAATCACTAAACAAATCTACCTTAAAGACGCAGATTTTTCAGTGGTTTTCCAAAGTTTATGGCCATTGCTGATTATTGCTATTATCACCAGTTCTGCGGCGTATTATCTCTTTAGAAAGAAAATTGCCTAATGCCATGATGAATATCTGTCGATTTGGCTGCCTAATTAAACTCAGGCTTGGCATTCAAATAATAAGAAAATTATATTTTTTAGTACGATTACTATGAAAAAACCCTTGCTACCGAAGTAACAAGGGTTTTGAATTTTATTCACTAAAACATTCTAGTGATGAATGTTTCACTCGCTGTTAGCGACGGTCACCGAAGATACGCAGTAACATTAGGAACAAGTTGATGAAGTCTAAGTACAGAGACAGCGCCCCCATAATGGAGTATTTACGCATTGTTTCTCTGTCATCTTCATTAATTTGAGCACCCATTTCTTTCAGCTTTTGAGTGTCATAAGCCGTTAACGCAGCAAACAGTAACACACCACCGTAAGTGATCACCCAGTACATCATTGAGCTTTGTAGCCAGATGTTAACTAAGGAAGCCACAACGATACCAATCAGCGCCATAAACAGGAAGTTACCCATTCCTGTTAAGCTACGCTTAGTGGTGTAGCCATAGAAGCTTAATGCACCAAACATGACCGCAGTGATAACAAAGGTACCTGCGACAGATTCACCAGTATACGCGGCAAGAATGACAGAAATAGTTAAGCCCGTTAACAATGAATAGAGCATAAACATGCCCGTCGCCATCATTCCGCTAATTCTTTGCAGTAAGAAGGAAATACCCATCACTAAACCTAGTTCAGCAATGATCATTCCGAAGAATAAAATTTTGTTAGTCGCAATGGTGTAATACAAGCCACTGCTGACTGAATACCAAGCTACAAATGCTGTCAACAGCAAACCGACGGTCATCCAACCATAGACTTGCGACATAAATGCCTGAACGCCAGTTTCGGCCCTCTGGACAAGAGAATCATTACGTTGATCAAACTGACCCATGATGGTTACCCTTTTGCTAAAATAAAAATCGACACAGTAAAAATACTGCAATCGGAGAAAATTAACCAAAGTCTAACACATTATTATGACATTACCATTCGGCAAATTCGTATTTTTCGGAGGAAAAAGTGCGATTACCAGCGGCTTGCGGACGTTTCGTCACTTTCTTTCGCTTCAACCCAGCGTTCGTTATCTGGCAACGTCTCTTTTTTCCAAAATGGTGCTTTGGTTTTTAAGTAATCCATAATAAACTCAGCGGCTTGAAATGCTGCGTTGCGATGCGCACTTGTCACCCCAACAAACACAATTTCCTCACCTAGCTGCAAAGTACCAATGCGATGAATCACACTCACACGCTGCAAAGGCCAACGTTCTCTTGCTTCTACTACAATGTTTGCTAAGGCTTTTTCTGTCATACCTGGATAATGCTCAAGCGTTAAGGCCGCAACAGTATCACCAAGGTTATGATTACGAACTTTACCTGTAAAAGTCACGACGGCTCCATCGCTATCACACTCTGCAAGCCATTGATATTGTTCACCAACACTGAAGTTGTGTGTTTGGACGGCAATATGGGTATTTTCCATCATTATCCCCCTGTTACTGGTGGGAAAAAGGCGACTTCATCCCCTTCCACCAGTGAATGTTCGAGGGAAACAAATGATTGATTAACTGCTGCCAGTAATTTTCCGCTTTCTAACGCCAAAGCCCAGCGATCACCTTTTTGCGACAAAGCAAGACGTAGAGACTCAACTGTTTGATATTTTTCCGTTATTTCAAGTCTATCTGTTCCCACTAATTCGCGAACTTGTGCAAAAAATAATACTGTAATCATCATTCCACCTTAAAATGTCCAGATTTACCGCCTGTTTTTTCTAACAAACGAACAGGGCCGATGACCATGTCTTTTTGTACCGCTTTGCACATATCGTAAATGGTCAATGCCGCCACCGAGGCTGCAGTCAGTGCTTCCATCTCCACACCAGTTTTACCCGTTAGACGGCAGCATGTTTCGATGCGAACACGGCTATGTGCTTGTTCTGCTTCAAGAACAACCTCCACTTTAGTTAACAACAGAGGGTGACATAATGGAATTAACTGCCATGTATTTTTAGCGGCTTGGATGCCCGCAATACGTGCCGTTGCAAACACATCCCCTTTATGGTGACTGCCATCAACAATCATGGCTAAGGTTTCGGGGTTCATGGTGACATAAGCTTCTGCACGAGCTTCACGGACAGTTTCAGCTTTAGCTGAAACATCAACCATATGCGCCTCGCCCGACGCATTGAGGTGAGTCAGTTGGGACATAGTTTCTCCTGAAAATCTTAAAAGAATTAACCGCCAATAACGGACAAATTAGGGGTAATACCGCTATCACCCATATGTAGAAAATGCGTTTCGCGTTTGTGATGCAAACCACGCTGTATCCGCGCTTTTAGCGCTTCATTTTGGTTATCATCCCCTAACAAATCACGTAGAGGAATGCCATTTTCACCAAACAGGCACAAATGGAGATTACCTAAAGAAGATACACGAAGGCGATTGCAGCTTTGACAAAAGTCTTTTTCATACGGCATGATAAGGCCTATTTCACCCTGGTAATCTGGGTGACTAAAGACCTGAGCAGGGCCGTCATTGCGAGAACGAGGAAGGCGATACCAACCTTCTTCAATTAAACGGTCGCGAATCGTTTCGCCAGAAACATGAAAACGTTGGAAAATATCACTGCCATCCCCTGTTTCCATTAACTCAATAAAACGCAGTTGAATTGGGCGGTGCTTAATCCAATTTAAGAATGACTTCAGACCAATGTCGTTGATATTTTTCATCAACACAGCGTTGACTTTCACTTTTTCAAAGCCAGCCTCAAAGGCAGCATCAATCCCTTTCATCACTTGGAAGAATTTGTCTTGCCCAGTGATTGCCGCAAACTGGCGTGGGTCTAAGCTATCCACACTGACATTAATTGCATTCAGGCCTGCATCTTTCCACGATTGAACGTCTCTCGCCATGCGATAACCATTGGTGGTAACTGCGATTTTTTTAATCGCTGCATTTTCATGAATGGTGGCAATAATTTCACTAAAATCTTTGCGCATGGTAGGTTCACCGCCTGTAATACGCACTTTTTCTGTGCCTAATTCAGCGAATGCGCTGCTGACACGGCGAATTTCATCCAGAGTGAGGAATTCATGGCGGCCACTTGGTTGATAACCATTAGGCAGGCAGTATGTGCAACGAAAGTTGCAAACATCTGTTATAGAAAGCCGAAGATAGTAAAATTTTCGGTCAAATTGATCGACGAGTTGCTGCATAATCACACCTTTCCAAATACGGGAGATGCAGACATTTCTATCTTGCACCCTGGTGACTCTAAGGCCACGGCCAGAGCATCATATTTGTGAAAACAAACTTAGACGCAAAGGCTAGGAGTTTTATTTGGAACAAAGCCGCTAATTTAATAACGAAAACAAACCACTCTGTTCACTTAATTTCTGTAAGGATTCTAGCGTATAGAATATGAAAAAGCGAACCTGAATTCGATATATAATATAATATACAACGACTTACGGAACATTAGCGATAATCTCCGAAGTTCTTATTATCATAGACAATTTTCTTAAAAAGAGCCTAGCCAAAGATACAATTTCACTTTAAATGATTAACATCTCTTATTATTTAATTAAACATTTCTTGATGTAGATCTAAAATGGGGAGCAAGCTCCCCATCTCATTGTTTCCGTTATAAATATCGTTACCAATCGCTTCGTGTTTTTCACTCAATACTTTGCTAAGCATTATCCCAATCAAAAACGAAAGCATTTGCCCCAAGTAATTGAACGTATTTAGAAACGGAACTCAACCCCGCCAGATATCGTCCTTCCACGACCTAATGTATTCGCTAAGCTTTCCCCGTAGCTCACCACATAGGCCCGATTGGTTAAGTTCTCCACGTTACCGCGAATAATTAAATTATCCGTAATTGAATAACTTGCGTATAAATCGACGAGGGTATATTTCGGCCAGTCCGCTAAATAAGGGTAATTGGTTTGTGCAGAATAGTCTTGGAAACCTGGTGTGAAACGGATAACCATTCCGCCATCCAGTTTTCTATCAAAAGCACGTCCACCGAGTGTGAATGAACCTCTATCACCTGGCAGATTTGCTGCACTACCAAAGATGGAGCCGCTATCGCAGTTAACA
The DNA here is from genome assembly GCF_050446505.1 of Providencia sp. SP181. NCBI lineage: Bacteria > Pseudomonadati > Pseudomonadota > Gammaproteobacteria > Enterobacterales > Morganellaceae > Providencia > Providencia sp. SP181. The sequence goes on from NZ_JBBPXM010000004.1 coordinate 386,160, forward strand.
TAATTGTCTGCTTGCTCATCGGGCTCTGCATACCAATTACCAGGGCCAATACCTTCTGGGAATTTCAAGACGCCACCTAACCACGCACGGTTAGCACAGAATGTGTTTTTACCAATCATATGGGTGAAGGTTAAATCTGCATAAACAAACCCTGCATCATAGTTGAGTTGGTATTCAAACCCTCTAAAACGTGTCGTATTTAAGTTATTGCTGTACGCAGCATTCCCCATACTTGGATTAACCAATCCCGGCTTAGTTCGGTTAATCGCAAGGTTGATATAGTTATCAACCCGCGTGTCAAAATAAGCCACTTTAGCCAATAATCGATCCTCTTCAAGCATCAGTTGGGGGTAATTCAGATTCACCCCGATTTCCCACGCATTTGAGCGTTCTGCTTTTAAAAACGGGTTAGGAAACTGTGTTGAAGAACTGTGAGCGCTGCCAGTGGTGAGTGTTTCGGTAATCGCAGGTGGACGCCAAGAACGACCATAACTGGTAAAGAACTCCATCCACTCGACACCTGGGCGAATAGCCAGACGAGCATTAGGTGAAAACGCACCTTCCGATTTATCAACATTCCAATGTTCTGTATACAGCGTGCTTGGGCAATCACGTAACCGTCTACCTGTGCATGGATTTTCCTTTGTATAAGGGAAGATGGCATAACGCATGCTGGTTTGCCCTTTGAGGGTATAGTAGTCGTAACGCATTCCCCCTTCCAATGTTAACCAATCGTCATATTCGTAAGTTAAATTAGTAAACAATGAGCTCAACGTACGTTTTCCATCTGGTGTTACGCCTGATGCGGCTTCTCGTGTTGAGGTGCTGCTAGCTTTATCTTGGAAAGTTTCAAAACCATAATGCGCTTTTAATAAATTATTATGATTAAATTCAATCTCTGAATGATTTTCGAGTTGCACCCCGAATGTTTTAACCCGAGTATCCATCTGATAGCCATTATTAAAAATTTGGCTCGTTGAATAAGTTTCAGTGTCATCTTTCGTATCAACAAAATACACTTTCCCTTTAAATTCTGTACTCCATGGACTGCCACTAAACTGCGTATAATCAAGGGAATAGTTCTGGGTTGTCACATCACTAAACCCACTGCTTTTCCATCCAAGTTTATATGGCCACGTTTGCGCCAAATTAGTTAATGTACCTGCATTAGGTGTCGCCACTTTGGTTTCTAAATAATTGAATTGTAAACGTTGTGACTCACTGAGATTCCAACCTGCTTTCGCCAAATATGAGGTCATCTGGTAATTGCTATCGTTAATTCGGGTATGTTTTAAACCACGCACTAATTCGTCATAATGCCCTGCATCATTGTTGATGCGAATGTCGCCAATACTCCCGTGCGTCCCTGGTTTATAGTCACCTAAGCGGCGTTCACTGGCAGCAAACAGTAAATCCCCCTTTTCATTTCCCAAGGCAAATGCGCTACTACCGATAAAATGAGTATTATTCGTCCCTGTACTGGCATGTAATTTTCCACCAAATGTCTTATCTTTCGATAAAAAATCAGATGCATTTACCGTATTAAATGTGGCAACTCCGCCAAGCGTTCCCCCACTCCCCATACCACTATTGTTTCCTTTTTGAATTTCAACGCCAGATAGCAACTCAGAATCAATATACATTGAGCCGTTACGCTGCCCATGGCCGCTTTTTTGGAAGTTTTGCCGCATTCCATCAATATTCATGTTCACACGCCCATAATCTTGGATCCCACGAATATTCACTGATAGCGACGGGTCTTGCTGGCTGACACTGGAATACACGCCTGTGGTAAGCTCTAGTACGTCAGCAATATGCTTCGGTGGCCTGTCTTCAATTTGTTTTTTACTAATCACACTCACCGATGAGGGACTACTGTAGACCCAATCTCCTTGCTGTATTTGGCTTGCTGTCACCGTAATATTATCTAACTTAATGACGTTTTCACTTGTGGAGGAATTAATTACCCGATGAATAGAAATACGATTATTGTGTATTTGGACCTGAACTGGATTTTCGCCAACAAGTTGCTGCAATCCTTCTTGCAAGGTTAACTGCCCTTTGATGCCTTGGCTTTTTAAGCCGTTCATTTCTTGGCTATTAATAATGATTTCAACTTTTGCCTGTTGGGCAAATTGCAACAATACGTTCTCAAGCGATCCTGCTCCAATCGAAAATGAAATTTTCTGTTGGGTTGCAGTTATTGATTGACTGGCATGAGCAATGTTAAATAATGAATATGCAGGTAGTGCTCCTAATACAAGGTAAACACAGAGTGTGGCTGTTTTATATTGGTGCTTTTTTTGAGTCATTTCCCATCCCTAAAATGATAATGGTAATAAAAATCATAATCACTTAGATTAAGACGTAGAAATGAAAGAAACCCGTAAAAATAATTTAAATACTTGTGAAAAATAATAATTTCTTTATCTATCAGTAGATTAATGTGAAAAATGGTACTTCATAAATCGTGAGTCCTTTTGATGACACAAGGTACTTAAGTCCACTTTCTAGTGTGTTAATTTGCAATACGCCGCTTAGTTTTTCCTTACTGTCGCTAGCTAAAATAATAATTCGCTTTTTATGGTAACGATTAATTTCAGCGGTAATCTCAGAAAGCGTTTGCTGTTGAAAAATAATCTGGCCTTCACGCCATCCTTCTGACGCTTGTTTGGCAAGTGGTATTGTGGGTAAAATTTGCTGCTGGTATTGCGTAAAGCTGCCTGCTTTTACCGTCAATTCTTGTCCTGATAATAGCGATATTTTAACGCTGTGCTGATAGACACTTACACCAACATTATCCCCTTCATTATCAATGGCAAACTCTGTTCCCAGCGCTTGAGTTACACCATTTCTCGCCTTAACTTGGAAAGGACGCAGTTCACTACCAGTGATAGGTGCAACAGAGAAATAGGCGCGTCCTTGGAGCAAATTGACTTGTCGATATTGCCCGTCAAAAGCTAGCTGTAATTGTGCACCACTATCGAGGTCGACTTGGCTGCCATCGGGCAATATGATATGTTGAACTTCACCAATTCTGGCTTGGTAATCAATCTGTTCTTGATTTTCACCCCACCAAATCAAAGTCACCAAACCACACACTAAAATACTGGCTGCGACGGAAACTTTCACAAAACTTTTTGTGGCTTTAATTGGTTTCTCTGTTTTTCTAGGCTGTTGATTATAGGAAGTTAACGCCCAAATTTGCCTTGCACGATAATAGGCATTGGCATGCTCTTTCGATGCATTCACCCAATGCTGAAACTCGCTATTTTCTTGTGCATCCAGCTCTCTTTGAGTGGTCTTGACGACCCACATCGCCGCTGTGTTTTCGATTTCAGATGGAGATGTTGTTGATTTCATGATTAATCCTTCCATTGATGAATCAGAACAGCCAATGCATTGGCTAAATGCTTTTCAACAGTACTGAGCGAAATATTCAACAATTGAGCCACTTCGGTTTGAGTCAATCCCTCTTCTCGGTGCAAACGAAAAATAGCCTGTGTTCTCTTGGGCAATGTTTGAATAATGGCTTGTATCTGGCTAAGTTGCTGCTCTCTTATTGCTGTTGCTTCAAGGCTTTTTACTTGTGCAGGTATTTCTTGCCATTGCTCATCACTGATAACCATTGAAGGACGTGCTTTTTGTTCCCTAAAGTGATCAATCATCAGGTTTTTCGCAATCCGATAAAGATAAGCGTCAAAATCTTGAATCGTTGAGTGCTTCATCAGTTCAGCCATCCGTACAAAACTTTCCTGCACAATATCCATACTCAAACTATGGTCTTTAAGGTACATGTTGAGGTAGCGACATAATGAGGAAGAATGGCGTGCAAACAAGCGTTGCAACTCAGAATCAGACATATTGAGCCATAACACAAACAATGAAAATGAGAATTATTTACACTATATAGGTAAATATTCAAAATGGAAACATTCAGGTGTTTTTTTGCTAAGAGGTTAAGGTAAATCTGGAATATTGCCTTTTATTGTTTTTTATCACAGTAACTCAGCGAACAATGATGTTTTATGATAGATTAACGCCCAATTTATTTTAGATTTCATTTTTGATACGTTCGGCTCTGTAAACACAGCAAACCACAGATAAAAAGCACTAAGTAGTGACTGTTTATTTGCCGAATATTGACTGATTGATATAGGAACACTATGCCAAATAGTAGTCTGGCGAGCCTGAAACATGTTGTTGCCCTTGGCGGCGGGCATGGGCTAGGTCGCGTAATGTCTTCCCTTTCCTCTTTAGGCCCTCGCCTAACTGGAATTGTGACCACCACAGATAATGGCGGGTCTACAGGTCGAATTCGTCGTTCCGAAGGCGGGATTGCTTGGGGCGATATGCGGAACTGTTTGAATCAGTTAATCACTGAACCATCAATTGCTTCAGCAATGTTTGAATACCGTTTCGGCGGTAATGGAGAACTCTCTGGCCACAACTTAGGTAACCTAATGCTAAAATCATTAGATCACCTGAGTGTTAGGCCACTCGAGGCCATTAATTTAATTCGCAATATGCTCAAAGTGGATGCGCAACTCATTCCAATGTCAGAATCCCCTGTTGATTTGATGGCGATTGATGAGATGGGTAATGAGGTCTATGGCGAGGTCAATGTGGATGCCCTGCGCGAAATTCCGAAAGAGTTACGCCTATACCCTCGCGTTAAGGCCACACGTGAAGCGTTAGAAGCTATTCACCAAGCGGATTTGATTATCATTGGTCCTGGTAGTTTCTTCACCAGTTTAATGCCATTATTACTACTGGACGAGATTGCCACTGCCTTGCGTGAATGCAAATCCCCAATGATTTATATTGGTAATTTAGGTAAGGAAGTGGGCTCTTCAGCCGCTAATCTGACTTTACCTGAGAAATTGCAGATGATGGAAAACTATATTGGCTGCAAAAAGATTGATGCGTTGATCCTTGGGCCACGCACACAAACCAGTGATATTAGCAGTGACCGTAAGATTATCCAGCGCGTCCTCGAAGCGGATGATATCCCTTATCGCCACGATAGAAAGCTGCTCCTACAAGCCATCGAAGAAACCGTCCCGCTATTGTAATTTCCTAATTTATCCCACCTTTGGCTCCCAGAGGTGGAATGCTACTCAAGCCAATTTTTGCAAGTGAATGCATCTCGGGGAGCATACATAAGTACGTGACCCGAGTGATTGCCCCTACTCCCCAACATAATGAAATAAAATAAAAATTTATCTTCAAAATAATTTGCGTTGTGGCTAGGTGGCAAGTGAAAGTATCCCAAGGAGCATACATAAGTATGTGACCCGAGTGATTGAGCGCAGCCAACACCCCCACAACGTGAAGTATGTAGAAAATTCGCGTTGTGGCTAGGTGGCAAATGAAAGTATCCCAAGGAGCATACTTAAGTATGTGACCCGAGTGATTGCCCCTACTCCCCTACCCCCCTACATAATGAAATAAAATGAAAATTTATCTTCAAAATAATTTGCGTTGTGGGTAGGCGGCAAGTGAGAGCATCTCGGGGAGCATACATAAGTATGTGACCCGAGTGATTGAGCGCAGCCAACACCCCCACAACGCGAAGTATGAAGAAGATAAAGAAGATTAGGAATTGGCGATAAACTGAGACCGTATCTCTTGCAACTCATCACGCACTCGCGCTGCCGCTTCAAACTCCAAGTCCTGTGCGTGCTTATACATTTGTGCCTCAAGTTGCGAAATACGTCGTTCCAACTCTTTCGTCGACATACCTTGTATATCAATTGATGTCTCACTCTTGGCATTATCTTTTGAGCGCCCTTTGCCTTTCCCGCCAACTTTATGACCTATCTGCAGGATATCGCCAATTTTCTTGTTTAACCCTTGCGGTACGATGCCATGTTCTTCATTGAATGCCATTTGTTTTGCACGGCGGCGTTCGGTTTCTGCTATCGCTTTTTCCATCGAATTGGTGATTCGGTCGCCGTAAAGGATCGCTTTACCGTTTAAGTTACGTGCTGCACGGCCTATTGTCTGGATCAAAGAACGTTCTGAACGCAGAAAACCTTCTTTGTCTGCATCTAAAATAGCCACTAAAGACACCTCTGGCATGTCGAGGCCTTCCCTTAATAAGTTGATACCAACAAGCACATCAAACTCACCCAATCGTAAGTCACGAATAATTTCTACCCGTTCAACCGTATCAATGTCTGAGTGAAGGTAACGAACACGCTCCCCATGTTCTTCCAGATATTCTGTTAAATCTTCCGCCATTCGTTTGGTCAACGTGGTGACTAATACACGCTCATTTTTCTGCACACGAATACGAATTTCAGATAACAAATCATCTACTTGCGTGCTCACAGGGCGCACTTCAATAATCGGATCCAGTAAGCCTGTCGGCCTAACCACTTGCTCAATAACTTCATTGCCTGATTTTTCTAGCTCATATTTGCCAGGAGTTGCAGATACGTAGATAGATTGCGGTGCTAAAGCTTCAAACTCTTCAAAACGCATTGGTCGGTTATCCAATGCCGAAGGCAAACGGAAACCATATTCAACTAAGGTCTCTTTACGGGAACGGTCACCTTTGTACATCGCCCCGATTTGAGGAATGGTCACGTGAGATTCATCCACCACCAGTAGGCCATCCGCAGGTAAATAATCAAACAATGTCGGAGGTGGTTCACCTGGAGCACGACCCGATAAATAGCGTGAATAGTTTTCAATCCCTGAGCAGTAACCCAGTTCATTCATCATTTCTAAATCAAACTGAGTACGCTGAGTAATACGCTGTTCTTCCACCAGTTTGTGGTTTTCTAACAACACTTTTCGCCTATCCACCAGCTCTTCTTTGATATGCTCCATCGCTTCCAAAATACGTTCTCTTGGTGTGACGTAATGTGTTTTTGGGTAAACCGTAAAGCGAGGCACACGGTGTTGAATTTGCCCCGTCAGTGGATCAAAGAGAGATAGACGTTCAACTTCATCATCAAACAGCTCGACACGTAACGCGTATTCGTCAGATTCTGCAGGAAAAATATCAATCACTTCCCCGCGAACGCGAAAAGTACCACGGGTAAAAGCTTGGTCGTTACGACTGTATTGCAGGTCAGCTAAACGCCTTAAAATAGAGCGTTGGTCAATGATCATGCCATCGGTGAGGTGCAGCATCATTTTTAAGTAGCTATCAGGGTCGCCTAACCCATATATAGCTGAGACAGAAGCCACCACAATGACATCACGACGTTCAAGTAAGGCCTTAGTCGCAGATAAGCGCATTTGCTCAATGTGTTCGTTTACAGAGGCATCTTTTTCGATAAATGTATCAGAGCTAGGCACATAGGCTTCAGGCTGGTAATAATCATAGTAAGAAACAAAGTACTCTACTGCGTTATCTGGGAAGAAAGCTTTCATTTCGCTGTAAAGTTGTGCCGCAAGGGTCTTGTTATGAGCCATCAACATGGTTGGGCGATTTTCTTTTGCGATAACATTAGCTATCGTAAAGGTTTTCCCTGACCCTGTTACTCCCAATAACGTTTGATGCGCTAAGCCATCTTGCAGCCCTTCGCGTAATTGACGAATTGCTTCAGGTTGGTCCCCCGCTGGCTGAAAATCAGAATACAGCTTAAAATCCTTACTCATATTACCGCCTCATAACGTGTCTCTTTTTCTATAATACTGGATAAAAAAACAGCTTCAAGTCCTGAATTTAATATTTTCTCTATCCGACGTTCCAATGAGTTTATAAAAATGTTATCCCCAAAATAATGCTTGACCTTTGGAAAACGTTATATTTTATGCTATTGGTTTTTATCGCCCTATCGCAAATATAGATTGAAGTCTTGATTTTATTTAACCTATTGTATTTAAATAAAATTATCTCAAAGTCCAGAATCACATCAAATAAAGGCAAAGCCGCTTGCCGCCTAGCATAGAAGTTGTTTTATAATGTTAATACACAAGGTTATCCACAGAAATGGTGGATAACTCTTGAAGCCCTTAGGGCTCATGCTTTCTCGTCATGAGTAAAATTTGTTAAACATTGAATAAATGACAAAACGATGGCAGTTATATGAAAAAATTTTTACGTAGTATCCGTTTAAAAAAAGAGATTTTATCTGTTTTAGTTCGATCATCAGACTATTTCTACGGTAAAACTTGACAAAAAATAGGTTAAGAACGTTAAACAAGATCAACAAAGCATTTAACAATTGATCATTTATTAGAGGGGGAAATGGGCCTAAAACAATAATATTAAGCCCTTTATTTATTTCACAATAACGTAAGATCCAAATATTGACCTAACGTGGATTCATTAAGTTGGGGCTGATAAGGTAAGATCCCTAAACAAGGTGAGTTAATCATGCGTTTGAGTGTTGCAAGATATTCAGCCTGATAAATACCCGCGGGTTCAATTTCATTGGCAATCCAGCCGACCACAGATAAACCAGCGGTATTAATCGCCTCTAACGTTAATAATGCGTGATTAATGCAACCCAATTTCACGCCCACCACTAAAATAACAGGAAGTTGCTGTTCAATAACCCAATCTGCGTAGGTTTTTTCAGTGGATAATGGGGTATACCACCCGCCAGCCCCTTCAACCAACACCCAATCCCCTTTTTTCTGAACCTCTAACAACCCTTGATTAATAACCGAAAAATCAATAGGCTCTCCCACTTTTTCACTGATGATATGCGGTGAAGTAGGGGCTTCAAAAACAATGGGGTTGACTGATGAATACGGCAATTTCACTCGGCTATTCGCTTGTAATAATAAAGCATCGTTATTGCGCAGCCCTTCTGGTGTTTGTTCACTCCCTGAGGCAACAGGTTTATAACCGACAGTGTTAAACTTTTGAGCATTAGCGGCTTGCAATAAAGCGCAACTTGCCACGGTTTTTCCAACTTCAGTGTCCGTTCCTGTTACAAAATAAGTTTTAGTCACGATAGATGACTCCAAATACGGTTTGATAAGTTAACGGTAGCCCTTGATGAGCCATCGGATAAGCTAAAGCTAACTGCTGAAGGCGCTTACGAGTCATTAGCCCTGTTTGGCGTCCCTCGGTCAAATAGGTCGCTCCAATCCCTTTAAGTGAATTCAATAGACTAATTAAATCAGGGAAATACAGCGTATCTTTTTGAAAAGACAGCTCATGGCGCCATGTTTGGCAGCTCGAGGTGATAGCTTGTGGGCTCAAAAAGGTGTTCACATGAGAATATTCATCAAGCAGCTGCCAAGCTTTGGATAATTCATTAAGCGAATGCTCTGCGAGCGTCGTAAAAACAATCACACCACCACGCTTTGTTACTCTGTATAGCTCACTCAATGCACCATGTAAGTTTTCACACCATTGAATGGATAAATTGGAAAAAACCACATCAAACTGCGCTGAATGAGTCGGGATCGACTCTATATCAGCACACAAATATTCATCTGCTGCATTCTTACTTTTGGCGACATCTAACATGCCAGAAGATAAGTCCAGTGCAGTGACTGTATGGCCTTGATGTTTCAGCTTTTGACTAAAAAAACCCGTACCACAACCCGCATCTAATACCCGTAAAGGCATGTTAACCTGCGCTGCAACGAGGGTCGATTTCAATTTATTGAGCAGTTGCTCTCCTGCTGTCTGCTGATAGTTAGCGATAGCATCGTATCTTGTCGCTGCTCGGCCAAATGCCGCCGCAATTTTTTGTTTGTCATGACAAATGATCGAAGTCATCTAAAGCCTCCAATAATTTATCAAGATCGTTTTGTTGATGTACTGCACTCAACGTGATCCTCAACCTTGCACTGCCTGGCGGAACTGTTGGTGGGCGGATCCCTTGAACCCAAATCCCTTTTTGGCGTAAAAATGCTGCAGCACGTTGGCATGTCTCATTATCACCAATGATTAAAGGTTGGATGGCTGTGGTTGAGTCAGCAAATTTCATTTGTTTAAAGTTGGCATTTTTCCTTAAGTATTCAATATTCTGCTGAAGAGTTTCACGCAGTTTATCTGCCAACTTAATCTGTTTAACCGCTTCTAATAATGCAACCGCCTGCGCGGGTGGCATAGACGTGCTGTAAATTAAATGGCGTGCTGATTGAACCAAGAAATCCGCGGTTTGGTCATCACAAAGCACGGCAGCTCCGCTTAAACCAAACGCTTTACCAAATGTCACCACCAAAATTTCAGGTTTAATGCCATAAGCCGAACAACTCCCTCTCCCTTGAAAGCCGCAAACACCAATACCATGAGCATCATCAACCATTAGCCACGCACTGTGTTTTTTTGCAATATCCTGCAAGGTATTCAGTGGGGCGCTATCCCCATCCATACTAAAAACCCCCTCGCTAATCACAAGGGTTTTCCCTGAAGCTGGCTTATTAATTAAATTTTCAAGAGAGGATGTATTGTTATGGTAAAAGCGTCTTAATTGAGCCCCTGAATGTATTGAGGCTTCTATAATAGATGCATGGCTGAGTTTATCGGCTAATATGCGGTCATTTGCTGTCATTAACGCCGTAATCACCGCATGGTTTGCTGCAAAACCGGAAATAAACAACAGTGCTTTTGAGTAACCCAACCACTGTGCCAGTTCACTTTCAAGTGCAACATGCGCTTGGGTATACCCAGTAATATGCCCTGAACCGCCACTCCCAATTCCATAGATATCTGCACCACGTTGCCATGCAGCAATAATCTCAGGATGGTGAGATAACCCTAAATAGTCATTAGACGAAAAATTTAGGTATTTTTCGCCATTTTGATATAGCTCTCTACCATCAGATCTTTCAATACATTGACGTTGACGCCAGATCGAGGCACGTTTGCGCTGTTCGATCTGATCTTGTAGGAAAGTTTGCCAGCTCATCATACTGCTGCATTATAAAACTTTGCGTTATCAGCGGTTAACAATGTTTCTGCCAATTTCGCAGCTTGCTGGTTATCCCCTTCATCCGTATCAATACGCTCTGGGTTAATATCCAGTTTCCTAAACAGTGCTAAATCTTTGTTTTCATCTGGATTAGGTGTGGTGAGTAACTTACAGCCATAGAAAACTGAGTTTGCCCCAGCCATAAAACAGAGCGCTTGAGTTTGCTCATTCATATACTCGCGACCTGCCGATAAACGTACATATGACGTCGGCATCATGATACGAGCCACTGCAATAGTACGAATAAAATCAAAGGCATCGACATCTTCATTGTCTGCCATTGGCGTGCCTTCCACTTTCATTAGCATATTAATTGGTACGCTTTCTGGTGGTTTTGGTAAATTGGCTAATTGCACCAGCAAAGCGGCACGGTCGCTAACTTTTTCACCTAAGCCTAAAATACCGCCTGAGCACACTTTTATCCCTGCATTTCGAACATTGCCCAAAGTATCCAAACGGTCTTGGTATGTTCTCGTCGTGATAATATTGCCGTAATATTCAGGGGATGTATCAAGGTTATGATTGTAATAGTCTAAACCCGCCTCAGCGAGGCGCTGGGCTTGGGAGTTATCAATCATCCCTAAAGTCATGCAGGTTTCCATCCCTAGGGATTTCACCTCTTTCACCATCATTTCAAGATAAGGCATATCACGCTCTTTTGGATTGCGCCACGCGGCCCCCATACAAAAACGCGTAGACCCGGCCTGCTTAGCTTTTTTTGCTGATTCAAGCACTTGCTGAACTTCCATCAAACGTTCTGTTTCTAAACCTGTTTTATAGCGAGCGCTCTGCGCACAATATTTGCAATCTTCGGGACATGCGCCTGTTTTAATAGACAACAAGGTACTGACTTGTACTTGCTGTGGGTCAAAATGTTGGCGATGTGTTTGTTGCGCCTGAAATAACAACTCAAAAAAAGGCATTGAAAACAGTTCATTAGCTTGTTTTATTGTCCACTGTTTTAATGTATTCATGGAGACACTCCAGTTGAAAAAATTGTTGCCAGTTTAAATATTGTGGTTATCATGTCAACTAAAATGATCTAAAAAAGTTTACAATGGGTTAATGATGAATAGTCACGATATTGCTTTTGATAGCCAACACATTTGGCACCCTTATACCTCAATGAGTCACCCTATCCCAGCCTATCCAATCGTTGCAGCACACGGGGTTGAGCTCGAAATGGCAGATGGAAAAAAATTGATTGACGGGATGGCCTCGTGGTGGTCAGCGATTCATGGCTATAACCATCCTGAACTCAACCAAGCAGTCATAAGCCAATTAAATCAGATGTCTCATGTGATGTTCGGCGGAATAACCCACCCACCCGCAGTGAATTTATGCAGGCAGTTAGTCGCCATGACTCCTGATCCACTGGAGTGTGTATTTTTGGCCGATTCAGGATCTGTTGCCGTCGAAGTCGCGCTTAAAATGGCGCTGCAATATTGGCAAGCTAGAGGTGAAAAACGTCAACGAATTTTAACATTACGCCATGGATATCATGGGGATACCTTTGGTGCGATGGCGGTCTGTGACCCAGATAACTCCATGCATGGTCTGTATAAAGGCTATTTACCACCGCATATCTTTGTGGATGCCCCACAATGTGGTTTTTATGATGAATGGGAGCCAAGTGATCTTGAGCCTTTAATTCGTGAATTAACTAAAAATCATCGTGAAATTGCAGCGATCATCTTAGAGCCGATCGTACAAGGCGCGGGGGGAATGCGTATCTATCACCCTGAGTATTTGAAAGGTGTACGCCAGTTATGTAATGAATATGGGATCTTGCTCATTGCAGATGAAATCGCTACAGGTTTTGGGCGTACAGGAAAACTGTTTGCCTGTCATCACGCCAATATATCACCAGATATTATGTGCTTAGGTAAAGCATTAACAGGCGGTTATATGACGCTTTCAGCGACGCTCACAACACGCCACGTCGCAGAAACGATTAGCAACGGTGAAGCGGGTTGTTTTATGCATGGCCCGACCTTTATGGGTAACCCCCTAGCCTGTGCTGTCGCCGATGCAAGTCTAACTCTGTTGCTTAATAGCCCTTGGCAACAAACGATTGCCAATATTGAACAACAACTCAAAACCGAACTGCTGCCCTTAGCCTCACACTCTGCTGTTGCAGATGTGCGTATACTTGGCGCTATTGGCGTGATTGAAATGAAGCAGCCTGTAAATACCGCCGCTTTACAAAAGGTGTTTGTGGAAAATGGCGTATGGGTACGCCCATTTGGCAAATTAATTTATATTATGCCACCGTATATCATCACCCCTGAGCAACTCACTAAGGTCATCGATACTATGGCCAAAGTCTTAGGGCAATCAATAAAATAAACTTAATACTTTGTTTTTAAACAGATTTTTAAACAGATTTTTAAACAGATTTTTAAACAGATTTTTAAACAGATTTTTAAACAGATTTTTAAACAGATTTTTAAACAGATAATCTCCTAAATAATTTGAGTTATAGCAAGGCGGCAAACAAGGGTATCCCTAGGAGTATACATAAGTATGTGACTAGGGTACCCGCGTGAAGCCAACACAGCTATAACTCGAAGTATGACGGAGATTAAAGGATGAAAGACAGTACCCACATAGGGCCTTTACCTACAGAATAACGCCCCACCTCTGTTAACTTTCCAGTAATCCCGTCAATCTCTGACACTGAAATATGGTCGGATTTTTGCCCGCTGGAGATTAAAAAACGCCCAGTTGCATCGATATTAAAGCCCCTTGGGTGTACCTCGGTTGGGTAACGCGCCTCTAACGTGAGTTCGCAGCCATCATCAGAAATAATATAGTGGCTAATGTAGCTTTCTGAACGCTCACTGACATATAAATGGCGACCATTTGGCGTCACATGAATATCGGCAGCCCAACGTTGGCTTTCATTGCCTGCAGGGTAGTTTGCCAATGTTTGCATTGTACGATAACGGGTGAACTTACGATAAACACCAATGGTTGAATCCAGTTCATTTACACAGTAAATAACTTTCTCCGTTGGATGGAATGCCAAATGGCGAGGGCCTGAATTTGGCGCGGTTGTTATTTGGTCAGCTGTTGCTTCCGTTAAATACCCTTTCTCATTCAGATCAAACAAGCGGATATGATCTTCCCCTAAACAAGGCACCCAAAGTTGCTGATTATCTGCATCGACATGAGATGAATGAGGGTTACGCAAGCCTTCAATCACTTGGATCACTTGACTCGGTACACCATCTTGATTCATCGATAACACAGATAAATTGTGTTGATGATAGGAAGGCACAAACAAGTATTTACCTGTATTATCAAGGGATAAGTGTACAGGTGTACCTGGTACTGATGTTTCTGCTTTTAAGCGTAACGTGCCTTTCGTTTCAATCTCATAGGTTACGACGCGAAAATTTGGGCGCACACCAATATACAGGTGCTTTTTATCATGGCTTAGCACCATTGGTTGTACCTGTCCTGGTGTTTTCACAGTTTGCAGAAGCGTCAACTCCCCCACTTCATTCATTGACCACACATGAATTTGCTGACTTTCGGGACTTGCAATATAAACAACCTGTTCCATCTGAACTCCTTAATTCATGACAAAAATGCTAAGCCGCATCGATAACCTAAATGTATTAGGCCACTATACCTTATATTTTTTAAATTACTGTGAGTAATTAACGCCAATGCCGCTATTACCTTAAACCAACATCGTTAAACTAAAACGGTTCAGTTCGTTACTATTATCAGCTATGATGATAAAATGACCTCATTCCTATAGCTCGCCTATAGGTCACTTCTAAAATCACGTGGAGCCGTTTATGTCATACCGCGTTATTGCGCTCGATCTCGATGGAACACTGCTTGATCATCAAAAGAAGATCCTGCCTGAATCGTTAGCTGTCCTACAAGAAGCCCGCCGCCAAGGCGTCAAAGTGATCATCGTGACAGGCCGTCACCATGTCGCCATTCACCCTTTTTACCAAGCGCTTGATCTGGATACTCCTGCTATTTGCTGTAACGGTACTTACCTTTATGACTATCTCGGGAAAAAAGTTCTCAAATCAAATCCAATGACCCTCGATTCAGTCACTCAAATGATTGATAAGTTACGCGGAACCGATATCCAACATTTAATGTATGTGGATAACGCGATGTTATATAACGCAAAAACTGAAGGTATTACGCGCACATTAAATTGGGCTGATTCATTACCCGCCGCACAACGTCCAACCATTGAGTTTGTTGAAGACTATGCGGATGTGATGCATAACTATGATTCTATTTGGAAATTTGCGGTTAGCTCACAAAATAAAGAGCAGTTACACCAAGTCGTCAACGAAATCGAAAATGATTTTGGCTTAGATTGTGAATGGTCTTGGATGGATCAGGTGGATGTGGGTCGTAAAGGAAATAGTAAAGGCCAACGTTTAAAAGAGTGGGTTGAATCCCAAGGTATGACAATGGAAAATGTTGTCGCTTTTGGTGATAATTTCAATGACTTAAGCATGCTTACCACCGCAGGCCTCGGCGTCGCAATGGGCAATGCTGTCGATGAAATCAAGCAGCAAGCCAAACTGGTCACTCGCGAAAATACCGAACCTGGTATCGCTGAAGTGATCCGCAAATACGTTTTATAATATTTAAACGTTTTTGTATAAAAAGAGAGAGCAATGCTCTCTTTTTATTTTTTAGGTCATTTCTGAAAATTAATCATCAAGAAGAAAACAACAAAAGCTTAAAAATAATAAATAATACTATTTTATTCTGCATCTTTATCGCTACTGGGAAAAGAGAAGTATTTTAACCCATATCTTTATTATTTTTACTTATATTCCTCAATCTCCATTATTTTCAATCTTTTTATATTTGTATATTAATGCCTCTTTTTTTTAGATAATGCTTTTAGGACTCATAAATATAATAATTTAAAAATGCTAAAACATAATTCTTCTGTCAGAAAAATCATTAAAGAAATTGAATACATCGCCAACAATGCAATAAATCACGATGATTTCAATAAGGCACTAAAGTTAGTACAGAACTTTGGCCAACCACTCAAGTATAAAAATGGTATTTTGTATACCCTTGCTTCTTTGAGCTTTAGTGTTTTTCTCTGGGTGCTATATATCACCTATTATTCCGACTATGATAAAACGTGGGGGGAATACCATTCCTATATCCTAGTTGCCAGTGCTGCCATAACTCTGATGTCCTTGTCTGTATGCCTATTTAGAAGATCCAGAATGAAGAAAATCAGTCACAAAATCTACACTGGTATTGCGTTATTAGATTATGGGATTCATCCTCAGCCACTTAATTCAGGTATAGCGCATAATAACCTTGAAAATTTTGTCGAATTTAACCGAGGCAACTATTCACGGCAAATAATGTATGAATACCCCACACTTTCAGACACAGTACCAGCATTCAGTTTTTATAAATTTGAATTTGTTGATGAAGTTGAGACCGAAGAAACGACAACCGACAGCAAAGGTAACACGACAACAACGAAGAAAACCCGTTATGACCATTATTACCGTTATGGGATCATGACCGACTACTCATATTTTAAAAATATAGCAGTTATCTCAAGCGGTATCGTACCCCATGCAACAAAATATAAAGCTTCATCAATCGAATTCTCTAAATATTTCAAACTTGGTGCGATGAATGAGTTAGAATTATCTAAATGGTTAAAACCAACTATCGTTGAATTATTACTGAATGCACGAAATACATTTAAAAAGCTCAATATTGAAATAAACCAACAGGGTGTAATGTGTATTAGTTTCTCTGATGACGATGTTATTAGTGGAAAATATCATTATAATCTGGAAAGTATTTCTGAATTTTCTGATGAAATTAGTGAAAAAAATAAGTTACCGAAACTAGAGAAACTAATGACGCTACACCAAAATATCATAAAATATACTAATAATAATTTTTAAAATAAGGAAATCATCCATGAGTGGATTTTTAATTTTTATAGTCATCATCGCTATTGCTATACTCGCAACGATCCTCATCCACAACAGTATTATTCAAAAACACAATCGGCTTCGCCAATCTTGGGCTGATGTGATCACTCAAGAGCGTCAAAAAACACAAATTATTCCTAAAATTGAAGGTTTGGTAAAAGACCATAAAGAATATGAATCATCATTGCTCAATAGTTTAACTCAAATGCGTACCGCAGCCGCGAAATTAAACCGTTCAGCTAATGATGTAACACCTGACACATTAAAGGATTTTCAGCACGATTTTAAAAATGCGGTAAGTCATTTTAATGTCGCCGTAGAAAATTACCCTGATTTAAAGTCAATTCAACTTTATCGTGATTTGGCGAATGAAATCTCAGAACAAGAAGACAACGTAGGGGCTGCAATTCGTATATACAACAGTAATGTGGCAACCTTCAATACAGCCATAGAGGTTTTCCCTAACAGTATGATTAACAATATAATGACAAAGAAAAACCCAGCCATGCCGTTTGATCATGAAGAGTCTGCGAATGCAATTGGATTTAAGCCCTCCTTTTGATTATGAATGTATCACTTTCAGTCAGCACGGATAACGAATAAATACCACCATCTTGGCCACATACTGTTGTATGTGGCTTTCTGTTAACCACATGATTTAAGATTATAAATGACGTGACAACGACACAGCCTTAACTTGCGCGTACACCTTGCGGCCTTTACGAATTGACAGCTCATCACGAGCCCAGCGCGTAATACGAGCCCACAAATAGTGCTCATCGCCTAAATCCAGTTTCACATCAATTTGCTCGCCATCTTCAATCCATTCAACCACTTCTGCAGAAAGAATATTACGAATACTGCTAATTGACGGTTTTTCTAGCACCAATGAAACATCAGAAGCATCGACACGAATACGTAATTCTGCACCTTGATGGCTATCAACCCGCGGGATCCATAACTTTTGACCACCGACAACCACTGCTGTCATATCGTAATCTGGATGCTGGCTATGCACTGTCGCACTGATGACACTACTTAATGTTTCTTTTTGTAGCCAAGGACGCAACGCACTGCTCGCCCATACTTCTTCAAGTGGCCCAAACGCTTTAACTTTCCCGTCTGCCATCACAATCACTTTATCCGCCAAGCGCAGGATTTCATCTAAACTATGGCTTACATACAGAATGGGAATTTTAACGTCTTGAGACAGTTTTTCTAAATAAGGCAATAACTCACGTTTACGCGGTAAGTCTAAAGAAGCCAGCGGCTCGTCCATCAATAAAATTTCAGGGGCCGTTAACAATGCACGACCAATAGCAACACGCTGTTTTTCCCCACCCGACAACGTTATCGGATAGCGATTAAGGAGTTGTTCAATACCCAATAACTCAACAATGTCATCAAAACGTGATTTCATTGTTGAGGCCATGCCATAACGCAAATTATTTTTGACACGATAATGCGGAAATAACCGAGCATCTTGGAACACATAGCCAATATGGCGTTGTTCAGGCGGCAAACAAATTTTCTTTTCGATATCCACTAAGGTGCGGCCATTTAACACTATGCGCCCTTTGTTGGGCTTCGTTAGCCCACCAATCACGTTAATTAAAGAGGTCTTGCCTGCCCCCGATAATCCAAAAACGGCAGTAATACTTTCAGTGGGTAGCTGGGTATTCACTTCTAATTGCAAATCCCCTAACTTTTGGAAAAAATCGAGTTCTAACATCTTACGCTACCCCCAAACGTTTTTTACCCCAACGGGTTAGCCATTCTGAAATTAATAATGAAATCAAAGCTAAAACGATGGCAATAATACACAAACGGGCAGCATCAACTTCCGCACCAGGTGTTTCAATCAGGGTATACATAGCAAGGGGAATCGTTTGGGTTTCACCTGGTATATTAGACACGAAAGTAATAGTGGCACCAAATTCACCCAGAGAACGAGCGAAAGCCAGCACAGTACCCACGATAATACCCGGTAAAGAAAGAGGGATCGTGATCGTAAAAAAGACACGTAAAGGCGTTGCCCCTAGTGTTCTCGCGGCCTGTTCGAGTTTACGGTCTACCGCTTCGAGAGCCAAGCGAATAGCCCGCACCATTAAGGGGAAAGCCACCACCGCAGATGCAAGTGCTGCACCTCGCCAACTAAACGTGAAGCTAAAACCAAACCAGTTATACAGCCATTCACCAATAAAACCGCGTTTTCCCATGCTGATCAATAATAAATAGCCCACTACCACGGGTGGCAGCACCAGTGGTAGATGGATAATACTATCGAGCAGTGTTTTACCCGGGAAATTACAGCGAACCAATACCCAAGCCGTTAAAATACCGAGGGGTAAGCTGAGGATCACAGCGACACTGGATACTTTGAGGCTCAGGTAAATTGCTTCCCATTCATAAGGACTTAACATCTGCAACGAAACACTCTCTTAGTTTTTATTTAGTACGTGGATCAAAACCGTAACGTTTGAACACTTCAGAAGCCGCTGGAGTTTTCAAGTATTCGTAGTAGTCACGAGTCGCTTTATTGTCTTGATCTTTAACGATAGCCATTGGGTATTCAACAGGTTTATGTGAATCTGCAGGGAAAATACCCACCACTTTTACTTTTTGGCTTGCAACCGCATCAGAGCCGTACACAATACCTAAAGGTGCTTCTTGGCGTTCAACCAGTGCCATACCACTACGCACGTTATTGGTACGTGCTAATAATGGATCAACGGTTTCCCATGCCCCTAAGTTACCTAATGCTTCTTTCGCATAGATACCGACTGGCACGTGGTCAGGGTCACCAACTGCTAATCGGCCACCATCTAACAGTTTTTTCCAATCTGTTTGTTTGTTAATTTCGACTTTATCTATTTTTGAATCTTTTGGTGCGATTAATACTAGCTCATTACCTAATAAGGTGTAGCGTGTATTTTCGACCATTAATTTTTTATCGATAGCGTAATCCATCCACTGTTGGTCAGCAGAAATAAACAGATTAGCAGGTGCGCCTTGTTCAATTTGACGGGCTAATGTGGAAGACGATGCATAAGATGCCACCACTTCTACATTGGATTCTTTTTTGTATTGTTCTGAAATTTCATTCAGCGCGTTAGTTAAAGAAGCAGCAGCGAAAACGGTAATTTTATCAGCGGCAAAGCTGTTGCTTGCCATTGTTAACGTTAATGTTGCACTAGCAAGAAGAGATACCAAACCTTTTTTCATTTTAATCCACCATAGTATTAGTTAACACGCTATATATATCAGGACACAGCGATAACTTAAAGTTAAACTACGTATAAAAGTGTGCTGGCTCAAGAAATGATGCAACTTTACTGCATGTTATCCATAAATAATAAATCAGTCCCCACCATTTTTAGTTTTTGAAAAAATCGTTTTTGTATAGTTTACAACTTATTTCCCTTGTAACTTTATCGGCACAAATCGTACACATGTGAATTTTTCGTCAAATATTTGCAAGTAGATAAAAACAACGGAGAGACCATGGCCATTCAACCGACAACCCTTTCTCCATCTCAAACTCACTATATGGGTGGATTAACTATTGAGCAATTCCATGGGCTATTTGCAAAAGAAATTGTCCCTGAAACCTTAGAGTTTTTGGCTAGTTCTGCGAGTGATGGAAACTTGAATAGCATTGATTTACTACACAATATCGCTCTTCGACAAGATATAGAGGGAAGAAAAGCAGAGAATATCCTGTTTGATTTATTTAGCGGGAAACGATCTGGAAAGCAAGGTATCGATAAAGAAATACAAGAAACGAGTAAAGTCTTATATCAATCAACACA
Source organism: Providencia sp. SP181 (assembly GCF_050446505.1). Classification (NCBI taxonomy): domain Bacteria; kingdom Pseudomonadati; phylum Pseudomonadota; class Gammaproteobacteria; order Enterobacterales; family Morganellaceae; genus Providencia; species Providencia sp. SP181. The sequence goes on from NZ_JBBPXM010000004.1 coordinate 406,842, forward strand.
TCATAAAGACGCTTTCATTAAACCATCTAAGTTACTGTATATCATTGGTTCAACAATAGAAAATCAGGCATCTAAGCGAGACACTGTGAATTTGCTTAAAGCGTGTTTACCTGAAGAAACCTTCTCTAAACCGTTAGAGGAATTAAACCCATGGAGTCATAACCGGATGACACAATCGGATGAAATCGACTCCGCAATTAAGGGGATTAATGTCTTATCAGAAGACATCACTATCAACCATGCTCTAGGCCTTTATGCTCCCGATCCACAACAAAGCAATACAAATCAATTGAACGACATCATCGCAGAAAAAATAATAAATGAGACATTTAATCAATATGAATTAATCCCCGTAAACACACATGAGCATTGGATTTTGTTGATGATTTATAAAGATTCATCAACCGATGAAATGAAAGCTTTGGTCTTTAACTCCTTCCATCCCCTCAGCTTGGATGTTCGTAATCAACTCATCAATTCTGCTGAATTAATGGGAGTAAACAATCCTGACGTCGTATTTATTGAAGGAAATCTTCAAAAGCATGTCCCAAACGGTTGTGGGCTTTTTGTTATCGAATCTATTAAACAATTTGTAGATAATAATCAAAACGACCCTGTCGCTACACTACAAAAGTTTCACAATAATTTTTTGATGAGAACAGAAGAAGAACAAGAACAATTTAACCTTCACCGCCGTCGACAGTTATTTTCAAATTACTACGATAATAAATACCTATCATTAAGAGATTTCTCTTCAACATGAAAAACCCCCTGATTGCATTCGCAATCAGGGGGTCTATGATCAGTACGAGCGGTAATCGCTAAGGGTTACTTATTCTCAGTGTTATGATGCGGAACATGAGCTTTAGACAGTAAGTTAAAGAATGCGCCTAAGCCATAAATCAAGCCCATGATTAAAAACATCACAACTGGAACCATCATCAGAGCAAAACCTAAACTTTTAATGAGTTCTAACATAAAAAAGCCTCTTCAGTGATACTGTACCCACCAGCCTACAAGATACGCTGACGAGGGAAAATTCGACTCTCAATACATCTATTATAAATACAATGATTATAAATCAAATCAAAATAATAACGCATAATCACGTTATAATGCAGACTATTTTAGACAAAATATTATACTAACGACATACTAAACGTGCTTTTTAACTCTGTCACCACCAACCTAGCGGGAAGGGAGAAAAATATGCAGGCAGAAATCTTACTCACACTTAAGTTGCAGGGCAGCTTATTTGCTGATCCACGCCGTATCGCACTACTCAAACAAATTAAAGCGACCGGTTCTATCAGCCAAGGCGCTAAACTTGCAGGTATTAGTTATAAAAGTGCTTGGGATGCCATCAATGAGATGAACCAACTCACCGATGATATTCTGGTTGATCGCGCAACTGGCGGAAAAGGCGGTGGTGGCACCACATTAACACATTACGGCGAAAGACTGCTCCAGCTATATGATTTATTAGCACAAATTCAACAGAAAGCCTTTGATGTTCTCAAGGAAGATAATTTACCCCTTGATAGCCTACTTGCGGCAATTTCGCGCTTTTCACTGCAAACGAGTGCACGTAACCAGTTTTTCGGTACATTGATTGCTCGCGACCATACACATGTCCAACAACACGTTCAAATCCGCTTAGCGGATAACAGTACAGTGATCAATGCCGCACTGACTGAGCAAAGTGCTAACCGTTTAGGGTTAGTCGAAGGCAAAGAAGTGCTCGCATTAATTAAAGCGCCTTGGGTTAAGCTCAGCAAACAACCAAACCAAACCGAGTTCGATAACCGTCTTGAAGGCAAAATCACTACACTAGAACGTGGTAAAGATAATAGCGAAGTGATCGTCACACTAACAGGCGGTGAAACACTCTGTTCAACCCTGCCAAATAGTGATGTTGATGCTCTATCTTTGCAAGTTAACGATACGATCACTGCACTTTTCAATGCAGACCAAGTGATTGTCGCTACCCTTTGCTAAATAAATCAGCTTACTTGCTTGAAAAAGTAAGTAAGCATTCACCTTTTTCTCTCGCCCTCCTCGCTCAATTGTTGACTTTATCCTCAATCCTGATTATTCCTGTTAGATAACAAGGTAAATATTCATGATAAGGAAGCTTGATGAGCGCAATAACAATACAACATAGCAGCTTTAAGCTCAGTGAAACACAAACGCTTGATATTCCACAACTCAATATTAACAAAGGTGAAAGCTGGGCATTTATTGGTTCTAACGGCAGTGGTAAATCATCACTGGCTCGCGTTCTTTCCAACGAGCTCAAACCACTTTCTGGTGTTGTCAAAAATACCTTTAACGCCCCTGTCCGCCTTTCGTTTGAACAGCTACAAAAAATCATTAGTGAAGAGTGGCAACGTAATAATACCGACCTGCTCAGTGATGACGAGGAAGATACTGGTTATACCGCTGCTGAAATCATTCAATTTAACCATAAAGACAATGAATATTGCTTAGAACTCGCCGCACGATTCGGCATCCGTGACTTACTTTCTCGTCGTTTTAAATATCTTTCTACAGGGGAAACACGTAAAGTTCTGTTATGCCAGACATTAATGGGTAATCCTGACCTACTGATTTTAGATGAGCCCTTTGATGGCCTAGACGTCTATTCGCGTAGCAACTTGAGCGAACTACTCTACAGTTTGTCTGAAAAAGGCCTAACGTTAGTTTTAGTATTAAACCGCTTTGATGAACTTCCAGATTATATTGAAAATATGGGCGTAGTAGCGGGTTGTAAATTAACGATGTCTGGTGATAGAGAGTCAGTACTTGCTAACACCCTAATCAGCCAGTTACAGCACAGTGAAAAAATTAAGCAGCTGTCCATTCCAGATACAGAAGACCCAACCAACGACGAAAAGCTGGATGATACAACCCCTCGTATCATTTTAAATAATGGTGTCATCAGTTATAACGACAAGCCCATTTTGCATGGATTAACTTGGCATGTTAACCCTGGTGAACACTGGCAAATTATTGGTGAAAATGGCGCGGGGAAATCCACCTTATTAAGCTTAATCACAGGTGATCATCCACAAGGCTATAGCAATGATTTAACTTTATTTGGCCGCCGCCGCGGCAGCGGAGAAACCATTTGGGACATTAAGCGCCACATCGGTTATGTGAGTAACAGTATTCACCAAGAGTATCGCGTCGCGACTAGTGTGCTCAATGTGATTATTTCTGGTTTCCATGATTCCATCGGTTTATACCAAACACCATCGGATCGCCAGATACAATTAGCGTATGAATGGTTAGCGTTGTTAGGGTTTCCGTCTCAAACCGCGCAACAACCTTTCCATAGCCTTTCATGGGGCCAACAACGGTTAGTTTTAATTGCGCGAGCACTTGTCAAACATCCAGCGATGCTCATCCTAGATGAACCATTGCAAGGGCTTGATGGACTGAATAGATTACTTGTTTTGCGCTTTATTGATGTGATGCTCAAGCAAGGTAATACCCAATTGCTATTTGTTACCCACCATCAGGAAGATGCGCCAGACTGTATAACTCATCGGTTAACCTTCGTTCCTGAGAGTGGGAAATATCGCTACGATATTGAAGAGGTTATCCGCAGCTAAAAAGTGTCAGTAATTTGGCAAATAAACCAAGTTGCTGATAGCTTTTCATAAAGTCGCAAGATGCTTTGCTTGATATCCATCATAAGAATATGTAAACAGTGATTTTATCGCTTGCTGTATCGATTCAATTAGAGTTAAATTTACTGTATCGACAAATTAATTAACCAAGAAAACAAATATCACTATTGGTGTCGTATTTGTTTTTCACATTGATAGGGATAAAAAACAAGTTGCTACTGGCGTTCAAGTTGACTATCCCTATAATGTAGGTCAGCAACAATTCATTTCTAATTAGAATGTACTGATAGGAGTTTTAGCTATGGCTGTAACTAAACTGGTTTTAGTAAGACACGGTGAAAGTGAGTGGAACAAAGAAAACCGCTTCACAGGTTGGACGGATGTTGAGTTATCTGATAAAGGCCGCGAAGAAGCAAAAGTTGCGGGCCAATTATTGAAAGATGAAGGCTTTGTCTTTGATTTTGCTTACACTTCTGTGCTGAAACGCGCTATCCATACTCTGTGGAACATTCTTGATCAAGTTGAGCAACAATGGCTGCCAGTTGAAAAAAGCTGGAAACTGAATGAGCGCCACTACGGTGCCCTGCAAGGTTTAGACAAATCAGAAACAGCGGCAAAATACGGTGACGAGCAAGTTAAACTGTGGCGCCGTGGCTTCGCCATCACTCCACCAGATCTGACTAAAGATGATGAGCGTTACCCAGGTCACGACCCACGTTATGCAAAACTATCAGAAAGCGAATTACCTGTGACTGAAAGCTTAGCAACCACTATCGACCGTGTTGTTCCTTATTGGGAAGAAGTAATTAAGCCACGCGTTGCAAGCGGTGAGAAAGTCATTATTGCTGCACACGGTAACTCACTGCGTGCACTGGTGAAATACTTGGATAACATGGGAGAAGATGAAATTCTGAACCTTAACATCCCAACTGCGGTACCTATGGTTTATGAGTTCGATGAAAACATGAAACCAATCAAACGTTACTACTTAGGTAACCAAGACGAAATCGCAGCAAAACAAGCTGCGGTAGCGAACCAAGGTAAAGCGAAGTAAGTATTCACTTTATATTACCGAGAAAGGGTTAAGCGCAAGCTTAGCCCTTTTTTATTATCCTTTGTTCTCCTTCCTACAAAAATTACCAACTCAAGGTGTCAGAAATTCAAATAACCGACTATCATAGGGAAAATTTTTTGAAAGGTTGATAAAACAACGAAATGAATAAATTTAATATCTATGTTTGGGTTGGCCTGGTGCTCAGCGCCAGTATTTTAGGTTCACTTCTGTATATGATCAATGCAGGTGAACTGGTTATTGATGGTTCAAATGGTGCCGCCAATCATGAACTGATGAAAACCTTAATGATCATTGCTTGCGTCAGCTTTCCAATCCAAATTGTTAGCATGATGGTGATGGCTTATAAGCCCAAATTATCAATCGTTCTCGCTATCATTAGTAGTGTAGCCTTAATGCCAATCACCATTGTTTTTGCCATGGGAATGATTTTTTCTGCCACACGCTGGCGTTATCGTCAATTAGAGCCATTTGATACCAGCCTTAATGTCGGCTTTACTGAGAAGGTTGAATTTAATAAACGTAATAACCGCATTGTTGTGATTTCCCTTGGGATCATCAGCATTGCCTTTATTTTATTGAGCCAAAGTTTGGGGATGTTTTTATTTGTTCTGACCATTTTTCTTGGTTACTTTGGTAAAAAAGCAAGTGATAACCTCTATTTAGCTGTTAAAGACGCGCAGTTTTATATTCGCCCAAATATTTTTGCGCATTGTTATCGCATTCCACTAAAAAACGTTACTTATGTGAAAGGTGAGAAAGGGAAAGTGTTCTTTGATGTTCAAACCTCAGAGGAGCCATTGCAATTAACCGCGACACCGGCAAATGCAACACCTGAAGAACAAGCTAATTTAAAAGCATTTCTCGAAAAGATCCCAAAAAATCAATAAAAAACAACAAATCATGGTCAGCTAACAAGCTGGCCATGATTCACTTAATTTACTTGAGGCACCATTGGCATAAATGGTTTAATGGGCTCTACTTTTATTGCAGCATCATTAATAGCATGAGCATCTAGAACCTTAAACCCTGCAAGAGAGAGCGTTAATTGTTCTGTAACATCATTTGTTGTAAGTTTAAATACATTTACAACATCATTTGTTGTAAATTTAAATACATTTAAAATATTTACATTTTTATCTTGTAAGTTAATGTTTGCTTGTTCATAAGAAGCTTTATAGCCTTCAATCTCAGCATTTATATCACTAAATTTCTCTCTAACTTCATCTTCCATTGATTTTTTATATTCAAAATCAATATTAAAATTAAGATTAACAATTTTACCATCAGGATATTTCATATACACTTTCTTTCCGTTAGACTCTAGAGTATAATTATCATAGCTTATATTGTTTTCATAAAGGCAATTTTTACAAAATAAGTTATCAATGGAGTTTATCATTTGATTCATTTTATCATTTATTTTATCATTTATTTTATTATTTAATTTATAGCTACTCTCATTGAGATCTTGAAATATTGACTGAAACTCATTTTCTCTTCCATTACGATTAGCAATATCATCCAGACTAATTTCCGGTATTAATGTTAGCATGTTTATTAATATCCTTTTTTTATCTGAGATAAGTTCAGATATTTTAATATCGTCAGGTGATTTCTGATATGCTTCAATCTTAACTAATAACATACCTAACTCTTTAATTTGTTCTTCCATCTTTGGTAAATAAGAAGTAAATTCATATTGAAACCTTAACATACGGATAATATCTTCAAACTTAACATCATCATCAGGTTTTTCATCTAATAAATCTCGAAGCTTCTTATTATTTAAAATAATTTCTTTTTTATATTTATTATACTCATCAATTAACTCAACCACTTCTACATGCAGATCGGTTGCTACTCTCATTGTATTTGTTTCATAACTAGCATTACTAAATTCATTATATATCATTTTAAATTCCTTTTAAATTTATATTTTAAAAGCCATCTAGCGGAAAATTAAAAATACGCCATAAAACTAAGAATGACAAATTTAGTTTTAGTATAATATAAAAACAAAAAAATGATGATAATGATAATTAAGTAAACTAAGAGGTTTTATGAATAAATAATAAAAAACCTATTCCAATAATATGAATAGGTTTTTTATTTAATCTTATTGAATAACTTATTTATTTCGACGCGCTATCACAGCTTCTGATAACTGGCGTAATACTTTTTCTGTATCATCCCAACCAATACACGCATCTGTCACACTTTGTCCGTAAACTAAAGGCTCGCCAGATTCTAAATCTTGATTACCTTCAACTAAATTACTTTCAATCATGACACCGCTGATTGTGTACGTGCCGCCACGAATCTGTTCACAAACATCAAGAGCAACTTCCATCTGCTTTTCAAATTTCTTGCAGCTATTGGCGTGACTAAAGTCAATCATAATGTTTGGAGCAAGTTCAGCCTTAACTAAACTTTCTTTAACCGCTTTGACATGCTCCGCACTATAGTTTGGTTCTTTTCCACCACGTAAAATGATATGGCAATCTGGATTCCCACTGGTATTAACAATAGCCGAATGTCCCCATTTAGTGACGGACAAAAAACTATGTGCTGAACGTGCTGAGTTGATGGCGTCAATCGCAATTTTAATCGTGCCGTCAGTTCCATTTTTGAAGCCCACAGGACAGGATAATCCAGAAGCAAGCTCACGATGAACCTGTGATTCTGTTGTTCTTGCTCCGATTGCCCCCCAACTCATCAAATCTGCCACGTACTGCGGAGTTATCATATCTAAAAATTCTCCTGCCGTCGGCAAGCCTTGACTATTAATTGTTAATAATAACTCACGTGCGATGCGCAAGCCTTCATTAATATCAAAACTACGATCCATATGTGGATCATTGATTAGCCCTTTCCAACCAACTGTGGTACGCGGTTTTTCAAAATAAACACGCATAACGATTTCTAAGGAGTCTTTTAACTCATCACGTAGTTTTTTTAAGCGCTCAGCATATTCTAGTGCAGCTTTTGTGTCATGAATTGAGCAAGGGCCAATAATAACAACTAAGCGGTCATCATCCCCTTCTAGGATATTATGAATAGCAAGGCGTGCTTCATGAACGGTAAACGCAGCTTTATCGGTTGCTGGAAATTTTTCAAGCAGAGCAATAGGGGGTAATAATTCTTTTATTTGTTTAATTCTGACGTCATCGTTCTGATAGTTCATACCTGTATATCCAATGTTTATTATTTTTTACTGTTGTTGATTTGCATACCTAATTTATCCCAAGCTAGAGCACAAAATAGACCTATGAGCTCGCTCACTGCACTTAAAAGATGAATTGATAACTTAAAAGATAATCGGCATCGAATTTTTAATCTAACCGTTCAGCGAACATCTGTAAACAGCTTAGCGCACACAGAAATAAGGGATTTATCTACGGCTGATTATAAAATGAGGAGAAATATGAATATTTAGCACAATAAGTAGGATCAATTCGCATTTTACAGCGTTAAAAATAAGTAAAACGGCTAAATAACGAGGATATTACTTTAGCCGTTTTCTGTTTTTTTTCAGGTTATGGACGAGATAAAGGCGATGAACCATTATCTTTTGCTGATTTTATCCAAAGTCGGGAGCCATTTAAGGCTATACCCAGCAAAATAAGGTATTCCAACGACATCGCGTATACCCCTTGGATAAAGAAAATCACAATGCTTATCACATTAATGATCACCCATAATAACCAGTTTTCAACGTACTTACGCGTCATTAAGATCATCGCCACCACAGAAAGAATGGTCATTGTCGAATCCCAGAACGGAAATGCATCAGGCTCTATGGTTGGCATCGCCAAATTGGCACCAAGCATATTCAAGATCTCAACCGCCCAAGTCGCAAGCACACCAAATACCACATCAATATTAAAAGTCAGATAGAGAATTGCTAATACCGAAAGCACTAGGGTGACAGAGGCTTTTGGTAGGCTTAACCAGCGGATCTTTAATTCCGCTTGCTGAGAGCTATTCACACGGCTCCATGCATACCAACCATAAATATTAGCGACAAAGAAAAATATCTGTAAAAGTAAATTCGCATACAATTGAATCTGAAAGAAAATGACAGCAAATAGAGAAACGTTAATTAAACCAAACAGGTAATTAATCGTTTTCTCTAAACTTGCCAATAAGATGCAAAGCAAGCCTGCTATTGTCCCGAAGGCCTCAATATACGATAAATCATACACGGAACCCCATAGAGGAATTTGTACTAACGTATTGGCTGTACTAAAAAAATCCATCCCGAAATCCTTTTAAAGGTTAGTCAATATTATATTGCTCAGTATTGCATTTAAATTATGCGGGTTATTTTAGACTCTGTGCAAAATTTAACATTTTATTCAGCGGTAATAACGCTTTTTTACGTAAATCATCACTAACATGTATTTGATGACTCTGTGAATTCCCTTCTAATGCCTCTGCAATCGCTTTTAAGCCATTCATCGCCATCCAAGGACAATGAGCACATGTTCGACATGTTGCCCCCTCTCCCGCGGTTGGCGCAATATATAGGGCTTTTTCAGGGCAAGCCTGCTGCATTTTATAAAAAATCCCTTTATCCGTTGCCACAATCATAGATGGATTAGGTAAATTTTGTGCTGCTTTAATTAATTGACTTGTGGAACCTACTGCATCGGCAAGATCAACAATGGCTTGAGGAGATTCAGGGTGAACCAACACAGCAGCTTCAGGATAAAGCGCCTTCATTTTTTCCAAGGACTGTGTTTTAAATTCATCATGTACAATACATGCGCCTTCCCAGCACAGAATATCTGCGCCAGTTTGCTGCTGTACATAGCGCCCAAGATGGCGATCGGGTGCCCAAATAATTTTTTCACCTAAGCTATCAAGGTGCTCTATTAACTCAACGGCAATACTGGAGGTCACAACCCAATCTGCACGGGCTTTTACCGCTGCTGACGTATTGGCGTATACCACCACTGTTCTATCTGGATGAGCATCACAAAAGCGAATAAATTCGTCTTCTGGACAACCAAGATCAAGGGAGCATTGAGCGTCCAATGTTGGCATCAAAACGTTTTTTTCTGGGCTGAGTATTTTGGCGGTTTCACCCATAAATTTTACGCCAGCAACCAGCAATGTTGATGCAGAATGTTTAGCGCCGAAACGTGCCATTTCTAACGAGTCTGCGACGCACCCACCAGTCTCTTCTGCTAGTGCTTGAATTTCAGGATCGGTATAGTAGTGTGCAACGATAACGGCATTTTTTTCAATCAGCAATGATTTGATCTGCTCACGATAAAACGCTTTTTCATCCGAGCTTAATATCGCAGGTTTCGGTGGGAATGGGTAAACTGACTGTTCAAAATCGATAAACACGCTCATTTCTTGCCCCTGTTTAGCATAAATCGATTTTATGACTTTAATTAAGTTTAAAACCGAAAAATAAAGCAATTTTGTTTTATATACTAAACAAGATACTCCACTTCGTTCAAGATGTCTCCACTCATTTTACTTATTGAGCATCATTTTTCACCGTTATCCATTTTTCTTAACGGATTTTTATACATAAAAACGAAAGATGACCACTCTTTGATTGATAGCTAGCTGTTTAATGAACGGAGCATCTGTACATACAAAATAGAACAAGTTAACGTTGTAGGTGCATCGAATAGACAATGGTTATCTGCCTACTTCTAGTATAGGCAGATAGAATATTAATATATTGGCATCGGCGGTAAAATTGATGTTATAACATCAAAATAGCTTACTGCCTGAAAGGACAAGGGCTGCCCACGTAAAAAACCTACCATACTCTCTGCTAAATGACCATCATCACTACGCCGTTCCAGTTTTATATTATCTTGATTACTGACTCTTTCTTTTTTATTCATATCATTTTCAGGATTATTAATATCATCACCCACGTCTAATGCATCATCATGTTGTAAATAATCTATTGCATAAGATACATCATGTGCTGCATACCTTAAATCAGCGACAGAAGAGTGAAAAGTTAGTGTATATTCTTTAGCATCTATAACTAACTGGCTAATATTATAATCAAATTTGAATAACAACCTATTAAATTGAGAACCAATGAATGGATAATTACGTATACTATTTGCTAAATTAGTATAATCCTCTGCGATATTGGGTGTAATATTTTTTATCTCTGATGGGTTTTCAATGTAAAACATCAGTTTATCTTGTAGTTTCTGGTATTTATCTAGCACCCCCTTAACGGTATTAATATAATCTTTAATTCTTTTTATATAGTTTTTAGGCTGAATATATTCCACATCGGTTAGTTGTGTTTTGTTTTGATAACTATTGTCATCAAATATCTTCTGATACTTAGATTCAATTATTAATATTTCTTCAGTTAATGAATCCACCTCTAAATAAAGCCTTCTAATTTTTTCATTTATGTACTGGTAATTTTCCTTTAAATCTAAAAAATATTTATTCCCTTCCAATTTATTCCCTTCCATTTTAATTTCCTTTAAAAAAATGAATAATAATTTCATAAGAAATAAAATACAAATTTTATTTTAATATAAAAAAGAAAAAATAATAATTTCAAAATATAAGCATAATAACTCAAGATACATTCATAAAAATGGAAATTACATTAAATTTTCCATCACTGTTCTATTTTTCCTTGGTTACCGATTTTTAACATAATGTACTATTAGTTGCTAACATCACTAAGTTCCGACGCTTTTCACTCACTTGTAAAGAAATTTTGTCATTTAGGTGCACTTTTCATGCTTTTTACATTTGATCCTTCGCTTTTCTGTCCCTTTATCGGTATCTTAGCGCATCCTGTTATATTGAATAGGCCAGTTATGGAATCACCTGCATCGTTAATAAATAAAATAATTTCTATTTCACTACTCGACCCGAGAATTGAAGCCGTGGTATTAACAGGTTCGCGAGGTCGGGAGCAAGATATCGACAGTTATTCCGATATTGATATCGAATTAATCGGCCATGGCGTGACAGAACTCTTTCAACAAAAGCATTGGATTGATAACTTTGGCAAACCACTCGCTGCACTTCATTTACTTAACTTGGAAGATGATGCCCCTGATTGGCCAACCTGCTTAGTCATCTATGAAGAAGGCCGAAAAGTGGATTTTACTTTCGCAGAGCCTGAACGCCTAGAAAAAATGAAGCGTGAGGGGTTAGATGCCACATTTTCACGGGGCTTTGCTGTTTTATTAGATAAAACGGGGATCACTGATAGTCTACCTGAAAATGCCAATCCAACCTCTTTAATACCCGCCCCCTTGAGCGCCTGTGAATTTGCTGAGATTGTTACCGATTTTTGGCATGAAGCCCACCAAGTGGCGATTGCATTAACACGTGATGAGTTATGGGTCGCGTGGTCACGAAGCGCAGATATGAAGCAGTATTTTCTGACGCTGATTGAGCATCTGGTTTCTATCCAAGGTGAGCATGTTTGGTATAAGGGCCGTAAGTACCATGAATGGATGCCATTAAAATATATTCAAGCGCTAGAAATCATTTTTAATTGCGGTAAAGCAGAGAAAGCGGCGTTATCATTACAGTGTTTAATGCGCTGTTTTGCTGAAGTTAGTGTAAGTCTCGCGAAATTACAGAGTTATGACGATATGCGTGATATGGCTGAAAAAATGCAAGAGTTAGTGATTGGTTTTTTATTGGACAACGGATTGTTACCAGAAAAGTAGTCATTTTTAAATAAGGCACTGCAAGGGAATGCGGTGTTTTTGATTAGGTCAGTATTTTCTGAACCTGCAACCAGCTTGTCGAGGTATGGAAACCGATTGAATATTGACTTGAATGTGTGATGGATACTGTGATGTGTGACTTGAGATGGTGGGTCGTGGGATTTAAATCCTTCGGATTTACCCTTCGGCCTGAACCTGCAACCAGCTTGTCGAGGTATGGAAACCGATGGAATATTGACTTGAATGTGTGATGGATACTGTGATGTGTGACTTGAGATGGTGGGTCGTGCAGGATTTAAATCCTTCGGATTTAGCCTTCGGCCTGAACCTGCAACCAGCTTGTCGAGGTATGGAAACCGATTGAATATTGACTTGAATGCGTGATGGATACTGTGATGTGTGACTTGAGATGGTGGTTCGTGCAGGATTTAAATCCTTCGGATTTAGCCTTCGGCCTGAACCTGCAACCAGCTTGTCTAGGTATGGAAACCGATTGAATATTGACTTGAATGCGTGATGGATACTGTGATGTGTGGCTTGAGATGGTGGGTCGTGCAGGATTTAAATCCTTCGGATTTACCCTTCGGGCTGAACCTGCAACCAGCTTGTCGAAGTATGGAAACCGATTGAATATTGACTTGAATGTGTGATGGATACTGTGATGTGTGGCTTGAGATGGTGGGTCGTGCA
>NZ_JBBPXM010000005.1:0-383314 GCF_050446505.1 Providencia sp. SP181
CACAGCACGAAATATGAAGAATAAAAAGGCCCGCACTAAGGCGGGCCTCTTCAACTTTCGGATGTAGCGAAAGCGTATTACTTGGCGTTCAGACGCTCTTTGATACGAGCTGCCTTACCAGAACGCTCACGCAGGTAGTACAGTTTAGCTCTGCGAACAGCACCACGGCGTTTAACAGCAATGCTATCTACGACTGGTGAGTGAGTTTGGAAGACACGCTCAACACCTTCGCCGTTAGAAATTTTACGAACAGTGAATGCAGAGTGCAGACCGCGGTTACGAATAGCGATAACCACGCCCTCGAATGCCTGCAGACGTTTTTTAGAGCCTTCTACGACCCATACCTTAACTTCCACAGTATCACCCTGACGGAATGAAGGTACGTCCTGCTTCATTTGCTCTTGTTCAATTTGTTTAATAATGTTGCTCATAATAACTCTCTTACCCTAGGTAAACTGATATGTTTAGACAATTAATTGTCTGGATTCATTTGTTGCTCAGACTGATATTCACGTTGGAACTCAGTCAGCAACATCCTCTGCTCGTCAGTCAGAGCTAGGCTTTCCAGAAGCTCAGGTCTTCTAAGCCAGGTACGGCCAAGTGATTGTTTCATGCGCCAGCTATCTATTTTAGCGTGATTCCCCGAAAGTAATACATCTGGGACTTGCATGCCATCTAACACTTCAGGGCGGGTATAGTGAGGACAATCTAACAAGCCATCAGCAAAAGAATCTTCTTGAGCTGAAGCTTGATGACCAAGCACCCCTGGTATAAACCGAGATACTGAGTCTATCAACACCATTGCAGGGAGTTCCCCACCACTGAGAACGTAATCGCCGATTGACCATTCTTCGTCAACTTCGGTTTGAATGATACGCTCATCAATGCCTTCATAGCGGCCACAAACAAGTATTAATTTCTCATTGGTTGCCAGCTCGCAAACACCGTCTTGACTTAGCTTGCGCCCTTGCGGTGAAAGATAAATAACCTTTGCACCCTCACCAGCCTCAGTTCTTGCTGCGTTGATTGCATCCTTAAGCGGTTGCACCATCATCAGCATGCCTGGACCACCTCCGTAGGGGCGGTCATCAACAGTTTTGTGCCGATCGTGAGTAAAATCCCGCGGATTCCAGCACTCAAATGTGAGTAGGCCATTTTTCACTGCCCGACCAGTTACCCCGTACTCGGTTATTGCGCGGAACATTTCGGGAAACAGGCTAATTACACCAATCCACATGATATCGTCCCACTTATCAAAACCGTTCAACCGGAGATTTAAAAACCAGGATCCCAATCCACTTCAATGAGTTTAGCATCGAGATCGACTTTCTTGATAACCTGCCCATCAAGAAACGGAACCAACCGCTCCTTGATGCCAAATGCATCTTTTAAATTCGCCTTAATGACCAGTACATCATTCGAACCAGTCTCCATCATGTCAGTGATGGTACCAAGGTCATAGCCTTGTAACGTCACTACGTGGCAGCCCATCAGGTCTTTCCAGTAGTATTCGTTTTCTAACTCAGGAAGTTGGGTTGAATCAACCGCAATTTCAAAGTTAGTCAAAAGCGCAGCTGCATCACGGTCATCGACCCCATTCAGCTTGACGATGATATCCTTGTTATGATGTTTCCAGTCTTCAATTTCAATGTGTTGCCATTGACCTGAACGTTGGATAAACCAAGGCTGATACTCAAAAATACTTTCAGCATGTTCGGTGGACGAAAAAACTTTGAGCCAACCACGAATACCGTATGCCGCACCTAATTTCCCCAATACGATTGGGTTTTCAGGTGGCTGTAGTTTAGTTTGCTTGCTCATTGTTACCACCGCGACAGATTAAGCTGCTTTCTTAGCTTGTTTGACCAGTTGTGCAACACGGTCAGAAATAGTTGCGCCTAAGCCAACCCAATGCTCAACACGGTCCAAGTCTAAACGCAGTTCTTCTGCTTGACCTGAAGCGATCGGGTTGAAGAAACCGATACGCTCAATGAAACGACCGTCACGCGCATTGCGGCTATCGGTTACAACGATTTGGTAGAACGGACGTTTTTTAGCGCCGCCACGAGATAAACGAATTGTTACCATAACATCCTCATTAGTTAACAAAACAACCAGACTCCATCGAGGGATAGAGTCCGGCTGTCATATAAAAAGCCCGAAAAGTTTACTCACTTTGACGCAAAAATCAATCAAAAGTGCGTTTTGTTTGAGGCTTTATTGCTTAACGCCCCGGAAAACCCGGAGGCATCATACCCTTCATGCCGCGCATCATCTTGGCTAAGCCACCTTTTTTCATTTTCTTCATCATGCGTTGCATATCATCAAATTGTTTTAAAAGACGGTTAACTTCTTGCACGGTCGTTCCCGAACCTGCCGCGATACGGCGTTTACGAGAACCTTTAATAATCTCTGGTTTTTCGCGCTCTTTGCGCGTCATGGAATTAATCATCGCTTCCATACGAACCGTGATTTTATCATCCATTTGGGATTTAACAGCATCTGGTAACTGGGACATTCCAGGCATTTTGCTCATCATGCTCGCCATGCCCCCCATGTTACGCATTTGTTTTAATTGACTTAAAAAGTCATTTAAATCAAAACCATCACCCGTTTTTAGTTTTTTCGCTAATTTTTCTGCTTCATCACGGTCAACTTTGTGCTCAATCTCTTCAATCAGAGAAATCACATCACCCATTCCAAGGATACGGGATGCAACACGTTCTGGGTGGAACGGTTCTAAGGCATCCGTTTTTTCACCGACCCCTAAGAATTTAATTGGCTTACCTGTAATTGCACGAATCGACAGCGCAGCACCACCACGCGCATCACCATCAACTTTGGTTAATACAACCCCAGTCAGTGGTAAGGCTTCATTAAACGCTTTTGCGGTGTTCGCTGCATCCTGCCCCGTCATCGCATCGACGACGAACAAGGTTTCCACAGGCTTAATAATACGATGGACTTCTTGGATTTCTTCCATCATTGCTTCATCAACGTGTAAGCGACCTGCGGTATCCACCAATAATACATCGTAGAATTGAAGTTGAGCGTGCTTTAACGCTTTTTGCACGATAGCCGCGGGTTTTTCTTGCACATCTGATGGAAAAAAATCAATACCAACAGATTCAGCTAAGGTTTCAAGCTGTTTGATCGCCGCTGGGCGATAGACGTCAGCAGAGACCACTAAAACTTTTTTCTTTTGCTTTTCTTTTAAGTGTTTACCTAGTTTCGCAACGCTGGTTGTTTTACCCGCACCTTGTAAACCCGCCATTAAGACAACCGCAGGCGGCTGAGCCGACAAGTTGAGTTGATGGTTTTCTTCCCCCATCGCTCGAGTCAGTTCATTTTGAACAATTTTGATGAACTCTTGGCCTGGTGTTAAGCTTTTATTTACATCTTGACCAACGGCACTTTCTTTGACTTTCTGGATAAATTCACGGACAACTGGCAACGCTACGTCGGCTTCCAGCAATGCCATGCGAACTTCACGTAATGTATCTTTAATATTGTCATCAGTGAGACGTCCACGTCCGCTGATATTGCGCAACGTGCGCGAGAGTCTGTCGCTTAAATTATCAAACATATGTCTTAGCTCAATTCTGTTGATGGGCCGATGTTTAGCCTAATCTGGTTGCTAATACACCTAATTTCAAGTGTTTTAGTGTCAACAAGTTGAATTATAAGTAGCAAACCTTCAATCAAATGAAGGAAAAAGCACGATAAAAAATATTTTCCCGATTGTACCACATCCGCTATTTTTTCGCTGCCCTCTGTTTGAAACAGATTATACAAGCTATGATAGCGTTAGTTTCATTGTTATCTGTACAACCCTATAGGTACATGAAATGCTATCTATCGTGAATATACCGCTATTGGCTCGGCCAATAGTTGGAGCCTGCTCCCGTACACGTTATACTATAAAATAACTTTCCACTAAAAATGAATATCGACACTATACTATGCCAGTATTTGCAGTCATAGCAGTTTGTACATACATGATTAGCCTACTGCTGATCGTCCCAGGCCAAGTGCGTAAACAACCCCTTTATCGCCGTTTGGCGATACTACTTGCGATTGTTGCATTAGTGACGCACGCCATCACACTAAAATTACTCATTTTTAGTGAGGCCGAAGGGCAGAATCTCACCCTATTAAACCTTGGTTCAGCGGTGAGTTTACTGATGTGCTTAATTATGACGGTTGTCGCCTATTGGGGAAAAGCGTGGTATTTAACTCCGATAGTGTACAGTTTCGCTATCATTAATTTAATGCTTTCTACCATTATGCCTGGTGAGTTTATTACTCACCTAGAAGCCAGCGTGCCTCTATTTGTACATATTGGCTTGGCCTTATTAAGCTATGCCACGCTACTCATTGCTGCCTTGTATGCATTTCAAGTTGCGTTAATTGATCACCAACTCAAAAATAAAACCTTAAAATTTAGCCCTGATATGCCGCCAATGATGGTGGTAGAGCGTAAAATGTTTCACATCACCCAAGTGGGTGTCATTTTACTAACTCTGACTTTATGTACAGGGTTTATTTATATGGATAATATCTTTGATAAAGAAAATATCCATAAATCTGTGCTATCAGTGATTGCTTGGTTTGTCTACATTACTTTACTTTGGGGCCATTTCCACGGCGGCTGGCGCGGAAAACGTGTTTTATTCTTCCATGTTGCTGGCTCAATCATTTTAACGATGGCTTTTTTTGGTAACCGTCTACTCCAACAGTTTATGGTACCTTGAGTTTTTCTAACCTTTCCATATTGTAATAAGGAACCTTGTTTTGGATGATGTGTCTACCAGTACGCTAATCATCATACTGATTGTTTTAATTTTTATGTCAGCCTACTTCTCTGCCTCAGAGACGGGGATGATGACATTGAATCGCTATCGTTTAAAACACTTGGCAAAACAAGGTAATCGTTCGGCAATTCGAGTCGAAAAACTGCTAAAACACCCTGACAAACTGCTCAGTCTTGTCCTGATTGGCAATAACTTAATTAATATCGTCGCCTCAGCCTTAGCCACCATCATTGGTATTCGCTTATATGGTAACGCGGGTGTCGCGATGGCAACTGGGATCTTAACGTTTGTGATCCTTATTTTTGCGGAAGTGATGCCAAAAACATTAGCTGCGCTCTATCCAGAAAGAATCGCCTTCCCCAGTAGCTACTTTCTCAAGCCATTGCAAATCATTATGATGCCTGTGGTATGGACCTTTAATACTATTTCCTCACTACTTTTGCGTTGTTTAGGCATTCGCTCCTTAACGGCTCGCACAGATGCGGTAAACAAAGAAGAGCTGCGTACTATTGTCAATGAATCAAAGCATAAAATTAGCCGCCGCAATCAAGACATGCTGATTTCAATACTGGATTTAGACAAAGTGACGGTGGGTGACATCATGCTGCCAAGAAATGAAATTGTAGGCATTGATGTTAATGATGATTGGAAGTCAATTATAAGACAACTTACACATTCCCCCCACGGTCGAATTGTGCTTTATCGCGATTCTCTCGATGATTCGATAGGGATTTTGCGTGTCCGAGAAGCTTATCGATTGATGATGGAAAAACGAGAATTCAATAAACAGAACCTGATAAAAGCCTCAGATAACATTTATTTCATCCCAAATAGTACACCACTAAATGTTCAGCTCATTAATTTCCAACACAAAAAAGAAAAGTTAGGGATTATTGTGGATGAGTATGGCGAAATTCAAGGACTTATCACAGTAGAGGATATATTAGAAGAAATTGTTGGTGATTTTACCACATCGATGTCACCGTCTTTAGCAGAAGAGGTTCTACCTCAAAGTGATGGTAGCGTCCTGGTGGACGGCACTGCTAATATCCGTGACCTAAATAAGGCTTTTGATTGGAATTTGCCTGTAGACGGCCCTAGGACGGTTAACGGCATGGTGTTAGAGGTCATTGGAGATATTCCGCAGCTTGAAGAGCAAATCGTGGTGGGTCATTACATGATTGAAGTGTTAGCGATGAATGAAAATACCATCAAGCAAGTGAGGATCACACCGCTCACTTTTAGCTCGCAAGTCCCCGACTTATAAACTTTTCACCAAAAATAAAGCGCCAACATGTTTAAGGCGCTTTGTTCATAAGAGCACACCAAGAGATTAAACGTGAAGCTGTTCCAGCTTATCTGCAGGTAATGCTAAATCGTCATTTTTATTGATACCAATATTTGAGGACAACACATTACGTGCGATTTGCTGAGCTTCTTCCAGTGAATGCATTTTATAAGTACCACACTGATATACGTTCAACTCAGGGATTTTATTTTGGTCTTTGACGTTTAAAACATCTTCCATTGCGGCTTTCCATGCATCAGCAACACGCTGCTCAGCAGGCTGACCAATCAAGCTCATATAAAACCCTGTACGACAGCCCATCGGGGAGATATCGATAATTTCGACACCGTTACCGTTAAGGTGGTCACGCATAAAACCTGCAAACAAGTGTTCTAATGTGTGAGTCCCTTTTTCCGTCATCGCTTCTTCATTTGGCACGGTAAAACGCAAATCAAAAACAGTGATGGTATCACCACTTGGCGTTTTCATCGTTTTTGCCACACGAACAGCGGGCGCTGCCATGCGAGTATGATCGACAGTAAAGCTATCTAATAATGGCATTTCGTGACCTCCTCAAAAATTAAAAATATATTTTTAAAATAAATGAAACTATTTTGAAAATGCGGAGTCTTAATTAATGAAAGACGCGCAATTTGTTATCATCCCTAATTCTCTAAGAGATTTTTATTTGGCCACCTTGAGTGGCCACTTTCTTTTAGCGTCCTGCGTGAATGCGTAGATAGTCTTCAAAGGATTCAGTTTCGCTCTGTTCCATCGCCGCTTGTTTCTCAATAGAAGCTAACCTTGCTTGTTCAAACTGTTCTTCCGTGATCACTTCATACGGCTCATTGATTAACTGTTCAAAATATTTTTCAGCTAATTCTAATCCATAACCACCGATGCCTTTTTCTAACATCTCATCCATAACTAACGCAGAGTATGTTAGGGTTGGGTCTTCAAACATCGCAACAAACTGATGGCAAACATCTTGATATTTCGCGTCACAACAAGTGTCGAGCACTTCAGCGACACGAATCAAATCATTAAATAACTGCTGGCCAACTTCCACTAAAGGTTTCACTTCGCTACCACAACCAAAACCAATCACTTGGCCAGGTTTGCGCCCTTCGAGGATCACTCGGTTCCAGTTTTGACGACAACAATCAAGTTCCTGAGCATTCATTTCTGGCGCATCAGCAAGCACGCACCATATTAAGAATAGATCAACAAAACGCGCTTGGGTTTCATTTACACCAATCGCACTGAACGGGTTGATGTCTAAAGAGCGCACTTCAATGTATTCGATGCCCCCACGCAATAACGCATCAGAAGGCGACTCAGTGCCTTTAGGGACGCGTTTAGGTCTTATTGGGGCATAGAGTTCATTTTCAATTTGCAACACGTTAGAGTTAAGCTGAACGTATTTACCATCTTTTTTCACACCTAGCTTTTCAAACTCAGCGGAAGGCTTATGAATGGCTTTTTTCAAATTTTCAACGTATTCACCCAGCTTATTAAATGTAATATTCAAATCGCTTTGTGATTTATTGGTATAACCAAGGTCGCTCATGCGTAAAGATGTCGCATAAGGTAAATAGTAAGTTCCACATTCTGTTTTATCGAATGTTAGCGTGGTATCTCTGTCTTTTAAGAAAGAGCCACAAATGGCAGGAGATGCACCGAATAAATATGGGATCACCCAGCCAAAGCGATAGTAGTTTCTGATCAAGCGTAAATAGCCATCAGAAATTTTTTCTTTACCGCTTTCACTTTCAGGATCGTCAACACCAGCCCATGCCTGCCAAAACTCAGTTGGCAAAGAAAAGTTATAATGCACCCCTGCTATCGTCTGCATCAATGCGCCATAACGATTTTTAAGGCCTTCACGGTACAGGGTTTTAAAGCGCCCGACGTTAGAAGTACCATATTGAGCAAGAGTGATTTTATCTTCACTTTCGATAAAGCACGGCATACTGAGTGGCCACATTCTTTCATCTTGAAGGTGACGTGCAGTATAGCGATGTAAATCCCTGAGAAAAGCCAAGTTATGGCTAATGCTTTTATCTACAGGAGTAATAAATTCGAGTAAGGACTCCGCAAAATCTGTCGTGATCCATTTATGTGTTAAAGCTTGTCCCAGCCCTTCAGGGTGCAACGTTTCTGCAATTGAGCCTGTAGGCGTCACACGCAATGTTTCGCGCTCAATACCACGTTGAATACCATTTAGTGTTTCTGGGTGCGCCTCTAACCATGAGAGCGCTTTCGATACGTCCGGGATCAAATCGACCTCCCGCCTGTGATGTTAATTTATTTTATTAAGGCAATTACTTTAGCTTAAATCACATAAATTGTCGCTGTCTAGATGTGTGGTTTAGGAGGGATTAAAACAAAAGATGCATCGGAAATGTTATTTAATTGACTTTTCAGGCAAAAAAAAACTCCTCAAATTGAGGAGTCTTTCTTATGATGGTGCATCCGGGAGGATTCGAACCTCCGACCGCTCGGTTCGTAGCCGAGTACTCTATCCAGCTGAGCTACGGATGCAAAATTCTGTCGACAAATATCGATTAATTCAATAACTGAGAATGTCTACACTAAATGGATTATTGATACGCTAACTAATTAGCTAAGAGATGGTGCATCCGGGAGGATTCGAACCTCCGACCGCTCGGTTCGTAGCCGAGTACTCTATCCAGCTGAGCTACGGATGCATAGTTACTGCAAGACGTGCTTCTCTCTCAAACTTCTTATCAACATCTACTTCTGTAAATCAGTTTCTTCGTTACTACACTATTTTGATTGCTTACTAAGTAGAACCAAAATAAAACCCAACTAGGTTTCCCTGTAGGGTTAATATGGTGCATCCGGGAGGATTCGAACCTCCGACCGCTCGGTTCGTAGCCGAGTACTCTATCCAGCTGAGCTACGGATGCATAATCTAAAATGGCGGTGAGGGAGGGATTCGAACCCTCGATGCAGCTTTTGACCGCATACTCCCTTAGCAGGGGAGCGCCTTCAGCCTCTCGGCCACCTCACCATATTTTAGTTACACACGATTTGTTTTTTCAAACATCTCGTCTCTGTGTGGCGCACATATTACTTTCCTAGACTTAGAAGTCAAACAATTTTTCCAAACTTTTTGCATTCCGCAGTCTGTTTGCACATTTCACAAGCAAGATGCTTAGTTTAACACCGAAAAAGAACTTTTTCAGCCCTTAAATAACTTACTTTATGAATAAAAATGAGAGAGATAAAATTGCTTTTGAACCAAAAAATTATTTGCTCGCTACCATGATACGGCGCAATTATAAACAAAGATGAAAAGGTGTTTGTTTACAATGCCTCATCACGCTCAACAAAATAAGTGAGTGAAGCAAATAAAACGAAGTTTGAGAACGTAAAATTTTTTAAAACGCAGTAAGACAAGCGCCCATTCTTGCTGTGTGATCAATCATTGGACGCTTATTCATTATTATTGATTATCTGGTTGAGTCTTTTCGGCCTGGATCCGTTGATAAATTTCTTCACGGTGAACAGAAACTTCTTTTGGGGCATTAACACCAATACGAACTTGGTTGCCTTTAACACCCAATACAGTAACTGTTACCTCATCGCCTATCATGAGTGTTTCACCAACTCGACGAGTCAGAATAAGCATTCTTTGCTCCTTGAAATATTAAAAGAGTCGGGTCTCTAGGTATCCCCCGCTATTGTCCATCACACACCGTGAAAACGTAAAGTAATGACATGCACCTAAAGCATTGATGCCATCAAGGCAATCATTCTAATTATTTACAAGCAAAATATAGCACTACAAGTAATACATTAACAATGCCGCAACAGATTTAAAGTTGCCTTATATTCCTACAAGGCAACTTTTGGTAAGTACCTACAGTCGTGATTCAACCCACTCTTCAACACTAGCCATTGCAGCAGGTAATGCACTTACATCAGTGCCGCCTGCCTGTGCCATGTCAGGCCGCCCACCACCTTTACCACCTACTTGTTGTGCAACATAAGAGATCAAGTCACCTGCTTTAACTTTAGCAGTCAAATCATTAGTCACACCAACGATCATACTGACTTTATCACCACTTGTTGTTGAAAGCACGATAATCGCTGATTTCAACTGATTTTTCAGATCATCAACCATAGTTCTCAATAGCTTAGGATCAGTATCGCTTAATTGGTTCACTAACAATTTGACGCCTTTCACATCTTTTGCTTTGCTACTTAGTGAAGCACTTTCTTGAGAAGCTTGTTGATCTTTTAGTTGCAAAATCTCTTTTTCTAGCTGACGAGATTTGTCTAACGTAGATTTCACTTTCTCAACGAGACTATTAATATCACCTTTTAATAGGTGAGCGATTGCCGAAAGCTGTTCTGATTGATGGTGAACACTTTCAATCGCCATTACACCTGTTGTTGCTTCAATACGGCGAACACCCGCAGCTGTTCCTGATTCACTCAGAATACGGAACAGGCCAATATCACCAGTACGTTTTGCGTGTGTACCACCGCACAATTCAATAGAAAAATCGCCCATACTCAATACGCGAACACGTTCTTCGTATTTTTCACCGAATAATGCCATAGCCCCTTTCGCTTTCGCCCCCTCTAAATCCATCAACTCAGTTTCAATTTCTGAATTTTGGCGAATTTGAGCATTTACAATGTCTTCAACTTGGCGGAGTTGCGCTTGGGTCATAGCTTCAAAATGTGAGAAGTCAAAACGCAGGTACTTGTCATTAACAAGTGAACCTTTTTGAGATACATGTTCGCCAAGTACTTGACGTAACGCAGCATGTAATAAGTGCGTTGCAGAGTGATTCAAACGAATAGCATTACGCCTTGCGCTATCAACCACAGCGGTAATACGATGGTTAACAACTAATGAGCCTGATTCGACTTTACCGATATGCCCAATTGCTTGACCATATTTTTGTGTGTCTGTCACATTGAAGCGAGCATTGTCATTATTTAAGAAACCAATGTCCCCAACCTGACCACCTGATTCGGCATAAAATGCGGTTTTATCAAGAATAACTAAGCCTTCTTCACCTACATTTAAGCTATCAACAGGCTGACCATCTTTATATAATGCGGTGATGGTCGCTTGTTGCTCATCATATTGGTAACCTGAGAATTCGCTGTGCTTATCAACTTTGATTAATGAGTTATAGTCAGCGCCAAAACCACTCGATTCTCTTGCACGACGACGCTGGTCTTCCATCGCACGCTCAAAACCGTCTTCATCCACTTTGATATTGCGCTCACGGCACACATCAGCGGTTAAGTCGATTGGGAAACCGTAAGTATCATAGAGGCGGAATGCAGCCTCACCATCCAGGGTATCCCCTTTTAAAGATGCCAGTTCTTCATCTAATAATTGCAAGCCACGCTCTAAAGTACGTGCAAATTGCTCTTCTTCTGTCTTCAGAACTTTTTCAACCATGGCTTGTTGATGTTGAAGTTCTTCAGCAGCCGAGCCCATCACTTTGATCAATGGAGCAACTAATTTGTAGAAAAACGTTTCTTTAGCACCGAGCATGTAACCATGACGAACGGCACGACGAATAATACGACGCAGAACATAGCCACGACCTTCGTTTGATGGAATAACACCATCACTAACAAGGAAAGCACAAGAACGAATATGGTCAGCAATAACACGCAGTGATTTATTTTCCAGATCGGTAGCACCTGTCGCTTTCGCTGCCGCTGCAATTAATTCACGGAAAATATCAATGTCATAGTTTGAATTGACGTGTTGCAGTACCGCAGAGATACGCTCTAAGCCCATTCCTGTATCGACAGAAGGTTTCGGCAATGGTTCCATGGTACCGTCTGATTGACGGTTAAACTGCATGAAGACAAGGTTCCAGATTTCAATATATCGGTCACCGTCTTCTTCTGGGCTTCCTGGAGGGCCACCCCAGATATGATCGCCATGATCATAGAAAATTTCAGTACAAGGGCCGCAAGGACCGGTATCACCCATCTGCCAGAAGTTATCTGAAGCATAAGGTGCGCCTTTGTTATCACCGATACGGATAATGCGCTCTGCTGGAACACCAATTTCTTTATTCCAAATATCATAGGCTTCATCATCTGTTGCATAAACAGTGACCCACAATCTTTCTTTTGGCAGGTTAAACCATGCTTCACTTGTCAGTAATTCCCAAGCAAAGCGAATTGCATCGTGCTTAAAGTAGTCACCAAAGCTGAAGTTACCTAACATTTCAAAGAATGTGTGGTGACGAGCTGTATAACCTACATTTTCTAAGTCGTTATGTTTACCACCTGCACGCACACAGCGTTGTGCAGTTGTCGCTCGGGAATATGCTCTTTTATCCAGGCCAAGAAATACATCTTTGAACTGGTTCATCCCTGCGTTTGTGAACAATAGTGTCGGGTCATTGTTAGGCACTAGCGAACTGCTGGTGACCACCTGATGACCTTTTGTATGAAAAAAGTCGAGAAACGCTTGGCGGATCTCAGCGGTGCTTTTACTCATATTTATCCCGATATCAAGCTGGAAACAGAATTATGAATTGTTGAGATGGAGTGTAACATCACCTCTAATCAACTCTCCGATTAAAAAGTGACTGATAAGATAAAGTCTCTTTGCATAGAAGTAAAATTATAGCTACATCCATTCGTGGCTTTCATTGTAAAGCGTCTAGATATTTTCTGAAAGTATGTTTATACCTCTGGCCAGCGTATTTTTCCACAGAAAAACTGTTGAATAAACTATTATTACGATTGGAAAAAATAAAAAAGGCGCTACTCAATAAGAGCGGCGCCTATAATCTAATGATTAATCAAGTCACTAGCTAATAATTAAAATTCTTCTGGTGTTTCTTCTTCATCAGAATCACTGATAAAGTCTGTTGCAGCACTGCTAAACTCACCAGTATGATTGAGTAACATTTCTCGCAGTTTTGTGTCAATTTCTTGCGCAACTTCAGGATGTTCTTTTAAATAAGTCGTTGAGTTAGCTTTACCTTGACCAATTTTATCGCCGTTATAGCTATACCAAGCACCCGCTTTTTCAATTAGCTTGTGTTTAACACCCAGGTCAATTAGTTCACCAAAGGTATTAATCCCTTCACCGTAAAGAATTTGAAATTCCGCTTGTTTAAATGGCGCCGCAACTTTATTTTTCACCACTTTAACGCGAGTTTCACTACCGACAATTTCCTCACCATTTTTCACCGCGCCAATACGACGGATATCTAAACGAACAGATGCGTAGAATTTCAGTGCATTACCACCCGTTGTTGTTTCTGGGTTGCCGAACATTACACCAATTTTCATACGAATTTGGTTGATGAAGATCAGAAGCGTATTTGAGGTTTTTAAGTTACCTGCTAATTTACGCATTGCTTGGCTCATCATACGTGCAGCAAGCCCCATGTGAGAATCACCAATCTCACCTTCTATTTCCGCTTTAGGGGTTAATGCAGCAACGGAGTCAACGATAATAACGTCAACAGCACCTGACCGAGTCAGAGCATCACAGATTTCGAGCGCTTGTTCACCAGTGTCTGGCTGAGAACACAGTAAGTTATCGATATCAACGCCGAGTTTCTTCGCGTAGATAGGGTCAAGTGCGTGCTCGGCATCGATAAATGCACAGGTTTTACCACTGCGTTGTGCAGCAGCGATGACTTGTAAGGTTAGGGTGGTTTTACCTGAAGATTCTGGACCGTAGATTTCAACAATACGACCTAATGGCAGGCCACCAGCACCTAATGCAACGTCAAGAGATAAAGAACCCGTTGAAATGGTTTCAACATCCATTGAACGGTCTTCACCAAGACGCATAATGGAACCTTTACCAAATTGCTTTTCAATTTGACCCAGTGCCGCAGCCAGTGCTTTTTGTTTGTTTTCATCAATAGCCATGTTTACTCCCTAAGTGCAATGGCCTTGCCACTGCGAATAAAACGATTGAATTTGATTTGTTGGAACTAATTATACTGTATAATCATACAGTATCAAGGAAATTTTTAATTTAACAGACTCAAAAGCGTTTCTAGAGCATAACCTGTTGATTGAAAACGAATTTGATTTCTATCACCTTGAAATACACGATGCCTAGCGATAACCAACACCGCACCATCTACCTGTTTTTGGGCAAAACCAAACCATACAGTTCCAACGGGTTTGTCTATACTACCGCCACCAGGGCCTGCAATACCACTGACTGAAATCGCAAAATCGGCTGTTGCTTCTTTCAGTGCCCCTGATGCCATTTCTTCTACCACTTGCTGGCTAACAGCGCCAAATTGTTGCAAAGATGCGTCAGTCACACCAATCATTTGATGTTTAGCTTCGTTACTATAAGTGACAAAGCCACGCTGGAAGTAATCCGAACTTCCAGCAATATCGGTCAGCACCTTTGCAATCCAGCCCCCCGTGCAAGACTCTGCAGTAGTGACTGTTTTACCTTGCGCTTTCAGTTTTTGCCCAATCTGAATACTTAATGTTTCGAGTCGCGTCTCATCTACCATTATGTAATCCGCCTTTTACATCTTTTTTTTACGAGCGCGATCCCAGATCCATAAGCCTGCAATCGCAATCGTAAATACGGCACCAAAACCAATACCTGCATTCACCACAGATAAGCCGCCCTTAATTGCCAATGAATATAAGCCTAGCATAATCAGCATCGCGCTGTTTTCGCCTAAGTTCTGTACTGCAATGGCATTTCCTGCACCAACGGTTTCCTTTCCTTTATCTTGTAGTAAAGCATTTAGGGGCACAACAAATAACCCACCAAATACCCCTAAAGTAATCAAGATAAAGTAGGATGGAATAATATTAGTTTGCAAGGAAAGTAACACCACCATCACACCAATAATAACCCCTGCTGGAATACAGCGGTAAACTGTTTTCAAGGTAATAAATTTAGCCGCAAGCCCTGCCCCTGCAACAATCCCCACAGCAACCATCGCATTTAAGATAGTTGGTGTTGTGTTATCTTGTAAACCTAAAGCTACAGGAATCCAAGCAACTAATAAAAAACGTAATGTGACCCCAGCGCCCCAGAACAGGCTGGTTCCAACTAGCGAAAAACGGCTTTCCTGATTTGCCCATAAAATACGGCATGCTTGAAAAAAATCTGTGACCAGTAATTTGAGATCCCAGCCTTTTCCTGGCCTTGCCGCCACAAGATGTGGAATAAAGACGTTAGCAATAACCGCCAGTGCATATAAAATCGCACATGTCCCTAACGCTAATAAGAGATTGATATCGGAAAGCATTCCCCCAACAACAGAACCCACTAAGATTGCCGCAATTGTCGAGGCTTCCATCACACCATTGGCTTTAACAAGGTTATCTCCCCCTGTTAATTCGCCTAAGATACCGTATTTAGCAGGTGAATAAGATGCGGCACCAATCCCCACTAATCCATAACAAAGGAACGGATTTAACCCAAAGCAAATCCCTAGCGCTCCAATAAATTTAAAAATATTGGAGAACAACATCACGCGCCCTTTGGAGAATCTATCGGCAATTTGCCCAACAAATGGGGCTAAAACGATGTAAGTAAACACAAACACCATTTGTAAAATAGGGTGACTCCATTCTGGATAAAATTCAGCTTTGAGTTGCGCTAATATAGCAAATAACAGTGCGTTATCCGCAAATGCAGAGAGAAACTGAGACGCTAAAACGGCCTTCATTCCTCGGCTCATCAACGGTAAATTCGAGGTACTTTCTTGCATATTAGGCATCCTTTAAGGCCATTTGTTTCAGTGTGACAAAATCCGTTTTTCCGCTACCTAGCACAGGTAACTCTTTCACAAAACGAATATCACGGGGAACCGCAAGCTCAGTTAATCCTCTGCTTTTCGCCGCCGCCGATAACGCACTTCTATCTAACTCTTTATCGGTAGTAAACAACACTAGCGCCTCACCTTTGCTACTATCTGGTTTTGTCACTACGCCATGATTTGCATTTGGCGACAAAGCGGCAACCATCTGTTCAATGCTTTCAAGGGAAACCATTTCCCCTGCCAGTTTCGCAAAACGTTTCACACGGCCTTTGATAGTGCAGAAGTTTTTATTATCCAACTCAACAATATCCCCTGTATCGTACCAGCCTTCTTCTACCTCGCCCTGTGCGTTTTCAGCCCTTGGCGTTTCAAGCACGCCTGGCGCTTCAACACGTAAGTACCCTTTCATGATATTAGGGCCTTTAAGTTGCAGTTTACCGCCATTTTCGATACCAGAGATGGGGATAATACGCGCTTCCATTTCAGGTAAAATTTGCCCTACCGTGCCTTCTTTTGCCGCCATTGGAACATTGATAGAGACAATTGGTGCACATTCGGTCACGCCATAACCTTCGAGGATACGAATACCGAATTTTTCAAACCAAATTTTCTTCGTTTTATCTGAAAGCTTTTCAGCGCCTGCAACGACATAACGTAAACGAGCAAAATCATATTGGTGAGCAAAACGGGCGTAATTCCCTAAGAATGTTGATGTACCGAACAAGACTGTACAGTTTTTGTCATACACTAGTTCAGGAATGATGCGGTAATGTAATGGGCTTGGGTACAGGAAAACGCGACTGCCCGAAAATAGAGGAATAAATAAACCAACGGTTAAACCAAATGCGTGGAACAATGGCAAGGATGACATAAAACGATCCCGCGGCGTAAAGTCAGCGATGGTTTTAATTTGCTCAACGTTTGCCATCAAACTGGCATGGCTATGCACCACACCTTTTGGTGTCCCCTCAGAACCAGAGGTAAATAAGACAATGGCTTCATCCGATGCTTTTCGCGGAATAATGGCTTTATGTGGATTGAATAAGTGCTTAACAATCCATAGCTTATCCTGCCAAGTCACTGTATCTTTTAAATCTTCAAGGTAAATCCAATTAGCTTCAGGAACTTGCTCTGGAATATGGGTGAGATTCCCTTTTTCAAGAAATTGTCGCGAAGTGAACACCACTTTAGCTGCTGAAGCTTTAAGTGCATTACTAATCCCATGACTACCCGCAGTGTAATTTAACATCGCAGGGACACGACCTCTCATCAATGCCCCAAAAATTGCGGCTGCCGTCACTGTTGCATTCGGTAGCAAAAGACCAACACGCTCATTTTCATGGGTATAACGCTCAATAATACGCCCTACCCCTAGCGTTTTCTTCAGCAATGTTTGGTACGAGTCTTCTTTAAATGCAATGTCTTCAATACAAGGTGTGCGGCGACCAAAACGTTGAACACTGCCGATAAACTCTTCAACCAGCGTCACTTGTGGCAAACAAGCCATACGTGCAGACTTCATGATTTGATACAGATGTTCGCCCGCGAGTGCACGGCGCTCAACCGATTTTGGCGCTTCTGGCATCGGAATAGTTTGCGCAGGTAAAATGTGCAAGGTAATTTTTGGGAACCATTTTAACGGAATAATTCCTTTTAAGCGCCCAAAGTGACTGCGTTCTGCTCCTTCAATACGAATAGGGACAATTTTTGCTGCAGATTTAGCGGCAACAAACGCAGCGCCCTCATAGATTTTCATTAAAGAGCCATGCACCGAAATTCGCCCTTCAGGGAAGATAACGATCGGGCGCCCTTTTTCTACCTCTTTAACGAGGTGGCGAATACCCAATGGATTGGCAGGGTCAAGAGGGACAATATCAACATAAGGCTTAAGGCGCTTCACCATTTTAGGTGTTGCAAAGGTTGAGTAAACGGCAAATACAGGTTTTACAGGGAGAAAAAGCGCGATCAAAACACCATCTAAAAAAGAGACGTGGTTGGGTGTAATCAAGCATTTATCTTGATCAAACTCTTTCGCATCACCAATAACTTCAACACGAAATAAAAATGTAAGGATGGCTTTGATTATTTTCACCAACATAATGAATCCCTATATTATGATTATATTTTTGTATGCTACCAAAATATTGTTATGCCGTAATAACACTTATCTTACTGACCAATATGCTCTCCACTAGGGGTATAATCCGAAAACACCCGATATGGAAAAGCCGCTTTCTATAATGAGTTTAAGATAAATCATTAAGTTGCGCGATAATTTCGTCAATAGGTTGGGTCGCATCAATAATATAATGAGCAGTCGCGCGGTAAATAGGCTCCCGTTGCTGCATAACCTCTGCAATTTCTTCTACTAAAGATTTACCCGTTAGGCTTGGCCGTTGATCTGCTTGGGGCTCTGCGGCAAGGCGTTTAGCCAAAATTTCAGGCTTGGCATTTAAATAGATCACCGTCCCATTGTCTCGCATCACTTTTTGGTTTTCGTCAGCAAGGATTATCCCTCCCCCTGTAGAAATAATCACATCATCTTGTGCAATTGATTTTAAAATTTCACTTTCTAGCTGTCGAAAATAATCCCAACCATGCTGCTCAACAATTTCTGCAATACTTTTACCTGCTTTTTCAAGTATTAACTTGTCTGTATCAACAAATTGGTAGCCTTTAGATTCGGCAAATAATTTCCCAATTGTTGTTTTACCTGAACCTCTTGGACCGATAATGTAAAACATTAATTTCCATCCCATCATCATGAATACTAATAAAATGTTGCCAAACATGGCAAACCATAAAAAAGAAAGCCACACTTCACTTGTGTGGCTTTCTCATTTTGTATATCAACTTCTATGGGCGATTTAAAAAATCGCCATAACCAATCCACTTATAGGTTGTTAATGCATCCAGCCCCATAGGGCCCCGTGAATGTAATTTTTGCGTACTCACCGCAACTTCAGCGCCTAAACCAAACTGCCCACCGTCCGTAAAGCGTGTGCTCGCATTCACGTAAACTGCTGCTGAATCAACACACTGTACAAAATAATCCGCTTGGCTGATCGATTCTGTCAAAATAGCGTCTGAGTGTGCGGTACCATAATGGCGAATGTGGTCGATAGCCGCATCCACATCGGTAACAATTTCCACATTTAAGTCCAGCGACAACCACTCATCAACTAAGTTTTCAGGTTTAACATCAACCACTTTTGCTGGGCCTTGTTGTAAGAATGGCATCGCTTGTACGCTAGCATGTAAAGTGACTTGCTGCTCTGCCATTTTCTCACTGAGTAATGGCAAGAATTCAGCGGCAATATTTTTGTGAACGAGCAATGTTTCAAGTGAGTTACAGGCACTTGGGCGCTGTACTTTTGCATTAATAATGACATTGATGGCTTTATCAAAATTGACAGACTCATCAACAAAAGTATGGCACACACCAATTCCGCCTGTGATCACAGGAATAGTTGATTGTTCGCGGCATAACTTATGTAACCCTGCACCACCGCGAGGGATTAGCATGTCGACGTAACGATCCAATTTCAGTAATTGCGCCACGAGTTCTCGATCAGGGTTATTAATCGCTTGCACCGCCTCTGCTGGCAACCCACTATTTTTTAAGGCTTTTTGGATCACACTGACAACTGCCAGATTTGTATTATGGGTTTCTTTCCCACCACGCATAATCGCCGCATTGCCTGTTTTTAGGCACAAAGAAGCCACATCGACAGTGACATTAGGACGCGCTTCGTAGATAACGCCAACCACACCCAATGGAACACGACGACGCTGCAAATTTAAACCACTATCTAGCTTGCTGCCATCAATCACTTGGCCTACTGGGTCTGCAAGTTGGCATACTTTTCGGACATCATCAGCGATATTTTTTAAGCGCTCTGGTGTTAATAACAAGCGGTCTTGCAGCGCTTCAGTCATGCCACTCGCTCTTGCTTGTTCCATGTCTTTTTTGTTTGCAGCCAAAATTATTGCACTTTCTTGCTCTAATAAATCCGCAATTTGCAGTAATGCTGCATTTTTTTGTTTGGTGCTTAACTGAGCTAATTGCCATGATGCAGCCCTTGCTGCTTTGCCCATTGTTTCTAACATAATTAACTCACTATCATATCATCGCGATGAACAGCCACAGAGCCGTGCTCATAGCCAAGTATCTTGTTTATATCTTGAGAATGTTGACCTGCAATCATTCTGAGTGCGTCACTGTTATAATGGGTGACGCCATGAGCAAGGTCTTTCCCCGCCATATTGCGGATGCGGATCACTGCGCCACGAGAGAAATCCCCCTCGATTTTCTTAATACCTTTTGGCAATAATGAGCTACCTTTTTCCATAATCGCCAGTTGAGCACCGTCATCAATGTACACATCACCCGCCGCTGGTGCACCAAAAATCCAGCGTTTACGGTTTTCCATGGGGTTTTTCTGCCCGTAAAAACGGGTTCCCACTGGAATATTTTCAATGACTGCATTAATGACATCAGGCTTATTGCCCGCCGCAATCACCACATCAATACCCGCACGGCCTGCAACATCCGCAGCTTGCAACTTAGTGGCCATTCCACCCGTTCCTAAGCCACTTACGCTACCACCCGCCATTTCCCTGAGTTCATCATTAATACCATACACTTCAGGGATCAATTTTGCATCTGGGTTACTACGAGGATCCGCGTCATACAGCCCCTCAATATCTGTCAGTAATAACAATTTATCTGCATCGCCGAGAATTGCAGCGAGGGCAGATAAGTTATCATTATCGCCCACTTTTATTTCCGCAGTTGCAACCGCATCATTTTCATTGATAACAGGAATGATTCCATTATCAAGCAACGCTTGTAAGGTGTCCCTCGCATTTAAAAAACGTTCTCTGTCTTCTAAATCCGCACGAGTTAGCAACATTTGTCCGATATGGATACCATAAATAGAGAATAACCTTTCCCATAACTGAATAAGGCGACTTTGACCAACCGCCGCGAGCAACTGCTTAGATGCAATGGTCGCTGGCAGTTCGGGGTAATTTAAGTGCTCGCGACCTGCGGCAATTGCCCCAGATGTCACGATAATAATACGGTGCCCTTTTTCATATTGCTGCGCGCATTGTCTGACCAACTCAACAATATGAGCTTGATTTAAACGACGCGAGCCCCCTGTAAGTACACTGGTACCTAACTTAACGACCAGCGTCTGGCTATTTTTCATCATTTTTCTGCCATTAGGATTAATAAAACAAAAAGTAGGTATCATTTTTATCAGGAGAAGCGCGTTATGCCAACAGGCATAACGCAAAATTCAACAAAAGTTGGTTTAAAACAAATTTATGCGCTTAATTCCAATTTTAATTCTAACATTAGCGGTGAAGGAAAGAGGCTTAATTCAAGGTCAGATAATTGCTTAGTGAGGTTTTGGTGAAAAGAGACCAAATTCTTTTCGACAGCTTCCGTGGTTGCATTGTCTTTTAATGCTTTAACCTGCCAACTGCCATGCCCATTGTACAGCCCTAAATGGTAAGTAAATTCAAAACCTGCATCAGTTGCAATTAACTTTAACCACCATCCCCAAAATTCACGTTTTTCAGGTGCTATGTTGGCATTCACACACACAACCAAGCTATCAAATATGTAACAACCATTTAAGCATTGTTTTTCTCTTAAATACGGACCTATCGCTGCAAATTTCTTTAAATATTTTCCATTTGTGTAATCAGTCGGTAAAGCCATGTTAAGGATCTCCTTCTTGGGAAGATCCCTTTTTAACAAATGGGAAAAAATAAGCAAGTTATTAAATTATTTTAAAGTATTTTTGTTTTCAACCAAGACGTTGTTTCACTTAGTGCTTTCTCAAAGTTGGCGAATACGGGATGACTTGGTAACATAATAGCGTCCGCATCGATAGAAGAGCGTTTAATTAGCTCCGCTTCCGCCTTCGGGCTATAAATATCATCTTTTAAACTGACCGCCAACATAGGAACTTTGCTTCTCCTACCCAAAAGCCCCTGATTTTTAAGAGAATAACAACTAAGTTCATGACGCAACGCGGAGCCATCAACTTGGTAAATTCCCAGACGACTGGCGAACACATCCAAAACCATCCGAGGAATATCTCGTTGATATTTCTCTTCGTGCAATAAACTGTGCACAATTGGACCTATCACAGCGACCGCTTTAATTTTCTCGGGACACATATAAGCTAACCTTAATGCTATGTTTGCACCAAAGCGCATTCCTACGATGCCAAAGCGCGTATGGTCAATCCATGCTATATCATCGATTTGGCGAACAATTTGCTCATGTAATGTGCTGGTTTCTTGGGTTAACTTGTATTTGACCGAATAACCAATGGATGGCATATCCAGTGTTAACATCGCTATCCCTAATGGTTCAAGATAATCACGAAAATAGCGACAGAAATCAATCTGTAAGCTATCTAGCATACCGCAAATCATCACCGTTGGATAAGGGCCTTGCCCATGAGATGGGATATGCAAAAAACCGTAAACTTCTTTACCGCCATCCACTTTAAAAGGAATTTTCTTTAAACGATATTCGGAGAACTTTGCGGCGCTATCATAGGCTTTGTTAGCCAGTAGAATCGCTTGATCCGCCAGCTCATCACCTTTGATAAACGGATAGGCTGCAATACTGTATAAATTTGCTGAACGCAGCCATGCATTACCTGCATCAATACCTTGTTCGAACTCTAAGGCTTTTTGTTGCCAATGCATCGCTTGTTGAGACCATTCAAAACACCAATTACCTGAACGATTACCGATGACGGTATCTAGTTGACGCTCATTACTACGTTGCGCATTAGAAATCGCAATACGACTAAGCACGTCTTCAATTTCTAATGCATCTATTCCGCGCCAAATCCACATCAAGCGGTTAATCATGCGATACCATCCCGTATGATGTGAACCACTCAGCACACTGTGCTCTTTGATTTGAGGCAGCGTTTGGGCGGAATAAGAAACCAGTGTCGATGTTTCAATCTGTCTGACTTTAGGCTTAAAGAGTTTTTCGGATAAATTTTGTTGAGTCATCCCAATTACCTGTATACCGTCGCTGAATGGAACCCAAAAATAAGGGGAATGCACATAATGCACTCCCCAAATTATATCGTGTTTATCTCAAAAACTTTAGGTATTAATGTGTTCTCGTCATCAATAAAATCCATAAGACTTTATTATTACAATATTTTTACCTAACGCTAAGTGACAAACAGATTTATTTATCTTGTTCACACAAAGGTTTAACAAAGACAACGCCCATATCCCAAGGCTGTTCAATCCATGTATCTTGTGGAATATCAACCACATAGTCATCAACTAATGGACGCCCTGCAGGTTTTGCAAAAATGGTCACGAAGTGAGCTTTTGGATACATATCACGGATCGCTTGGGCTGTGCCGCCTGTATCGACTAAATCATCAATAACGATAAAGCCTTCACCATCGCCTTCTGCGCGCTTGATAACCGTTAATTCACGTTGGTTATCATGATCATAGCTAGAGATACAAACGGTATCAACGTGACGAATACCCAGTTCACGTGCAAGAAGTGCACCTGGAACAAGTCCACCACGGCTAACCGCGATAATACCGGTCCATTGTTCTACTGGTAATAAACGTTGTGCGAGTTTACGGGCATGTATTTGCAACATATCCCACGTTACGACATATTTTTCGCTCATAAAATTCGGGTCCCGACTGCTGAGTAAATCTGAAATGTGTCTTGCGGAAAAAAGGTTGCGCGAGATTATAGTGATTCGGCGCGCTAAAAACCAGTAAAAAGCATCATTCGCCATTAATTATTATCATTTACACTGTCCATTATTCAAAAGAAAGTGTTATCCTGATTTTATAAAAGAGGCGGCCTTTAATTCGAAACTTCAGGCTGTTAGGTCATAATTACAGCAATGTCCCTTTTAAAAATTGAAGCTGAAACTCGCGTTGACTGTCAATCGGCTGCTGTCTAGATGATTCAGGGAATTTTCCCTAAATAGTTCAAGTTATAGCTAGGCGGCAAATGAACAAATCCGAGGAGCATACATTAGTATGTGACGCAGGTTTGTGAGTGTAGCCAACAACGCTATAGCTTGAAATATAACGGGAAAATCATAGGAGATAAACGTGTCTGAATTATCCAAACTATCCCCCCAACCACTGTGGGACATCTTCGCTACCATCTGCTCTATTCCACATCCTTCGTACCACGAAGAAGCCTTAGCAGCACATATCGTTGATTGGTCAAAACAAAAAGGCTTCCACGTTGAACGTGATGAAGTCGGCAATATTTTGATCCGTAAACCAGCGACTGCTGGCTACGAAAACCGCAAAGCCGTTGTGCTGCAAGCCCACTTAGACATGGTGCCACAAAAAAATAACGATACTGTGCATGACTTTAAAGTTGACCCAATCCGCCCGTATGTGAACGGTGAATGGGTAACTGCTGAAGGGACGACATTAGGTGCCGATAACGGCATTGGTTTGGCTTCTGCACTGGCTGTTTTAGCTGATGATAGCGTTGAACACGGTCCAATGGAAGTGTTGCTGACCATGACCGAAGAAGCTGGGATGGAAGGCGCATTTGGTCTGAAAGCAGGCTGGTTACAAGCAGATATCTTAATCAATACAGATTCCGAAGAAGAAGGCGAAATCTACATGGGGTGCGCTGGTGGTGTTGACTTCACAACCACTTTTGACCTAACTCGTGAAGCATTACCACAGGGTTACCAAACCTTTACCTTGACCTTAAAAGGCTTAAAAGGTGGTCACTCGGGTGGTGACGTTCATTTAGGTTTAGGCAATGCAAACAAACTATTAGCACGTTTCCTTGCTGGCCACGCAGAAGATCTCAGCCTAAAACTATTAGAGTTTAAAGGTGGTACAGTACGTAATGCCATCCCACGTGAAGCACACGCCATTATTTCTGTTCCAGCAGATAAAGTTACTGAACTGACTGCATTAAGAGCTCGTTACGAAAGCATCCTGAAAAATGAGTTAGCGGTTGTTGAACCTAACTTAGTGCTGTTGTTAGATGAAACACAAAGCGACTTAAAAGCACTGTCTGATGACTGCCAACAACGCTTTGTTTTCTTCTTAAACGCTGCGCCAAATGGCGTTATCCGTATGAGTGATGTCGCAAAAGGTGTTGTTGAAACCTCACTGAATGAAGGCGTGGTACGCATGACGGAAGACAAAGCAGAGATTATCTTCCTCGTCCGTTCACTGATTGATAGCGGTAAAAACTACGTCGTTAACATGCTAACTTCTATCAGTAAATTAGCGAAAGCACAATACCGCGCAGAAGGTAGTTACCCAGGTTGGCAGCCAGATGCTGACTCTGCAGTAATGCATTTAGTGAGCGAAACCTATAACAAATTATTTGGTAAAATCCCGAATGTGATGGTGATCCATGCTGGCCTTGAGTGCGGTTTATTCAAAAAACCTTACCCAGACATGGACATGGTATCCATTGGGCCTACCATTCGTGGTGCTCACTCGCCAGACGAACGCGTTCATATCGCCAGTGTTGGCGAGTATTGGAAACTGTTAACTGCGGTGTTAAAAGCGATTCCAGTGAAAGGTTAATCTACTAATACTGAATAAAATGCTCATCCTTGTGGTGAGCATTTTTTTAAAGTTCAAGTAATAACTGCCGCTCTAATTGTGGGCTTTGCAGCATCACATGTAGCCCCACTAACCTAACGCCTCGTTTTAACCGACGATTCTCCCAAACTTGCTGTGCGAGTTGCACTAAGTCTTGCTTATTTAGAATGGGATACACATGTTCTTGTGTTGTTTGTTGGAAATCCGCAAACTTAAATTTAACACCTTGGCGTGCAATACGCAGATCGGGTTTTACCTTGGCTAAACGGAGCTGTAGCTCATCATACAGTTTATCTAACAGTAGCAGACAATCATGCCATTCATGGATATCTTTAGCGAGCGTACGTTCAACTCCCACCGATTTTCTAAGTCTATCCGGGTTGATGGAACGTTCATCAATACCATGGCAACGTTCCCAAAGTACCTGCCCAAATTTACCCATACTTTTGATCAGGGTGACCACATCATATTTTTGCACATCACCACAAGTTATCAGCCCCATATCAGCCAATTTTTGTGACGTTACCTTACCCACCCCGGGGATCTTTCTAAGGGGCAAATTAAGAATGAATTGATCCATATTTTGTGGTGTGATCACGAATTGCCCATTTGGTTTGTTCATATCTGAAGCAATTTTGGCCAAGAATTTAACGGGTGCGATCCCCGCAGAAGCTGTCAGTTGGAGCTCATCAAAAATTTGTTGGCGAATAGCCTCTGCAATAAGCGTTGCAGAACCATGTAACTGCGAACAATCAGTCACATCCAAATAAGCTTCATCAAGAGAAAGTGGCTCGATAAGGTCGGTATAACGCGCAAATATTTGGCGAATATGAAGGGAAGTTTCTTTATATAACGCCATATGCCCTGGGACGACTTTAAGGTGCGGGCATAACCTAAGTGCGACGGCTGTAGACATGGCACTGTGAACACCGTAGCGGCGAGCTTCATAATTTGCGGTACTAATGACCCCTCGGCGATCAGCACTTCCTCCCACCGCAATAGGTACATTGCGTAGGCTTGGGTCGTCACGCATTTCTATTGCCGCATAAAAGCAGTCCATATCAATATGAATAATTTTACGCACGAGCTAGCCCTGAAAATCAAACACCTGATTAAATATACAGTGTTTTTATTAGCCATGCAATTAATGTCCCTTTTCCTAAAAGCTGTTTAATAAAAAAAGGGTTAACTTAATGATAATTAACTCATTCATCTTACTGCAACAATCATCTGCCAAGCTCATTAACTGACGACTCAATTTAAAGTTCGTCTTAAAAACAAGTAGAAATACTTAATTTTATATAAAAACGTAATAAAAAGGGTTATTTCCCCAACAACAATACTTTGACAAATTATTTATGGATCACACCTATGGCAATTATATCAACATCAAAATATATTCAATTTATGGCAACACTCGTACTCTTGCTTGCAAGTCAGACCGCTTTCGCTTTATCACCTAAAATTGTTGCTCACCGAGCAGGAACATCTGACGCCCCAGAAAACACAATTTATGCCATCGATTTAGCAAAAGAAAATAAAGCTGATGCGATTTGGCTTACCGTACAGTTGAGCCAAGATAATCAATTGGTTCTATACCGCCCAAGCGACCTTGATTCGTTAACAGATAAAAAGGGGAATGTGTCCGCTTATACTGCTGAGCAACTGAGTAAAATTAATGCAGGCTACCAGTTCAGTAAAAAACATAATCAACAGCTTCCATTACAAAAGACCACCATCAATACCTTAGAAACTATTCTACAAAAATACCCTGATACCACTTTTTATATTGATTTAAAATCGCCTGATGCCAACCCTGACGTTCAAGCAAAAGCAATTCTGGCGCTTTTAAATAAAACCAACACATTCAATCAGGTACGCTTTTATTCCACCAATGATGAGTTTTTAACAGCACTTAAATCTCTTTCAGCAAAGATACCGCTATTTGAAAGCCGCGATGAGACCCGTACTATGTTGGCAAATATTGTGATGAACCATCAATGTTCCGTGGAAAATGACACCACGAAAACGCGTTGGTATGGTTTTGAGCTACATCGTAAAGTCGAAGTCGTCGAGAAATACACTTTAGGTGAAGCACGTTCACCGGCTACCCTTTCATGGGATAAAGAAGCCATCAACTGTTTTAGAAAAAATGGCAATGCCTATATCATTGTCTTTGGCGTTAATACTGACAATGACTACCAACTCGCAAAAGAAATTGGTGTGGATGCTGTAATGGTTGATTCACCTAAAGCATTTAAAAAATAATCCACTAACATTACCTAAGCTATTGTTACTTTATTAATAGCTTAGGTATTAAATTATATCCTAAAAGTATTTATCTCTTTTCATCAATTAATAATAATTGTTCTTAATTTACCTCTATATAAAACTTGATATATTTAACCCACCCAAAAATTCCATTTAAAATAAATTAAAAAAAGGTTTTATATGTCAAAATTTGGAACAATGACTGTCGAAAATTATTGGAATGAAACATTAAGAAAAATTGAAATACACTATCATAATAGTGATAACCCCTATGATAGTGTCTTTATATTTTATAATCTAGGAGACACCACATCTAGCTCTAATTCATTCTCTTACTCAACAACAGGTAAAAGTGCTTGGAAAGCTAAAATTACAACGAAAAATAATGAACTGTGGAGTAGTGGTGACTTTTTACCTTGCCAAATTAACAGCAGTGATAATGGGAAGGTTACGATTAGATTTGATGGCAATACAAAAAGCATGCATGTTAATTACCCTGTCTCTGCTTCATGTGCTAAAAAAATGCAGCTA
This sequence comes from Providencia sp. SP181, assembly GCF_050446505.1. Classification (NCBI taxonomy): domain Bacteria; kingdom Pseudomonadati; phylum Pseudomonadota; class Gammaproteobacteria; order Enterobacterales; family Morganellaceae; genus Providencia; species Providencia sp. SP181. The sequence continues at coordinate 28,316 of NZ_JBBPXM010000005.1, forward strand.
ATTTAGACCATATAATAGAAAAATAAGATAACAATAGCGTATTTTAAATTATCTTAATTTAAAAATAAAACTCATCTTATTTCTATTATTATTTATTCTTAGCTAAGAATACGTCAATTTAATTACATTCAAAACTCTATATTAAAAATAGAGTAAATTTATATTAAGAGGTTAATATGGTAGCTCCATTAGGTTTAGTCACTGTTGAAAATTATTGGAATGAAAACATCAAAGAACTTGAATTAGTCATTAATACATCTGATTTTATGAAAACCTATAAAGTTTTTAATGATATAAAAGATAAACAAGTTTTAAAGGATGCCTATAGTTTTGTTTTTTCCTATGGAAAACAAATATCTTGGCGAGTCACGTTTATAACAGAAAGCGGTGAAACTTGGGGTAATGGTTCATTTCTTCCTTGTAACTTCGCTACCTCAGATAATGGGAAAGCAATCATAGGTGTTAATGGTGATTCCAAACGCTTGTATGTTGCCTTTCCTTCATCTAGTTCTTGCTCAATGGCTTTAACACGGATGTCATGAAGTTGTTTATGACTTATTCTTAGTAAATATTGATTATATTCTTGCTCATACAAGATAAAATAATATGTGGAGATGTCTAATAATTATGTTTAGACACCTCCAACTGATTACTAGTTATACAACCACTAAATATTACTATTCAAATAATACGGTTTTTATCCAGTATTTTTTGGCGGGCTTCTTCACGAGCCATACGTTTTTTACGTGCATCGCAAGGCTCAGGGCAATCACACACCTTTTCAACACCAATACTGCTTAACCCGCCACAGCTACCTTGAATACTCTTACGTTTAATAATGTACCCAAGCGACATGCCTAAAAAGGCCAGTAAAAACAGTACAAAGGCAGCAATAAAAACATTCAGCATTCCTTTATCCTCCTACAACTACTGTTTTTTGGTTAAAAACGGTTCGAATGCCTTAGTATAACGCTCTTCGAAACCTTTATCTGTCTTAACAATCATAAAAACAGGCACATTCATTTTCTCAGCTAAAGCAAAGCCCGCTTCTGGACCTAAAACATTTAGCCCAGTTGATAAGCCATCTGCACTCATACAATTGTCTGCGATCACAGTGATAGACACTAGGTTATGCGTAATTGGCTTCCCTGTTTTGGGATCAATGGTATGAGAGAAACGAATGCCATCTTGTTCAAAATAATTACGATAATCACCTGATGTAGCAATAGAACGGTCACCTGGTTCAATAATTTCTTGTGCTGTTTGGCTCAAACCATCCGTTGATGGTTTTTCAATAGCAATACGCCATGGCGCGTCTTTGCCATTTTTACCTTTCGTGCGCACTTCGCCACCGATATCGACCATATAGTTATTGATACCCTGTGACTCTAAATATTCAGCAACAACATCAACACCATACCCCTTAGCAATAGAAGACAAGTCAACATATAGCTCTGGAATGGTTTTAATCAAGTTGTTATCTTGTACTGAAAGTTTTTCAATCCCGACCCATGCACGGCGTTTGGCGAGTTCTTCATCTGAAGGTGTTTTCGTCACACGACCTTCTGGCCCAAAGCCCCATAAATTCACTAATGGCCCAACAGTCACATCCAAAGAACCATCCGTCAGTTTATTAATTTCAATGGCCTTACTTACCACTTTTGCTGTCGCCGCTGATACAGGAAAAGGGGTATTCACTTCCTTGAATTGGTTAAAACGACTTAATTCAGAATCTGGACGATAGGTTGACATCTGGTCGTTAACTTCCTCCAAACGCTTATCAACTTCAGCTTGAATCGCTTCAGGTTTTTGTTCTGAAGAATCAGTGACATATTTTACAGTATAATATGTCCCCATTGTTTGCCCCTGCAAATTTTGTTGCTCTGGGCCACCACAAGCGGTCAAGAACAGCGCAGCAACAAACAACAAGACTGAGGTATAAATTTTTTTGTTCAGCATAATTTTCTCCGCGTCAATCATGAGCGCGTATTGTTAGATTCGCTCAGACTATTAACACACTTTACATCGTCACCCATGCAGAGAATGTTCAAGTCAAAATAACTCTCAACCTATTAATAACCAATAAAATAATTAGCAACTAACGGTATTAATATAAATAATAAAGAGGGAAAATTTTTCCCTCTTTATTTGATAACTGTCCGTACTTTACTTGGTAAGTACAATAAAGCCAATAAAATTAGTTAACCACCGAAATCATCCAGTAAGATATTTTCATCTTCAACGCCCAAATCTTTCAGCATTTTGATCACTGCAGCATTCATCATTGGTGGTCCACACATATAGAACTCACAATCTTCAGGTGCAGGATGGTCTTTCAAATAATTCTCATACAGAACATTATGAATAAAGCCTGTATAGCCATTCCAGTTATCTTCTGGTAATGGATCTGAAAGTGCTACATTCCACGTAAAGTTTTCATGTTCTGCCGCCAACTCATCAAAGTCTTCTGTATAGAACATTTCACGAACAGAACGCGCACCATACCAGAAACTGATTTTACGTTTTGAATCCAAACGGCGTAATTGGTCGAAAATATGGGAACGCATTGGTGCCATACCTGCACCACCACCAATAAAGACCATTTCAGCGTCCGTTTCTTTCGCAAAAAACTCACCAAATGGACCTGAAATTGTCACTTTATCACCGGCTTTTAATGACCAAATATAAGATGACATGATCCCAGGTGGAACGTCAGGATTACGTGGTGGAGGTGTTGCAATACGTACGTTCAGCATAATAATACCGTGCTCTTCAGGGTAGTTAGCCATTGAATATGCACGCACCGTTGGCTCTTTAACCTCAGAGACATAACGGAACAAATTAAATTTATCCCAATCTTCTCGATACTCCTCAGGAACATCAAAATCTTCATATTTTACAATATGTTCTGGGCATTCAATCTGAATATAACCACCAGCACGGAAAGGAACGACTTCGCCTTCTGGAATTTTCAGTTTTAATTCTTTAATGAAAGTCGCTTTATTATCATTAGAGATAACTTCGCACTCCCATTTTTTCACACCAAAAATTTCTTCTGGAAGCTCAATTTTAAGGTCTTGCTTCACGTTAACTTGGCAGGCTAAACGACAGCCATCTTTGGCTTCACGTTTATTTATGTGCGAAAGTTCAGTGGGTAAAATATCACCACCGCCCTCTTTGATTTTCACACGGCACTGACCACATGAACCACCACCACCACATGCAGAAGAAACAAAAATACCTTGGCTCGATAACATGCCAAGCAATTTGTCACCCGCAGGGGCTTCAAAGCTTTTATCAGGATCGCCATTAACTTCAACTTTGATGTTCCCTGTATTGACCAACTTGGATTTTGCAAACAAGATTAAACCTGTCAGCACCAAGACAATCAGGGTAAACATCACTACACCTAGAATAATAATTTCCATGAATTCTTCTCGCCTTTATAGCTGCACACCGGAGAAGGACATAAAGCCCAATGCCATCAAACCGGTCGTCACAAAGGTGATACCTAACCCTTTTAGACCTGCTGGGATATCAGAGTATTTCATCTTCTCACGGATAGCAGCCATCAATACGATAGCAAGCATCCAGCCGATTCCTGAACCAAACCCATAAACAATGGATTCACTAAAGTTATAATCACGCTGAGCCATGAAAGAAACGCCACCAAAAATTGCACAGTTAACGGTAATCAATGGCAAGAAGATACCTAATGCGTTATACAGCGATGGAAAATAACGGTCCAAAATCATCTCGAGGATCTGAACCAGCGCCGCTATCACCCCAATAAAGGTAATAAAATTTAGGAAGGATAAATCCACTCCTTCGGCTATCGCACCATCACGCAGCACAAGGTTGTACACCAAGTTATTGGCAGGAACAGAAATTCCAAGAACGACCGTAACGGCAATCCCTAAACCAAACGCGGTTTTCACATTCTTCGATACCGCAAGGAATGTACACATCCCCAAGAAGAAGGCTAACGCCATATTCTCAATAAAAATGGATTTAACAAATAGGCTTATATAATGTTCCATTTGATTAATCCTTCTCTACTTGAGCGGGTTTCAGGGTACGTAACCCCCAAATCAGCATGCCGATAATAAAGAATGCGCTTGGAGCCAGTAAGAACAGGCCATTTGGCATGTACCAACCACCGTTTTGCAGTGATTCAAATACGGTGATACCAAACAGTTTACCCGAACCAAAAAGCTCACGCAGGAAACCAACTAAAACAAGGATGACACCGTAGCCAAGGCCATTACCAATACCATCCATAAAGCTTTCAATCGGAGGTGATTTCATGGCATAAGCCTCTGCACGCCCCATGACAATACAGTTAGTAATGATTAAGCCAACAAATACTGAAAGCTGTTTTGATATCTCATAGGCATAAGCACGCAATATTTGGTCCACCACAATAACCAGTGAAGCAATGATGGCCATTTGCACGATAATACGCACACTGCTTGGGATGTAGTTTCGAATCAATGAGATAAAAAAGTTGGAAAATGCAGTAACCAGTGTCACCGCAATGGTCATCACCAACGCTGTTTCTAGTTTTGTCGTGACGGCTAATGCAGAACACACACCCAACACCTGTAAGGCGATTGGGTTATTATCGAATAGCGGCCCAAGTAGGACGCGTTTTACTTCTTTTGAATCAGCCATTATTCAGCGCTCCTTCACGTACTTTTTTCAGGAACGGACCAAAGCCGTTGTCACCTAACCAGAAATCAAACATGTGCTGAATACCGTTTGATGTCAGCGTCGCCCCCGAAAGTCCATCGATACCATAAGGGCTATCGGTTGCACCACTACGCACAATTTTAATTGCTGGGATACCTTGTTCATTAAACAGTTTTTTACCTGGCCATTGCGCTTTCCACTGCGGGTTATCCACTTCCCCACCCAACCCTGGTGTTTCACCATGTGCGTAGTAAGTGATACCTCGAGATGTCACACCATCAACATCAACCGCAATAAAAGCGTACATAACTGACCATAAGCCTGAACCGTAAACAGGTAAAATGATTTGCGAGACTTTGCCAGAATCATCTTTTACCAAGTAGATTTCAGCACTATTCGCACGACGACGAATTTTCGCAATATCTTCCTGCGGTGAAAGTGCAATACTCGTTTCATCACTACGCAGTTCATCATTTAACACAAAACGCCCAGTGCTATCAGATAACTCATTTGTTTTGAAGTTTAAAAGCTTAGGTTCGATACGCTCGCCATACACTTTCTGCACTTCTTCTGCGCTCATTTTCGGCGTTGAAAGCCCCGCAACACTCAAAATATTACGTTGAGTATCTAATTGAATTTGTTCCTGTTGCTGTGGTTTTAACCCAACCGCGGCCCCAGCAACAATAATTGAACACACGAGGCATAGAATAAACACAACAAGAAATGTTCTGCCGACGCCATCGTTATTGATTGTTTTTTCATTAGCCACGAGCTTTTCTCCGCTTAATATTTGCCTGAACGACCAGATAGTCAAACAGAGGAGCAAACAGATTGGCGAACAGGATAGCCAGCATCATCCCTTCTGGGTAAGCTGGGTTAACCACCCTGATAAGAACACACATTACGCCGATCAGAATACCGTAAGCCCATTTACCTTTATCTGTAAATGACGCGGATACAGGGTCTGTCGCCATAAAAATCATACCGAATGCAAAACCACCTAACACCATATGCCACCACCATGGCATCGCAAATAATGGGTTGGTGTCTGAACCGATAAGATTAAACACATAAGACATCGCGATCATGCCTAGCATCACGCCAGCCACAATACGCCATGATGCGATGCGAAAGAACATAATCAGCGCGCCACCGATAAACAGCATCAGTGTCGATACTTCACCGATAGACCCAGGCATGTTACCTAAAAACGCTTGCATCCATGTAATAGGTTCGCCACTCACGGTATTCATCAGTGCGTGCTCACCGCCCGTTGCCCATTGGGACAATGGCGTTGCACCTGAAAAACCATCCGCCGCAGTCCAAACTAAATCGCCCGAAATTTGTGCAGGGTAAGCAAAGAATAAGAATGCACGACCCGCTAATGCAGGGTTTAAGAAGTTACGCCCTGTTCCCCCAAAGATTTCCTTCGCAACAACCACACCAAAGGTAATCCCTAGTGCAGCCTGCCATAGTGGAATTGTAGGTGGAACAATCAATGCAAATAAGATGGATGTGATGAAAAAACCTTCGTTGATTTCATGGCCGCGGATCATGGCAAATAAAACTTCCCATAACCCGCCAACCAAGAAAACAACTGCATAAATAGGAAGAAAATACACTGCACCTAGCAGCATTTTACTTCCCCATCCCGCGTCCATCGACAATGATGCGCCTAAGAACTGCGCTAAGCTGTAATGCCAATCACTCGCAATAATTTGCTGTAATTCAACACCACTATATAGTTGATGTAATGCAGGGATCGCTTGATTTCCCACATTATACATCCCCCAGAACATCGCTGGAAAAACGGCGAGCCACACCAAGATCATCATACGTTTAAGATCGATAGTATCTCGGACATGAGAACGACCTTTAGTGACTGTACCTGGCGTGTAGAAAACAGTCGAAACTGCTTCATACAGTGCATAGTATTTCGCTAACTTTCCACCGGGCTCAAAATGGTGCTCATATTTTTCAAATAAATGTTTCAGACCCATGGAATTACCCTTCTAGCTCTATCTTGGACAACACATCACGTAGCACCGGACCGTATTCATACTTCGCTGGGCAGACGTAGGTACACAACCCCAAATCTTCTTCATCCAGCTCTAAACAGCCTAGTTCTTGTGATGTATCGGTATCCCCCGCAAGGAGATCGCGCAACAAGTGCGTAATCATAATGTCCAGTGGCATCACACGTTCGTAGTTACCAATTGGTACCATTGAACGCTCACCACCATTCATCGTCGTCGTGAAGTTAAAGCGTTTATTTTTCAAAAAATGCCCAATCGTTGTGCGGGTAATAGTGAATTTATTTACCCCTGGCATAATCCATCCAAATAATTCTTTTTCACGACCTTCTGCGAGAACAGAAACTTGGTTATGAAAACGACCAAGATAGTGATGAGCTTCATCACAGGTAACCCCCCAAAGCACAGAACCCGAAATAATACGGTTTTCACCTGCTTTGAGTTGTCCTTGAGTCAATTCATATAAATCAGCCCCAAGGCGGGTGCGGAGTAAGCGCGGTTTTTCAACTTGAGGCCCTGCAAGGGAAACCACACGGTCAGTGTATAAGTGACCCGTAACAAATAGCTTCCCAATAGCGATAACATCTTGATAATTCAAGCTCCACACTTTTTTCTTGATGCTAACGGGCTCCAAGAAGTGAATGTGAGTACCAGCTAACCCCGCAGGGTGTGGCCCGCCAAACTGGGTATAAGTAATTTGTGATTGGCTGTTAACCTTTGGCAAATCTCCCTCTCCATGACATACATGGATTTTACCTTCCGTTAAGCGGCTAAGAACCAATAAGCCATCATTAAATGCTTGCTCATTTTCGCGAATAATACCAACAGGGTCAGCAGCTAATGGGCTGGTATCCATTGCAGTCACAAAAATAGCAATCGGTGAAGAGCCTGGTTGCGGAGAACGGCTAAATGGACGCGTTCTTAAAGAGGTCCACATACCTGATTTAATTAGGTTATCTTCGACTTGCTCACGAGTTAATGCAGGTAGTTCATCACGGGTATATGCAGCAAAAGTGACTTGCTCATCCCCCTCAATTTCGATGACTACAGATTGAAGTACACGACGCTCACCACGATGAATAGCAACAATTTTTCCGCAGGCAGGACTCGTAAATACGACCCCTGGGTTCTTTTTGTCTTCAAAGAGAACCTGCCCTTTTATTACACGCTCACCTTCTTTAACCAGCATCGAAGGACGCATTCCGACATATTCCTCACCTAGCAATGCTACGTGTTGAATTTTCGGGCCGTCTTCTATCACTTGGGCTGGCTCACCTGCGATGGGAAGGTTGAGGCCTTTTTTAATTTTAATCATAAGATCTGCACAAGTTTATCAGTTAAACCCTAAGCTAACGATTCAGCAATGAATGATAGCGACTCAGTCATAAAAACTACTCAAGTCACCTTCGTGACTTGAGCGAGTATTCTCACAAAATTGTTACTAAATTCCTGTCTTCTGCCAGTCGTAATTTTATCAGTTTCAGCTCACGCTGTCCGTCTAGAGAAGTGATATAGTTCAAGCAAATTGCATTATTATTTAATTTTTTCCATTAACAATTCGATATTGCCGAGCAATAAACTCATGTTTATCGATGACTGTTTATTATTTAGCCAATAAAGATTCATTTAAAAACTATTAACAACCTATATTAATTTTTAAACAGCTCGTCTAAAATGTGTAAAATATGTGTTATTTTTAATCAACCCCACCTTCAATATTTGGCTTAAGCATGAAAAAAAGTAAACTACTTTGTGCCATATCTCCATTTGTACTCATGTATACATTGGTTGCTCAGGCAAATAACGCTTCATTTTTGCTAAAGAATGAATCACGAGCAAATCCAGATTCATCGATATTTATACAAATATTTAAGCAAGAAGGTGTACTTGAACTCTACCAAAAAACACCATCAGGCAAATATACCTTGTCGAAAACCTATCCCATTTGTAAGTTTTCTGGTGGGTTAGGGCCAAAGAAAATAGAGGGTGATCTTAAAAGCCCCGAAGGTTTCTATCAAATTACAGCAGAGCAACTCAACCCTAATAGTCGGTATTACCGATCTATCAATATAGGTTTCCCTAATGAGTTCGATAAAGCCCAAGGGTATAGCGGAAGTTACCTGATGATCCACGGCAGCTGCGTGTCGGTGGGTTGTTATGCGATGACCGATAAGTACATGGGCGAAATCTACCAAACGGTAGAAACTGCCTTGCTAAATGGCCAATCGACGATTAGCGTAAATATCTATCCGTTTAAAATGACGAAAGAAAATATGCTGCGCTACCGAAATTCAAGCCATTACACGTTTTGGCAGCAACTACAGCCTGCCTATGAGTATTTCAACCAAACAGGAAGACTCGCACAGGTCTCTGTAAATTCAGGAAAATATGCAGTCATGGGCCTACCTGATACCCCAACAAAATTGTTAGGGATGAAATCACAGTATGCGCTGACCAAGGTGGAATAACACAAAATTACCTGGCTCAATCTTTTGCCAGTCTTCATTGCCTGTCAAAGGTTGAGTTGCAATCACAGAGACGATATCTGTTGGTGTTGTGCACTGTGCAAAATCAATTTCAATATCTTGATCGAGCAACTTAGCCATGCCAAACGGCGCTTTACGCGTGATCCAATGTAATTTCGTTGAGCTAAACGCCATCAAATATTGCCCATCAGACAACAACATATTGAAGACACCTTTACTCCGCAATTGATCAGCTAAAGTTGCAATAAAACGAAAGACACTTTTCCAGTTTGACGGTTTTCGTGGATATTTTTCACTCAGCTGTTGCAAAATCCAACAAAATGCCCATTCACTGTCTGTTTCCCCAATAGGCCAATAACGCCCTGTGTTAAGGGAACGGTATCCCTTAAGTTGTCCATTATGAGCATAAGTCCAATTACGTCCCCATAGCTCACGAGTAAAGGGGTGAGTGTTTACTAACGACACGTCACCTCGGTTTGCTTGGCGAATATGCGCCACAATACTTTCAGACTTGATGGGGTATTCCTGCACAAAACGCGCAACGGGGGATGTAAAACTCGGTTGTGGATCTTTAAATGTGCGACACCCGAGACCTTCGTAAAACGTGATTCCCCAGCCATCTTTGTGTGGCCCAGTTTGACCACCACGAGAAATTAACCCACTCAAACTAAAGGTAATATCGGTTGGAACATTGGCACTCATGCCAAGTAACTCGCACATTTAAAAGCTCCTACAACGGCTAAATCGTTACTTCACCATCTCTTTTTCAATTAATTGAATAAGGATATGGATAACTTTGATATGAATTTCTTGAATACGATCCGCATAACCAAAATGAGGTACACGAATTTCAATATCTGCCGTGCCTGCCATTTTGCCACCATCTTTTCCTGTTAATGTGATGACTTTCATACCTTTTTCACGTGCAGCGGCAATCGCTTTGATAATATTTCCTGAGTTACCTGATGTTGAAATTCCCAGTAACACATCACCTTTCATGCCAACTGCTTCAATAAAACGAGAGAAAACAAACTCATAACCGAAGTCATTACTCACACAGGATAAATGGCTCACATCTGAGATCGCAATAGCAGGGTAACCTGGACGGTTTTCACGATAACGGCCTGTCAATTCTTCAGCAAAATGCATCGCATCGCAGTGAGATCCACCATTGCCACAAGATAAGACTTTGCCGCCGGCTTTAAAAGAATCCGCTAATAACACCGCCGCTTGTTGAATGGCTTCGATATTCGCTTCGTCACTTAGGAAATTTGATAACGTCTCGGCCGCTTCAGTTAATTCACTGCGGATCAAATCTTGGTACATGAGGTTTCCCCTTAATTAAGAATACGTTATTGAGAATATAGCCAACTTACATCCAAAATGATTTACAGTAAATCGATCTCACTAGGACACAAATTCAGATGGATATCAGTCATTAAGCTTTAATACTCAGATTGTTGCACAGGGGGCTTTTTGTTTCTACTTTTGATTGTGCTGTCTTGAGCTCGTCGACAAAAATAACGTTTTGTTATGCTTAATAACCTTATTTTATTTAATGGTAATAATTTTAATTTCAACTATCCCCTCCATTATTTGATTTTTTTGTGAACTAAGTTGTAATTAAGATGTAAATATATTGCTAATTCTTTATTGCTAGGTATAGATTGAGTTATCAAACAGGTCAGACCTCTTACAAGTCGACAGGAGATCCACTATGATCCTTCTTAGCATTGTGTTATTTCTCGCCTTAATTGGCGTACTTAGTTATCACAGAACCTCCCTTGTACTCAGTACAGTACTGCTATTAGCCTATACTGTCGTCATGGGCATGTTAAATATTTGGAGTTACTGGATGTTGCTGCCAGTAGCTCTGGTCTTATTCCCATTTGTTTTTTCTCCTGTACGCCAGTCTCTTTTCTCATCACGAGCCATGAAAATGTTTCAAAAAGTCATGCCGCCAATGTCGAGAACTGAAAAAGAGGCTATTGACGCAGGAACAACATGGTGGGAAGGCGACCTTTTCCGTGGTGCACCAGATTGGAACAAACTGCATAATTATCCAAAACCACAGTTAACGGCGGAAGAACAAGCGTTTATTGATGGCCCAGTAGAAACTGTGTGTGGCATGGTAAATGATTTTGAAGTTAGCCATGAGCTTGCTGACTTAACGCCTGAAGTTTGGCAATACCTTCGCGATCACCGCTTTTTCGCCATGATCATCAAAAAAGAATATGGTGGTCTTGAGTTTTCAGCTTACGCGCAATCACAAGTATTACAAAAACTCGCAGGTGTATCAGGTATTTTAGCCATCACGGTGGGTGTACCAAACTCATTAGGCCCAGGTGAATTATTACAACATTATGGCACTGATGAGCAAAAACAACGCTACCTACCAGGCTTAGCAACAGGCGAAGAAATTCCGTGTTTTGCCTTAACCAGCCCTGAAGCAGGCTCCGATGCAGGTGCGATTCCCGATTCTGGTGTTGTCTGTATGGGAGAATGGCAGGGTGAACAAGTGTTAGGTATGCGTTTATCATGGAATAAACGCTATATTACCTTAGCACCTATCGCCACTGTACTTGGCCTTGCGTTTAAATTGTCAGATCCAGACAAACTATTGGGCGGTGAGAAAAACCTCGGGATCACCTGTGCGTTAATTCCAACCAACACGCCAGGCGTTGAAATTGGTCACCGTCACTTCCCACTCAATATTCCATTTATGAATGGCCCGACTCGCGGAAAAGATATTTTTGTCCCTATCGATTACATCATCGGTGGGCCCAAAATGGCTGGTCAAGGCTGGAGAATGTTAGTGGAATGCCTGTCTGTAGGGCGTGGTATTACACTACCATCAAACTCAACAGGTAGCTTGAAAAGTATCGCTATTGCAACAGGTGCCTATTCTTATATTCGCCGCCAATTCAAATTACCGATTGGTAAAATGGAAGGTATCGAAGAACCCTTAGCACGCATCGCAGGTAATACTTACTTGATGGATGCAGCAGCCACATTAATCACCTCAGGTATTATGTTAGGCGAAAAACCCGCAGTACTTTCGGCTATCGTTAAGTACCACTGTACCCACCGCGGTCAGCGCGCCATTATTGATGCGATGGATATCACAGGCGGTAAAGGTATCTGCTTAGGGGACTCCAACTTTGTTGCACGGGCTTACCAAGGTGCGCCTATCGCAATTACGGTTGAAGGTGCTAATATTCTGACTCGCAGTATGATTATCTTCGGTCAAGGTGCAATTCGTTGCCATCCTTTCGTCTTAGACGAAATGGCGGCTGCGCAAGATAACAATCTGCACAAATTTGATAAAGCCGTATTTGGTCACATTGGTCATGTCATTAGTAACCAATTCCGCAGCTTCTGGTTAGGTTTAACTAACGGTCGAGGTAGTCACGCACCAACCAAAGATGAAACACGCCGCTATTATCAGATGTTAAATCGTCATAGTGCTAACTTAGCGTTGTTATCCGATGTCGCAATGGGCGTGTTAGGTGGCAGCTTAAAACGTCGCGAACGTATTTCAGCTCGCTTAGGGGATATCCTCAGCAACCTGTATCTTGCATCTGCAACTTTGAAACGCTATGAAGATGAAGGTCGCCAAAAAGCGGATTTACCACTGGTAAAATGGGCTGTTGAAGATTGTTTATATCAGTCTGAAAAGGCAATTGATGATCTACTGAAAAACTTCCCGAACAAAATGGTGGCAGCGATTATGCGAATAACTTTGTTCCCTACAGGACGTGCGATGTCCATGCCATCAGACAGACTTGATCATAAATTGGCACAGCTGTTGATGGAGCCATCAGAAACTCGTGACAGATTAGGCCGTGGTCAATACTTAACGCCAACGGAAAATAACCCTCATGGCTTAGTTAACCAAGCATTACTGGATATTATTGCTGCGGAACCCATTTTTGAACGCATCTGCCGCCTGAAAGAACGCAAACTCAGCTTTACCCGTTTAGACAAACTGGCTGATCAAATGCTGCCTGAAAATGTCATCACGCAGGAAGAAGCCGATATCCTACGTAAAGCAGAAGCGAGCCGGTTACGTACGATTAATGTTGATGAGTTTGAATTTGATGACTTAGGAGTGCTTCCGTCAAAAAAGTCTCCTGATGAACCATCAAACGAAGACGCTAGCAAGAAAAAGAAAGCCGCTTAGTTTATAGATAAGTAATAAAACTCAAGGAGCATCCTACTCCTTGAGTTTTTTGTTAGTGCAAATTATACATCAATTTTCTACGTACTCGGGGGTTCTCGTTGTTTAGCCTCTAATATATAAGGTCGTAATTTAATTTTATTATCCCAATCACTCAGTTTAAATTGACAGATTTCCCCACCTTCATTTGCACAAATTGTTAGATACTCTTTTGCTTTATTAAGCTCATTAAACTCATAAAAATATATTTCAGCTGCTGCATCTAGCGCTAATAAACGGTAATAGCCTTTAGTTTTTATTAACATTTCCCAATATTTCATTGATTGTTCTAAATTAATCTCCATACCAATGCCATAATTATTGAAGTAAGCTAATCGGTATAAACCCAGCTGAAAATTAGGTTCAATCATCACAGCTTTATGTAAATATTCTAATGCAATCAAACAATTTTCATCTGCAATCCGCTTTAAATTGACTAGGCTTTTTTCAGAACAGTTCGAATCATCAAAATATAATAAAAACAAAAGATAATTGGTTTTGGCATCACCTTCACCAGCACTATTTTTAAGTAGATAAAATTTCCCCGCTGTTTTAATTGGTATCATGGCCTGAAAAAGTTTTTTCTCTTCTTCATACTTCATATTATTAGTAGAAAAAGCCAGCATTCTATATGACGGCGGTTTTACGTCACTACTTTTAAAAAAGCTTTCATTGTAGGAATATGACTCATATCCACTGAAAATAAAAGCCAGCACAATTAATAACCACTTCATATTATTCCATTAAATAAACGGGCGTTATTTGATATTAAAAATGGGAATGTACTTGTCATTGAAGTAACTAGTTTGTTATTTAAGCTTATGGATGGCTCATTATTAAATAATGAAATAAACTCAACTAGTTGGTCTTCAGGATGGGATATTTCTTTTTGTTTAAACCACACATCAACAACATCTGTTTTTTTTCCATCAATCCAAGTTACCTCTGATATTAATTTATGTTCATTACTATTTTCATCCATATAGTCAGAAAACGAATAATTTAAGTTTATTGATGAAATATCTATTTCACTTAAACCTAGTAGCTCTTCAGGCTGAGTTTTACCATCACTGTTCTCATCTCGCCATAATTTAAGATATTCCCAGTAAAAGTCATCATTACTAATAAACCCATCATTATTGCTATCAAAATCCAATAAACCATCAAAACCATTTAATGCAAAACAACCATTTTCTTTCAGATAATCATCCCCAAATAACTCACTTGAATCATTAATAATACCATCACTATTTTTATCTATAACTAATAATGCATCACTAGGAGAAACCCATCCGGTTTGTTTTAGCTTTCCATTGAACTCAAATAATACACCAAGATCATATGATAAAGTTTCCACACCATTATTATTTAAATCAATAATTAAAGGTGTTCTATATTCTTTTGCTATCATCTTTATTTTCTTTAAATTTTTCTTTGGCGTCTCTTCTAGTTTTATACCATTGACGCCAGATTTCTCAAGAAAATCACTCACAAAGTCAATACAATTGTTTGATATCAAATTATAATTTTCATTACCATCCGGGTTGTTTTTAATTGAGTTATATGTATTAAAAAAATTATTTAAATCATTGTGGAATATAGGCCCTTGCCCCACAATTGTCACAGATGATGCTTCTGAATATTTATTATGGTCATCGAACGAAATATTATCCGTATTTGTCAAATAGCTATTACCCGCACTAAAGCCTATTGATACACTTTCAAATTGGTTACTTTCCGGATTTGTACCTTTAAGACCAATAAATACATGACCCAAAGAAGAATCCCCTATACTTGTATTATCACCTACAACATCTATATATTGGCTATCTGGCGGAGCAATAAATATAGTAAAACTAGGACCTCCATAGCTAGAGAAACCATTATCATCTAGTTCGATTAACCGACTATCACCTTCATTCACGCTTTGTAAATAATGTTCCGGTATATATTCTTTAACTTCCATCCCCCCGTCTATTATCTTCATTTGTTTTTCATGTAGTAATCTATATCATTGAGATATTTATTACATTTATCGCTACCATTTTTCGAGCCAAGATTTGCATAATATCGTGCTTTATCAATATCTTTTATGTTTCTTTCATCATCAAAAAGAGTAATTTCAACTAAATAATCACAGACTAATACAGAATCTCGTCCTCCTTTTTCTATTATCTTATCTAGAATTAAATTTGCTTTATTTATATTTTCATCTAATACAACCCCTTTATAATGAAGTTTACTCATTTCAAATAACGCTATATTATTATCAGGATTTCTATTAACCGATTCAATTAAGTAATTAACGGCTTTTTTACAAATAAAATTAGGCATGGCAGGTTTAAAATCAAAATACTTACAATTAGAATCTTTAAGAAATAATTTAAACAATAATAAATTACTATTGGAATCTCCTGATGCTGCCTTTTCAACTAACAAGAAAAAATCTTTTTCATTTCTTGGTGGTGGATACTCATCATTAATAGACGGTTCATATATTAAATATTTGCTATCATAATTAAATGACAGCATCCTATATGATGGCATAATGACACCTCTTTTCAAATCTTGAGCTTTACACTCTAAAAAAACGAGGCTAAGTATAAAAAATATCAATTTCATATTATTCACTTTAAATAAAATAAACCATTAGAAATAATAAATTTATTTTTACAGATGGGAAAATATTGTAAATAACCTAAAAGAGTAATTTTAACCTTAATTAAAAACAAAAAAATCCAGCTATTTATTCAATAGCTGGACCCATTAATTTTTTTGAAGAATGATTTAAACTACAGCTCTAATGCCAATAGTTCTTCAATCGTTTGACGACGGCGAATTAATTGCGGTTTCCCCTCAACAAACATCACCTCTGGTAATAATGGTCGGCTATTATAGTTTGAAGACATAGATGCGCCGTAGGCTCCTGTGTCGTGGAAAACCAAATAATCCCCCACGTTGACCTCAGGTAATGCGCGAGTCACCACAAGCCCACCTTCAAGCTGAGTAAACACATCCCCAGATTCACATAAAGGGCCGGCAATAATGGTGTCTTTTAGTTGTGACTCATCCGCAGCACTTCCGTCTGCAGGTAAAACAGAAATATGATGATAACTGCCATACATCGCTGGGCGCATTAAATCATTAAAACCACTGTCGACTAAGACATAATGACGGCTTCCCATATCTTTAACAGCACGCACTTCCGCCAGCAAAACGCCCGATTCAGCCACTAAATAGCGACCTGGTTCGATTTCAAGTTCAATCGCGTGTCCTAGATGCTGCGCTATGCGCTGGCGCGCGTTATCCCATAAACTATAATAATGCTGCACATCGATTAATTCATCGCCTTCACGGTAAGGTGTCGATAACCCACCACCCGCTGAAATAGCATGAAGATCCACGCCAGCAGTTGTCACCAGCGCCACCATCGAATCACATACATCTGCAAGATGTTGATAATCAACGCCTGAGCCAATGTGCATATGAATACCGATTAACGACAAATTATAATGACGAATTTTTTCTAAGGCTAAAGGTAAATCTTCATGCCAAATACCGTGCTTGCTATTTTCACCGCCCGTATTGGTTTTTTGGCTATGACCATGACCAAAACCAGGGTTGATACGAAGCCAAACTGGGTGCCCTGCTTTTTGCTGACCAATTTGGTCTAGCATATCAATTGACCCCGCATTGACAGGTATATCCAGCTCCGTCACTTTAGCCAGTGTTGCTCTATCAAGCACGTCCGCAGTAAACACGATTTCTGACTTTTCACGACCTGGCTTGAAGCCGGCCACCAGCGCACGTTCGATTTCCCCTAAAGAAACTGAATCGACTTTAACGCCCTGCTCTCTCATAAGGCGTAAAATATGAATATTTGAACTAGCTTTTTGAGCAAAGCGCACCGTATCAAAGATTTGTAATTGCTTAATACGCTCAATGATGACTGCACTGTCATATACCCAAACAGGGGTACCGTATTGTGCAGGTAGCGCACGTAAATGTTCAGGGGTTAAATACTGGCTTGAAGTGGTTGCGAATGAAGTCATTATGTTTCTCGTTTGCAAGTTTTTATTATATTAAAGTCTATTATTCAGAGAAAAGATGGGAAAAAAAATATCCATTTTGCTAAAATCTATTCATATTTGATATAGCTTTGGTTTTGAGGTGAAAAATGCAGGCCATTTCGTGGCGACATATTGAGATATTTCGTGCAGTGATGACCGCACCGAATTTGACGGAAGCCGCTGCATTGTTGAATACTTCACAGCCTACCATCAGCCGTGAACTGGCACGCCTTGAGCATTTACTACAATTTAAGCTTTTTGATCGCGTCAAAGGGCGCTTGCAACCCACCGCGCAAGGGCTGCGATTTTTAGAAGAAGTTGAACGCTCTTACTATGGGTTAGAGCGCATCAAAAACTCAGCAGAAACAATACGCCGTTTTGAACATGCCCAAATTTCTGTCACCTGCTTACCCGCTTTTGCCCAATCCCTTTTACCGTCAGTCTGCCACTCTTTCATGGAAAGCTATCCTGATGTCAGTATCACCGTAATCCCTCAGGAATCTCCTGTGCTCGAAGAATGGCTCTCTGCCCAGCGCTATGATTTTGGTTTAACAGAACATTTGCAAATGCCGCCAGGTACTGAGCAACAAACGCTTGGAAGTTTAAATGAAGTGTGTGTGTTACCTACAGGGCATCCTCTCACTCAAAAAAAGGTCTTAACCCCCAGTGATTTTCAGCATCAACGCTTTATTAGTTTGTCTTTAACTGACAGCTACCGCCAATTAATTGACTCAACCTTTGCGGAGCAGCAAATTGACCGAAAAATGGTGATGGAAACACATTCGGCTTCTTCTATTTGTGCGATGGCTCTAAAAGGTATTGGGATTTCCATTGTTAACCCACTAACAGCGTTGGATTTTCACCAGCAATCTTCGGGTAAACTAGCGCTGCGTCCTTTAAGCTTTTCAATACCCTTTACGGTGAGCTTAATTAGACCTATTCACCGCCCATCATCACAACTCACTGATATATTTACCAAACATTTAAAAAAACAATTTAACCAGATTGAACAACATTTAGCGCTGGCCTTGCTGCATCAGTGATAACCAATGGGGTGAGGTAGTAAACCAGTTAG
Organism: Providencia sp. SP181; assembly: GCF_050446505.1. Taxonomy (NCBI): domain Bacteria; kingdom Pseudomonadati; phylum Pseudomonadota; class Gammaproteobacteria; order Enterobacterales; family Morganellaceae; genus Providencia; species Providencia sp. SP181. The sequence continues at coordinate 46,891 of NZ_JBBPXM010000005.1, forward strand.
CAAGATAATCGATCACCGCACGTAGTGAGGTTGGCATTTTTTGTCGACTGGCATACACAGCGTAAATACCTAATGGCATTGGTGTGTAATCAGGTAATAATTGGATTAATTCGCCTGAATCCAAATACTTTGCAACTGAATAATAAGGCTGCATAGAAACCCCTGCGCCATTTAAGGTCGCTTCGGCGATAAAAACAGATTCATTAGCACTCAACCTTCCATCCACTAACACTGTGTGCTGTTCGCCTTCTTTTTCAAACACCCATAAACTACGCCCAAAAAAGTTATAAGTTAGACAATCCAGTAATGCTAAATCCTCGGGTTTTGTAGGATGCTTTTTTCCTTCCAAAAAACGGGGAGATGCACAGATCACGGAATAACAGGTCGAAAGAGGCTTCGCAATCAGACTTGGCTCTAGCTGATTAGTAATACGGATCGCTAAATCAATTCTTTCCTCAATAAGATTCACTGATTTATTCGAGATCTGCATATCAATAGCCATATTAGGGTACTGTTGCATAAACTCGGTCATTGCCATGGAAAGCGCACTTTGGGCAATAGATTGTGAGCAACTAATACGTACCAGCCCTGATAATGCTTGATTATCATGCTCTTGCTGCACAGGAACCGTTTGTGAAATCGCATTTAGTTGTAACGATTGTTGGTAAACCCCTTCCCCTGCAGAGGTTAAACTAAGCCGCCTTGTTGTACGGTTTAATAACCGAACACCCGCCCATTGTTCCATCTCAGATAAATAGCGAGTTACCATCGCACGAGACATATCTAGCTTATCTGCCGCACCGCTTAGGCTGCCACTCTCCACAATGGTGATAAACACTTCTACCGCTTTTAATCTATCCATACCCCACCAATTCGACCGATTTATGCAACAAATAAAGCCTAATTATGCTGTTTTTCCCATCATTATTACAATCTAATATACACGCCAAGCCAAACAACATTTACCTGCATCACTTAATTTTAGGATATAAAAATGAAACTTACCTTATTAGCAGCAACGACATTATTCGCAACAACTATGCACATGGCACAGGCTAAAAAGCTAACATTAGATGTGTATAACCCAGGCCATAACAGTGTTTTCCCTGTTTCATCTGAAATTATTAGCGGCCCAACTGAAGTGGTTTTAATTGATGCTCAATTTCAAAACAACGACGCACAAAAATTAGTCGATAAAATCCAAAAGCTGAATAAGAAATTAACCACCATTTATATTAGCCATTCAGACCCTGATTTTTATTTTGGTTTAGAGACGCTGACAAAAGCTTTCCCTGAAGCCAAAGTGGTTGCAACTGCCGAAACCGTCAACGCCATTAATGCAACTAAAGATGGCAAACTTGCCTATTGGGGCGGTGAATTAAAAAATGAAGCACCAAGCCATGTTATTGTTCCTGAAGTCATTAAAGGGAATAGCTTTACCGTTGATGGTGAAAAATTAGAGATTAAAGGCCTAGATGGTGCCTCACCAGACAGAACTTATCTGTGGGTACCCTCTTTAAAAGCAGTCGTGGGTGGCGTATTAGTTTACGATAATCTCCATGTGTGGATTGCAGATACGCAAACTGAAACCTCACGCCAAAACTGGCAACAAGCTTTAGAGAGTATTAAAGCACTTAAACCCGAAACCGTTGTACCAGGGCATTTTACCGGCAATTCTAAGTTTGATATTGGAACCGTTACATTTACTCAGCAATATTTAAATGACTTTGAAACTGCGACAAAAGCAAGCAAAAACGCGGATGAACTGATTAAAAAAGTAGAAACGCAATACCCTAACTTAGATGAAAAATCGAGCTTAGAGCTCAGCGCCAAAGTGATTAAAGGCGAAATGCAGTGGCCTCAGTAAGCCGATAAATTGCCCCCTATTTCATTTGTTTTGGTACTTTTTGTAACTTGTGGATACACATTAAAAACAAAATGATCTAGGGGGATAGTTTATGCTATCACCTTGAGTATCTTAAAAATAATTCAGCGAGACATTATTATGAGCAATATTACCCTACACTATATTTATGACCCTTATTGTGGCTGGTGTTATGCTGCTGCACCGTTAATTGAAGTTGCTGCGAAACACCCAAATATTCATATCGAAATGCATGGTGGTGGCATGCTCGCAGGCAGCTCTCGACTACATTTAGATGATAATTTCCGCCAACACATTATCCAATCAGATAAACGCATAGCGTCAATGACAGAGCAAGTTTTTGGTGATGACTACCTTACAATGTTACATGAGCCTAACTTTGTAATGGACTCAGCAATACCGCAAACCGCAATACTGGCAGCAACAAAACAAGGTAAAGGCTTAGAAATGCTAAAAGCGATTCAAAAAGCCCACTATATTGCAGGGCGCCACATTAATGATAGCGCTGTCCTGTTAGATTTAGCACAAAGCATTGGGTTGGATGTCGCTCAATATACGACTGACTACGCACAGAGTGAGCTAAGTGAAACTAAGACCCACATTCAAAACAGTAAAACACTATTAGCGCAATCAGGTGCATCTGGCTTCCCTACATTACTGATTCAGCAACAAGGCCAGTGGCTACGAGTCCCACTACAAAACTACCTTGGCGCGCCAGATAAATGGCAACAATTCTTAGATACCATGGTTAATGCTGCTAAATAACCAAACGAGCAAATCATTTGGCTGTGTTATTCATTTATTATCATTGAATAAGTGATAAATACAGCCAAATACTCGCACTAACCAAAATCGCTGGCCCAAAAGGAATAGTCGGGCCCCCCATATTCATACCTTCTCCACTTTTCAAATACGATTTTCCGCCAACGCCATGGAACTTAGGTAATAGCCAATAACTCGCACTGTAGTGCAAAAGCCCTAGCACTGCTGCTAGACCTAAAAAATGCGGTAAATTCAGTACACCAAGCCATGATGCACACGCAGCAATCAATTTAAAATCTCCCCTTCCCATTTGCGGCTGTTTTTTGATTTTTTCCACCAGCGTTGTGATAAACATAATGGCCAAATAAGCCACGATAATGGCATAGATAGCCGAAATCACATTACCGTTTGGAGAGCTTATTTGATACAACAACCCAATCACTAAGAATGGGTAAGTTAATATATTCGGTAAATACCCTGTTTTATAATCAATAATAAACAACAACACAGTGAAGTTTAAAAATACGAATAAAAATAAGATGGCAAGCCAATAACTCAACGAATAAAAAACGATAAGACCCAACACTGAATAAATAAAAAACAATGAAAAATAATTAACCTCAATGGAAGGTAATTGAAAATATTTTTCAGGAATAGATTTCAATAGCTTAAAGGTCATTATTACAGATAACACTAAAAGCATTAAAATCAAATAAACTTCCTTATTGACCATAATGTTACTGAATTTAATATAAAAACAGCTCCACTCTGTTTTCAATTTAAATAAAAGATTCATTATTTCATTAAAGATAAAAACGAATTTTTCTAAAACTGCGCACCATAAGTCGAGCATATTAACTCCTTATTCCATTATGGAGAAAAAATAAATATACGCAGAAAAATAACCAACCTAAACACTTTAATTCCGTTCAATACAATCAGTTTATTCGAGCTCAAAGTTTTTCTATTTATTTATCAATTGCGTCTAATTTAACGGCGATGGCACAGACGTACTATAAATACGTTTTTTTTCGTTATAAACTAGATAGCAAAGCTTGAGTTTTGCGATTCAATCCCCATATTCACCAAAGCTATCCTATTTATTAATCGAGTCTGTACTAAGGAAACACCATGCGCATTCCACGCATTTATCACCCTGAGCCAATACAAACCAATACAACCATTTCTCTTGGTGATGATGCCGCAAACCATGTGGGCAGAGTCCTCCGTATGGCTCCTGGTCAGAAGCTTGAGCTGTTTGATGGTAGCAACCAAACTTTTAGTGCTGAAATTACGGAAGCTTCGAAAAAGCATGTTTTGGTCTACATTGAAAGTGGCAATCTTGATGATAGAGAGTCCCCCCTCGATCTCCATTTAGGCCAAGTCATGTCACGCGGGGAAAAAATGGAATTCACCATCCAAAAATCTGTTGAATTGGGTGTTAATACCATTACCCCTTTAATTTCAGAGCGTTGTGGTGTGCGTTTAGACCCCGAGCGACTCGAAAAAAAATTACAGCAATGGCAAAAAATTGCGATTGCTGCATGTGAACAATGTGGCCGAAACCGTATCCCTGAAATTCGCCCCGTACAAAGCCTTGAAACTTGGTGTGCGGAGGATGACGGTGCATTCAAGGTAAATCTTCACCCAAGAGCGACAGAAAGCATCAATACCCTGCCGACTCAATTGAAAAAAGTAAGACTGTTGATTGGCCCAGAAGGCGGGCTTTCAGCGGATGAAATCGCCATGACAGCCAATTATCAATTTACCGATATACTGTTAGGCCCTAGAGTACTTAGAACAGAAACGACTGCGCTAACCGCTATCACTGCACTGCAAGTGCGCTTAGGTGATCTGGGTTAAGGAGAAAAAATGATCAAGCTCGGTATAGTGATGGATCCTATTTCATCCATCAAAATCAAGAAAGACACCAGTTTTGCAATGATGTTGGAAGCTCAGCGTCGTGGTTACGAAATTCATTATATGGAAATGAATGACCTCTATTTGCACCAAGGTGAGGCTCGCGCACAGACTAAAATTGTCACCGTCGAAGAAAATCCTGCGAAATGGTACGAATTCCATGGTGAACAAGATATCGCCCTCGGTTCCCTTGATGCGATTTTGATGCGCAAAGATCCGCCATTCGATACCGAGTTCATTTACGCAACCTATATCTTAGAACGCGCAGAACAAGCAGGTTCCTTGATTGTGAATAAACCGCAAAGCCTGCGTGACTGTAATGAAAAATTATTCACTGCTTGGTTCCCTGAATTAACGCCAGATACGTTAGTGACTCGCAGCCCGCAAAAATTAAGAGAATTCCATCAAAAACATGGGGATGTGATCTTCAAACCCCTTGATGGCATGGGCGGTGCATCGATTTTCCGTTTAAAACAAGATGACCCTAACGTGGGCGTGATCATCGAAACATTGACAGAACATAGCTCCCGCTATTGTATGGCTCAAAACTTTTTACCTGCCATTAAAGAGGGCGATAAGCGTGTGTTAGTGGTTGATGGTGAGCCAGTGCCGTACTGTTTAGCGCGTATTCCAGCGCAAGGTGAAACCCGTGGTAATTTGGCCGCAGGTGGCCGTGGCGAAGCGCGTCCTTTAACAGAAAGTGATTGGGCAATTGCGCGTGCCGTCGCGCCAACATTGAAAGAAAAAGGCTTAGTGTTCGTTGGGTTAGACATTATAGGTGATCGCCTGACTGAAATTAACGTCACAAGCCCAACTTGCGCTCGTGAAATCGAAGCGGCTTTTGATATTTCTATCACAGGTATGTTGATGGATGCCATTGAACGTCGCTTGAAAAAATAAGCAATAAAACAGGCTAAAAAGGCGATTTCTGCCTTTTTAGCCAACGAATTCAATAAAAATGAATGGAGTTTAAGTTTGAATCTACAAAACCATTTTCTTATTGCCATGCCATCCCTCACAGATCCTTATTTTGAGCAATCTGTAGTGTATGTGTGTGAGCACAACGAAAAAGGCGCAATGGGTTTAGTCATTAATAAACCCATTGATGACTTTTCAGTTGATACCATGTTAAGAAAGCTTGAAATTACGGTATCCGATAAAGTCAATAAACGTAACCTACAACGCCCCGTGATTGCTGGTGGCCCGGTTGCAGAAGAACATGGTTTTATCTTACATACACCAATTAGCGGCTTTTTATCTAGCTTGCATCTTAATGATGAAGTGATGGTCACTACGTCGAAAGATATTTTAGAAACTCTTGGTAGCGATCACTCGCCAGAAAACTCTTTAGTCGCCTTAGGTTATTCCAGTTGGGAGCCAGGTCAACTAGAGCGAGAAATCATGGAAAATAGCTGGTTGACAGTTGAAGCATCCCCTAAACTCATTTTTGATACGCCAATTAACGAACGTTGGGCTGCGGCTGCCAATTTAATTGGTGTCAATATTCATACGATTTCCATGCAAGCGGGGCATGCATAATGTCAGGAAGAACGCTATTAGCCTTTGATTTCGGAACAAAAAGTATTGGTGTTGCTATTGGACAAGAGATCACAGGTACAGCACGCCCATTAACATCACTTAAAGCCAGTGATGGTCGCCCTGATTGGCAACAAATCGAAAAGTTACTTAAAGAATGGCTTCCTCAGTTGGTTATTGTCGGCCTACCCCTTAATATGGATGGCACCGAGCAACTGGTCACCAGCCAAGCGCGTAATTTTGCCAATCGTATTCATGGCCGTTTTGGTGTTAAAGTCGAATTGCACGATGAACGACTTTCCACGGTTGAAGCAAAAGCAGGCTTATTTGAGCAAGGTGGCTACCGCGCATTAAGCAAAGGAAAAGTGGATTCGGCTTCCGCTGTGGTGATCCTTGAAAGCTGGTTTGAGCAACATAGTTAATTTTGCACAGTTTTGAGGTTATTTTTCACGGAAATCTCATGCAAAGGTGCCGTTCTAACGCGAATTGCTTTACACTATGGTCAACAGTCACTATTCATGCACTCTGTGAATAAAATAGTTTTGAATTAAACCATAATGAATAAATACATGACCATTCAAAATAATATCTCTGATGTTACCGCACGTATTCAAACTGCTGCCGAAGAATGTCATCGTTCACCCCAAGACATTACGCTGCTGGCTGTCAGTAAAACCAAGCCTTGTGAGGCCATTTTAGAAGCCATCAAAGCAGGCCAGCGCCAATTTGGTGAAAATTACGTCCAAGAAGGCGTTGAGAAAATCCAATATTTCGCAAATAGAACTGACCTTATTTGGCATTTTATCGGCCCATTACAATCCAATAAAAGCCGTTTAGTCGCTGAACACTTTGATTGGTTCCACACGCTTGACAGAGCTAAAATTGCTCAGCGTCTGAATGACCAGCGCCCTAGCAATAAAACGCCACTAAATGTACTCATCCAAATTAATATTAGCGATGAAAACAGCAAATCTGGCATAACATTAGGTGAGGTTGCTAAGCTTGCTGCTGAAGTCGCAACTATGCCAAACCTTGTATTACGAGGTTTGATGACGATCCCTGCTCCTGAATCAGACTATGACCGTCAATGTGAAGCGTTTCGTCAAATGGACAACGCATTTAAACAGTTACAAACTACTTACCCAACAGTCGATACCCTATCGATGGGAATGACTGACGATATGCGCGCCGCTATTCACTGCGGTTCAACCCTTGTTCGCATAGGAACCGCGATTTTTGGTGCGCGCCAATATCATCAATAATAAGGAGAACAGAATGCAACACCGTAAAATTGCTTTCATCGGCGCTGGAAATATGGCTCACGCTATCGTCGCAGGGCTTGTTAGCAATGGTTACCCCGCATCAATGATCACCGTTTGTTCTCCAACCCCCGTGCGCCGCGATAAAATTGCCGCACAATATGGCATTATTAGCAGTGATGATAACCTTGCTGCCGTTAAACAGGCCGATGTCATTGTATTAGCAGTAAAACCACAAATGATGAAAGAAGTCTGCGAACCCCTGCAAAATGCCACTGATTTTGATAACAAACTGGTGTTAACCATTGCCGCAGGCATCCCAGCAGAGCGCTATAACGATTACTTTGCACATCAACTGAATTTAGTGCGCATCATGCCAAATACCCCATCCTTGGTTGGTAAAGGCGTAAGTGGGTTATTTGCGCAAGCCAAAGTGACTGAGCAAGACAAACAATTTGCGCAGGAATTAATGCAAAGTGTCGGTTCAACGATTTGGTGCCAGAAAGAGCAAGAAATCAATAATATTATTGCAATTACAGGTAGCTCCCCCGCTTATTTCTTCTTATTTATGGAAGCGATGCAACAAAAAGCAGAGCAACTCGGTTATGATGCAGAACAAGCACGTGAATTAGTGTTGAATGCCATTGAAGGCTCCGTTGAACTGGCGAAATCCCAGCACGACACGGCTTTTTCAACCTTACGTGAACAAGTCACCTCTAAAGGCGGTACCACCGCGATGGCTTTAGAGCAATTTTACAACGAAAACCTTCCGCAAACTGTTGCTAACGCGATGCAAAGCGCCATCAACAGAGCAGAAGAAATGGAAAAACTTTTTTAATTAATCGCGGAACTTGCCATGCAGACTTTAGTATTTGTCGTTACCACTCTGATCCAGCTGTATATTTTTGTGTTATTGCTCCGCGTTTGGATGCAGTGCGTTCGTGCGGATTTCTATAACCCATTTTCCAAATTTGTGGTCAAAGCCACACAACCGATTGTCGCGCCGCTACGCCGTGTGATCCCTGCGATTGGTTCAATTGATACGGCGTCTGTTGTTGTTGCTTTTGTTTTAGCCATTGCCGCAATTATTTTTGGCATGTGGGCAACTAACTTACTGCCTATCTTAGGCGTAACGATTCTCCCAATGGGAATCATTTTATTACTAACGTATGCAGGTAAATTGATCTTCTGGATGATCTTGATCCGCGCCATCCTCAGCTGGGTAAGCCAAGGCCGTAATCCTGTTGATTATTTATTATACCAATTAACTGAACCGCTAATGGCGCCAATTCGCCGTATTATCCCAGCAATGGGTGGGTTAGATTTCTCAGCAATGATTGTGATGTTTATCTTAATCGCCCTGAATTATTTGCGTGTGGATATTTCCCTGATGATTGACCCATCATTGACCGCAATGATGTATTCCATTGGTATTATGTAAAAACGAGTTTTAAACGATGCAAAAAGTTGTTTTAGCGACCGGGAATCCGGGCAAAGTAAATGAATTAGCCGACTTACTTCGCGATTTCGGTATGGATATCGTTGCACAAACTTCATTGGGTGTTGAATCTGTAGAAGAAACAGGTTTAACCTTTATTGAAAATGCCATCCTGAAAGCTCGACACGCGTCGGCACAAACGGGTTTACCCGCTATTGCTGACGACTCAGGAATTTCGGTTGATGCCCTTGGTGGCGCGCCAGGGATCTACTCTGCCCGCTACGCTGGTGAGGAAGCAACTGACGAGCAAAACCTCGTTAAGCTATTGGATGCAATGAAAAATGTGCCTGATGACCAACGTCAGGCGCAATTTAATTGTGTGCTGGTGTATTTGCGCCACGCCGAAGACCCTACGCCATTAGTATTCCATGGCCGTTGGCACGGTATTATTACCCGCGAACGCAAAGGCCAAGGCGGTTTTGGGTACGATCCTATCTTTTACGTACCAGAGCTTGGCTGTACCTCTGCAGAGTTAAGCAAAGCAGAAAAACAAGCTGTTTCCCATCGTGGTAAAGCCTTAGCAATGATGCTGGATGCTCTGAAGAATGCATAACTTGCCACCACTGAGCTTGTATATCCATATTCCTTGGTGTGTGCAAAAGTGCCCTTATTGTGATTTCAATTCGCATACTCTAAAAGGAGAGATCCCACAAAAAGAGTATGTTGAGCACTTATTAGCGGACTTAGATATTGATGCCAAATTAATTGCTGATCGCCCTGTTAAAACGATTTTTATTGGAGGGGGAACACCGAGTTTGCTGACGGCTGAAGCCATGCAAGCATTGATGGATGGTGTTCGCGCACGAGTTCAATTAGACCCAAACGCAGAAGTCACCATGGAAGCCAACCCTGGAACCGTAGAAGCAGACCGGTTTGCAGGCTACCAGGCTGCGGGAATCAACCGTATTTCGATCGGCGTACAAAGCTTTGGTAACGATAAGCTGATCACTTTAGGCCGTATTCATGGCCCTGATGATGCGAAACGTGCAGCAAAATTGGCCACTCACCTCAACTTACGCAGCTTCAATCTCGATTTAATGCATGGCTTACCCGCACAAACGCGCGATGAAGGCTTGTCAGATTTAAAACAAGCGATTGAACTTGCGCCGCCACATTTGTCTTGGTATCAGCTAACTATCGAGCCCAATACACAATTTGGTTCAAGGCCACCAACGCTGCCTGATGACGATACCCTGTGGGACATTTATACCGAGGGTCACAAGCTACTCAGTGCAGCGGGTTATGTACAGTATGAAACCTCTGCCTACGCAAAATCGGGTTATCAGTGTGAACACAACCTCAATTACTGGCGCTTTGGTGATTATCTCGGTATTGGCTGTGGTGCTCATGGCAAAATTACCTTTGAAGATGGGCGGATTTTACGTACGGTAAAAACCAAACATCCTCGAGGTTATATGGAAGGTCGGTATCTTCAGCAGTCTTATGATGTAGAAGCCGAAGATAAACCATTTGAATATTTCATGAACCGCTTTCGGTTACTTGAGGCCATGCCCCGTCAAGAATTTACCCAATACACAGGTTTGCCCGAATCAACTGTAAGGCCTGCTCTTAATGAGGCCTTAGCCAAAGGGTACATCACAGAAACTGATGATGAATGGCAAATTACAGAACATGGAAAGTTATTCTTAAACTCGCTGTTGGAGCTATTTTTAGGCGAGGAATAATACCCAAATCAGTGAACTAATGAAAGCCCGCGAGAGATAACATTCTGCGGGCTTTTTATTAGAGATAAAAATGAGATCGACAAAAATAACAATAAGGGTATTTCATATTGCCGCTATCACTAGGACAACGGCAGATATTCATTAAAGCGCGTTAACAACAGCATTAACTTGTTCTGTTAAGCTGACAAAGCCACCACCTGATAAATACCAAAGGTCAGATTGCAGGTAAGTGATCTTACCGTCTTTGTATGCTTTGGTTTCTTGGATATTGCTGTCTTCAAAGACCGTTTTTTCTAATTTCCCAGCACCGATAGCTTCACTGCGGTCAACAATTAAGATGACATCAGGATTTGCTTGCGCAATGGTTTTGGTATCGACAACACGGCGTTTTGATTTATCCGCATTTTCATCAATCTGCAATTCTGCACGCTGTGCTTTTACCACGTCATAAACCACGGCTTGGTTATTTGGGATTAATTTGCCGTCATTGTGCATCAGTACTAAGACTTTTTTCTTAGAATCAGCCGCTTTTTTCTGAGCATCTGCAATGGTTTTGTCTAACTGAACGAGCTGTTCATCAACGGCTTTTTGATTACCGTATAAATCACCAAGTACGGCTAAGTTTGCTTTTACTGATTCAATATAATGTTTGCTGTCAGAACCTAAATTAATGGTCGGTGCAATTTTGGATAAGGCTTCGTATGATTTCCCCTGACGCCCTGTGATGACGATTAAATCAGGTTTTAATTGCTCAATTTTAGCCAAATCAGGTTGTTTCATGCCACCTGCATTTTCCATTGATGCTGGAATACTGCCTTTCACATAAGCAGGCGCATTTGCCGTCGGTAAAGCCACCACGTTATCGCCTAAACCCAGTTTTTGCATTGAGTCGTATACACCGAAGTCAAATAAAACCACTTTTTTAGGTTTTTTAATAACTTCTGTTTCACCCGATAAATGCTTAATTGTCACTTTTTCGACGCCTTGCGCAGTGACAGCATTTGGAGCGAAAGCAGCAGATTCAGCACCAAGCGCTAAAGGAGCAGAGAGTGACAATACAGAAACAAGTAAAGCAGGAATGAACTTTTTCATTTAAACGATCCCAATTAAGTCATTAAGCCAAACTCGCATTGTAAAGAGAGAGGCCTACATGTCAATCAAATAAGAATCAATTTCATTTTCATTCCCATTAATGGAACTAAAATCACATTTATAAATCCACATAATAACCATCATAAATAAAAAAACAGCCATGCAGTTAATACAGGGCTGTTTTTAAGAAATATAGATAAATGGATTATTTGGCTTTTAAGGAATTCAATAAAGAAACCCGTTGTTGCTCAATGCCAGTGACTTTTGAACACACTTGAACACCAAACAATTGGAAGCTTTTCTCTTGTTTTTTCCATTCTGTTTCAAGCTCTTGCTGCAAACCACCTAGATTGCCCAGCATGCCTTGTAGCGCTTGGTTAGCATCACCACCTGATAACAGTTGCTTGCGCCCCATTTCGTTGATGCTATCTTGTAAAATACCGCCCAAGCTTTCATTCACCAACTGCTTGCCTTTTGTTTCCGCATTTTTCATCGCTTCATGATGAAAAGCATAGCCATTCGGACGGGTTTCAATAATTTGGTTGATTTGGCTATTCAGGTCTTTTTCTAGCTTAGTCAAACGTTTACGTACATTACTGTCGCTGCCAATGACCTTAACAACGACTTTATCTACCGTTTCACGTGACGTTGCCAGTTTTTTCTCAGACTCTTGTTTTATCCAAGGTAAATCATTACGAATTGCCGATTGATAACGGATCGCTTGCTGTTTTTGAGCCTCAGTCGCCGCAATATTTTTGCCGTTTAACGTGATCTCACCATTAGGTGTAATCACTAAATCGCCACTGCGACCAACCACTCGCACGCTTTCTGGCGTCATGAAAATATCATCGTTCGGTGTCACTGAGCAGTTATAATCCGCAGCTTGGCTCGCTGCACTCGCTAACAGTGAAAATGCAATTAATGTACGGCGTAACATAACATCTCCTAGAAGGCGTTGAATTAATTAGAAAACAGAACGCCCAATTCGTTTCGATAATAGCTCTAAAGCAGCGCAACCCACCAGAGAGTTCCCTGCTGCATCGAGTTCAGGTGACCATACCGCCACAGTAAATTGGTTAGGGACAACACAAACAATACCGCCGCCAACACCTGATTTCCCTGGCATTCCAATACGAAATGCAAATTCACCAGAGCCATCATACATTCCACATGTCATCATCAATGCATTGATTTGCCTTGATTGTAATGGGGTAATAATGGGGTCTATGGAGCAAGATGACATTCCTTGCGATGTTAAATAGGAGAAACATCTCACTAATTCAACACAGTTCATACTTAGAGAGCAATAATGAAAATAAGTTTCGAGCACCGTCAAAACATCATTTTCAAAATTACCAAATGATTTCATTAAATAGCCGATTGCTGCATTACGGCTTGCATGTTCCATTTCAGAGCGAGCAACGGTTGTATCGTAGGTAATATCAGGCTCACACGATAATTTTCGAACAAACTCTAGCATACGTTGTTTTGGCGCACTTAAACGCGACTGCAACATATCTGCAATCACAATCGCACCTGCATTAATAAACGGGTTTCGTGGGATACCTTTTTCCATTTCAATTTGAATTAATGAGTTAAATGGTAGCCCTGATGGCTCTTTGCCAACACGGCTCCAAATTTCATTTTCTTCGTAGCGCGTCATCGCCAATGTCAGGCTCAACACTTTTGAAATAGACTGAATGGAAAAACGTTGATAGGCATCCCCTGCGGTGAAAACCTCACCGTCAATGGTGGAAACGGCGATACCAAGATGATGAGAAGGCACACAACCTAGCGCAGGAATATAGTTGGCAACACAACCTTGGCCTATTAGCGGCCGAACTTGGTCTAGAATGTCGTTAAGTAGCTGGTTAGAAAACATAGCACTCAAAACTTTTACTCCAGAAAATAAAGGCACCCAAAACTTGGATGCCTCTTCAAACACTGAGAAACTCAGCCTATTTATTTAGTGTGATTTAATCAACCAAAAAGTGATTATTCCCACCAAACATCAAACAGTTCAGAAACAACAACGTCGTTCATCCCTTTTGCTTTTAACCAATTTTCAACGATTTGACGGTGTTCTTCGGTACATTTACCAATTTGCTGTAGGCAAACAATCCCTTCCCAGCTCAAGTAGCCGCTTGCTTCGAATGCTAAACCGTTTGGTTCAATAGCTTCAGCAATCAGTTGGTCAACGGTAGTGTCAACTTCTTCGATCGGTGTACCTTCTTTAAAACTCCATTTAACCGTAAAACCTAACTCTTGGAATTCATCCAAACGCATTTTTTTACGTAAACGACGACTACGTGGTTGTTTAGCCATTATTTGGTCCTCTCAAACATTAAATCCCATACACCGTGCCCTAACCGCTGGCCGCGCTTTTCAAATTTTGTTTCTGGTCTTGATTCTGGACGAGGAACATAATCACCTGTTGGTGATAAATTTTTATACCCTTCGACACTCTTCATGACATCAAGCATATGTTCTGCATACGGCTCCCAGTCGGTCGCCATATGGAAAATACCACCAACCGCTAATTTACTGCGAATTTTTTCAGCAAATGGCACTTGAACAATGCGGCGTTTATTGTGTTTTGCTTTATGCCATGGGTCAGGGAAAAATAACTGAACCATCGCAAGGCTTCCATTGGGCACCATGCAATCCAAGACTTCAATCGCATCATGGCACATCACACGGACATTACTGACATTTTCTTCTTTTGCCGATGCTAAGCATGCGCCCACACCTGGCGCATGAACTTCAATGCCTAAAAAGTTTTGCTGTGGATTTTGCGATGCCATAGTCACCAATGAGGCGCCCATACCAAACCCAATTTCCAGCGTCACTGGGTTTGAGTTACTAAATACTTTGGCGAAATCAAAGGGTTCATTGATAAAATCAATCCCCATTTCAGCCCATTCTTTTTCTAATGCGTCTTCCTGACGTTTTGTCAGACGCCCTTGACGGCGGACAAAACTACGGACACGGCGCATAACCCGCCCTTCTTCATTATATTCGGGGGAGATAACATTATTGATCATAATAAAGGTTCTAAAAAATAGTTGCCCAATTAAGTTAATGTGCCAACGATCAAGTTCTATAAGGCTAGTAAATAGCAATTATGTTTAAATTACCCTTGCTAATTCAAACCATTAGATTAATTACCTAACAGTAATCGCAGGGTAAGAGTAGGAGTTTAGCAAAACTTCAACAAGGATGCAGTTGATAATTGGCTAACTTTACACTAAACCACACAATAAGCGGTTTACAGCCTACCGCGTCTATGTTGCAATCCTTAGCATTATTAAAAAATCGATAAAAAAATAAAGTGTTCAATGGAAGCTCAACAATTTTCTCATGCAGTGCTCGACTGGTATCACAAATATGGACGCAAAACATTACCGTGGCAGCAGGAAAAGTCCTCTTACCACGTATGGCTGTCTGAGGTGATGCTGCAACAAACCCAAGTCAGTACCGTTATCCCGTATTTTGAGAAATTTATTTCTCGTTTTGAAGATATTACCGCCCTTGCCAACGCGCCATTGGATGAGGTTTTACATTTATGGACAGGCCTTGGCTATTATGCCCGTGCCCGCAATTTGCACAAGGCAGCAAAAGTCGTTGCTGATCAGTATGGTGGGAAATTCCCAACCACTTTTGATGAAGTGTTGGCTTTGCCCGGGGTTGGTCGCTCTACGGCTGGCGCAATTTTATCTCTGTCCCAACAGCAACATTACCCTATTTTAGATGGCAACGTAAAACGCGTGCTGGCTCGTGCTTATGCCGTTGATGGCTGGCCTGGGAAAAAAGAGGTAGAAAACCGCCTGTGGGAAATTAGCACCGATGTCACGCCCAATGATGGCGTAGAATATTTTAACCAAGCAATGATGGATTTAGGCGCGATGGTTTGCACCCGCAGTAAACCAAAATGCGAGCTTTGCCCACTTAACTTTGGCTGTGTTGCCTATGCCAACCATTCATGGCAAAACTACCCAGGGAAAAAACCGAAACAAAAAATCCCTGAAAAAACCGCCTGGTTTTTAATTATGCAACATGAAGACAATGTCTGGTTAGAGCAGCGTCCCCCTTCTGGTATTTGGGGTGGGTTATTCGCCTTTCCACAGTTTGAGTCTTCAGAACAATTAACAGCATGGTTAGCGGAATCAGGCCTTTCTTATGACGCTCCTGAGCAGTTAATTGCCTTTCGCCACACGTTTAGCCATTTCCATTTAGATATTATCCCTGTAAAAGTTAAGATTCAGGCATTTAATTCTGCCATGGATGAAGGCAAAGGACTCTGGTATAACTTACACCTAGGCGCAACTATCGGCCTTGCCGCCCCAGTTGAAAGTTTATTAAAACAGCTCGCCTTACTACCTGATATTTGAGGAAATTTTAATGAGTAGAACGATTTTTTGTACATTCTTACAACGTGACGCAGATGGGCAAGATTTTCAACTTTACCCAGGTGAGTTAGGGAAACGTATTTTTAATGAGATTTCTAAAGAAGCATGGAGCCAGTGGATGACGAAGCAAACTATGCTAATTAATGAAAAGAAACTCAATACAATGAATCCAGACGATCGTAAGATGTTAGAACAAGAAATGGTCAAGTTCTTATTTGAAGGCCATGATATTCACATTGACGGCTATACACCTGAAAAATAATCTGTCTGTCTACCTACTCTGTAGGTAGACTTTTGCACCAATACTGTGAATCGTATGAAAAAACTATTTGCGCTGAGTTTATTGATCCCGCTACTTGTTTCGTGTTCCAGCAACCAAAAAACGGACTTCAACCCTGATTATGTCAAAGACACCAATGGATTTGATATTTTAATGGGCCAATTTGCCCATAATATCGAAAATATTTGGGGAATTAAGGAAGTCCTCATTGCGGGGCCAAAAGATTACGTTAAATATACAGATGAATACCGTACACGTAGTCATATTAATTTCGATGCAGGGACGATTACAGTTGAAACCATTTCCGCTGTAGAGCCATCGCAACACCTCAAAAAAGCGATTGTCACCACCTTATTGATGGGCGATGACCCTAACTCCATCGACCTCTATTCTGATATTAACGATATCCCCTACAGTAAAGAACCATTTTTATTTGGCCAAGTACTTGATAACACAGGGGAAGCGATTCGTTGGGAGTGGCGAGCAACAAAATTTGCAGATTATCTGATAGAAAACAAAATACAGCGCCGCCAATCTGGCATGAATATCGTTTGGTCAGTCACGATGCAATTAGTGCCTAACCACCTAGACAAACGCGCCCACAAATATTTGCCGTATATTAAAAAGTCATCAGCAAAATATGGCGTTGATGAGTCATTAATCCTTGCAATTATGCAAATTGAATCGAGCTTTAACCCTTATGCCGTAAGCCGCTCAGATGCACTTGGTTTGATGCAGATAATGCCAAACACGGCAGGTAAAGACGTTTTCCGCTCACAAGGAAAGTCCGGTGTGCCTAGTCGCAGCTATTTGTTTGATCCAGAAAAGAACATTGATACGGGGACTGCCTATTTGGCTATCTTGCAAAACAGCTATTTAGGCGATATTCGCAATCAAACCTCTCGCCGTTATGCTGTTATTACCGCATACAATGGCGGCGCAGGCAGTGTCCTGCGAGTGTTCCATAGTGATAAAAAGCAGGCAGCTCAGCGTATTAACAATTTAGAACCAGGTGAAGTGTATGAAACGTTGTCCACTAAGCACCCAGCTGCTGAGTCACGTAATTACCTCATTAAAGTGAACAAGGCACAGAAAAAATATTTGCGCTAACATTGGCGAACAGATGAAAATCACCCGTTAAACAGCGGGTGTTCTTCATTACCCAGATATTTTTAGGGCATTTCGTTTAAAAAGTAGCTAAGGTGTTGAAAAAAAGCGCATACGGTCGAAAGTTTTTATAATGCGCCTTGACTCAACTGATGGAATCAGGTTTAATACGTTCCGTTGCCCGGATAGCTCAGTCGGTAGAGCAGGGGATTGAAAATCCCCGTGTCCTTGGTTCGATTCCGAGTCCGGGCACCACTATTTAAAGAAACCAGCCTAAAGGCTGGTTTTTTGCTTTGTAACGCTTATCAAAATTAACAATGCAACTTTTACCACATTGCGCTCACCAATCCCCCCACTCTATCGTTCCCCTTGGGTATCCACTAATAAACGCTGATTAATGTATTCAATGGTTTCTTCTATTGTCATGATCTTATTCACCACATTAGTAATCCCTTGACCAATGATCACTTCAGCTTGGCGCAAATTAAATAACTTACCGTTTGGAATGGAGGATTCGCGGATTCCGCGGTTAATCTCTTGATAAGCCAGTGGCATCCAAGGGTAGCGATGGCAGATTTCTTGGTTATGGCTGAAATCTTGGTGGTTACTATTCCCACCCAATAAAATAAGATGATCCATCACGATAGGTGAATAGAGCCAACGATAAAATTGCTCTGCATAATGTGATTTTTGGCTATAACGAGATACTCCGAGCGCACCTCCCCCGAGTTGTGGAAGCCCACCTGGCACAGAGGCATAACCAATTTTTGGAAAAATATCGCTATGAGCCACATCATTAAACAGATTCATATAGGCAATTAACATAGCAAGTTCACCTTGCTCGAATTGCCTAACGGATTCGCTCCACCACTTTTCATGGATATTTTCAGTGACAGAAACTTGGTGTAGATAATCGCTTAACACTTTGCCCGCCAAAGGCATTTCTAATCGAGGGATACCATCACCCTCAATTAACCGCCCACCTTCTGCATAGTAGCGCAGCAAATATTCACTTGCTATTAAGCCAGCACTTCCCAATGTTGTTGATGCACCAATTGGGCGAGAAAATTGCCCTTTTTCATGCTGCTCTGTAAAAAACTGTGTGACTTGGTCGTATTCGTGAAAACTCGTCGGCACAGCCAATTCATTGCCTGTTTTCTCGTAATACCTACGCCTTAGGATCGGGTCTTCAAACAAGTCTTTTCGATAAAACAACAACTGGGCACTAGCATCAAATGGCATAGCATAAGCAGTGTCCCCGACTAAACTAAATTTTTGTTGGGTTGGTTTGGAAAAGCTGCTTAATAAATCCGTTAAGCCGTTCCCGACATTATCTAGTGGCTGTAATATTCGCTCTGCAAACCAAGGAAAACAGGCCATATCAATCCGCAATAAATCATAATAAGGATGTAAATGGAGCTGTCCCAATATTTGGTAGACTTCGTCATAAGGATGTATGGCTAAATTAACCTTAATGCCCGTTTGGCGATAAAAGTGGGGTAAGAGCTTTTTGAGTGCATTTGTCGAAGGACTTGGCAAAATAAGGAGATTCAAACTCGGCTCATCTTTATTGACAGTACTAAGTGCTGGTGTTGCAGTATAAAGGTTGCCACTTTGGTTACGCACATAAACAGTGTTTGCCCCCAGATTCTCGCTTTCCAGTTCATCCTCTTTCATTAGCTCATCAACAACCTCTAACCCTAGCTGCGCATAATTCATCGGAAAACAGTGTAGCCCTTTTAATATTGGGGGAATATTGCCACTTAAGGCAAAAATAGCAGGGCAATCACTGTTGCTACCAAAAAAACTGGCTTGAGTTAAAAAACTTGCCTTTTCAATATCTTCAGCAACAAACAAGTCTGGTGTTTGGTCTAAGGTGAAAAAATCAAATGCAGCTTTATAGGATTCATCATTCGATGCTCGGATCACAATATATTTTTTATTTGGTGCACACTGCTTGAGGCTTTTTTGTAACTCACTCACAAACGTTGAATGTTCTAACTCACCATGTTCATCGCTGAAAATCCCCACCAGTTGACTGCGGCTGGTCGCAATTTGTTGGCAAATCGCCTCTGCTGCTTGAGAAAAATCTAACGTGAAAAAATGATGGGCATTGGCTGGTTGGCGATAAATAAACACAATCTGAGAAGCAGGTAATTTTAATGTATCAAAATAAGTGTTCGCGTCTTGCAAACAACTCACAGCAACCACCTGTTTATATCCACCCGCTGCAATTTTTTGTAATGCATCTAACTCTGTTGTTTCAAGATCATCCGTCAAAAATAGATCATAGGTTATCTCGGGGTACAAAGAGATTGATTGCCTAAATGAATTAAAAAAGATTGCGTATTTATCGGACACTAACTGCGGTAATAGTATTGCGATTTTGTGGCTTTTATTGGTTCTCAACAATTGCGCTTGTGTATTGAGCTGGTACCCCATTTGCTTTGCTGCTTTATAGACAGCCTCAATTTTCTCTACACTCACATTTCCACGTTTATTCAAAACGTTAGAAACCGTTCCATGAGAAACACCCGCCAATTTTGCAATGTCTTTAATTGTTGCCATTTGTCTTTTCACCTTAATTGCTTCTCGCAATAGCATACCTGAATTATTTATCACGACCACCGATAATTAATTTGAACGTTCCAAAATAAATATGCAGATAAAACAATCAAATAATGGAAAGTATTAACATTCGATACACACAAAGCAAAAAATAAAAAATATAACTATTAATCAAATAGATAATTATTTTAATTTGAATGAGATCACTGATCTGAATATCTGTCATTGGCAAACTAATCTCACCAAATTATCATTGGAACGTTCAAATAATAGTTTTATCGATTTAACACCAGCACCAGGGATTTAATAACCCAAAATAAAACAATAAGATAAAGGAAATTATCATGAAAATTCATTTTTTAGGCACTGCGGCTTCAGAGGGTATACCAAACCCTTTTTGCCGTTGTGAGCACTGCCAAAAAGCAAGGCAACTTGGTGGTAAAGATATCAGAACTCACTCCTCTGCTATTGTGGATGATCTCATGTTGATCGACGTGTCTCCCACATTTAGTTATCAACTCATGCGTGATGGAATGGATGCAACCCATTTTGAAAGCCTGCTATTCACTCACACTCACCCTGACCATTTTAATGTGGGCGATCTGTTCAGTAGAATGGAAGGTTATGGCTTTGAAATTCACCATCCACTTCATATATTTGGCAACGATCGTGCAATCAATGGCTGCCTTGAAGTGCTACCGGGGTACAGCAAAGAGCGTTTCGCTTTTCATTGTTTAATCCCTTTTGTCACCGTTGAAAGAAATGGATATAAAATTACCCCATTACTAGCAAACCATGCGAAATGGGAGCTCTGTTATGTCTATCATATTGAAAAAGATGGCAAAGCGATTTTCTATGGCCACGACTCAGGCTGGTTCCCAGAACTGACTTGGCAATGGCTTGAAAACAAACCGCTAGATATTGTTGTATTCGAATGCACTTATGGACTAAATGGCAATAACCGTACCGATAACCATATGAGCCTAGAAACCGTCTTTGCAGCACAAGAAAAGCTGCAACAACAAGGTTGTTTGCATTCTAATACTCAAATTGCCGTTTCTCATATTTCACACAGTGGTAAATTACTGCATGAAGAATTAGTGGCGGTTTGTGCTCCTTATAATATCCGTGTCGCGTATGACGGACTAACGTTAGAAACACATTAAGAGGGAAATAAAATGGATATGAAAATCACTTCCCGCTTGCTGATCATGATGTTTGTGCAATATTTCATGCAAGGTGCGTGGAATATGACGATGGGACTGGTATTAAGCACCTATGGTATGGCACATATTATTGGTAATGCTTATGCGTTATTAGGTGTCGCGACCATTATTTCACCGTTATTTATTGGTATGGTTGCTGACCGTTTCTTTGCATCACAAAAAGTGATGGGGATCCTTCACTTAATTAATGCCGCCGTCATTTTATGTGTTCCTCAATTTATTGAGGCACAAAACAGTGGCATGACCCTATTTTTGATCTTTATTATTGGCCTGCTGTTTTACCCAACAACCGCACTTTCTAATAGCATCAGCTTCTCCCATATTAATGGTGTGAAATATTTCCCTATCATTCGTGTATTCGGTACGTTTGGTTTTATGGCTATCGGATTTATTTTAGGGGAAATGGGCTTCTCGGGCAGTACCATGACATGGTATATCGCATCTGCAGTTGCAGTCGTATTAGGCTTTTACTGTTTTACACTGCCAAATACGCCACCAAAAGCTAAAGGCAAACCGTTCTCCACACGCGATATTTTATGCTTAGACGCATTGTCATTATTTAAAGACCGCTATTTCGCTATTTTAATGTTTAGCATCTTTGTATTAATGATTCCAAAAACAGCTTATTCCGCCTATATCCCTGTGTTTATTAAAACGCTTGGGTTTGATAATGCCGCTTCTATTATGCAAATTGGTATTGCCTGTGAAGTGCTGTTTATGTTCTTCCTATCGTTCTTCTTGATGAAGTTCGGTTTTAAAATCACTTTATTATTAGGTGCAGTTAGCTGGATTATTCGCTCAACATTATTTGCCTATGCTGCGGTCGATACCAGTTTATATTTTATTGTCTTTGGGTTGATGCTTCAGGGATTATGTTGGGACTTCTTCTTTACCGCTGGCGATATTTATGTCGACCGTAAAGCAAAACCAGAAATCCGCGCACAAGCTCAAGGGTTACGCTTTATTGTTTCAAACGGCTTCGGTTTATTATTTGCCTCCACGATTTGCGGGCAAATATTTAACTCAACAGTCACGGAAAAAGGTAGCGAGTCCTTACCACAATGGGAAACCTTCTGGCATTACCCTGCTATCGTCGCTGCCGTTGTCAGTGTGTTCTTTATCTTTTTCTTTAAAGATGATGTTTCTAAAAAGAAAAATAACGACGATAAAAAAGCACCAGAGGGCGCTGTAGCACCGTAATTCGAAATATACAGAGGTAAGCCATGGATGCTCTTATGCAGTTTGTCGACACCATTGGCCCTTTGTCACTATCAAGTATTGCTAAATTACTCGCCGCCTTTATTTTAGGCGGCTTTATTGGCTTAGAACGTGAATCAAAGGGAAAACCTGTCGGCTTTAAAACCTGTGTCATTATTGCTGTTGCTAGCTGTTTATTAACCATCGTTTCTATTCAGTCTGCCGAATATTACGCCAATATTTCAGATAATATTCGCAGTGACCCAATGAGATTAGCGGCACAAATAATCAGCGGAGTGGGCTTTTTAGGCGCGGGCGTTATTTTACATCGTCGTGATGATGCTATTTCAGGACTGACAACCGCAGCGATTGTTTGGGCTTCAGCTGGCGTTGGAATTGCATGTGGTTCTGGCTTTTATTGGCACGCATTAATTGTCACCATTCTTTTTTTCTTGGCGATTCAACTGAGCCCACAAGTGGCATTGTTTCAGATGAAAAATCAAAAATTAGGCAAGATTAAAGTTCGAATGTTGTTTACCCATGAAGATGGCGTCCCCTTACTCATTGAGTATTTAAAACAACATAAAGACATTATTGAAAACCTAACAATACGTGACATAAAAAAAGAGCGAGTAGAAGTCAATTTAAAACTGGTGGTTCGCCAAAAAACCACATTGCCTGAATTTTATTGCTCGTTAAAACAGCTATCTTATGTTCATTCTGTTTCTTTAGATCACTAATATTCAATGACTATATGGTACAAAACCCGCGACTAAAGCGGGTTTTCTCGTTATAGGATTTCTATTAAGTTTTACAAATGCTTTAAATCCTCTGGAATATTTTTCTTCAAAATACGCCAAAAATCCTCTGCGGTTTTATTTAAGCGAGTGTCCATACGGTAAATGTAAGCTTGAATTGGAATCGTCAATTCTGGGGTATCAAGACAAACCAATTTCTTTTCTTTCAGCTCATTGACCACAGAGTAAATCGGCAGCCATGCGATGCCATGACCATCCAATGCCATATTTTTCAATAATTCACTCATGGAAGACATAAACAACGTTTTTGAACTAATTGCACCGAACTCACTTAACCTGCGATTAACTAACCGCCCCATATAAGAAGCACTCGTATAATTCAACAAGGGAACTTGGGGTTGGTAAATATCGAATAACGGTTTACCAAATTCATCTGCGGCACAGATAGGGTAAAGCTCAGACTCAAAAACATTCAAGCAGGAAAATGGCGATTGCATTAAATCCTCATCATAAAATGAGATGATAAAATCACTTTTCCCTTCTCTTAGTGCATTAACCACCTGTACCACGTCAATGGCTTCAACATGATAGACAAATTCTTCCCCGAAACCAGACAATGCGTGAACTAGTTTGGGTAGCAGTGTTAATGATAAAGAATGTGCCGCCGCAATTTTAATATTAGGTAAACTTAAAATATTATGCCCAGAGAGCTCATTTAAATTACACTCTAATTGCTGCAACAAGCTACGGGCTTGAGAATGAAAAACTTTGCCTTCTTCAGACAACTGCAAGGGGGACGTGGTTCTATCAAACAATTCGACACCGATCGCCTCCTCTAACGCTTTAATACGCCGACTAAACGCGGGTTGAGAAATGTTTCTCTGCTCAGCAGCATGGGAGAAATGTCGACAAGATTCCAAGGTTAAAAAATCGTACAACCACTTTGTTTCTATATTTTTCATGTTATTAAGCCTTAAGCAGACTCGCTGTTAAAATATATACGCTAAATCATTCGAGTTGCATGTAGGCGACAAGTGAAGATAGACCGATGAACATACAAAAGTATGTGATTCGGCTATCTGAATGCAGTCAACACCCATGCAGCTTGAAAAAGTGACTAACCTATATACGCTAAATCATTCGAGTTGCATGTAGGCGACAAGTGAAGATAGACCGATGAGCATACAAAAGTATGTGATTCGGCTATCTGAATGCAGTCAACACCCATGCAGCTTGAAGGATGACGCGTATAAAATAATAATGATATTCTTATTGGTATATTTAGTTAACTGTCAGTTAAATTATCATTCATGGATTGTATGTCTATTATTTGTATTATGCATAAGGTTATCGTTTTAAACATTAATAAAAATCAAAATTTATTTTCTATTAACTAGAGCATTATCGTCAAAGCCAATTATATTCAGGCTTTGCCTTTCATTTCATTGAGCTCATTCGAGTTAACATTAAAATCTTAATGCATATCTTGCATCATCCCATACTTACTTGCATTTCTCTTACCTAAAAAACATTGCTAAAAATTAGACACCGATTAATTAGAAGTAATCGTTAATAATTAATTAAATAATGTATCTCATGTTAAATAAGTTAAGCAATATCGCGTTTAATTTATCTTAAATCAAAAAAGATAAAAATCGCAGGAGCGTAATAATGAAAGGTTTAATTGGTGTATTAGGTGGAATGGGTCCAGCAGCAACCGTCGATTTATTTAATAAATTTGTAACATATACTATTGCTAATAAAGACCAAGAACATATCCCATTAATTATTTCATCTATTCCTGATATTCCAGATCGTACAGAAGCATTGCTAAATCACGGAGTTTCACCACTCCCTTTAATGACTAATTACTTAAAAAAACTTGAAGATGCAGGGGCAGAATGCATTGTTATCCCTTGTAATACTGCACATTTTTGGTTCGATGAACTAAAAAATACTTGCCATGTGGATATGCTGAGTATTGTTGAAACCACCATGCAAGAGGTTCTACTAACTAAGAAAAAAAATATTGGCTTATTAGCAACTAACGCAACTATGTATATGGGGCTTTATCAAAAAAGTATTGAACAAAAAAAATTAAACTGCATCACTCCCGATGAAGAAAGCCAGAAATTAGTCATGAAAAGCATTTATTTATTAAAATCTGGAAATAAAGATGCAGCAGAAGAAATTATGAAGTCGCAAGCTGAATTATTATTTTCACGTGGAGCTGAAGTCATTATTTTAGGTTGTACTGAAGTCCCTGTTATTTTAGCCAATGAAGTTAAAAAACACCCTAATAAGTATATAGATTCAACAGGTTCTTTAGTTAGGGCTAGTATTCATTGGTATGAAAATAGAGTTGGAAAATCGCATTTAATAATAACCGAAAATTTAAAGTAAATATTTAATCATTATTAAAAACAATCAATTTTAGAAATTTTATTACTAATGACAATATATTGTCTATTGGAGACGATTATGGTTTGGCTAGAGATCATTGTTGTACTAGGTGCTATTTTCTTCGGTATACGCATGGGCGGAATTGGTATTGGCTTATGCGGAGGATTGGGGTTGGCAGTATTAACCATTGGATTTGGTTTGCCAATAGGTTCTCCCCCTGTTGATGTTATTTTAATTATTATGACCGTTGTTGTCGCTGCATCAGCATTACAAGCGGCTGGAGGAATGGACTATTTAGTGCGCCTCGCCAGTACATTTATGCGTAAAAATCCGAAGTACCTAAACATTATTGCACCAATCACCACGTGGGTGATGACCATTATGGCTGGTACGGGATTTATCGTATTTTCAATGCTTCCCGTCATTGCTGAAATAGCCAAAGACTCGGGTATCCGCCCTTCTCGTACACTGGCAGGCTCCGTTGTTGCTTCACAAATAGCCATTTCAGGTTCTCCGATAAGTGCCGCAATGGCTGCAATGTTAACCATTATGGAAGGTAATGGCGTTACCTTTATTGTTGTTATGTCAGTGTGTTTACCTGCATCCTTTGTGGCTGCAATGGTTGCTGCATTTATTGCGTCACGCCAAGGTTGTGAATTGGAAGATGATGAAGTTTATTTAGACCGCTTACAAAAAGGGTTAGTCCATAAATACGAAGAGAAAAAAGGCGAAAGTACTACCCGTGAGAAATTTTCAGTTGTCGTTTTTCTTATTGCAACCGTTGCGATTGTGATATTGGCAGCTTTCCCTCAATTACGCCCAGGTTTTGATATCGGCAAACCGATGGGTACCCGTGATATCATCATCATCTGCATGCTCAGTGCAGCCTGCTTGATGGTTATTTTCTGTAAAACATCACCAAACTCTATCGTTTTAGCACCAACGTTCCGTTCAGGAATGAGCTCTCTTGCTGTCATATTGGGAATTGTGACATTAGGCACCACTTTTGTTGATGCCCACATGGATCAAATCAAAGCTATCGCAGGGGATGTATTATCTGCCTACCCTATATTGTTAGCTGTCGTACTGTTTTTTACCTGTGCATTGCTCTACTCCCAAGGGGCAACAACACCACTAATCATTCCACTGGCCATTGCTTTGGATGTACCAACATGGGCTATTTTAGCGTCGTTCGTTGCTGTCACTGGCGTGTTTGTTTTACCCACTTACCCAACGTCATTAGCAGCAATCGAATTTGACTCCACAGGTTCAACCCGTGTCGGAAAATATATTCTTAACCATCCCTTCATGCTACCAGGGTTAGGTGGAATTATTGCTGGGGTTGTCTTTGGATTTATTATCGCACCGATGATTGTTTAACTTGATGAGTTAGGTCTAATCCCTCACTCATTACTATAAATAAAAACACCTATTTCCTTACAAAATGAAGTTATTAATTGGTATTTTTTTGGCTTTATTCTTAGTTGAATTTATTAAATACTCTACAGAATAGAGCCTTTTTTCTTTCAAATCTTATTTATTCATACTCAATCTTGATAAAAATTTAATTTGCAGCACTTATTACTTTCATGTCTAACCATAAAATAATTTTTAATAAATAAAATTTATACTGATTTTCGATTTTTAATCACCTTATTCAATGAAAATGAAATTAACTTTCATATAAAAATGTGAGCTGAAATGTTTTTGCATGAATTATCCACTTCTGAAAACAGTTAAAATAATTATACTCGGCTTCATATTCATTTCTTAATAACCCTAACACGAGGAATGAATTTTATTTTATTACTTATTTTTCATCGTGTTAGATACCTATGATTGACGTTTTTCACCCCTTTGACGGTGCTCTAAAAGCAATTAAAATTAAGAGTTAAATCACAAATCTTAGTTTTTCTTCTCTGCACCTTCAAAAATGACGACGTCGTCATATTAAAAATAAATTATTTTATCTATAACATTAAAGAACCATTTTTCTTACATTCGTATCCAAATTTATCGTTAAGCGTAAAAATTAAAGCCATTTAGAGATAAAAAAACGCTTAATGTTGACGTCAACATTAGGGCTAACAACTAGAAAGAGGTTTTAGAACATGAGTAACCTACCTGAAAAAATGAAAGCCGTTGTTTGTCATGGTCCCCATGACTATCGTTTTGAAAATATTAGAAGACCTACAGCTGGCTTTCGAGAAGTTGTCATTAAAGTCGATGGCTGTGGGATCTGTGCGGGTGACTGCAAAGCCAATGATGGCGCACAAATGTTCTGGGGTGATGACCCATGGATCAAAGCCCCTGTCGTACCTGGTCACGAATTCTATGGCAGAGTCGCAGAATTGGGCGAAGGGTCCGCTGAAAAATACAAATTAAAAGTGGGTGACCGTATCCTCGCAGAACAAATCGTCCCTTGCTGGGAATGTCGTTTCTGTAAATCAGGTAAATACTGGATGTGTGAAACCCATGATATCTACGGTTTCCAAAAAGAAGTTGCCGATGGTGGGATGGCTGAGTATATGCGTTTTTCTGAGCGCGCTATCATTCACAAGATCCCAGATGAACTTTCCGATAAAGACGCCGCATTAATTGAACCAATGGCCTGTGCCATCCACACCGTTCGCCGTGGTGATATTGATTTAAATGACGTCGTCGTCATTGCAGGTGCTGGCCCGCTTGGTCTGTGTATGATCCAAGTTGCAAAACTCAAAACACCAAAAAAATTAGTCGTGATCGATGCTATCGACGAACGCCTTGAATTAGCGAAAAAATTTGGTGCTGACGTAGTGATCAACCCACTGAAAGAAGATGCCATCAAGTTAGTCAAAGAGATGACGGAAGGTTACGGCTGCGA
The DNA here is from genome assembly GCF_050446505.1 of Providencia sp. SP181. NCBI lineage: Bacteria > Pseudomonadati > Pseudomonadota > Gammaproteobacteria > Enterobacterales > Morganellaceae > Providencia > Providencia sp. SP181. Next base: position 75,339 of record NZ_JBBPXM010000005.1, read on the forward strand.
CGTTTATATCGAAGCGACAGGTGCCCCTGTTGGCGTAACCCAAGGATTAGAAATGATCCGTAAACTTGGCCGTTTCGTTGAATTTAGCGTATTTGGTAAAGAAACCACAGTTGACTGGTCAATTATTGGTGACCGTAAAGAACTTGATATCCGCGGTGCGCACTTAGGCCCATATAGCTATGAGGTTGCTATCGATCTCTTTAGCCGTGGCTTAGTCAATGCTGATGATATCGTTACCCACTTCTACTCCATCGATGATTGGGAAGAAGCCTTTGTCATGGCGAAATCTGCCGACTCAATTAAAGTCGTCATCAAGCCATAGACATGCACTAACTGTTTGTAATAATTAATAATTTAAATAAATACTAGACGAGTAAGACCCTACATATAATTAAACGCTCTTTAGGAGAACATCTTATGTTGAGTAAATTCAAAAAGTTAGCTGTAGCAGCTAGTGTCCTGACTTTAGGTATGGCGTTCAACGCTACGGCAAAACCTGTTTCAGTTGGCATGTCGTTTCAAGAATTAAACAACGAATATTTCGTCACGATGAAAGAAGCTCTGGAGAGCGCAACTGGCGATATGGGTGCTCAGCTGTATATTTCCGATGCGGCGCATGATGTCTCGAAACAAACCAGTGATATCGAAGATATGTTACAGAAAAAAATCGATATCCTGCTAATCAACCCAGCGGATAGTGTTGGTGCAGAAACGGCAGTACTGGCAGCGAAAAAAGCGGGGGTTGTGGTTATCGCTATCGACGCACAAGCGAATGGCCCAATTGACTCCTTCGTCGGTTCTAAAAACTACGATGCTGGCTTAATGGCGGGTAAACGCTTAGGTGAAGCACTGGGTGGAAAAGGTGAAGTCGCCATTTTAGATGGTATTCCAGTTGTGCCAATCCTCGAACGTGTTCGTGGCTTTGAAGCGGCAATGAAAGAATATCCAAATATTAAAATTGTTACTAAGCTGAATGGTAAGCAAGAGCGTGATACTGCGATGAATGTCACAGAAAACATGCTGCAAGCTAACCCAACTTTGAATGGTATTTTCAGCGTTAACGATGTGGGCTCACTTGGTGCATTAGCGGCTATCGAATCTTCAGGCCGTGACGTAAAACTTGTCAGTGTTGATGGTTCGCCTGAAGCCGTTGCTGAAATTGCGAAAGGTAACTCACCGTTTATCGCAACTTCTGCACAGTTCCCACGTGACCAAGTTCGTATCGGCTTAGCAATGGGTTTGGCAAAATATTGGGGTGCTAACGTACCGAAAGAAGTTCCGATTGATGTTAAATTAATCGACAAAACAAATGCGAAAGATTTCCACTGGTAATCGAATATTGACTCATTAATTGTATTGCACCTGTACCTATGTATTGGGTGCAATACCTTCTCATAACAATTAATAATTAAATGCATATTGGAATCACTTTATTCCAGATGACTTTGTTACCCATTTTTAAGCGGTTAAGAAATATAGGGAAGCAATATGATGCAATTATTAGCATTACAAGATGTCAGCAAAACTTTCCCTGGAGTTAAGGCGTTGGATAATATTAATCTCTCCCTTGAAAAGGGTGAGGTTCACGCGTTATTAGGTGAAAATGGCGCAGGTAAATCTACGCTAATGAAAGTTTTATGTGGGATTCATAAACCTGATAGTGGAAAAATTCTGATAGAAGGCAAAGAACATATTTTTCATAACTACAGAGATGCTATCAAAGCTGGTGTAGGTATTATTTTCCAAGAATTCTCTCTAATTCCTTATTTAAATGCGTTTGAAAATATTTTTTTAAATCGTGAATTAAAAAATAAATTTGGTTTATTAGATAGAAAACTTATGCGCCAAAAATCTCAAGCTTTACTCACAGAGCTTGGTGTTAATATTGATATTGATGAACCCATTATCCATTTAAGTATTGCAGAGCAGCAATTTGTTGAAATTGCCAAAGCACTTTCTTTAGACGCTAAAATTTTGGTATTAGATGAGCCGACTGCAACATTAACACCTAATGAAGCAAATCATTTATTCGATGTTATGCGCGATCTAAAAGCTAAAGGTGTTGGTATGTTTTTTATTTCTCATCACTTAGAAGAGATTTATGAAATATGCGATACCATCAGCGTGTTACGTGACGGGCAATATATTGGATCACGCAAAGTCGATGAAACAGACTTAGATGTCATTATTGAAATGATGGTTGGCCGAGAAGTAGAAAATATTTATCCACATAAGCGCGAATTCTCCCAACAGGAAATTATTCTTGACGCTGAAATTCAACGTTTCTCAAATAGCCCTGTTAACCATCTTCAATTGAAAAAAGGTGAAATTTTAGGGCTAGCAGGCCTTGTTGGTTCAGGGAGAACTGAAACTATTCTCGCCATGATTGGCGCGGATAAAGCGTATAAGAAAAAAGTCACTTTAGAAGGCAAAGAGGTCAAAATTAAATCTGCGGCGGCGGCACTGCAATTAGGTATCGGCTTATTACCTGAAAGCCGTAAAACCCAAGGTTTAGTTTTACCTTTCTCAGTCAATGAAAATATTTGGTTAAATAACCATGCGCAAAAATTGTTTTTAATCCAAAATAAAAAAGAACTCACTTTATCTATTGATTTAATTTCTCAAGTAAAAGTTAAAACACCAGAACCTCACACTGCGGTTTCCACATTAAGTGGTGGTAATCAGCAAAAAGTTGTTATTGCTCGCTGGCTAAATAAACAAGCCAAAATTCTTATTTTCGATGAACCCACTCGAGGTATTGATGTTGGGGCAAAATCAGAAATTTATCAGCTAATGCGCTCACTCACTGAAAAAGGGATCTCCATTATTATGATCTCCTCTGAATTACCCGAAGTTATTGGTGTAAGTGATAGAGTTTTGGTCTTTCGTGATGGTGAAATTGCTGCTGAGTTAAGTGGAGAGGATATTAACTCAACTCAGATTATGGTACATGCAGCTGGCAATATTATATAGGATAATGACTATGTCTAATCAAAGTGCAATTCCACTAACTAAAACTAAATTTAGTTTTTCTAAATTAACAAAAATACCTGCATTCTTACCACTTGTTGGTTTAATTCTTTTATTTACCTGCATGTCCATTTTTAATGAGCATTTTTTAACGGTAAATAACCTTTCTACCATTGCACGACAAGTTTCAATTAATGCCATTATTGCTATTGGTATGACGTTTGCCATTTTAACTGGCGGAATTGATTTATCTGTTGGTGCCGTTATGGCTTTATCGGGCACCTTGATGGCTGGCCTAATGAAATATTATGGTATGGATCCATATGCAGCCATTGCTCTGGGTTTATTATCAGGGATTGCATTTGGTTTTATTAATGGAATTTTAGCCGCTTACGGTAAAATGCCTCCCATTATCGTCACATTAGGCGCGATGATTATTGCGAAAGGTTTAGCGTTAATTTATACCGGTGGCTATCCAATATCAGGATTACCCAAAGAATTTGCCTTCTGGGGCCGTGAAGAGTTAATGGGCATTCAAGTGCCAATTTTATTAATGCTTGGCCTTTATCTTATTTTTTACGTCGTCTTAAACCACGTCTCATTTGGTCGTTATATTTACGCTATTGGTGGTAATGAAGAAGCCGCTCGCTTAAGTGGTATCCGCGTTGAACGCTACAAAATGTTGGTGTATGTAATAAGTGGTTTTACTGCTGCATTTGCGGGTTTAATTTTTACATCACGCGTCATGAGTGGGCAACCTAATGCAGGAGTCGGCTTTGAACTAGATGCGATTGCCGCAGTGGTTTTGGGTGGCGCTTCCATTGCGGGTGGACGTGGCATGATCATCGGTACATTAATTGGAGCCATGATCCTCGGCGTATTAAATAATGGGTTGAATTTACTAGGTATTTCCCCTTACGTTCAATACATTGTGAAAGGCTTAATTATCTGGGGTGCAACATTTATTAGCTCAATGAAACGCTAGATTTTTCATAATTCAACCTTATCGGTTAATTGCCTGTAGATTATGACTGTCAATTAACCGATTTTTTTAATCACAAATTAAAGTGAAATATAAAATAGTAAAGGTATTATGAAGGAAAGATAATCGGATAAAAGAGCCCCTTAACGAGGCAATTATATATTATTAATAAATAACAAGCTTACCATCAACAAAAATTTGTTTCGTTTCATGGCCTTTATTTGTATCACGCTCTATTTCTGAGAATAATAATTCTGTGGTTAATTCCCCAAGGTAAACGGAATCATGATGAACACCAGAAATAGATAAATGATAGGTATCTGCATAAGGTGGTAAATCGACTGAAAAATAACGGCAAGATAGCCCTAATTCCGCAATGATTTTATACATTCCCGCGGTAATAATTCCATTTAGCCCAACAATATACATGCCTGGAGTGTATAGATCTTGAACTTTTTGTCTTAAATACGCTTCATCTTTTTTATTAAACATATAACTACTATATAAGACATTAAGGTTTTTTCTATTTGGAAAGCTTGCATATATTCCAGACAAACGAGACAAGCTGATTTCTGAATTTTTAGGGCCAGAAATAATTAACGTATTTTCGCTATTTTGTTCATTAAGGAATTTTCCTGTCAATGCACCAATTTCAAAGTTCTTCAAAAATAACCCAGAATATTTTTTCTCATAGCCATAAATCGCACGGTCGACAAATACTAACGGAACATTATGTTGGTCGATTAATGAAAGATAACTAGGCTGGTAGTCTTTATCATCACGCACTGGTGATAGTAAAATGCCACTCGCCTTATAGCTAACGAGTGTTTCGATTGCCGTTTTCTCCGCTTTTTCATCACTATCTGAATCAAAAATCATCACTTGATACCCTTTCTCTTTTGCTAAACGAGAAACGGTTTGAATGAGAACAACATAGAAAGGGTTAAATGTACTGTCAGTAACCACACCAATTATGCGGCTATTTTTATTTTTCAGATTTCGTGCAAAAAGATTGGGAACATAGTTGAGTTCTTGAGCAATCGCTAATATTTTATCCCTTGTTTCTTTCTTTACCATTTCGGGATGATTAAATGCACGTGAAACGGTAATATCCGTAACATTTGCACGTTTAGCTATATCAATTATTGTTGTTGAGCTATCTTGTTTTGTCATAATTATATTAGTCAACCTTTAGTGCCCCCCTGATTGATATAATCAAAAATCCTTTTAAGCTATTATCAGAGAAGATGAAATGCGATTGTTCATTATACCGCATTGAAGGTGAAGATAAATCGTTTTATTCACTAACAATACAATAATCCGTCAATATGAAAATCATGTTATACACTATAGAATATAAAAACAGTTAAATTGCTAGTTGAATAATCTAATTTGTTAACATTTACCTTTAAAGCACAATTTCATAAAACATTTAACTCATCTAAGACTGAATAGATTAAGCTAAAAGAAACAATAATAATTAGGATTGCAAATATATTTTTAACTAATTTTATTGAAATATAATTTATGATGACTCTCCCTATTAGTAAACCAATGACACAGGATGTGATAAATATTAAGCTAATTTCCTTAGGGTATTGAAATCCATTTAAAATATTGATTAAAATACTCACACTACCGATACAAAAAATCACCATCAATGATGTTGCAATAATACTTTTTATATTTAAATTGGATACCTTTCGTAACGCAGGAACAATCACAAAGCCACCACCAACACCTAATACCCCTGTTAAAAGCCCTGCAATAATTCCTATACCACCTAATATCGACGCTGTTTTTATATTCCAAATAAACTTCCCCGTCTCTTGGCTAATTTGGCACGGCGCATCATTTAATTCAGCCATTTGAGCAAAAAAAGTACGATATGCAACATAAAGCATCACTAAGCTAAAGATTAAAGTCAGCCAAACAGGCGTAATTATTTGAGCAAGAAAAATACCATATTTAGCAAAAGGAATGCTGACTATCGCTATCCATATAGCGGCTTTATATCGTATTGTTTTGTTAATAAGCCCTTGAATAACACCAATAAAAGCAGCTAATGTTATTGCTAGAAGTCCAACAGGTGCAGCAAGCGCCACCGTCCAATTTTGGCTTGCCATCAACGCAGGAACCGCTAAAATACCACCGCCCGCCCCTGTTAACCCAAGCAAGCATCCAATCAGTAAACCTTCAAAAATCAATAGCAGCATAACGATGAGCTTATTATTGTTATAAAGAGGAAAAAGCCACTTTAAACCGAACGCCTAATTAACACAAAATATTTGGTTTAACGTTTCTACGGCTTGAGTGAAAGAAACCTCTCCCGCAATCACTTTTATCAATCGAGACTCTTTAAAAATAGCGATTGTTGGGACAGATTTAATTCCATATTTAGGCGCTAATATGGGGGACTGAGCGATGTCAACCATACCGAATTTAACCGCACTTTTTTCAAAATGATTCGCCAATTGTTCAAAAACAGGCTTCATCTTTTTGCAAGGGATACACCATGACGCTGAAAAATAGACAACAACAACGGGTGAGTCTTGCTCTTGCGGGTTATACAATGTGCGTGAGAAACTTTCGCTATCTAACAATAAAATATTAGGCATCTAAACCGCCTTGGCTAGTATTGGAATCCTATTAATTGCTTAAACTGTATCATAGGTAGCAGCATGATTAATGACTTAAAAGGCCATTCAATTCAATCTTATTATGTTGTTCATTATTCTATTTTTTACAGATAAACTGCACATAATACGTTCTATTAAAGTGAGGAAGGCGATGCTACACCAACATTCCAACTCTGAGTTTGAACTCAATCTGGATTCAAGCTGTCGAGAAGAAATTGATACGCTTATTTTAGCGCCTTTTGATTACAGCTTGGTAAGCGCCTATAACAATAATCTCAGTGCATTTCCCTACCGAGTAACTCACTGTGAAAACCTAAAAGTGCTTAATCTTTCTTGTAATCAAATTCAATCGATCCCCGCAGAAATAGCAAAGTTAACGCGGCTCAAAATGTTAGATTTAGGGCACAACCATATTGTTGAAATTTCCGATGAAGTGGGTAACCTGCATCAATTACAATTCCTCTATTTGAGCGATAATGGCATTCACACTTTACCAAATTCATTATCTCAGTTAAAAAATCTGGTTTATTTCAATGCAACGGATAACTTGTTAACGCAGATACCCTCTTGGTTTTCTCAGTTAAAAAATCTTAAGGAACTGCGTCTGTATAATAACCAAATAGAGCGTTTTTCCAGCTCACTTTCTCAATTATCCAATGTGCATGAAATACACTTGATGAATAACTGTATTTCAGAGCTTACGGATAATATTTCGGGCCTATCTTCTCTTCGTATTTTGGATCTAAATCAAAATAAAATTCACACTATCTCCCCTGCAATATCTGCACTTAAGAAATTGCATACTTTAAATTTAAGGTTTAATCAGTTAACTCAACTACCTGAATCAATAGGTGAAATGCTATCTCTCCAATACTTGGATTTACGTGCCAATAAACTTCAAACATTACCCGACAGTTTAATAAATTTAACTGACCTCATTAAACTCGATTTGCGGTGGAATAGCTTTACAGAGGAACCAAGAGTGATTAAAGCGCTAAGAAATAAAGGCTGTACTATTTTTATTTAATGGTGACTTTAAGCGTGCCGTAGTCAAAACGCTACGGCACCACTGAGACTTATTTTTTGAGTTGATTCACGAGCTCATTCACATTACCACCCGCTTGCTCTAACTGCTTAATCACTTCTTTAATTAACCATACATTCATGGTTGCAGTATCACTTGTATCACCTTGATAACCTAGCTCTGCAGCAAGCTTTTTCCGCGCCGTTAAGCTATTATCCAAACCTAATAATGTTAACAAATCAACAATAGACACTTTCCAATTAAGTTTTTGCGGGTAACTTTTTGCCAAGCCTTCTAACACAGCTATGGCATCAATTTTATTATCTGAAATAGCATCATTACTGATATTAATATTGGCTCTAATCGCTTCCGTCATTGCAGCAACAGGGTCTGCACTATTTTCTATTTTGGCATCCGCGGGTTTAAAGACCTTAGTTAAAATCTCTTGGAAAAAGCTCATAAGTCCCTCTCTCATATTGTGCTAAAGGATAATATTCTTCACATAAACTATAGCACCCTACGCTGATAAATCTATTTTTCTACTTATACGCTAATGTGGATATTTTTAGGTAATCAAAGTTGGATGACAGTATTAGCTACAGACTAAATCGCTCACTAGAAGGTTAAAATAAATTAATTATTTTTTATAAAAATTTATAATAACGTTGCTTAATTCTTAGCATTGATTTCTCAACTGATATTTTATCCGTAGGATTATCAATGACATAATTGTCTGATATATATTGCATTAACTCTATAAAAATAGACACTGTCATTTCGGTACTTTCCAGCCCACCAACGTAAAACTCAACAAAATTAAAGTCATTTGGATCATCATAATCACCATCCAATGCAAAATCGAATCCTTCACCTTCACCATTACTAATGCCATGAGATGCATCATAAAGAAATTGTCTATATGTTATTTTTTCCCTTTTAATCAATGATTCAACCAAATAATAGAGATCTCCACCCTCATGACTTATTAAATAGTTTTTTGTTTTTTCCAGCCAACTAAGGTCCATAAACTTTTACTCCAAAAACTATTAATTCAGCGTTTATTTCTCACATATCTTTTTAAAATTAGCCAGTATCACTGTGATATCAACTAGCTGTAAAAACCTGTAATGCCAATCATATCGTCAATCTCAGACAATGTCTTTTCTTGCAATAATTCAAAATAAAAATGAGTTTACCTACAAACGGCGCGACTTCATATATACCCACCGTAATATCAAAACCGCCTTTGCCTGCATTGATACCCGTTTGTTTATCCACCGATTGATAATCACTGTGCATCTCGGTTTTATTCACATTCACCGATGCCGTGGTATTCAACCCTGTGCCAATACTGCCCGACAAGCTGCCACCTTTTTGCTTCGAATCGTATTTGTCGGTGGTTTGTTCGGTGTTTTTGAACAAAAAAAGAAAGGGAAATAACACGATAGGCTTGCAATATTTGGATGGGTGATTAAAGAAGAAGTGGTCAAAACCAGACAGTATACAGTGGGCTACGCCCCTAACTGCGGTAAACCTAACCCCAATCCATAGATGAGCATCAGCAGTAAGTGCTTGAAAAAATTAGGTTTTAGATGGGGTGCACTACACCCTCACTCGCCAAGCCAGACAGTTGATTATCCAGCTGGCTGGGGAGTGAGAGTATTAAGAAGGGCCCTGTGTAAAGCAGGGTTTATTTACTCTTAAATTTATGTAAAAAACTATCTAAAATACTTTTCACTGGCAAAGAAGCATTTGACTCAAGATGATATATTTTATCACTAATCTTGCCCAAATCATCCTCAGATAAACTACATATATCCATAGATCTTAACGAGTCAATACAACTAATAAATAAATCATAATCATCAGTATCAATGAGCTTTAAAATAATATTTAGCTCATGACTATTTTTTAAATCCCCCAAGCATTCGACCAATCTAGTTTTCCAAAATATAGATTTGTTCGCTAACTCATTAAATAGGCATGCCCAATCTGGTTCGTTGAATTTACTTAAAATTTCAGCAGATTCAACAACACCGCAATCATACCAATAATCTCCAGGTTCATTATCATTACTAAAATCAGTAATACATAAATCAAATTCTTTATACATGTACATGCCTCAATCGATTGGATTAAAGCCAGGAGTCGGTTTTCCACCTACTGGATACCCAGCTGTAACTTGATTTCCTTTTTTAATCACATCAATTTCTACACCATTAATTATACCACGATGTAATGTTTCACCTGTTGAGCTTCTTTGTCCAATAGCTTTGGAATTACCAATTTTATTTACAGAATCAATAATGCTTTTATCTGACCAATGCTCTGGAAATAGTGTACTTGTCTTAATTTTTGATAAGTTCCCATCTGGGAACTGAGTCGTAAATTTCACAACTCTTGTACCGTCTGGATTCAATTTTATTGTTTCTACGGCATAGTTTGGATTTTCATTATTCACTGAAGGCGAGTGTCCCCCAATTAATTTATTTGAGTTTCCAACTCTTTGTCCTGCAAGTATCTTAGTTTCTATTTCCGGTGAGATTACTGTTATATTCGGTTGATTAATTATTGGGTTAATTTCTTTCCCTTTTTGCCCATTACCTTTCACAGCATTATCAATCTTAGAAGATCCTGTACCGTTAGATACCCCTTTACCACCACTCGATATAGTGGTTCGACCATCAATCAACCCGTTTTCATTCATCACAATCACAGTGGCTAAAATACCTGTTAGCTCTTTGAGATTTTCTGTTTGTGAAGAGTGCTTTGTGATCCTATTTTCTAATGCGGGCTCAAGTTTAGATATTGAATCTTTTACCATTTCTTGGCATTGCACATTACAATCAGGTAACCCTTCCAATGTTTTCAAGCTATCTAAAGCGCTCTTCATATCATTGGTTGATATTCCCCAAGCTTCCGCTTGCGATTGCAGTTTTTTGTCTAGTTTATCAATATCTTGTTGTAACTGTTTTCTCTCTTCTGGTGTTTTTGCATTAGCGAATTCACCAACGAAAGTAATTATTTTTTCAGCATGTAAGAAGTTATTCTCAACCGTGGTCTTCCCTGCTTCGGCTGCATTTGCCGCACTGGAGGTATCGCCGCCCACTAATCCACCTGCAATACCCGCCGCCAAGCTCGCAAATGCACTGACTGTCGCTTTTTCGTCTTCCGTCAGCTCACCGACCGTTTTACCGTACAGTTCCACCGACAACATGCCTACCGCTTCACCCGTCATCGCTCCCAGCGATTGCGCTCCCGCATTTTCACCTTTTGCCAGCGCTAATGCAACATTCGCAATACCGTGGGCGATAATCCGACCTTCCTGATTTTCTTTTGGTATTTGTTTGGCGATTTCATTGGCAATATACGGCGCACTCGCATTCGCCACCGCTTTATTCACATCTCCACTGATAAGCCCTTGAATCAAAGCGGTGCCTGACTCGACTATGCGTCGTTTGTCTCCACCGACTTGCCAACCTGAACCGTTGATTTCAGCCTGAATCGCCTGCTCTTTGATATAACCGTCTATCACACTTAAATCATTTGTCTCTACACCTTGTTTTGCTAGCGCTTTTTGTGCATCCTCTCTTTCCTTCTCTGTTGGCGTTTTATTTTCCGCATTCACCTTCTTCGTGGCTTTAATCGTCTCATTCGTCACCGCAATATCGGTAATCTGCTTACCTAATTCGCCCACTAACTGCGTTTTTTCTATCCGTTTTTGCTCTTTTTCTTTGTCAAAAATCGTATTGAGTTTCTCATGGGCATTGTCTGTATCTCGGCTTAAGTCGTTGATATCTTGCTTCTGATTAGCCTTATCACGGATAACAATTTCACCTTCCGACACCGCTGAGTGCGTGGTGTTGCTGTCTTTGCCTTGGTTGTTCACATTAGTCAACAAGGATCCCGCGGCATTCCCCGCAAGCTGGTCTGCAAATGGAGAGCCCCCCGTACTAAAGCCACCACTTTGACTATCCACCTTGTACTCGGCCTTGTTTTTGATGTCCCCAAAGCCCATTGTGCCCGTATCCAATGTGTTCTTATCCGCCTCTGCCGTACTGCTAATCACCGCGCCGTCGAGTTGAGTGTGCTTGCCGACCGTGATATCAAAGCCACCTTTACCGGCATTGATACCCGTTTGTTTATCCACCGATTGATAATCGCTGTGCATCTCGGTTTTATTGGCATTCACCGAAGCCGTGGTATTTAACCCTGTTCCAATGCTGCCAGATACACTGCCACTTTGTTGTTTCGAGTCATATTTGTCCGTCACCTGCTGGCTAGATAGGGTCAAATCCCCACCCACATTGGCTTTCACGGTTTCACCGCTCACCTGCGCACCGGTTAACGTGGTGTCTTTACCACTGTTAAGCGTCAGTTGTTTGCCCGCATTAACCTCTGTATCAGTATAGAACTGGCTATTGCCTTTCTCAAAGCCATTGCCTTTATTCACGCTCGCATTAACATTCCAACCGCCCGTACTAATACCCGCACCAATTGAACTGCCTGAGCTTGAGTTTTTGCCATCCACCGTTTGCGTGTTGCTAGCACTGGTCAGGTCGATATCATTTTTTGCTGTTAAGGTGATGTCTTTATCTGCGGTTAACTGGCTGCCTTGTACTGCCAAGTTGCCTTGACTGCCTTCTTTTTTGCCCGTGGCTGTAAGGTTAATATTATCCCCAGCGCTCAGGCTGCTACCAGATGCGGTATTTTGCTGCGTTTTTGTCGTGGATTTTGACGAGCTACTGCCATAAGACACGTTCACACCAAAGGCATCTGTGACACTGCCGCCTTTTTTCAGCCCAGCCAACTCACCGGCTTGTTCTGCTTGAACACCTTGCAGACCCGCTTTCATCCCTTTAAGTGCCGCTAATTGGCCATCGTCTTCCTGTTTCGCCGATTTCGCTGTCTGCGCCATACCGTCTAACATACTGCCCGCAGTACCACCTAATGACACCGTGAGGCCACTGGACTTACTTTCCACCGTCGTGATATCGGTTCGGCTATTTTCAGCGGCCGTAATATTCACGTCACTGCCTGTGATATTAATATCTTTCGCGGCGATCACATCACTGCCATGGATGTTCGCTGAACCACCAGCCTCCAGTGTCACATCACCTGCGGAGCTGCCGATTACGCTGCCTTTTTTCAAGTTACTGTCACTATCAGTCGTGACTTTTTGAGACGTTGATCCGACAGTTAAACCCAAGCCGCCTGTACTCATCAGCCCTGATTTCTTCGTCTTGGACATATGAGTTTCATGTAACGCCTCATCAGACGTAGTGACATTCAGCTGGTTACCTGCATTGACGGCAACATCGTTAGTTCCCAGAACATTGCTGCCCTGAATATTCACGTCATTACCTGCGGTCATTTTGATGCTATCGCCACTTAATGTACTGCTGATCGCAGTACGCGCGTTGACTTCATCATGAGTTTCTTTTGTGGTGCTCGATAGAAAACCTTTGTCCGTGTGTTTGGTGTGCTTAGCATAGTCACTGCTTTCCACCCCTGAGGTCAGGTTAATATCACGCCCCACATTCACAGCTAATTCGCCGCCACTGGACACATTCGCTGCGCGAGCGGAGAGATCTTGCCCTGCAGACAGTGTTAAATCCCCTTGAGTTTGGATTTGTGTGCCCACTTCTGTGCTATTAGCGCCACGATAGTAATTGCTTGAATTATGTGTGTAATCAAACGCTGAGCTAACATCGCGCGTTTCTAAACTAATATCCTGACCCGCAATAATGGAGGTTTTACCATCAACGCCTAAATTGCCAACATCTGTAGCGATCAGGTTGATATCTTGCACGGCTTTTAAGGTAAGCTGACCGTTATCACCCGTGACATAAATGCTGGCAGGGCGGTCGAGCCATTGTGATTGGCCATCTCCACGCTGCGCGGTTTCGCTGAGAATATCGCGCCCCGCGAAGAGTGATACGCTATCTAAACCACGGATTTCACCACCCACATTTTTTATATCTTTCAATGCATTGAGCTGAATATCCTTCCCTTGAATACGCCCGCTGTTTTCAATATTTTCTGCGCGTAAATCTGTTAATTCGCGGCTGTTAATTTCACCACTATTGAGCAAATCACCCGTAATATTGGCAGACACATTGCGCCCTGCAAGTAGTGCGCCATTGCCGTTTAGATCGCCTTGGCGTGTACGAACATACACCTGGGGCACACTTACCATCTCAACACGTCCATCTGGCAAGGTGACTTCTTTATTTACCATCCACACAATATCGGTTGTTAAGTTCGCCATTTGTTCTGGTGATAATGCAATACCTGGAGTCAGGTTAAATTGATTACCAAACGCAACACCATTCGTCAGCAGCGCACGGTATTGTTCTTCATCACTATTGTAGTTGCCTAATAAGCGCTGCCCTGTAGTTTCAATCAATTGATCGCGAACTAAGCGTTGCTCATAATAGCCATCACCTAAGCGCTTATGTAGCTGCTCATTAGTGACAATATCAATGCTGGATAACCATTTTTTGTAATTAGTGAAGCGAGAGTCCGTTTCAATTAAGAACTGGCTATCCGTGCCTGGTATGACGTTAAACAAGCTGTTATCTGGCAATTGGGTACTTGGCCCAACGGTTCTGATCACGGTATCGAGGTTGTCTTTACCTTGGGGCGCTTTTTCTGCCGTGATATTTTGCCCTTTACCTACGTCAGTTTGGCCTTGAATATCAGTACCATTCCCCACATTGGCATCACCTGTCTGCGCTGTCGCGCCAACAGTTTTATCATCGCTCACGTCAGCTTTCGCCGAAACCGAAGGTAATTGCGTTACTTCAGCCTGTTGGCCTGCTGTAAGCTCAAGAGGCGTATTTTGACTGTCTTTTAATGTAGTTTCCGCCAGCAACGCCCCTTGGTTATCCGTTATCGTTGACTCAGACACGGTATCCGCTGCGCCATCGAGCGGATTGACTTTCACACCATCCAAGTGAGTTTTATTAATTCCCCCCGCTTGCTCTTTTACCTCCAGTAAATGTAGCGGTAAATCTTCTTCGCTATTAATACCTTGGTATTTTGACGTACTAGTACGCGTTTTCCATTTACCACCGCCTTTATAGCGATAAATCGTATTTCCATCCTCAAAAATATGACGAACACCTTGTGCTTCTTTATTGTTTAGCTCATAGCCTGTTAAGGTCAGGTTTTGCCCCGCAACAACGCGTGAATTTTCATTGTTCAGTTGCTGTCCATCAATCGTTAAGTGTTTACCACTGGTGATTAATGCTGCATCGCGTTTGATGATTTGCGTTTCATAAATTATACGGTCGTAATCATATTCATAGAAATTTTTAGTCCAATTACCATACTCAAACATCCGCCAGCGATTGGATTTTTCATAGTGAATACCCACTTCTTTGTTGAGCGTACCATCGTCATTAATCGCATAACGGGTTTGGTTACCATTACGTGGCTGAATTTTATAGCGCTTACCATTACCGTAATCGTACCAATCAAAGTGCTCGCGGCTAACTTCAACTGGTTTTTCAGTCAGCTCTATGTGAATATCTTTGTTTTCCAGTAGATCAGTTTTGAGAGTAAGATTGCCATCCGCTTCAATATTTGCACTGTGGTTTTTCACACTTTTAGCATGGCCTGTGGCTTGTAGCTTGTCGTTGAGCACATTGCCGATGGCTAAATCACCGTCACTGTAAATTAAAGCGTGGTCGCGGTTTACCAGCTCAGAAACTGCGAGATTAACCTCTTTACGCCCTGCAATAACCGCCGATTTATCCCCTTGTTTATCATTCAATAAGGCATTGGCTACTATTGATAAGAAATCGCCATAAATACGCCCTGTACCTACGTTATCGAGATTTTTTGCAACAATGTGGGTCAAGGTACCATCAATTATCCCAGTATTGAGGACGTTGCCACTGGCCTTGATTCGCGTATTTTGCCCACTAATTTCCCCAGATAGCTGATTAATGACAGCCGTCGTGCTTAAAGCAAGCTCACCAAGGCTAGACATTAGCCCATAATTTGTGAAACCTTGGGCAAAATTAGCGGTTAAGCGTTCGCCCGCCTGAATACGCCCATGATTTTCAAATGCTTGATTAATAGCGAATGTCAGTGCTTTTTGGGCAATAAGTTTCCCTTCGCCTGTTAATGTGTTCGCTGATACACTCGCAGAACCATTGCTAACGATGACCCCTTGCTGGTTTGTCAGCGTTAAGGCTTTTCCTTTCACATTATCAGTAATGGTCAAATCTGACCCTGCGGATACCATGCCTTGGTTATTATTTAAGGATTGAGCGATATTTGCCTGAATAGCTTGCCCTGCGCGCACTGCGCCACGTTGGTTATTCAATTCAGTCGCTTTTAGCGTGGTATTTTGCCCTTCAATCCCTTGCCCTGCTTGGGCGGTATTTTGGTTATCAATATTCTTTGCGGTGATATTCAGGTTACCATTAGCTTTAATCCAGCCTTGTTGGTTATCAAGCTGTTGCACTAAAAGCAATTCAACGTTGTTTAGCCCTTGAAGAGTGCCTTTGGTGTTATTCAGGTATTGGCTAGCAACCTGTAAATCTGCCCCTGATAAAATTTGCCCTTGTTGGTTATCAACACCTTGCGTAATCGTCAGGTGGCTATTTCCCTGTGATTGCAATGTTCCTTCGCGGTTATTCAGGGTGGTGCCTGTGATTTTCGCTGAAGATTGACTTAAGAGTGTGCCTTTTTGGTTATCGATATGATTAACATCGACATTTAAGCCTTGTTTACCTTGTACGAACCCTTGCTGATTCTTCAGATCATTGGCTGTTAGGGTGAGTTTCTCTTCACTCGCCAACACGCCCTCTTGGTTCAATACATCATTTTTCTGAGTATTGATATCCAATAAGCCACCCGAATAAATCCGCCCTTGCTGGTTCGTTAATTTGCCGCTGTTGAGCGTGAGGTTCCCACCACTTAACAACCCACCACTTTTTTGTGTGTAGCTATTGTTGAGAAGCTGCCCATGAGTGTCCAAGGCTAACTGCAGACCTGCTTGAACCCGCCCTTGCTGGTTATCAAACTCCCCACTGTTCAAGCTTAACCCGAAACTGGCTAAAATTTCCCCTTGGGAGTTATCGACACGGTTTTTCTGTGTATCGATTCTAATATCACTCGCTTGAATATGGCCTTGTTGATTAATCAGCTCACCAACCGTTAACGCCAGTTTTTGGCTAGCAAAAATCCCTTGATCGTCTGTTTTTGCGGTGTTGGTTAAACGTTGGCCTTGAGTATCAAGGGTGATAGATTGCCCCTTAATCGTGCCTTCGGTGTTATCCAACTGCTGAGTTTTCATCGAGATAGCAGATTGGCTGCCAATCAAACCTTGCTGGTTAGTTAACGCTTGGCTATTAAGCGCCAACTGGCCTTTTGCCACAATACGGCCTTTTTCGTTATCGAGCCCCCCCGTGGTTAACGTTAGCCCGCCTTGTGCATAAATACCTTTATTATCATCACTTTGTGTATTGTTTAATTGCTCACCATGAGTATCAATCAGCATGTCACTACCTGACTGAATGGTGCCCTGCTGGTTTTCAATTTTACCGCTATTTAACGTGAGTTTTTGTTGCGCTAACAATGCCCCTTGTGTGTTATCAAATAACTGGTTTTGGGTATTGATATTGATGCTATTGGCCTGAATGTACCCTTGCTGGTTTTGCAGTGCTTGGTTACGCATCTGCAATACTTGCTCTGCCGCAATAAGTCCCGCTTGGTTATTGATATGACCCTCAATATCTAATGTGCTATTCCCATGGCGTGCGACAACCTTACCCTGCTGGTTATTCAGTTCACTCGCTGTGATTTTCAAGCCATTTTCACCGACCAAAGCACCATTTTGGTTAACTAACTCATTTTTTACATCAATGGATAAGTGACCATTATTTGCTGTTAAGATCTGGCCATCTTGGTTATCAAGGGAATCCGCTGTTATCGTAAAGTGGCCATTACTGCCAATTTCACCTGCTTGGTTGTTTAACCGCCCTTGCAGCGTGATTTTTCCTGCTTTATCACCTGTTTGTAATAATTTGCCATTTTGGTGTTCGAGGGTGTTTGCCGTGAGAAAAACCTGATCTGCCTGAGTAACCCCTTGGTTTAATGACAGCGTTTCACCTTGAATATTCAAGGTATTTGCAGCCAGTAGCTCGCCTTTATCACCATCAAGAGATTGGCTGTTTAAGGTAACATCCCCCATACTCGCAATCACTTTACCTGTACGGTTAATCAGTAATTGAGTATCGGCGAATACCCCTTGGCGTCCAGTTAAGGTGCCGCTTGTATTATCCAGTACCTGTTGAATTTGTAGGTTTAACGCCCCCATTCTTGCACTGAATATTTTGCCTTGTTGGTTTCCTAACGTATTTGCCGTTATCTGCCAAGAACCATTACCACTGATGTTACCCGCTTGGTTATTTAGGTGTTGAGAAACGAGAAGTGAACCTTGTTGCTCTCCAAGTTGAGTCATTGTCCCTTGCTGATGGTTTAGGTTTTCCGCTGTCAGCTGAATGTGATTGGCTTGTGTATTTCCTGCGCTCAAGTCAATGTCTTGTCCATGCAGTACAAGCTCCCCATCCGCGATAATTTCCCCGCGCTGGCCTTGTACATTTTCAGCAACAATGAACATGTCTCCTTGCTTGCTAATCACCTTGCCATCCACATTAGTGAGTTGCGAGGCGTTCAATGTGAAATCATGTTCGGCAAACAGCGTTCCTGCTGTGTTATCTACGCTGTCTTGTGCATGAATAAACAATGCCCCCACTTTCGCAGCAACGACAGTACCTTGTTGGTTAGCCAACGCGTTCACATCCAGATGTAAAGCACCTTGGCTACTGATATTACCCGCTTGGTTATCAAGGGCTTGAGTCAGTTTTATTTGGCCTTTTTCACTGCCCGTTTGCAGCATTTTCCCACGTTGATGAGAAAGATTTTTCCCGTCTATCTGAATATTGTCAGCTTGGGTAATTGCGTCATTAAGGTTGAGATTATCTGCCGTTAAAGTCAGCTTGCCTTTCGAGAGTATTTCGCCTTTCTCGCCCTCTAGCTGCTTAAGTGTTAGCTGGTTATCTCCAAAGCTCGCAATAAGTTTACCTGATTGGTTAATCAAACGATTTGCTGCAAGTTTAATACCTTGATTACCTAATAATGTGCCTTGAGTATTATTCAATGCTTGTTGAATATTTAGGGATAATTGCCCTAATTTCGCTGCAATAATTTTGCCGTCTTGGTTATTCAACGCATTGGCTGAAATCTCAATTTGCCCATTGCTGGAGATTTCCCCACGCTGATTATCAAAATGATTTTGAATGCGTAGTTCTGTTTTCCCTTCCCCTACTTGCAGTAACGTTGCACCTTGATGGGAAAAGTTATTGGCTAAAATGGTAATTTGATTAGCTTGCGTAAGCCCATGATTTAAATTGATATCTTGACTTTCAATGTGCAAAGAGTTTTGTGCGAAAACCGTTCCTTTATGGCCATCCACCTGGTTTGCGGTGAGTAATGCAGCGCCTGATAAACTGCTAATTTTTCCTTGTGTATTCACCAGCTGATTGGCTTTGATAGCTAAATATTTATCAGTTTGGATCACGCCCTGCGTGTTATTCAATTTTGTGGTTGCAGTGATCTCTAACTGTTTGTTAGCACTGGTGAATAATTTACCATCACTGTTATCAAGGTTATCGGCCTGTATGTGCAGGTCACCTTTGGATGACACACTTCCCCCATGGTTATCCAAGGTCGTCGCAACGTCCACCGTCATGGCTTTATCGCCTGTTTGTAGGATATTTCCTTGGCGATGAGAGAACGCATTGGCTTTTAAGGTGATTTGTTCAGCTTGAGTCTTCCCATTATCCAAATTCATGGATTTCCCAGTTAAGCTTAGGACGCCACTGGTCAGAATTTCCCCTTTTTTTCCATCCAACTTGTCTGTTTTGATGGATAGCCCTTGTTTGCCAGAGGCTAAAATCGTGCCTTGCTGGTTGTTCACATTTTGACTTTGAATATCCACTTTGCCATCACGGCTGAGCAGCTGCCCTGACTGGTTATTCAACTGCTGCGTGATGATTGCGGTATCACCCGCAAGGTTAATTTCCCCATTTTGGTTATCAAGCAGTTGAGTCTGTAATGCGTTTTTCGAATTGCCCGTTTGGACCAATTTACCTTGTTGGTTATGGATAAATTCAGGGGCAATTAACAACAAGTCTTTGGCAACAATTTCCCCTTTTTGGTTATCAATCCCTGTTTTTGCCGTTAATGTGACTTTATCCGTTGCCTGTAAATGCGCTTCTTTGGTGCGAATATCTTTTATTGTCGATGTCAGTGTGATGTTTTGAGCTTGGGTATTTGAGAACGAAAGGTCGAGTTCACTCCCTGTCGCTGTTAACGATTCTTTAGCAACAATATCACCTTGAAGTGTAACGTTTTTATCACCTTGAACCGTTAAAGAGCCCGCCGAGGTTAATTTTCCTTTGCTGTCGACCCCTGCCGCGAGCAAGGCTGTTTTATCACTGTTGATTTGTGCGGCATTTAAGGCCGTATCACGTCCAGCAACCATTTGGCCTTTATCGGTGTTGGTAATTGCCTGTTTTGCATTGAGCTTCACATTTTGCTGAGCTAAAACAGTACCTTGGTTATGAATTGATTGTTGGCTGTCGATGGCAATGTTTTGGCGTGCCGTGATCACCCCCGAGTTCCCCACTTTACCATTCGCTGATAAAGTGATATCCCCAGCTTCTGCCCCAATATGCCCTGCATTTCGTACACCCACGCCATTTTCTGTTCCACGCATTTTGATGGTATTAGCGTACATCCCCCCCAATGCAGCAACATCTAAAGCAAACTCAGGTTTATCATCCGTTGTGGAATTATCCGTTTTGAGAATGGTTTTCCCATCCGCTGCAACCGTGTTTTTCCCTGTGGTAATGGCTAAGTCTTTAGCATGCAATTTAGCATTAATATTGACTGAACGGGCGATTAACGCCGTATAGTTGGTACCATTACCGTTGTACCCCTTACCAACAATATTGATACTGCCTTTATCAACTTCAAACCCTTTGATTTTGCCATTTTCAATCAAGGTTTTGCCTGCCGATAGCAAAGCTTTATCCGCATTGATAAACCCACAACCATTACAGGTGATCCCCGCTGGATTGGCGATGATCACATCGGCTTTTTTCCCTGCAACTTCGATAAAACCGTTTAATTGACTCGGATCGCGGCTATTTACCTCATTTAAGATGATTTTCGCCTCGCCCTTTGCCAACCACTCATTGCCTTGGATCATCCCACCCAATTGTGTGTTTACATCGTGGCGACTGTTATTCAGGATTGCCCCTTTGTTATCAACATCAAATTGGCTATATTGATTACGTGAAACCCCATCACGATTAGGCGCTTGAATATTCACTTGAGGTAACCCATTTTGGGTATTCACAATCGTCGGTTGCTGATTACTAGGCGCATTACTATCCGCTTTAATGTTCGATGCGGAAGCGCTAATGCTCACCATACCCAACGTCAACCAAAGACTGGTAACAATGGGTTTAATTGACCAACGAACTCGGCTATTTGCTGTTTTTTTAACACGATTTTCTGTTTGGCACGCAGGCCCTGCTTGATGACTGCGAGTAATGTCCGCAACGACCATCACCATTTGGCGCGCTGCATTAAAAATTAAGCGGTAAAATAACTTATTCATCCTGAGATACCTTAATAATTCCAATTAACAGAAAATGCAAACGTCGCCGGATCCGTTTTAAATCCGTCAGGTTTAGAGAATGGCGTACCAATAGAGAGGTCGTAGCTGAGGTTAGCCGCACTGATTGCTCCCCTCAGACCAATTGCGCCCCCCGCTAGGTGATTGCCAAGATTACGGTATGTACCGTGTCCACCAATTTCCCCATAATCAGCCCCAAGATAGAGCTCTTGGTTCGGGAGCGGTGTTACCCATGAAAGGGTATTTCTTAGCGTCCATCCTTGGTCTGCACTGAGAGTTCGTTCCCCATCAAAGCCGCGAACCGTCCAGCGGTTACCGATACTGAATTGATCTTGAGGAGTTAGCTGTCTGTCACTAATTTGGCGTAAATATTGAGTTTCAAAACGCAGTTGTTGGTCTGAAACACGAAAAGGAATACTTGCGGAGGCTGAAAATTGCATCACTTTTGCCAGTGCAGTGGCATATTCCCTTGAGTTGGGATCGTTCGTTTCTTCAAAAGCAGGCATCGCACCAAACCAACGCGTTCCATGTTGATAGCTTGCGCCAGCGGTGATCGTTGACTGCCCGATATATTGACGATGGTTGAGACCCAGTTTCCAAGAGGTAGTACGGCGCTTTTGGTTTTCAATTTCGGTATCACGAACAAAGTTACGTGTTTCGCGTAAGTTAACATCATACGTTGCCGTCGTTTTTGCTGTTGCATCACGATATAACACATTGCTGAGCTGCAAGTTTAAGCTCTTACTTTTTCCACGATATTGAATATCATCATTCATACCAGCAATTGTTTGTGTATATTCATAATCACTCGCCGTGGTCGCAAATTGCCAATAACCAAAAGGAACAGAATAGTGGGCACTGTAGTTCGTCGTATCCTTGCTACTTGAAAAGCTCAAGTCACGAGTTGCAGTAATGTAGAAAAGATCGCTCAGTGAGGTCGGATTATCCAAGGCAAGCATGATACCAGCTTGGTTTTTACCCGTACTTTTTGACCCTGTGTTATCTGTCCATGCGCTCGCATGCCAATAGCGTGATTGTTGCCGATTAATCACAATTTGCGTTTCGCCTGGCCCATCCCCAGGGATCATTTCCATTGAGGCTTGTACCGTTGGTAAGCGTTGTAAATTTTCGAGGCCTTGCTCAATATCACGCAAATCTAATAAATTTCCCGAATGCGCTGGCATCGCGGTATATAACGTGCTGTATTGAGATGAGTTATCAGTAAAGAGGACTTTTTGTACCTTACCAGGTAGCACCACCAATTTAAGTGTGCCCGTAGATAAATCTTGCTCAGGTACCAACACTCGTGAAGTGATCCAGCCATGACTGATCAAACGATTCTGCACGTCGGTAATTAAGAGATTGATACCATCAATACCAATACAATGCCCAACCGCCTGATTGGCTAAACGTTGTACAGGAACCCAATGAGGTAAGCCTTCTTGCCCTGTGATTTCAACTTGTCTAATCACAAAGCAGGGGGTTTCCTCAGGGAATTGCAACTGTGTTTTTGCAATAGGTGAAAGCAAGCTGACATCAGGAGCCTTCGCGTCAAATTGTTGTTGTTGCGCTTGCTGCTGCTGCGTCTGCCGATTAAATAAGTTATCTGTATTATCAGGCTTCAATAGTGAGGCTTTTGCGACGGTAGGAAAACAAAAGGTAAATAAAATTGATCCATAGATAAAATTACGCTTTAAAAACATTATTTTTATTAATCACTATGATTTGAGTTAAGTCAATATACGCAACTTTACACAATTTGACTTAAATTACAATCGGACTAGCCCCTGCATTTTTATTACACCCTTTAGTATTTTATTTAATGAATTGATTTAAATGTAATATTAAACTGTAAAAAAGTTTTTCATAAAAAAAACAATAGAAAAACCAGCTTATTTAAATGGCGTTAAGTTCACTGATAAACCTTATTAACTTGGCATAAAAATTATTTCCACCATTATTGTTACGCTAAAAAAATAAAAAATAACTAATAGCCACCCAAAAAATGAGTAAATATATCTTATTGATTTAGATTTTATTGTGAACTAGAGCTTGATGAGTGAAAATAACTAAGAAAGGGCGATAAGGGCAATAATTCACCCTTATTTAAAGATAAATGATGTGATTTTTAGCTATTGCTAATATTGATTTTCAACGCTGCTGCAATCGCTAAAGGGGAGAAAGTAATACTTGCGGCAAATAATGCAGCGAGAATGGCAAAATAGCCATCTAATGGCATTTTGAAACTGTGCGCTTCCATGGTACCTGTCGCATAAATCAACACGGGAATATATAAAGGCAATACCAGCAAACTAACTAACACACCACCTTTTTTTAATGACACCGTCAGTGCTGCACCTATCGCGCCAATAAAGCTTAACACAGGCGTTCCCAGTAGTAATGTTCCCGCTAATACCATTAGGGTATCGCTAGTAAATGACAACATCAATGCAGCGATTGGTGACAATAAAATCAGCGGTAAACCCGTCACTAACCAGTGTGCAATCACTTTTGCAAAAACAGTGATAAACAAGGGATGAGGCGCCAACAATAGCTGCTCAAGGGAGCCATCAAGGTAATCATCTTTAAATAAACGCTCTAAAGAAAGTAAAGATGATAAAATGGCAGCAACCCAAAAAACCCCTACAGAAATACGTGATAATAGCTGTGGCTCTGGCCCAATACTCAGCGGAAAAAGCGTAATGACAATCAAGAAAAACCACAGTGGGTTAACTAACTCAGAAAAACTGCGAAAGGCAATTTTCAATTCTCGTTTAATTAATAACCAAAACATGATTCACCTCCACCTGTCAGTTTTAATGAGCCAAATCGCCCTGACATCGCCTGATGAGAGGTAAACAAAATAATCCCCCCTTGATTAGCATGTTGATGAAAACGCATCGTTAACCGTTCAACCCCTGCCACATCAATTGCGGTAAAAGGCTCGTCTAGGATCCACAATGGTGCTTCACTTAACCACAAGCGTGCTAAGTTCACACGGCGCTGCTGCCCTGCAGAAAGCTGGTTCACAGGAATATCTTCAAAGCCAATCAACGAAACTTCCTCTAAAGCCTGCCATATGCTATCCCCTTCAGGCCCTTTATGGTGCATTTGATGATAAAACTTGAGGTTTTCATACGGCGTGAGTAACGATTTAACAGCAGGTTTGTGGCCTAAATACAGCAAATGGCGAGTAAATTCTTCTTTAAGTTTGTCAATCGGTTGATTTTGCCAACATACCTCGCCCTCATCAGGCTTAAGTAGCCCAGCCATCATTCGTAAAAGCGTGGTTTTTCCCGCGCCATTAGGCCCTTCAACCTGCAAAATTTCACTCGGTTGAACGGTAAAATCGAGCTGTTGAAATAAAATGCGATTTTGACGATGGCAACTGACTTGTTGTGCACTTAGCATGCCGTTGATTTCCTGTTTTTTATTCTAAGATTTGGCAATTTTGTTCAACAGCATATCACTGATGGAGTCACTCGATATTGCTTCACCGCAAAGCACTTGCATCAAAACTTCAGAGCCTAAAGTGGATAGAGAAAATAACATGTCGGGTTTAAGCAAGCGGATTTTATCCATATTGCTTTCTTGATTGATCAATACAACGGTTTTTACTGTGCTATCGCTGCCCGCTAACTCCCTCACACCTAACAAAGCAAATGTGCTAAGTGAGTCACTGTCAGTCATGATCAACACACACTTCGCATGTTTGACATTGGCGGCGGCAAGTAGCTCAGAGCTGGTTGGATCACCTGTGACAATATTGTCTTTTTCAGGGTAATGGCTACGGTGATTCTCTTGACAAATAACGGCTACAGGTAGCTCGCGTTTTTTTAATCCTTGATACACATTGACCGCCATTGGCGTACTACCAATCACCACATAATGATTTTTCATATATGAAAACCTCTTACGCACAATTTCTTTTGTGCCTTTTGCCAATACGCCAACAACATACACAACTGAAGTGGTGAAAATAGTAATACCTAGAATAATGACAGTCACGGTAAATACCCGCGCATCTAACGTCACGGGCACAATGTCGCCAAAGCCAACTGTCGTCATGCACACCAGTGCGAAATAGAAGGCCGTTGTACCATCTTTCACGACGGGTAGGAACTCATTGCCAATATATAAAGTACCGAAAATGGAATATAACAATAATGAAATAATACAGGTAATTGCCACAAACCCCGCACTGGTTAAGCTGTGATGATGGTAAAGCTTCCAAAATAACCCCAGTGCAACAAATAAGGCCAAAGAAAAATAACCTTGGTGAATATTTTCTTGGGCTAGTCGTAAATCAACAAATGAAATGATCCCTAATAAAAATAGAGAGAAAATCCACGCGATACGCGCGCCATTTAACATAAAGAGAGAAAGAAAAATGAGTGAAATACCAAGTAAAAAACGCGGAATATCTAATAATTTCATAAACCCTAATGATTTCAACCACTCGGTAAAACCATTTTCACGCCAGTCAATGTAGTCCGTATAAGCACTTAAAACAGGCTTTAAAATCATAGAACCATCAATGATGATCAAGATAGAAAGCACTATCCTGATCGTTAAGGATGATCTCAAAAAAGCCACAAACGCGTTATCTAACATGACTGACTTTCATCCTTTTTTAGCAAACCATTAAAACTTTTTATATACCATAAATATAACAAAAGATAATATCAATTCCGTTTGCCCGATAACAAATCGTCATTCGTTATCGGGACATTTAGATTATGAATGATAAAACATCGTCTATAATTGGAAGTCACCTCATTCGGTGATGGGCTAAAATGAGTTAATCTCACTTCCATTTTGCTGAAAAAACAAAACATTAAAGAATACTTAAATATTAGTGATCATGGCCAAACTATTTTGAACTTAAGTTTGACCTGTAAATCTAAACACCGATTTCTCAATTATTTTTCAATATTACTTAGCGATTAAAGAAAATAAGAGTTTAAAAACACTATGCTTAACACTACACGCACAGAGAGATTTAGCTGGTTATCACTACTCTGGCTATTAATCTACTTTTGGTATTTCTCGTCGTTATTGCAACTATATGTGGTCGTCACAGGCCAAAGTAACAGTATCGGGTTAAGGGATTCACTGCTGTATAGCTCTTTATGGCTAATTCCCGCGCTACTTTTCCCTCGGAAAATTAAGCTTATTGCAGGCGTTATTGGCGTTATATTGTGGCTATCTTCTGTCGTCGCCCTCGCTTACTTTGTGGTTTACGGCCACCAAATCTCACAGAGCGTTATGTTTGTGATGTTTGAAACCAATACCAATGAAGCAGGGGAATTCCTCAAACAATACTTTAGTTTTAAAGTCGTCGGCATCATTCTTGCCTACACCTTAGTGGCTATTTTCTTGTGGTCACGCCTAAAACCCGTTTATATACCGAAAAAAGGCAACGTGGTTGTTTCCTTGCTAATATTGATCATTTTGTTTGGTGTGCCGTATTACAACAAAGGCATCAAACAAGATAGACCACTAGCCAATGTGGCTTCTTATGTAAATAGCAAACTGGCCTATGCAGCACCATGGCAGTTTGTTAGTGGTTACTTTCTCTATAAAAACCAGTTAGCTAATATGGAGGAGTTGATCAGAGACAACAGTAAAATTCCACCGCTCGCCAACTTTGTCGATGCCAATGGCAACACGCCACGTACCTTTGTATTAGTGATTGGTGAGTCCACCAGCCGCGATAGAATGAGTTTATACGGTTATCAACGCCCAACGACGCCAGAATTAGTAGAACTTGCAAAAGACTATCCTGCTAACTTATCGGTATTTAATGATGTGGTAACGCCACGCCCATATACCATTGAAGCGCTACAACAAATTCTGACGTTTGCCACCCAGACAGAGCCTGAACTGTTTAACTCTCGCCCTTCTATCATGAATATGATGAAGCAAGCGGGCTTTAAAACGTTCTGGATCACCAATCAGCAAACTATGACTGAGCGAAATACCTTACTGACGGCCTTCTCTCGCCAAACGGATAAGCAGTATTACCTCAATAATGATATGGCTCAGAGTTCACGTATCTATGATGACGTGGTATTTGATCCTTTCAAAGAAGCACTTGCTGACCCTGCGGAAAAGAAATTTATCGTTGTACACCTGCTAGGCACACATATGCGTTATGAATTCCGCTACCCAGAAGATAAAGCGATATTTACGCAAAGAGACAGCCTGGTACCTGCTAACCTGAAAGATGACCAAGTCAAAGATTACAACGCGTATGATAATGCACAGCATTATAATGATTATGTGGTGTCAACCTTAATTAAAGACTTTGATTCTTCTAAAGAAAATGGCTTCTTAGTCTTTTTCTCTGACCACGGAGAAGATGTCTATGATACACCACCACATGAAATGTTAGGCCGTAGCGAAGGTAAACCAAGCAAGGTTATCTACAATGTGCCATTCCTTGTTTGGCAATCACCTGAATGGTTAAGTACCCATCAGTTTGATTTAAAAGAAAAAACAACTCGCCCATTCAGCACGATGGATTTCATCTATGCATGGTCTGACTTAGCAGGCTTTAACTACACAGGTTATGAACCAGAAAAGAGCTTGTTTAGCACAGAGTTTAAACCTCAGCCTCGTTACATCGGCGACCCTGATAATAAATCCTCAATCATGCTTTATGATGATTTGAAGAAATAATGTCATAACAAGTAGGTGGAGTGCATTGCATTTCATCTACTTGCCTATCTTAAGCAATGCTTTTTAGTTCATGTGTACCTTCGCGGTTTATTTTGCCATCTTGCAAAATAAAACTGACTTCACCACGCCAGAACTCCGCTAAGAAAATATCATCGAGCGATTCAATACCTTGAAATTCAATCTGTTGTTTTAACCAAGCTTCATCCCTTTCTATCGATTCCAACTCACTGGTTCTTATCACGCCATCTTTCATTAAAAGCACCGAAGGCATATTTTTTTCATCACAAATGATGGTGAGCTGCCCGTCAGGTTCGATTTGTGCGTAGTAAATTTCTTGAAATGAATGAATACCTTGAGCATGAATGCGTGATGAGATATTGATGATATCTATTTTATTTTTTTTCTTTAATATATTTTCCATAATGAATTGCCCCTTTTTAATAATCGGTATTGGGTTACCAATTGCGACATTACGGAAAAAATTCACTTTCTTTGTTAATAAATTCAAAGAACTAATCAATAAAACACCGATTATTAAGATCGTTATATATTGATACAATGGTATTGTATCACTGTAGATCACCCCTCCGATAATTCCCCCTAAGACAAAATTACCAATGAAATCAATTGGTGTCATTTGAGAGAGCTGCGTTTTTCCAGACAAATTCATATGAGTAATAACGATAGCGAAACCAATAATGAACTTTAAAATGATAAACGAATAATAGTACGTCATATTGCTACCTTTTATATTATCTAATTCAAAACATTTTTTACTTCTTGTGCTTGTACAATCAGTTTAGCCTGTTTACGCCCCTTTAGATGTAATGACTTCATGAGTCATTAAAAACCATGCACATTCAGCACAAGGTTGTAATTAATGATATCAGACAACCAAACATCATTTTAATATTTCAAAAATTCACCTATTGATTTTATAAAAATCTTAAAACCAGCTATATTAAAATATAAGCATAAATATCAATGCTGAAAAATGGTTTTAAACTCATTTTATTCTAAGGACATATTTATGAATAAGAAAATCATCGCTTCATTATTTTTTGTCGGCCTATTTACTGTCATAACAGGCTGTGATGATTCATCTAAACCCAGCGATACTGTTAAGCAAGCTGAAGAAAAAGCTCAGCAACTCAAAGCTGATGGTGAACAAAAAGCCAATGAACTTGCTGAAGAGACAAAAAATAAAGCTGAGGAGCTGAAACAAAATGCTTCTGATCTTAGCCAAGAAGTTAAAACTGATGCCATTAATAAAGCGGATGAAATTGCAACTGATGTGAAAGAGAAAACAGAATCCATCAAAGCTGAAAATGATGCTAAAACAGAGAATAAGTAATGTTTAAAAAAGTGCGAGAGTAAAACGCTGTAATCGCACTGACTCATGCCCCCAAATGCAGGTTTTTTCGCCTGCATTTGCCTGTTTTATCTATTCCCATACTAAAAAGCACCAAAACCTACCTGTTCCAACGGCTATCTCGTTATATAGTAAACCTTCTTTCATTTTATGACGTCAATACTAGGACTCACCATGGAAATCAAACACAGCCTTGGCCATGCAAACCCTGCATTAGTCGCAGATGCCTTTGACCTACGCCAGCAAGTCTTTACCCAAGAACAGGGGTTCCCCGCTGAAATCGATATTGATGAGTATGATGATGCAGCACTGCATGTCGTTTTATATTTAAACCAGCAGCCTGCGGCCGTTTTGCGTTGTGTATTGTTAGATAATGGGTTGATCAAAGTAGGCCGTGTTGCAGTGCAAAAATCGCATCGCGGTAAAGGCTTAGGCCGTGAAATGATGAAGTTTGTCCAGCAATATGGTACTGCAAACCAGTATCAAAAAATCGGCCTTTCTGCCCAACACACTGCTATCTCATTCTACGAAAACCTAGGTTATCAAACCGAAGGGGAAATGTACGATGAAGATGGCATGGATCATATTTTTATGAGCTTATCTTTAAACCGTTAACTTTGCCCTTGAAATTAATTTTCTCGCCGCCATATTAAGATAAGGTCAATTATTAACCAGTTAGAGGTATACTATGGCGAACGGCTGGGCAAATGAAAATGCGGTGCAGGAACAAATTGATGCCACGCTCGATGACGCGATTGCGAAAGCACGTGGCCAGTTGCCTTCAGGTGAAAGTGCTGAATTTTGTGAGGAGTGTGGAGAACCTATTCCTGAAGCGCGCCGTTTGGCGGTATTAGGCGTGAAACTCTGTCTAAATTGCCAATCTGAACTAGACAAAAAACAAGCCGCCTTTAGTGGTTACAATCGGCGTGGTAGTAAGGATAGCCAATTAAGGTAACACCCTTTTCTTATCAAAGAATTGGCTATTTTTTGCAAGTTAATATCCTCTTTCATCTATCTTCTTTAACTTATTGGTAAAACATATAAATTTATCATTCTTAATTATTAATAAATTGATAATTAACACGATATTTTATCTGTCTTTCTAATCTTATTCCCCACTATTGTTGATCATTCATCCATATCATGGCAGTATAACCGACTATTTTTTAACTTACTGAGGTAGCAAAGACTCGACATTTATGTTTTTTTCGGCCGTTTTCACTGCCAACAACACCACGTATAACGCGTTTTTATTGTTCTTTCTATTACGTTCCCTTAGGGAATATTTTCGCAATTATCCATTGTTTCATTAAGAAGGACTGGTCGTTGCATACCGTTCTCGCTCTTGGTATGCCAAAAATAAAATAAAACAAAAGAAGGTTGTTATGAGTCAAATTGATACTGATTCGAAAAAAGTTCGTTCTAAAATTAGTCCCCCTGTATTTTATAGCTCTGCTATTATCATTTTGGTTATTGTCGGCTTTGCCGCACTAATGCCAAAAGTCGCAGAATCTCATCTAAGTCATCTTCAACAAAACTTGTTTAACAACGCCAGTTGGTTCTACATCCTTGCTGTAGCCATCATCCTACTGAGTGTGACTTATCTGGGACTCTCCCGCTATGGGCAAATAAAGCTAGGGCCAGACCATGCGCAGCCAAATTTTAGTTATGTGTCGTGGTTTGCCATGCTGTTTTCCGCAGGTATGGGAATTGGTTTGATGTTCTTTGGGGTCGCTGAACCCGTGATGCATTACCTCAACCCACCAGTGGGTGATGCACAAACTGTTGAGGCAGCTAAGGAAGCCATGCGTTTGACCTTCTTCCACTGGGGGTTACACGCTTGGGCGATTTATGCCATTGTTGCCTTAATTTTAGCGTTTTTTAGCTATCGCCACGGGTTACCACTGACCTTACGCTCTGCTCTGTACCCTATTATCGGTGAACGTATCTATGGCCCTATTGGCCATGCTGTTGATATTTTTGCGGTTGTTGGTACGGTGTTTGGTGTCGCTACTTCATTAGGCTTTGGTGTATTACAGGTCAATGCAGGCTTAAATCACTTATTTGGCTTGCCAGTAAATGAGATGGTACAAGTTGGGCTAATTGTCACCTTTACCGCACTGGCAACGCTTTCTGTGGTCTCTGGGCTGGATAAAGGCATCCGCATTTTATCAGAACTTAACCTAGGTCTCGCGTTCTTGCTGCTACTGCTGATTGTGATACTGGGGCCGACTGTTCTGTTATTAAAATCGTTTGTGGAAAATACAGGTGGTTATCTTTCTGAAATTGTGACCAAAACCTTTAATTTGTACGCTTATGAACCTAAATCAAGCGATTGGTTAGGTGGCTGGACGTTACTGTATTGGGGTTGGTGGTTATCATGGTCACCGTTTGTGGGGATGTTTATCGCCCGAATTTCCCGTGGTCGTACTATCCGTGAGTTTGTTATGGGCGTATTATTCGTGCCTGCTGGGTTCACATTAATGTGGATGACATTCTTCGGTAATACCGCCATTGACCTTATCAAAAATCAAGGGGCAGTAAAGCTTGCCGAAACCGTGCAATCGGATGTCTCCCTTGCCCTGTTTGAATTCCTAAATTATTTCCCATTCTCTTCAGTGCTATCATTTTTTGCCATGTTGATGGTTGTGGTGTTCTTTGTCACTTCTGCGGATTCAGGGGCGATGGTGGTCGATACATTGGCTTCTGGCGGCGACTCCAATACCCCAATTTGGCAACGTATTTTCTGGGCAGGATTAATGGGCGTCGTCGCCATCACCATGCTGCTGGCGGGGGGGCTACAAGCGCTGCAAACTTTAACCATTGCCAGTGCCTTGCCGTTTGCAATGGTCTTGCTTGCCTCTATTTATGGGTTATTTAAAGCACTGCGAGTAGATGCTTATAAACGGGATAGCCAACAATTAGCCACCATTGCACCTACGGCAAGCCGTAACCCAATCCCATGGCAACGCCGCTTACGTAATATTGTCTATTTCCCTAAGCGTGCCCATGTGAAGCGCTTTATGGAAGAGTCCGTTAAGCCGTCAATGGAGATGGTTTCTGAGGAATTAGCGAAGCAAGGCACAGTTTGCCATATTCACACAGACAAAGATGACCGTATTGGTTTTGAAGTGGATTTAGGCGACGATATGAACTTTTTCTACGAAGTTCGCCTCCGTTATTATATTCAGCCGTCTTTTGCCTTAGCCGGTATGGGCACAGAAAGTGATGAAGAAAAGAGTGAAGAACAACGTTATTACCGCGCCGAAATTCACCTAAAAGAAGGCGGCCAAGACTACGATGTGATGGGCTGGGCAAAAGAACAGATCATCCACGATATTCTCGACCAATATGAAAAACATATTCATTTCTTACACTTGTTGGGTAAGTAGCCTAAAAAGAGAAGCGTTACCTAAAATGTGTCGATAAAAATTCACAGGCGGCTAAAATTATAGCCGCCTGTTTTTTCCATCTTTTTTGCTCAATTCTATTGAACTTATAGCTACCTACACCCTATCATTGGGGCTTACTGATTGTTATTACCTGATTTTTTATAATAATTTTGCAGGAAGTATTACGTCTTTGCCTTTAACGTAATCCCATACCAAGGTGAATATCTTTTTATATATCGAACTTTCATATTGTGATAGGTGCATTAATAGTTGTGATAGGTGCATTAATAGTTTTGATAGTTCATCAGACGATCTCATTACTGATATCTCACCATCCTCAGGATATGCTATAAAAACGTTGTTAACACCGTTTAAGGATATAGTTAAAAAGGCCTTTCCATTAATATATTGTATATTATTGAGATATACACTACTGACTAAAAACGGCATTTCCATTACTTGCACCTTCCTGTTGTTCCCTGATATATGGAAATATTATAGTTTTTATTTTGCTCTGCAAATTCTAAGCTCGTTTTTAATTAGCTATAGGATTATTTTTTGGACCTAACCATTTTAGTTGCTCTTTTAACTCATCAGGTACTAAATCAAATAACATTTTGATATATTCAATATTTTTTGAGTAAAGTATACTAATTTTTGGCGTGCAGTTTTCATAATAGTATTTAGCTTGATAGTTTAAAAATGATATATCACCACTAGTAAACTCATTAATTAGTATTTTATTTGGCAAGTTATGTATTAGTTCAGATTCATAGTAACATGATAAATCCTCAGATTTTATTTTTGCATCCTGAGATTGAATATTTCTTATGTATGGAAGGATCCAAAATAACATATCTATATATATTTCACTTTTTGTCATGAGATTATCCTATTAATTTCTAGATGGTAATGATTTAGCTCCAACAGGAGCGGATTCGACTACAGTCCACCTTCCATTTTCAATCAATTTATTAATATACTGTGAGTCTCCTGTTTTAATATATATTTCTTTAGCAGCTACCATTCTATGATTGCCTTCTGAAATATAATAAACTCCTTTTTTATCGACATATCCAGCAATAATACCTTCTGGCGCAGTGAATTTATAGTTATTACTGAGCATGTCTATTTTCATTTGATCTACTTGATTAGGGTGTTTTAGACCCGTTTGCGTACTTTTTATTACTGATGTTATTTCATCAGAACCTAGTTTAGATATTGTAAAGGCGCTCTTTTGTATAAGTTGTTTTCCTATCCAACCTAATGAAACAACAGATGCTTGTATTTCAGGATCTGATATTAATACTGCTGCTTTTGTCCAACCCGGTGTTTTTGCGTTTATTTTATTTAAGTCTTGTGAGTTCCAATACATTAAATATTGTTTTGCTAGATCATTTTGCATGACATCAAAGCCGAGGTAACTAGCCCAGTAAGGCCTTTTAGCTAAATCAAATGCATTTGATATTCTCGTTTTAGTGATATCTTGTGTAACTAATGGGTTATTAGTTATTTCTAAATCTAAATTTCCACTGTTTATTATGCTGAACATAGCATACTTTTTTATTTGTGTAGCTTCACAGCTTGTATTACCTGCACATTTTTGCATATTTCTATCAAAATCCATTGCAAGTTCATGGAGTAAATGATTAAACCTGAAGGTACTTTCTGCCGAGTCCGCGCCACTGTAAACCCCTCCTGGCTCACCAGTAAATATTGCACCCGCAAATCCACCCAGTACTCGGGATAATTGAGCGTATTTCTCAGAATCTTTTTGCCACTCTTTTTCATTGATTAAATTATTGTTTAGCGTAATTCCTGCTAACTGAACAGCAAGACTACCAACTATTGCCCCTTTTGCATTTCCACCTGCAATTTCAGCGCTAATACCCGAAACCACAGAATGGCCTAAAAGCTTGCCTGAGTGACCTAAAATGTCCCCTTTATCCCCAATAAGTTTGGCTCCCTCCGCATTCACCTGACTCCCGATATTACTGAGTAAGGCACTCTTAAAGTTATCAGTGAAACTACCGCCTTGTATCGTGGTATTCACGGTTGAGCTAATCACAGATTGCGCGGCAACACGTTGAGCAACCTTATTCCAATCTCCATTACTTAATAGCGGTAATTTAGCATCTGCTGGGTTACCTTTAGTCCATTCCATTTTTACGTCTAGGCCATTGAGCGCTCCTGAAATCGCCATTTGGGTAATAATAGATTTGACGGTATCACTTTTGCCTAGTGAATTAAGTGTCTTGGATAGATTTCCTTGGTTTTCAGCCAGAGCGACCGCCGCTTGCGTGGAGAGTGCTGTCATTCCAGAGTATGCTGCCCCAGAAATAATAGTGTGAGCTGTACCTTGTGTTCCTGATGCTGCCCATGCAGCAAAATTTTGAGCTGTACCCGATGTCATCGCTGCAACGGTTATCATAATCAACGCAGCAGCAACCGGGTTTAAACTCTGGCTTTTATAATCCCAACTGTCATAGGCATCTTTAACTAAGTTCCACTGTACATCTTTACGGTCTTTTAAGCCTGCAAGCCACTGTGTACCTTCTGTTTTACCAAGAGCCTCTAAAGCATTTTCTAAGCTCTGACCATTTTTCGATTTGATGTCCGCAGTAATCCCTTTATTCGCATCAACAGTCAGTTTTCCACCAATATGCAATGCAGGTAAAACCCATTTATCTGAGGTATATCCTTTATTGCGCTGTGTAATATAAAAACCGTTAGAATTTGTAATCACTTGTTCAAATTGCGAATTTTTGACAGCTTTAAAATTGACCTTGCCCGTTTGGCTGGTAATTTTGGCATTTTTCCCTGTATTTATTTTTGTGGCCTCTAATGTCACATCATCTTTTGCCAATAAATTAATATCGCCACCTGCGGTAAACTCAGTAACTTTATTAGTTTTATCACTGCGTGTTTTTCTCACTTCCTTTTTCGTAATACAAAGCGTCCATCTATTGCATTTCTTTTTATACTCTTCGAAGTAACTGCTTTCCTCCATGGCTTGGGCATAGAGATACCCACCTTTTGCCGCAATATCCATCGCACCTTTGGCAACGAGACGAGACGCTTGGAAAAGGATGCTCCCCTCAGACAAAATGGTCAGGGTTTTACCACTATTAATTTCAGTTCCAATTTGTCGATATAGCTCTTCAAATTTTTTCCCTGACTGTTTTCGATAATTCGTTTTGACCGACTCTAAGCGCACATTCCCTCCGCTTGAGAGTGTGATATCAGCTAGGGATTTGATTGTGCTACCTTGTGCGGTAAGTGCGCCATTAGTGGCCAGCGTAACGCCTTTATCACCAGAAAGTGTCGAGGTCACATAACGTACATCTTGGTTATCTTCATTGGGGTTGGGAATGGCAGAGTAGGCGGTAGCGGTTAATTTAATATCACGACCTGACAATGCAGTAATTTTGTCTTTGGATTGAAGATTAGCAGATTGCAAGTCAATATCACGTGCGGCATTTAACGTGATATTGCCATTCGCAATAAGTTGAGAGCGTAGCTCTGGGTAGCGATTGGTCTTGAATACATCGTCGGCATCTTTAATCGATTTTGAGCCTAATAAAATATCTTGGCCTGCATTGAATGTCAGTGATTTTCCACTGTTGAAGGCAATGCCACGCGCTTCAATATTTTTACCTGCAGTGAGGTTTATTTCCCCTGAACTCACCCAACTTCCTGTTTTCGTGAGTAACTCATTGATATTTTGGGTAGGCTCTGAAGCCGCGAGTTTCATTAAATTGGATTCATCGCGACGAATAACAATATTGCCATTAGCACTGAGGGTGAGTTTATTCGTTTTGGCTAATTGCGCATTATCGAATGTGATGTTTTTACCTGCTTGAATATGTAACGAATTCGCAGCATTAATAACTGGAGGGGATAATACACTGTCTTTAAAAGCTGAGACAGGATTTAAGCTATATTGAAGATTGCCATTTCTCGCAATTAAGGTGCTGTCTTTAGCCGTTAAATTGGTTTGTTTGAGAGTAAGATCGTTGTTGGCAATTAGGCTTTGTGATTGTTTTGCAACCAGTTGTGCATCATGAATATTGATGTTTTGACCAGCGATAATAGACAGATCATTTTCAGACTGTAAGTTGGTAGAAATATTTACATTATTAGAATTTAAAATAATGTTTTTTGCAGTAATGGCAAAAGAAGGATTACCTATTTGTACTATTTTCGCTATGGGCTTTTCAGTACTAGGAAGTTTACTTTCAAGATTAATGGCGTTTTTAAAATCAAGGACAACATTATTTCCAGCAGATATCGTTTTATAATTTAAGGCTTCGGGCGTCCAAGAATAGAATTTATCGATTAATTTGAAATACATTGGTTGCTGATCATAGGCTATGTCCCATGTGCCAGGAACATCATTTTCATCAACCCAGTTATTTAAGTATGGACTATCAGTTTCAAACTGATACCAAAAGTTAATCTCCCCACCTTGACTATTTAATATTTTCGCAATATTACCAGTCAAAATAATATTATTTTTTGCTATTAAATTACCCCCTATCCCATTAAATTCATTAGAGTTTATGTAGATACTCCCCCCTGATTCTATTTTTCCATTTTTTTCAACTTTATATATAGTTCTTTCTACATTAATTGGTCTCTTATTAACAAGATCTCTTTCTCCAAACCATTTTTTATAGGGGAAATTTTCTAATACAGGGTACAAGCTTGTTATATCAGTTACACCTTCTCCGCCAAAATGAGAGCCTACATATATATTGCTACTCCGATTAGAATCAGCCTCTATTTTTTTTATTGAAATAGGTGTATCTAAAATATTATTGAGTTTCTTAGTCCGAACAACTAAATCCCCTGCATTGGTCTTTATCGTCCCGGATTTATTCTCAATCAGCGTACTCAAATCCCCCTTGGCATTTTTTTGCATCCACAGATTATCTTGTGCCTGGATAAGTGCACTGTTGCCGGTATTGCTGGCTGACTCGGCAAAGACACGTATATCTTTACCAGCGATAACCTTTCCGTTATTGGTCAGGATGTTGGTCGCTAATGTGATGTCCTTGGCGGCATTCACGTTGGCATTGGCGTTAATTTGTAGGTTTTTGGTGCTGACATTAATGCCTTTTTTCCCTTGAATATTGCCTGCAAGGGTAATTTTGCCATCGACGGTTAACGTCAGGTCATTTTGGTTGGTTTGCACATTGCTGAGATTAATTCCCACCCCAGCCTCGGTGCTGACCAATTTCACTTGGTTGGCATACATCCCCCCAAGTGCCTTGGTATCCACAGAAATACTCGGTTTTGCCCCTTCACCTGCAATGGGTGTCACTGTGCCTTTTTGAAAATCAACACGGTTGGTGCCTTGCATCAGGGTCAGGTTTTTGGCTTTGATTTGCCCATTCAGTTCAGTGGCGCGACTGATAATATCGGCATAGGTTTGCGCTTCGGCATTTAGGCCATTAGCGCCGATAACCACACTGCCTTTTTTCACTTCAACCGCGGACAAGGCACCCTTGTTATCCAGGATGGGTTTCCCCGTAGTTAAGGTAATCGCAGGGGTATTCACAAAGCTACAGCCATTGCAGGTAATGCCATTCGGATTGGCAATTAAGACGTTTGCTTTAGCGCCAGCAACCTCTAACTTGCCTTGCAGTTGTGAGCGACTACTGCCTGTGACTTCGTTGATAATCAGATTGGCAGCATTTCCCTTTAAATTGGCATTGGCTTTGATTTGCCCCGCGATTTGAGAATTCACATTGGTAGTGGCGTTATTGAGTACCGCGCCTTGCTTATCAACATTAAATTGTTGAAATTTATTGTGCGATATCCCTGCCCCATTTGGTGTGGCGATATTAATAATCGGGACGTTATTTTGTTGGCTGATTTGTGTATTTTTATCTGCTGCTGTCATGGCGGCTCCCCAAGCGGGATGTAAGGGGTAGACAGCGGTTAAGAAAATAATGGTGTAACTTAATAGCCGCTTAGGGCGCGAAGGCAACTGTTCATTTAGCATAAATAATCCTTTAAAAACGTAAAGCTACAGAGAAAATGAGACAGACCAATAGGCCGACCAATTGTCTGGTTTAAGTTGTGACGGATAATGCAAAGGCTTGCTGAGTAAAAACTGAGAATAAAACAGGCTATTACCAATAAAAGAGAGGCCAACGGCACCCCCTGCAAGGGTGTCATGCTCGACGTGGTATTTATCGGAGCCAATAAAACCGTAATCTAAAGCCCCGATAAAACGCAATTGCCCAATTGCTGTATTGGCGATGTTTTTGTTAATTTCATTACGCCAATACCCGCCACGGTTACCGCTTAAAGACTGCTCATGGTAGCCACGAACAGAGTACTGCCCGCCGATGCTGATGCGTTCAATACCGTATAAGTTATCGGGGGAATATTGGCCGTAAAATGAGGTTAAATAGGTCAAACCATTGGGAAAAAAATACTGATAACTGCTGCTTAGACTGAATTTGCAGTAATGGCTGCGTGGCGAGTCTTTCGCGAGAGTATCTGGTGATGCGCCAAAGGCCGATATTCCCCATTCAGCCGCAGGGTTAAACGTGAAGTAACCTTGCCCGAGCGTGGTGCTGTACTGCGGAGTAAACGAGAGGGCGGTTAAGGTTGGGCTGCTAATCGTCAAGGTTTGGGACGCTAATTGCGTAGTCGCATTTTTATGTTTTAAGCTACTTTGTAGTGTAAGCCGTTGCTTCCCATCGCGATAAACTAAGCGGCTGATATCAAACTGTTGATTGGTGTTTTTGCCTTCATAACGGTATTGCTGGCCCGATGCCTGAAACGGTTGTAACGTACTATTACGGTAAAATTGGTAACGGTAAGACCAATAGCCATAAGGCACATTCAAATTCGCAACAATATAACGATTATGGTGGGATGGGCTTCCATCCATATCTGTATTGGCCGAGGCTGACCACTGTTCACCAAACCCTAAAGGTGAGTCCACCGTTAAACTACCAGTAAGTAGCTGTTTTCCCGTTGCTTTCATGCCTGAATTATCGAGGCTCAATTGGCCTGTGATAGGCCATTTTTTCCCTTGCTGATGAATAATAATCCGAGAGTAGCCATTCTGGGTTCCTGGCTGGATATCGATAGTGTATTTGGCAGATGATAATCGGTTGAGTTGCTCTAACCCCTGTTCAATGTTCCGTAAATTTAATATTTTACCTTGTTGATGAGGAAATATTTGATGAACTAAGCGCTCAGGGGAATTTTCAATCTCAATAGTTTCAATATGCCCTTCAATGACTTGTAAGCGCAATTGATGTGAGGATAAATCTTGCTCAGGAATGATGGCTTGAGAGGTAATAAACCCCTGTTCCATATAATAATTAGTCACATGCTTGGTGAGCTCGTATATTTCACCCAGCGTGAGGCAGCGTTTTAAGTAAGGTGAAGTTAATTGGGTTTGTATTGTGCTACTAAGCCGTGTTGCACCAACAAATTGGATCTCGCTGATAGGGAAACATATTTCATCTTGGGAAGGAGGAGGCAAAGCACCCTCAATGGGGATGGTAGTTTGTTTTTCCAATAAATTACGTTGGCTTAGCTCCGACTCCAATCGTTGTTTCTGTTCAAATTGAATGCTTTCTTGTGTCGAGGGTAGCAGTTGATTTTCTGTATAGCCATAAGGCGAAATCATGAATAACGATGAGAATAATAAACACCATAAAACCTGATTATTTGTCATTTTATTTGAGTTTACGTCATTAATAGTAAATTTTACGTAATGTAACTCATTATCATTATCTGTTTTTAGATAAAAAAGAACCACCATAACTAAAATTGAATATTTTCATGTTTAATACGGTTTTTTGTATTTTTTCATTAAATTATTTCGTTTAACCCCTCCTTAACCGTAAAAATCAATGTCAAATGCTAGAAATCAATTGATTGATTTTATTGAGAATGATTTCGTTGAAGAATTTGTCACAAGTCACTCTACAGGTAATTTCACAATGCCAAAAAGGATATGACAGTAAGGGATTTAGAGCTTATCTAATAAGTATAAGTGAAGCTCGACTTCAGTGAATCTACAGGGAAAATAAATCATTTAAGTAATAGCTATACTCTAAATAATTCGAATTGCAGGAAGGCGGTAATTGAAGATAGTTTGATGAACATACACCAACATATGACCCAACTAACCAAGTGCCAGCAACAACGTCACAGTGCGAAATATGACGAAGGCAAACTAATTTCCTAGATACAAACTAATTTTCTAAATAGTTCGAACTCTAGCAAGGCGGTAATTAAAGATAGTTTGGGGAGCATACACCAACATATGACCCAACTAACCAAGTGCC
The DNA here is from genome assembly GCF_050446505.1 of Providencia sp. SP181. Classification (NCBI taxonomy): domain Bacteria; kingdom Pseudomonadati; phylum Pseudomonadota; class Gammaproteobacteria; order Enterobacterales; family Morganellaceae; genus Providencia; species Providencia sp. SP181. The sequence continues at coordinate 116,452 of NZ_JBBPXM010000005.1, forward strand.
ATCAACAACGTCACAGTGCGAAATATGGCGAAGACAAACTAATTTTCTAAATAGTTCGAACTCTAGCAAGGCGGCAATTGAGGATAGTTTGGGGGGCATACACCAACATATGGCCCAACTAACCAAGTGCCAGCAACAACGTCACAGTGCGAAATATGACGAAGGCAAACTAATTTTCTAAATAGTTCGAACTCTAGCAAGGCGGCAATTGAGGATAGTTTGGGGAGCATACACCAGTATGTGACCCAAATAGCCGAAAGAAGCCAACACAGCTAGAGCTCGAAATATGACGAAAATTAGGCGCTCTTTTTCTTATCAGCAACGATACTACTATAATCTGGGCTCTCTAAAGCGATAAGCTCATCCAACAAGGCGGTCAGTTGTTGCATTTTCTCTGGAGAAAATGCCAGTTCGATTTTTTGATAGCCTTCTTCGACTTCCTGACGAGCTTTATCGTACAGCTCTTGCCCTGTTGGCGTTAGCGAAACGTAGAGTTTACGTTGGTCATTCAGTGGTTTTAAGCGAAAAATTAAACCTTCGCGCTCCATACGGGTTAAGATCCCCGTTAGGCTTGGACGGAGAATACAGGTTTGAACCGATAACTCATGAAAATCAATTGAACGGTTATCAGCTAAAACGCGAATGATACGCCATTGCTGTTCAGTCAAATTATACGACTTTAAAATGGGCCGAAAGAACCCCATTGCGGTTTCTCTCGCTTGCAATAATGCAATTGTCAATGATTCATGCATAAGCTTAAAACTCATCACTTAATTAATGTTATTTAATCCCTATTTAGGTGCTTTGAAGTTATGCTTTTGGGCTTGTTGTTAATAAAAACACACTATTTCACCCTGACTTCAATACACCTCGCTCACCTCTGTTAAAGAGTAGCACGCTCAAATAACAATCTCAAAGAAAAACCCTAAAATATTAATGAGTAAATAATTTTTTAATTACCATTAAAGTTAAATAATTGTAATTAAAAAAAAGTTGAAAAAATAATAAAATATTTAATAACAATAACTTACATATTGGCAGTTGCATTTTGTTAATGCGATCACAATTAAAATTAACATTTCCATAAAGGTATTGCTAATTTCAAAATTATACTTTATTAATATGTTAATAATTACTCGAAAGTTGAATTCTTTTCATTAAGGAGTTGTCAATGAAAGGCACAGTATTTGCCGTTGCCCTCAATCATCAAAGCCAACTTAGCCATTGGCTCGAGGCATTCCAGCAAGCCCCTTATAAAACCCCACCCAAAACCCCAGTGTGGTTTATTAAGCCGCGCAATACGCGCATCAATTCTGGCGAGCAAATTTTGCACCCTGCGGGCGAAGAAGTGCAAAGTGGAGCAACCCTTGCACTGGTGATTGGCCAAGATGCACGCAAAGTCAGCAAAGCGAATGCAATGAAATTTATTGCTGGATTTGCTCTCGCGAATGAAGTGAGCCTGCCGGAAGACACCTTCTACCGCCCTGCTATCAAAGCAAAATGCCGTGATACTTTCTGCCCAATTGGTGAGATGGTGAAAACGTCACTAAATGCCCCTGTTGATATCATCACTCAAGTGAATGGCAAAGAAGTCGACCGTTGGTCAACAAAAGATTTAATCCGTGATGCCAGTGAGCTAGTTGCTGCCCTCAGTGATTTCGCCACCTTAAAACAAGGCGATGTGATCCTGATGGGAACCCCACAACAACGCATCACTATCAAACCAGGTGATGAAGTGGTGGTTCAAGCAGAAGGCTTCCCAAGTCTGAAAAACACGGTTGTCGCGGCAGGAGGAAAATAATGTCTACTATCACTAAACGCGCAAAAATCCTTTTTAAAGGGACAGAATATGCCGTCACTGTTGGCGATAACGAAGCCATCACATTACCAAACGGGAATGTTGTTGCTGGGGATTCATCTGATGTGACGTGGTTACCCCCTGCGCAAGGTACCCTATTCGCCCTTGGTTTGAACTACGCTGACCATGCCGCAGAGTTAGAATTTAAGCCACCTGAAGAACCATTAATTTTCTTAAAAGCAGAAAGTAGCTTAACAGGCCACCGTCAAGTTTCTGTACGCCCAGACAATGTTGAATATATGCATTATGAGTCTGAGTTAGTGGTGGTGATTGGCAAAACGGCTCACAAGGTTTCAAGAGAAGATGCGATGGATTATGTCGCGGGTTATACCGTGTGTAATGACTACGCGATCCGCGACTATTTGGAAAATTACTATCGCCCCAATCTGCGTGTTAAGAGCCGCGATACATTGACACCTATTGGCCCTTGGATTGTTGATAAAGATGCAGTGAAAGACCCGCATAACCTTGCGCTTTATACCTATGTGAATGGGGAATTACGCCAAAAAGGCACCACGGCTGATTTAATTTTCGATATTCCATTTTTAATTGCTTACCTCAGTGACTTTATGACACTGCAACCAGGCGACATGATCGCCACAGGCACGCCGAAAGGGCTGTCAGATGTGGTACCAGGTGACGAAGTCATTGTTGAAGTTGAAGGCGTTGGCCGACTGGTTAACACCATTATCAGCGAAAAAGACTATGAGGAACGAGTGTAATGACTAAGATTAATCATTGGATCAACGGTAAGAACGTTGCCAGCAAAGAGTATTTCCAAACGACGAACCCAGCTACGGGTGAAGTACTCGCTGAAGTCGCCTCTGGCGGTCAAGACGAAATCAACCAAGCCGTTGCCGCCGCGAAAGACGCGTTTCCAAAATGGGCTAACACGCCAATGAAAGAACGTGCTCGCTTAATGCGCCGTTTAGGTGAATTGATCGACGAAAACGTACCGCAAATTGCAGAAATGGAAACCAAAGATACGGGTTTGCCAATTCACCAAACCAAAAATGTGTTGATCCCACGCGCTTCACACAACTTTGAATTCTTTGCTGAAATTTGCCAACAAATGAACGGCCGCACCTATCCCGTTGACGACAAAATGATGAACTACACCCTGATACAACCCGTCGGTGTGTGTGGATTAATCTCTCCGTGGAACGTACCGTTTATGACGGCAACATGGAAAACGGCACCCTGTTTAGCACTGGGTAATACTGCCGTGCTGAAAATGTCTGAACTGTCTCCGCTATCTGCAAACCGTTTAGGGGAGTTAGCGCTTGAAGCAGGAATTCCTGCAGGCGTCCTGAACGTAGTACAAGGTTATGGTGCAACGGCAGGTGATGCACTGGTGAAACATCACGATGTGCGCGCAGTTTCATTCACCGGTGGTACAGCAACAGGCCGTGCCATTATGCAAAACGCAGGGCTGAAAAAATATTCAATGGAATTAGGGGGTAAATCTCCAGTCCTGATTTTTGAAGATGCTGATATTGAGCGCGCAATGGATGCGGCGCTGTTTACTATTTTCTCTATTAATGGTGAACGTTGCACCGCGGGCTCACGTATTTTCATTCAAGAAAGCATTTATCCTGAGTTTGTAAAACGTTTTGCTGAACGCGCAAACCGTCTGATCGTTGGTGACCCGAACGATCCGAAAACACAAGTCGGTGCATTGATCAGCCAACAGCACTGGAACAAAGTGTCTGGTTATATCCGCATCGGCATGGAAGAAGGCGCAACTCTGTTAGCGGGTGGCCCAGATAAACCAACTGATCTACCTGATCACCTGAAAAATGGTCATTTCTTGCGCCCAACCGTTCTGGCTGATGTGGATAACCGTATGCGCGTTGCACAAGAAGAGATCTTCGGGCCCGTAGCTTGTTTGATCCCATTCAAGACTGAAGAAGATGGTCTACGTATGGCGAACGATGTGGAGTACGGCCTGGCTTCGTATATTTGGACGCAAGATGTCAGCAAAATTCTGCGTTTATCTCGCAGCATCGAGGCAGGTATGGTGTTTGTTAACACCCAAAACGTCCGTGACCTGCGCCAACCATTCGGCGGTGTAAAAGCCTCTGGTGTTGGCCGTGAAGGTGGCGAGTACAGCTTTGAAGTGTTCGCCGAAATGAAGAACGTGTGTATCTCCTATGGAGACCACAACATCCCACGCTGGGGTGTGTAATAAAAAGCAAAATTATTCCGTAGCAAGCTACACCATTTTTTATTCTAAGTAATTTTGAATCAATGATAATTAATTCAGCTACTTATTCTAAATAATTCGCGGTGTAGCTAGGCGACAAACAAGCTAATCCCTAGGAGCATACATAAGTATGTGACTAGGGTTAGCGCGAGCGGTCAACAACGCTACAACGTGAAGTATGACGAATAAGGGGAAGAAAATGGGTAAGTTGGCACTAGCTGCAAAAATAACACACGTCCCATCCATGTACCTATCTGAACTACCAGGTAAAAACCATGGGTGCCGCCAAGCCGCTATCGATGGCCATAAAGAAATTAGCCGTCGCTGCCGTGAATTAGGCGTGGATACCATTATTGTTTTTGACACTCACTGGTTAGTCAACAGCGCGTATCACATCAACTGTGCCGATCATTTCAAAGGTATTTATACTAGTAATGAACTTCCACATTTCATTCGCGATATGGAATATGAATATGATGGCAACTCTGCCTTAGGCCAGATGATAGGTGAAGAGGCGCGTAAGCTCGGTGTTCGTGCTCAAGCACATGAAATTCCAAGCTTAACTCTCGAATATGCAACCTTAGTTCCAATGCGCTATATGAATAGCGATCGCCACTTCAAAGTCATTTCAATCTCTGCATTTTGTACGTCACATAGCTTTGAAGACAGCCGCAAGTTAGGCGAAGCCGTCCTCACTGCCATTGAAAAATACGATGGTACGGTGGCGGTATTAGCCAGTGGCTCGTTATCACACCGCTTTATCGATGACCAAAAAGCGGAAGATGGCATGAATAGCTACACCCGTGAATTTGATGAGCAAATGGACAAGCGTGTCGTCAAATTATGGCGTGAAGGCCGTTTTCAAGAGTTCTGCAAAATGCTGCCTGAATACGCGGACTACTGCTACGGCGAAGGCCATATGCATGACACAGTTATGTTGCTTGGCATGTTAGGTTGGGACAAATATTCAGAGAACGTAGAAATCTTAACCGATTTATTCGCCAGCTCAGGTACAGGGCAGCTCAATGCGGTTTTCCCACTACCAAGCTATATCACTGACAAGCAAACTGAAACTGCGTAAGGAATTGTTATGCCACATTTTTATGCAGAATGTACCGAAAATATCCGTGAAGAGGCTAAGCTTCCCGAATTATTTGCCAAAGTAAATGAAGCCCTTGCGGGTACAGGTATTTTTCCATTGGGCGGCATTCGTAGCCGTGCAATTTGGTTAGATACATGGCAAATGGCGGATGGTAAACATGACTATGCTTTCGTGCATATGACGCTAAAAATTGGTGCAGGTCGTTCCCTCGAAGACAGGCAAAAAACAGGGGAAATGCTTTTCGACCTAATCAAGGCGCATTTTGCAGATTTAACGGCAAAGCGCCTATTAGCGCTGTCATTTACCATGGAAGAGCTTGACCCCATATTGAACTACAAACAAAACAACGTTCACGCTTTATTCAAAGCGTAATCGTTGAGCGAAGAAAGCGAGGGCACGATGGTCAAAAATTTCGATAAACACATCCCACACTGGCTGATCCCATTATTAGGATCATTGGTGGCATTTGGGCCATTGTCTATCGATATGTATCTTCCTGCCCTGCCTCAAATGGGGACAGCTCTACAGGCAACACAAGGACAAATGCAGTATACCCTTGGAGCATTCTTTGCGGGTTTCTGTGTGGGCATGCTGTTTTATGGCCCACTCAGTGACCTACTGGGTCGCCGAAAAATGTTGTTAAGCGGGCTGGCTATTTTTACCGTGGCAAGCTTGTTATGTGCTCAAGCGACTAATGCCAATACCTTGATTATTTTCAGAGCATTACAAGCGTTTGGTAGCGGTGCTGCAATTGTCATGGCAAGGGCAATCGCGCGGGATGTTTACCCTGCAAATGAATTACCCAAAGTGCTGTCATTGATGACCTTAGTCACCATGATTGCGCCTTTGCTAGCGCCCCTACTGGGCGGTTTTTTGTTGATTCATTTTCAGTGGCAGGCAATTTTTTATCTGTTGGCGTTAGTTGGTCTAGTTTCGGTGAGTACAATTTTCCTTCTGTTGCCCGAAACGTTAGTCCACCAGCGCTCGTCAGAGAATTTACTTTGTGTGGCGTTTAAAAACTACACGCAGGTGCTCACAGACCGAGAAGCACTGAGTATTATCGGCACCATGGCCTTCTCTTTTGCAGGAATGTTTGCCTTTATCAGTGGTTCACCGTTTGTGTACATCAACTATTTTGGGGTATCTGAACAGCATTATGGTTTGTTGTTCGGCTGCAATATTTTGGGGATGATTGTGATGTTATTGCTAAATGTGAAACTGCTAAAAATTTACAGTTTAACACGCATACTCACCATGCAAAGTGGCTTTCAATTAGCATTTGGTCTGCTTTTGCTACTTTTTTACCAACAAAATCTCCCCATAATTGTTATTCTTGTGGTGCTGTTCCTATCGATGGTCAACGCTATCGGCACCAACAGTTTGTCACTGTTACTGCAACATCGCGGCAAAATTGCTGGCAGTGCAAGCGCACTTGCGATTTCAATTCAATTTGCGTTGGCGGCACTGGCGAGCGTTGCAGTTTCTGTCTTACAGGATGAATCCCCTTTTGCTATGGCACTTGTGATGGCGATTTGTGCTGGATTAAGTTTTACGAGCCAACGTTTATCGGCTAAAAACATCCGACCACAAATTCAATCCGTGTCTTCGGAGAAAAACGAAAAATGAGCATAAACACCAATTCTACATTATTCCGCCAACAGGCTTATATCAACGGTCAATGGGTTGATGCCCAAGATAAAAGCGTATTTGATGTGACCAACCCTGCGGATAACACGGTGATTGCCAAAGTCAGCAATGTGGGCGCAGTAGAAACCCAACGCGCTATCGAAGCGGCCGAAAAAGCCTTGCCAGCTTGGCGGGCAAAAACTGCCAAAGAGCGTAGCCAAATCTTAAATAAATGGTTCCGTTTAATGATGGATAACCAAAAAGAGTTAGCGCAACTGCTAAGCGCAGAGCAAGGCAAATCGATGACAGAATCGATGGGTGAAATTGCTTACGGTGCTAGCTTTATTGAGTGGTTTGCTGAAGAAGGTAAGCGTGTTTACGGTGAAAGCATTCCGTCCCCATTACCAGGTCGCCGCCTTGTAACCATCAAACAACCTGTGGGCGTTGTCGCAGCCATCACACCATGGAACTTCCCGAATGCGATGATCACGCGCAAAGTGGGCCCAGCCCTTGCGGCAGGCTGTACGATGGTGCTGAAACCTGCGGCTGAAACGCCACTGTCAGCCCTCGCTCTAGCGGTTCTTGGTGAAGAGGCTGGTATTCCTGCTGGGGTATTTAATATTGTTCCAGGGACTGACGCGCAGGCTATTGGTGGCGTTATGACATCAAGCCCAATTGTGCGTAAGCTGACATTCACTGGCTCAACCCGTGTTGGTAAATTATTGATGGAACAGTGTGCCAACACCGTGAAAAAAATGTCATTAGAACTTGGTGGTAACGCACCGTTTATCGTATTTGATGACGCTGATCTAGACGCCGCAGTTCAAGGTGCTTTAGCCGCGAAATTCCGTAATAGCGGCCAAACTTGCGTATGTGCAAACCGCATTTTAGTGCAAGAGGGTGTCTATGATGAGTTTGCAGCTCGCTTAGCCAAAGCGGTTAATGCACTCAAAATTGGCCCTGCAACACAAGCCGACTCCCAACAAGGCCCTCTCATTAACCAAGCTGCGGTTGATAAGGTAACTGAGCACATTGCAGATGCTGTTTCTCATGGGGCAAAAGTGGTTGCTGGCGGTAAAGCAGCAAGTTTAGGTGGCTTGTTCTTTGAACCTACTGTTATCACTGGCGTAACAAAATCCATGAAAGTCGCCAAAGAAGAAACCTTTGGCCCGCTAGCACCACTATTTAAATTCCGTGATGAAGAAGACGCTATCGCTCTTGCCAATGATACTGAATTTGGCTTGGCATCTTATTTCTATTCACGGGATATCGGCCGTATCTATCGCGTTGCTGAAGCATTAGAAAGCGGCATGGTGGGTATCAACGAAGGCATTATTTCGAATGAAGTCGCCCCATTTGGTGGCATTAAACAGTCTGGACTGGGGCGTGAAGGTTCGCGCTACGGCATTGAAGATTATCTGGAAGTGAAATACCTCTGCTTTGGCGGTCTTTCTAACTAGTTAATTAGCAGACTATTTTTCAATAAATTGCAGATAAAACCTAAGCTCGAAGTATAACTTGAACGGATGATTTTAAATCCAAATTGTTAGCTCTAAATAATTCGAGTGAGAACAAGGCAGTTAATGCAGTTCTCACTCGAAGCATGACGAGCTGAGGTACAAAAGGAAAATAAGATGTTACAGAAAGACATAATCTTGCAAATAGCGCAGCGTCTAAATCAAGCGGAAAAAAGCGGTGAGCAGATCCGCCAGATTTCTTTAGATCACCCTGAAATGACGATCGACGATGCTTATGCCGTTCAAAAAGAATGGGTTGGGTTAAAAATCGCTGAAGGGCGCGTGCTCAAAGGCCATAAAATTGGGCTGACATCAAAAGCGATGCAGGCCAGCTCACAAATTGATGAGCCAGATTACGGTGCGCTACTTGATGATATGTTTTTTGATGACGGCTGTGACATCCCAACCGACCGCTTTATTGTACCGCGCATTGAAGTTGAACTCGCGTTCGTTTTAGCAAAACCACTGCGTGGGCCAAACTGCACTATTTTTGATGTTTATAACGCCACAGACTACGTGATCCCCGCGCTTGAGCTGATCGATGCCCGTTGCCATAACAATGATCCTGAAACTAATCGCCCACGTAAAGTGTTCGATACTATCTCAGATAACGCCGCAAACGCCGCGGTCATTTTAGGCGGACGCCCAATTAAACCACGCGATTTAGATATGCGTTGGATCAGCGCCCTGCTTTATCGCAATGGTGTCATTGAAGAATCTGGCGTTGCGGCAGCAGTGCTGAATCACCCTGCCAATGGCGTTGCATGGTTAGCCAATAAATTGGCGCCACATAATGTTCAACTTGAACCCGGCCAGATCATTCTTGGCGGGTCCTTTACCCGCCCAGTTCCCGCACGTAAAGGCGATGTGTTCCACGTCGATTACGGCAACATGGGTTCTATAAGCTGCCGTTTTGTATAAGGAAATTATAATGGACATCTTAGAAAATAAATTCAAAAAAGCGCTAAAAAGTGGCCAACCTCAAATTGGTTTATGGCTGGGTTTATGCAGCCCGTATAGTGCCGAGTTGTTAGCGGGTGCTGGCTTTGACTGGCTACTGATCGACGGAGAGCATGCACCAAATAATGTACAGACAACATTATCGCAATTGCAAGCGATCGCCCCTTATTCATCGCAACCCGTTGTGCGTCCACCATGGAATGATCCTGTGATCATTAAACAACTGTTAGATATTGGCGCACAAACTTTGTTGCTGCCAATGGTACAAAATGCCGAACAAGCGAAGCAAGCAGTACGCGCAACACGCTACCCACCCGCAGGGATCCGCGGTGTTGGCAGTGCACTAGCACGTGCATCTCGCTGGAATCGAGTCCCTGATTACCTCACTCGTGCCAACGATGAAATGTGCGTGATCGTGCAGGTCGAAACCCGCGAAGCAATGAATAACCTGCCAGAGATCTTAAAAGTAGAAGGCGTCGATGGTGTATTTATCGGTCCAGCTGATCTCAGTGCAGACATGGGCTTTTCGGGAAATCCTAACCACCCTGAAGTCAAAGCCGTGATAGAAAAAGCGATTGTACAAATTCGTGCTGCGGGTCTCGCCCCTGGCATCTTAATGGCAGCCCCTGAGGTTGCTGAACATTATCTGAAACTCGGCGCACTGTTTGTCGCTGTCGGCGTTGATACTACGCTGCTAGCACGTACCGCCGAAGCCCTTGCCGCAAAATTTGGCAAAACGGTCTCGGAAGTGACATCCAGCACACCTAGTGTTTACTAACTAAACCTGCTTATTTAGATAACTTTTTACCCTACAGACAAACGGCTTATCTAAACGAGTGAAATATTAAAATCGCAATAAAGGGCAGACACCACCATGACTGCCTCATCGTCCCTTGTACCTATAATAATTTTCAGAAGAAAGAATTGAGGGCCCTACAATGAGTAATCAACAACTTGCAAGCACTAACCCTGCTGAACAACATAAAAATTTAACTGAGCCGCAGCAGCGGGTCATTAATAAATTATTCAAACGGCTGATCGTCTTTTTATTCGTGCTGTTTGTTTTCTCTTTCCTAGACCGTATTAACATTGGCTTTGCGGGTCTCACCATGGGGAAAGACATCGGCCTGACCTCAACCATGTTTGGTTTAGCTGCCACCTTGTTCTATGCCACCTACGTTATTTTTGGTATTCCAAGTAATATTATGTTGGGGATTGTTGGTGCGCGTCGCTGGATAGCCACCATCATGGTACTTTGGGGGATTGCTTCAACGGCAACCATGTTTGCCACAGGGCCAACAAGTTTGTACGTTCTGCGAATGTTAGTGGGTATCGCTGAAGCGGGCTTCTTGCCAGGGATTCTGGTGTATCTAACTTATTGGTTTCCAGCCTATTTCCGTGCTCGTGCTAATGCCTTATTTATGATTGCGATGCCAGTCACCATGGCGTTCGGATCCCTAGCTTCTGGTTATATTTTAGGGATGGATGGCATTTTAGACCTAAAAGGCTGGCAATGGTTGTTCCTGCTTGAAGGCTTCCCTTCCGTGATTTTAGGTGTGTTAGTTTGGTTCTACCTTGATGATTCACCGAAGAAAGCCAAATGGCTGACGCAAGAAGATAAAGACACACTGCAAGAAATGATGGATAAAGACCAGCTGGAACTCGTGCAGCCACAAGGGTCAAAAAGCCACAGTGCCCTGCAAAATACCAGTTTGTGGAAAGAGATTTTCACCCCTGTTATCTTGATGTATACCGTCGCTTATTTCTGTTTAACCAACACGTTAAGCGCGATTAATATCTGGACGCCACAAATCATGCAGAGCTTCAACCAAGGCAGTAGTAATGCCATGATTGGGCTACTTACCGCTATCCCACAATTCTGTACGATTTTGGGGATGATTTACTGGAGCCGCCGTTCAGATAGATTGCAAGAACGGAAGATGCACACCGCCCTACCGTATTTATTTGCTGCCGCGGGTTGGGTTCTCGCTGCAATGACTAGCCACCCAATTATTCAGCTGATTGGTATCATTATGGCATCAACGGGTTCATTCACCGCGATGGCGGTATTCTGGACAACGCCAGACCAATCGATCAGTTTACGTGCTCGCGCCATCGGTATTGCGGTTATCAACGCAACGGGTAATATAGGTTCTGCCGTCAGCCCACTATTGATTGGTTGGTTAAAAGACCAAACGGGTAGTTTTAACTCAGGTTTGTATTTTGTGGCTGGCCTGCTGGTGGTCGGCGCGCTGTTAGTCATTGCTATCCCAATGAAAAACTCAAGGCCAAGGGCAACACCTTAAAATTTTAATGATTCGAATGTTTTGAATGTTTTGAATGTTTTAATAATTTATGCTGCATAATAATTATTAAAGGGTGTCAGTAATATATTTGTATCCAAACTGCTACAAGCCGAAAATTTTGGAATGCCCAAAATAGTTCGGCTTGTAGCTAGGCGGCAAACGACGATATCTCGGGGAGCATACATAAGTATGTGACCCGAGTAGCGGAGTGTAGCCAACAACGCTACAGGTCGAAATATGAAGGGCATGATTACAAATATAGATATTAGTACTGATTACGACGAAACCCAAGGCACCAACGACGTCCACTACCAAACCTTCGGCAACATGGCTGCCTTTTTTGGTCGTGATATGCAGGCGCATCGCCATGATGGTTTCTTCCAGTTGCATTATTTGGTCACTGGCCACATTACCTTGCAGCTTGACGAATTACGCTATTCTGTCCAGGCACCGTTGTTTATTTTAACTCCCCCTTCTGTCGCCCATGCCTTTTTTACTCAAGAAGACACGGACGGGCATGTACTGACTGTGCGACAAGATCTTATCATGCCACTGCTTGAGTCTCTTTATCCTGCTCATCCTGATTTAGTGGATATTCCTGCTATTTGCTTATCTGTTGCCGATAAGCTCGATGATATTGATACTTTCAATCATTACTGGGCATTGATGGCGCGTGAATCAGCAAATAACAATGTAGGGAAACATCAGGCTTTATCCTCTTTGGCGCAAGCACTTTTTACTTTTCTACTACGGTCAATCCCATTAGATGGGCACCCGACTAGCGGTGTTCGAGGGGAGCATCGCCTATTCCAACGGTTTAACCAATTAATTGACTTACATTATCATGAGCACCTTGCCGTACCTGAATATGCACAAAAACTTGGCGTAACAGAATCGCGCCTCAAAGATATGTGCCGCCGATTTGCTAATCGGCCGCCAAAAAGACTCATTTTTGACCGTATTCTACGTGAGGCCAAGCGTTTGCTTATTTTTTCGGACAGCCCTGTTTCTGAAATTGCCTACCAACTCGGGTTTAAAGACCCAGCCTACTTCGCTCGCTTTTTTAACCGACTCGTCGGCAGCTCGCCGAGCACTTGGCGTGAACAAAATATCCATTAAGCGATCAAATATTTCCCTTTCACTTGAAAAGTTTCATTGCCGTTGAACAATTCAGCGGCAATAAATTTTATTTTACATTTTAAAAACATTTTTATCTCTTATCAATTTTGTTTTAACTTACTTAAACAAGGTTGTCCAGAATAACAAAAAGTGAAATTAAAGGACAAAAATTAGACATGTGAATAAAGTAAAATAACTTATTGTTAATATATAAATAAACCTCAATATTATGATGTTTAGATTATTTTAATTAAAAATAATGATTACATTAACATTAAAATATCGATAGGATCACATTTCTTTTATAAACTTCCCATACCAACGAAAAGTACCAGTAAACCTTTCTAAAGTCTCTTTAAAATTGTCTCAGAAAGCGATTCAATTAATAAACACAAAACAAACATAAAATTAACATATTCGCTTGCACCTTTGTCCCCTATCAATGCAAGCCCTCATTGTGAGATAACGAGGTAGACATGAAACCAGAAGATTTTCGCTCAGATGCTAAACGCCCTTTTAATAGCCAAGAATACCTAAAAAGCCTACAAGATGGCCGTGAAATTTATATTTATGGCGAACGCGTAAAAGATGTCACCACTCACCCTGCTTTTCGTAATTCAGCGGCTTCTATAGGACAGTTATATGATGCGCTCCATGATAAAACGACTCATGACCAGCTTTGCTGGAACACCGACACAGGTAATGGTGGATACACGCACAAGTTCTTCCGTTTCGCGAAAAGTGCAGACGAATTACGCCAACAACGTGATGCAATCGCAGATTGGTCACGCCAGAGCTACGGATGGATGGGACGCACTCCAGACTATAAGGCGGCATTCGCCAGCTGTTTAGGCGCAAACCCTGAATATTACGGCCAATTTGCGGATAACGCGCGCAACTGGTACAAACGCATTCAAGAAAGCGGCTTATACTTTAACCATGCGATTGTTAACCCACCAATTGATCGCCATAAGCCCGCAGATGAAGTGAAAGATGTTTATATTAAACTCGAAAAAGAAACTGATGCAGGGATTATCGTCAGCGGTGCAAAAGTGGTTGCGACCAACTCAGCCTTAACACACTATAACTTTATCGGTTTTGGTTCTGCGCAAGTGATGGGCGATAACCCTGACTTTGCACTGATGTTTGTTGCACCAATGGATGCCGACGGTGTGAAATTAATCTCTCGCGCCTCTTATGAATTAGTGGCTGGCGCAACTGGCGCACCATTTGATTACCCACTTTCCAGCCGTTTCGATGAAAATGATGCCATCTTAGTGATGGATCATGTGTTAATTCCATGGGAAAACGTCTTGATTTACCGTGACTTTGACCGTGCTCGTAATTGGGCTGTACAAGGTGGGTTCGCACGTTTATTCCCATTACAAGCTTGTGTCCGCTTGGCCGTTAAATTAGACTTCATTACCGGATTGTTACAAAAAAGTTTAGAATGTACAGGTGTTATTGATTTCCGTGGTGTACAGGCTGATTTAGGTGAAGTGGTCGCGTGGCGTAACCTGTTCTGGTCATTGACTGATGCAATGACATCAGAAGCGAAAGCTTGGGAAGGCGGGGCATTCCTACCAGATACCCAAGCTATCCAGACATACCGTGTTATGGCACCTATGGCCTACACCAAAATTAAAAATATCATTGAAAGTAACGTAACGAGTGGGCTGATCTACTTGCCATCCAGCGTTCGTGATATGAATAATCCAGAAATTGATAGGTACTTAGCTAAATATGTACGCGGTTCAAACGGAATGGATCACGTCGAACGTATTAAGATCCTCAAACTCATGTGGGATGCAATTGGTAGTGAGTTTGGTGGTCGCCATGAACTGTATGAAATTAACTACGCAGGAAGCCAAGACGAAATTCGTCTGCAATGTCTGCGTCATGCACAAGGTTCTGGCAACATGAAAGCCATGACAGATATGGTTGATCGCTGCTTATCAGATTACGATCAACACGGATGGAAACGTCCACACCTGTATAACAATAATGATATTAATCAGTTAGATTCGCTGCTGAAGTAATCAGTAGCAGGAGGTCAATATGTCTTTAGAAAATGAACATCGCCTGCGTTTCAGAGATGCGATGGCTAGTCTCGGTGCAGCAGTGAACATAGTCACCACGGATGGTACTGAAGGTCGCTGTGGAATTACAGCAACTGCAGTCTGTTCAGTTACGGATACGCCACCAACTTTGATGGTATGTGTCAACCGCAACAGTGCAATGAATGCGGTATTTCAAAAGAATGGCCGCCTGTGTGTGAATGTGCTAAGCCATGACCAAGAAGAATTAGCGTGCCATTTTGCGGGAATGAAAGGTTCCACAATGGAAGAGCGTTTTAACTGGAATGTGTGGGATAACGGTATTTTACAGCAACCATTACTGAAAAATGCCCTCGCTAATCTTGAAGGCGAAATCACGCAAGTTCAGGACATTGGTACGCACTCTGTCTACATGGTTGAAATGAAACAAATCATTGTAAATGACACAGGGCATGGGTTAGTTTACTTTAAACGTAAATTCCACCCTGTTATGCATCAAATCCTTGAGCCAACAGCTTAACGGATAATCTAATACATCAAAGCCCCCTAACCGGGGCTTTTTTATTTAATTAAATATTAACGTTGCCATTTAACCCCATTAAATTTAACTTATTTTAACCGGTAATTTACTCTATTTTTTCCACTTTAAATAATATAATAAATTACTCTAATTCAGTTTAATTGACATATCCCGAATTACGGGTATAAACTGACACCATACAGTTGTATTCCACTATAAATAAAACCCATCCTAAAATGAAATATTTAATTAATCAGCATGTTACCTATGACAGCAATCAGGGGCTGTTGTATACGAGTCACGTTGACGACGCAATTAAGCTGACGACAACGTTAAATCGTTTACTTTTAGTATTAGCACAAAATAACGGAGAAGTTTTAGATAGGGAAACTTTATTACGTCGTGTATGGGAAGAACATAACCAAGTTGTTTCTGACAATAATTTAAATAGCAGTATTTCTGTTTTGCGCCGCCATTTATCATCTTTTTTTGATGAAGAAATTATTTCAACTATTCCAAAAGTAGGAATAAAATTTTCAGCTAATTTAACCTTTGAAATAAGCGACGAACAGCCTGAAGAAACTATTTCAGAAATCCCCTCCCTCTTATCTCCATCGACTGAGTCTTCTTTAGAAATAGATGAAGAAAACGAAATAAATGCCAAAACCCCCGTTAAAAAAGCTTATATTTTAAATAATCGCTACCTAGAAATAACACTGATTGCCGTTATTATCTTTTGTTTGCTTTATTTGTTTAAAAGCTACTTTTTTGCTAGCCGTACTGAATACCCAGAAGTCGGTCAAATTGATCAGTGCTCAATTCGTTATATAAACAGTTACCATAAGGCAGATACTCGCTCAATGAGTTTTGCTGTACTAAAAGATAGGCTAAAAAGTTTAAATATTGATTGCAAGAAACCCGCTACTATTTTTTACTATAATGTGGGTATTGTCACTAAAAATAAAAATTTCAATGATGACTATTTATTTTTATCTTACTGCCCAAATACTGCAAAAGGTGATGCAACAATAAGTTGTGAGAATTTTTATGTCAAATAACAAACCTGCGCGCTTTATTTTTTTACTCTTCACGGCCATCATTTTGGTTTTAATTAGTTTATATACTTACATTAAAATTAGCACACCTATTATACCTGATTGTCGCGCAACTTTGAAAATTGACATTTCAGACGATCGCCCTAGCTTAAGCGGCTATTACCTACTGAGTGTCATTCCAAGTGCGGATAATGATCACCTGCATTCTTTTATCATGACGGGAGAAGTTAAATTTAATAATAAAAAATACATTATCTCCCGAAAACTGCTTATTGAGTATAAACGGCAAGGCAGTCATTTTTTTTCTCAGGTAAAAAATATTTACATTGACCCGAGCGACCAGGCTGGCGATGACGTTTATATACGAGGCCTCCCGCAGCTTAACCAAATTTACTTCACTAGAGTAAAACGGTTAAACGATAAAAATTATATTTTTGAAGAAAATTACTCGCCAATGTTTATTTGTACAATCTAATCACTGTTAGTAACCCTCAAAAAAACAACAAAATGCATCAGATATTCTAATATCTGATGCATTTTTTTTGTATTTTAAAAAATTCATACATTGAAACATATTAAAACACCTTAAAATCACAAAAATTAATTATTTACTTCAATATTAATGAAGCATAAAAATATTAAAACTCATTAAAACACAATAACAACAGAGAATAAACGTTCATATTAGATTAAAAATTAAGAATTTTATTTCGCTATACACTCGGTAAGGGTAATATAGCTCTCGTCGAATAGACTGATATTCAAATATCATTTCCTGATATGAAAGTACGAATGGATACAGGTTTATAAAAGGCCCAATTTTTCTTTTATATATAACCAGTTACATCCCAATGATGGGTAAGTAAATCAATTCCTATAATGCCCGCTAGTAAAGAGGCTTCATTATGGAAATTGTTAATTTTTCTCTTAAGGATTTTAGTATGAAATTAAATAAATTATCTGTTGCTGTTTTATTTGCTGCGTCAACACTGTCTACCTCTGTATTAGCAAGTGGCAACTCAGGCGAATTACATTTCAGCGGCCAAGTTGTTAATGCGCCATGTAATATTGAATCTGAAAGCACTAAACAAGAAGTTCCTTTTGGTCAACTTTCTCGCGCATCTTTAGAAGCAGGTAATGCAGCTGAAAAAGATATCGCGATTAAAATCAAAGACTGTAATTTCGATGAATTCAGTAAAGATAAAGATGATAACTGGGTTGCAGTTAAAGATATCAAAATTACCTTTGGTGGTAAAAACTATGTGGGTACTAACAAAGAATTCTTAGGTACTACAGGTTCTGCAACAAACATCGGTGTTCAGATTAAAGACTTTAAATTTGATGAAGCTAAATCTGTGATGAACCAAATTCGTAATAAACAAGGTGAAAACGTTTTAGAATTTACTGCATTAGCTAAACGTGTTGATGGTGCTGTTGCAGTCACTGAAGGTGAATTTAGCTCTATTGCTGATTTTAAAATCACATACGAGTAATTTTTTAAGGGAGGATTTTATTCCTCCCTATAAAAAGGTTCATTATGAAAAAAAATATTTATATATTAACCACCTTATTATTGAGCTCTATTAATTCTTATGCAATAGATTCTAATTTAGGACATGTACAAGATGGGCTTCGTGGTGAGGCGGTAATGCAAGGCTATATTGTTGCTGCCCCCTGCTCTATTGAAACAGATAGCCAGTATCAGTATATCAATTACGACTATATATCTAACTTTAGTATTAATGAAATAGAAGATAGAAAAATAACGCGTAAGCCATTTTATATAAAATTGAATAACTGTATTAGCGAATATGACAATAATAACCACAAAGGCATTAAAATTCGCTTCTTTGCCCCGCAAGATATATATAGCAATGCAATAAAGCTTTCAGGACCTAAGCCTGGTGTTGTTCTATATATTTACGATAGTAATGACAACTTATTAATGCCAAATAAACTTTATTCTATATCTAATAACTACATTTATTTTGATCATAAAAGTAAAGAAAGCTATTTGAAATATGAAACAGAATTAGGCACAAGTAATAATGAAATTACGCCTGGGGATTATTTTACCACTATTAAATTCAACGTTACTTACGATTAATAAATAAACACATAATTAATTCGATGAAAAAATCATGGTTAGACTTAATATTTATTCCTACATTATTGTGACGTCTTTTTTATCTTCTATTTCTTCAATAGCCTATGCTGTCGAGTTTAATACGGATATGTTAGATACCGAAGACACACAGAATATCGATTTTAGCCAGTTTTCTCAGGCCGGATTTATTATGCCTGGCACTTACCATTTAACACTCAAAGTCAATAATGAGAGTATGGGAAGTGCACAAGATATCACAGTAATCGCACCGCAATCTCAAGAAAATAATTTATTCGATACGGTTTGTATTCCTTTCAATATTTTGGATCGCTTAGGATTAACGCCTGATGCAATCAAATTAGTTCAATATCGTGATAATGGAAAATGCTTGGATTTGTCCGCACTTGAGGGGGCAACGCTGAATGTTGATTTATCCACATTAACGCTCTCAATTTTAATTCCACAAAGCTATTTAGAATACACTGATCCAAGTTGGGTTCCTCCTTCCCGTTGGGAGGAAGGTGTTAATGGCTTTTTATTAGATTACAACCTCACAGGTTCTTTAACGCGTAGAAACTCAGGCTCTCGAGAGTCATATATTTCAGCCAATGGAACAACAGGCCTTAATTTTGGTGCATGGCGCTTACGGGGTGATTACCAAGCCAATTACCGTAAATCCACGGGGAGCTTTGAGAACCAATATAGCGATGCTTCGTTTAGCCGCTTATTCGCATATCGTTCAATTAAATCAATAGCATCTATTTTAACTCTAGGTGAAAACTACTTTTACTCTGCTATTTTTGACTCCTGGCAGTACACCGGTATTTCTCTTGAAACCGATGAAAACATGATGCCGCCAAAGTTAACAGGTTATGCCCCTGAAATTATTGGTATTGCCCAGACTAATGCCACCGTTATTGTCAAAAGCCATAACCGCATTGTGTTAGAAACAACGGTGCCTGCGGGACCATTTCGTATTCAAACTCTGGATAGCTCCATTCGTGGAACGCTCGATGTCACCGTGCGTGAAGAAAACGGTGAAGAACAACAATTTAGTATCACCACTGCAGCGTTACCTTACCTAACTCGGCCAGGGCAAATTCGTTATAAATTTGCTGCGGGGAAACCGCGCTTTAATGGCCGAGAACTCGAAGGTGATTTAACCGCATCAGGCGAATTATCCTATGGGTTAAATAACCTGTGGTCTATCTATGGTGGTTCAGTTTTATCAAAAAATTACCAAGCTTTTTCAGCAGGTTTTGGCCGTGACTTATTTACATTCGGTAGCCTTTCATTTGATGCCACCCAGTCGCATGCGCAGTTGATTGATAAAACCTTAACAGGACGAAGCTACCGTCTCAGTTATTCAAAATCGTTTGACGAAGCCAGAACCGACATTACGTTCGCAGGGTACCGTTTCTCTGATGAAACTTACCGTTCATTGCAACAAACCTTGGACGAACGCCGTACTGGCAATGAATCCCAAGCGCAAAAAGAAAGCTACCAAGTGAATATCAACAAATATTTTGACGATTTCTCTTTGGGTGGCAACTACCAATACAACACATATTGGAATAGTGAAACTGAGGAACAGTACAGCTTATACCTGAGTACCCTATTAAATTGGGCGGCGCTAGGGCTGAAAAACGTTAACCTCACCGCATCTGCAACCCGTTCAAAAAGAGCAGGCTATCAAGATGATGCGATCAGCTTATATTTTACGATCCCATTATCCCAAGGCAGTAGCTTTAGCTTTTCTGAAGGCTACACACGGGATCAAAATGGCAAGCACAGCTCAACCCACAATGTGGGCTACAGCGGATATAGCGAACAACGCAGCTATAACCTGAATGTGGGTTACCAAACTGGAAATAATCAAGATGATCAAACTAGCTTTAGCGGGTATTTAAGCCAAAACCTCCCTTATGCCTCGATTTCAGGGAATGCCAGCTATGTGCCGAATGAATACCACAGCGTGGGTGGCTCAATTAATGGCGGCATTACCTTAATTAAAGAAGGGATTGCTATGCACCAAGCAGCCTATGGGGGCACACGCCTCGTAGTAGAAACTCCAGGCGCCGCTAACGTACCACTCAGTGGTGGGGTATACAAAACCAACCACTTCGGCCTTGCTGTATTACCGAATGTAAGCAGTTATCGGAAAACTAGCGCATCAATTAATACCAGTAAGTTACCAAAAGACGTCGAAGCGTTAGAGACCGTCACTGATGCCACGTTAACCCGTGGAGCCATTGGCTATCGCAGCCTGAATGTTATTCAAGGTGAAAAAACTTTTGCACGTTTAAAACTTACCGATAACAGCTATCCACCATTTGGTGCCAGCGTGCGCAATAGCAGCAATATTGAGCTAGGCATTGTCGGTGAACAGGGCATTACGTGGATTGTCGGTATCCGCGCCAAGGAATTATTAAATATCTATTGGGGAAACAAACTTCAGTGCAGTGCACAGGTTCCTGACGTGATTAGCCCTCAGGACGTTTACCCTACTATCATTTGTCGTTAATAAGAGAATTGAAATGAAATTGAACCGCCACTTTTTACTTTTAACCACAGCCTTTACGCTCACGGTAAGCGTCTTGAGTACCGCTCAAGCCGCCGTCACGCTTGATCGTACTCGTATTATTTTCGATGGTAATCAACCCTCTATCAACATAACCATCCGCAATGACAACCCTGAACTGCCTTACTTGGCGCAGTCATGGTTAGAAAATGCGTCTGAGCAAAAGCTCGAAACAGGCCCAATTATTGCCACGCCGCCCATTCAGCGTATGGAGCCAAAATCCACCAGTTTAGTTCGTTTAAGTACTGCACCTGATATTGTGAAATTGCCGCAAGACAGAGAATCCCTGTTTTATTACAACTTGCGCGAAATTCCACCTAAATCATCAGAGGCTGGTGTGTTGCAAATTGCGTTACAAAGCCGCGTAAAACTGTTTTATCGCCCAGAAAGTATTGTGGCGCAAAGTAAAACAGATTGGGCAAAACACGTCACGCTAACGCCTGCAGCAACGGGCTATACATTAAATAATCCAACACCTTTTTATTTAACCGTTATAGGCATTGGAAACAGCCAAAAGCAATCTGAAGAGAGTGATTTTGAGGCTATCATGGTGCCACCAAAATCGAATCAAATTATTAAATCAGCCAAATTTTCAACACCTTACCTGACATACATTAATGATTACGGCGGAAAGCCATCACTGGCATTCAAGTGCCAAGTATCACAGTGCAGTGTGACTGAATAATGCGTCAAAATAGAAAGGAGCATAACGATGAAATTACGTTACTTAGCGCTATGGGCTTTTGCGGCACCTATTTTTGCGCAGTCCACTGCACCAGTCACTACGGGCACAGTCTATGTCAACGCACGTATTGTCACTGCTCCTTGTCTACCTAAGATTTCATTAAAATTAAATGAAACCACGTTACTAGCACAAACTTATCAATTAGAAATGAATTTTTCCCATTGTAATCAATTAGCAAAACGACACGCTTGGGTCCCTTTTACTTTGAAGTTGGGTGCAGAAAAGCATGTGTTAGCGCAACCCTTGCACAATAACACATTTTTGTTATCTATCCCTGCCAATAACACAGCACAACGTCTGGAAATAAATTATGACTAAGTACTCAATATTATTATTTAGCCTTTTATTCCTAACGGCGAATAGCAGTTTTGCCAACAGCCTAACGGTTTATTTTGAAGGTGTATTAGTGCCTTTAGGTTGTCGCCTCAGTGATGATGATGCGCAGAAAAAAGTCTACCTGTCTGGGTTACGCTTTTCATCCCTCGAAACACTAGGGCGCTCTGAAATGCAGCCCTTTAAATTGGATATCGTGGATTGTTCAGCGATGGCATTAAATAAAACCATCAAAATCACCTTAAATACCCAAAATACAGAAGCCCATAATGGTATTAACTACCTAAAAACAACGGGTGAATCCAATGTGTTATTAGCGCTTACGGATAGCAATGGCAAAGAGCTCGACCTAAATACAAAAATAGACGTCAGTACTGTCACTGAATCAGGAAAAGGGTCAATTAATACTCTTTCATTTGGTGTGTATGCACAAAAACCCTTTAATGCGCGTTTAACAACAGGCGGCTTTTCTTCAACCGTGACGTTCAACCTTGATTATCAATAGGGAGAATTAGAATGAAACTGACACGTTTTATATTTCCTTTAGTCGGGCTATTTATTTCCTTTGGTACCCAAGCCGATATCTTGCTGTCACTGTCTGCCAAGTTAGTGCGACCGCCTTGTGTGTTAACCGCGGAAAATAGCGAGAAAGAACTATTTATCAATTTTAGAGAAGTTGCACTCGATAGGTTAACCGAAGAAAAACAATCGTTTGGCATTTTGATTAAGCAATGTGAGCTTCGTAAAAATTTACAGGTTTATCTTTCTCCGAGAGAAGGCAATACCCTAACTGTCAATAACGAAACGGTGCTGGCCACCTCAATTAATGGGCTGGGTATTCGTTTTTCAGAAGAAAATAAAAGCACGGCGCTGAACTTGAATAAATGGGAAAGGATCGCCCCTACCATCAGTGGTGATACAGGGAAAATCGTTATTCAGTCGCAACTTGTGACTAATCAAGCCCTAGAAAACCTTACCGCAGGGCCATTTACCGCGGCTTTATCTGTAATGGTTGATTACCTGTAATATTGAGAAAACTTATGAAAAAGTTAAAAATTTATTCACAATTACTGTTATTGCTACCACTGTGTTTAAGCAGCCTACAAGCACAAGCAACCCGCTATGCAGGCACTGGTGGTGGCTATAAAATGAGTTTAATTTCGAACAATTCGGTTGTGGCAACAACCCCAACTATTGGCACAGATAACAATAAATATTATTTAATTGCGCCACCAAATAGTACAGGGATTGTTATTAATGAAACAACGTCACAACCTTTTGGCCAAGTTAAATGCACAGTTAATTTCCTCGAAGGAAACTACAGTTCAGGACTTGCTTGGAGTTATGCTTATCACCGCGTATTTGCATATATGCCAGAAGCGGGGTTTTCACTTAAAGGACTAACGGCCTATAAAATCAACTCAAATACTTTTTTTACGCTTTATTCTGATAACGGCATTACTAGCGGGTGGCGAAATATTCCTGGGCGTGGGTGCTCAAATGAAGAAATGGGACCATTAGCGACCTCTTTCTTTACTGTGCATTTTCCGTTTGAAGTGAGGGTTTACGTTAAAGAAATCCCCGTCGATGGCAAAATTGTGATTCCTGATGCGATGATTGCAGGCTATACCCGTTTATTCCAAGACTATGGCACGCCAACTCTTTACGTACCAGCAGATAAAGCCAGTGTAAAATTAGACCTCGCAACATCGGTGGTTAATTACCCATCAAATTGCCGTTCTAATATTGATAATTTAAATATTGACCATAAAACACTGGATGCCTTTGAGTTTAATAGTAAGGAAACACGCACAGTCACCTATACCTGTGAACGAGTTCAGCCTGTAAAAGTGAAATTAAAATTAGATTACGCAACTGACACCGACCCAGAAAAACGCGTTCCACTAAAATCAGGCAATAATACAATTTACTCTGAAGTCACGCTTTATGATGAGCAAACCAACCAAAGTGGGAAAGAAATTGAAACCACTATTGATAAGGTCAAAAATATTCGCATTGAAAGTCAGCTTTCAGGTTCAGACGCTGAACCTGGAGACTACAAAGGCAATGCTTGGTTAATCGCTACCTTTATTTAATACCGTGGTAATGCACTATGATTATGATATCTCGCTCATTATTTATTGGTATATTTATTATTTGGCATTTAGCCAGCCTAATTTATATTGATAGTTTAGGGAGTTTACGCCAATCACTCCCGCAAAACATCATTAGTTGGCTTGCTATTGCCATGTTGATTTCAACTGTTTCATTTACTGTTTTTTATCGCAAAAATAGAATTGTTATTACCGTACCTGCGATTTGTTTTTTTATTGCATTAATTTTTTTAGCACTGGGTTTAGCTTATTCAACAGAAATAGATAGTGATTTAATTTTTTGGTACTGGTCCGGTATTACCATTGGTGTATTATTTTATATCACTGGGCTACAAATAAAAGATAGGTGGCGGGTACAATCATTTTGTATTTATTGCAATATTGTATTTTCAGCCATTCAAGCATTTTTGACGGGCTACCAATTTTTTACTCAACCGGATATTTTCTATTTTGCAAGCGATATGCGGTCAAATGGCTTATCGCAACAAATTAATATATTGTCAGTGAGTGTAACTGCATCATGCTTACTCGCGATGATGACACTTATCTTGCCGCAATTTGCCTTAGCAAATCCTAAATATGAGAAAATGAGGGCGATTGCCTTAGGCTGCTCAATTTTTTTATTTACTTTAACTCTCGTAACACTTCAGTCCGTCA
The DNA here is from genome assembly GCF_050446505.1 of Providencia sp. SP181. NCBI lineage: Bacteria > Pseudomonadati > Pseudomonadota > Gammaproteobacteria > Enterobacterales > Morganellaceae > Providencia > Providencia sp. SP181. The sequence continues at coordinate 141,315 of NZ_JBBPXM010000005.1, forward strand.
CGACATGGTTAAGTTTTATTGTGGCAATTTTCATATTCATTTGTTTTTTCTATAAAAAAAATCAGCTTAGAGTGATTGCTAGCTACTTTATCATGGCTGTAGCTATGTTTATTGGTATTTACCTCATTAAATTATGCCCTCAGTTTATCAATACTGAGGTGATTAATCAGTTTCATTTAAAACAAATGCTACGATTTTCGATTACTCTCTTTTTGGAGCAACCCGATGATATATGGGATCCTTCGTTAATCCCTAAGGATAGTTATGGCAGAACACCATTACCCTTTTTAAGTCCAGAACAATACATCGTTCCACATTCACATAATGAAATTTTTCTTTGGATTATGAAAGGTAGCCATATTAACTTGGTTTTTATGTCTCTACTGATAACAGGGAGTATTTACGTTATTTTCCAATCTTTTATTAAATACAAAAAAAATGGCAATGGTTATTCATTAGCGATGATCATTGCTATATTCCCTATTGTGATCCACAACAATGTTGAATACCCTTTTCTTTTATCGGTATTACATTGGGGTATTATAATATTATTTTTATCTTTTTCTGACTCAGCATTTTCACTAAAAGAACAATCACTTTTTTATATTAACAAAAATTTATCCGCCTTATTCAGTATTATGATATCAATTATTGGGCTTAGTGTTTTTATTGCGGGAATGGTTTTATTTAATGGCGATGATTACATTCACTCCAATAACAATATCGAATTAACAAACCTTAAATAATTATTTAGTTTACACCAATAGTTTCACACTAATTTGATTCATTATTATTTGATTAGAGCTACATTATGACAAAATACCATACAGATATTTCAAATTCTTATATTGGGCAAAAAATGCGCAGACGTCGTTTACAAATGGGTTTAACCGGCGACAATTTAGGTCAAAAATCGGGTTTAAGTCAACAGCAAATATCCCGTTACGAGCGCGGCGTACAAAATTTTACCATTCGTCGACTTTGTATATTCGCCAATATCCTGCAATGTGATTTAAACTATTTTCTTGAACAAGAGAATAATGAAACTATAGCAAATATAGATAAATTTTATTAGCTAATAACTAATAGAGATAACTTAGTTTGTCGTTTTATAAAATTAAGTTATCTCTCTAACATTATGAATGAGTTTTTATAGTCACTTAATTATTAATATAAAAGCTTATTGATATAATGTAGTGCTAATTCTAAAGTATTATACTGCTGATTCGCCTCTTGCATAATTTTTGCTTGTTGATGCCATAATGGCGTTGATAACATCTCAGTGACCACATTTAATATTTGTTCATCACTCGGCATATCTGTTTGCAAACTAATTCCACAACGAGACCTAAGGACTCGGGCTATCGCTTCTAATTTACCATCGCCTATCCCAGCCATTATCATTGGAACACCATGGCGTATGGCAGATGTCACAGAACCATACCCTCCATTAGTAATTAAGATTGATGCTTTGGGTAGCCAGTCTTCAAAATTAATACAATCAACAAGATAAGCGTTATCGGGAAGTGGAACCTCTGACAAATCAACCTTACGCCCCCCTGTAATAGCTAATACACGTACAGGTAAGTTTGCTAATGCCCTCAGCGTTGGCCTGAGTAATTGGTTAAAATCAACATTCGCTAATGTGCCTTGTGTCACGATAATTAAAGGCTGGTTTTCGTTTTTCCAATTAATTTGTATATGATCTTCTCTCGCTTTTATCGCTAATGACCCAATAAATTTAACGTGACTCGGTAAACTTGTATCAAAAAATTCAAATACTGATGTTGCAAGCTGCAAATAACAATCTACACCGCATATCAATGCTTCATTTTGATCTGTTTTCAATGGTAACCCGCCTGCTGCTGTCACCATCTGAGAAAATTTCTCTCTAACACTTTCAATTAATAAATGTATTTCTTCATTAATTAGCTGCTCTCGTGTAATTTCTGCCGGTAATATTTCAGGGGGTATTCTAGCGCCCCAAAACACACTATCGACAGAGGGCCAAGCTAATGGCGTTACCCCAATAGCCACAACAGGTATGCGCTTAACAAGCGCTTGTTGCAACAATGGTAAAGCAGCATAAAAGGTATTATCGATAACTAATAAGTTAGCTTGTTTTTCTTGAATTAATTGCATTAATTGCTTTGATAAGACTGGAATAGGTTGTGCAAAAAATTGTATTAAGCCTTGTGCCATTTGGGTATTACCTGCGGGATATAAGCCCCGTTCAGGAAAATGATGTTCTAAATCACGATGGTCTATATCGACCATACTGTCAAAACAAACAAAGTTTGCCCCGCTCGCCTCCACTTGTTGCCGAAAAAAAGACCCCGTAAAAATAGTAATTTCATTTCCTTGGCCAATAAGCCCTTTCGCTAAAGTTAAAAGCGGGTATACGTGTCCTGGCGTCGCAATCGCCGCTAATATTATCTGTGGCATAAGTGATTACCGAATAATTTTTTAATCTGTAAAAGAATAAAAATGAGCATTTTTACAAACAGGTACACCATGAATATGAACCCGCTGAAGTTGGCGAGGTGCTTTAGAAATAAAAGCCTCTCGACCATGTAATAACGTGAAGTTATCACAAATAGCCACATCCCCTTCTTTCCAGCTATGCGCATAATAATACCGGGGATCATATAACCTGCTATTTAGTTCTTTTTCAAACAGGGTTTGGTTTTCTCTAGACATTCCTTTAATTGTTAAAGAGTGATGATCTGCATATTTATCATCATCAATTTTCATAGGTTCGTTGTAGCGCATCACCCACTTATTGTTATTTGGGTGTAAGCAAACAAGGGGTGACACAACCTCGCCCCCATAGTGGGTAACCTGTTTTGTTTTATAGCTAATAATGGTGTCTTTCCATAATTGAACCTCTTCAAAACTGGATTCATTAAGGAGCTTTTCTGTATTAACAAATGTTGTTCGCCCCCCTTGAGATATCACTGGGGCATGTATGCAATGAAAAATTTGGAATTCTGGAATAGTTTCTCGATACATCCCATCCCAATGCAACGGTATGTAGCCATTATCTAAAACATGGTCTGAAGGGTTCGAGCGCTCCTGAATATCTAATACACTTCCAAAAGACCATTTCATGATATCCCCCCAACATTCTGAATATTCAATCAGTTTATTTTCATCTGTAAAACCTGACTGAAACCCCCGCAGTATAACCAGTGAATATTGACGAGCTAAGTGACGTAATAGGCTTATTGGCAATGCTGTAATGTTTTGATGTAAAAAACATGGTGTTAATAACACCCCAAAAGGATTAATTAATTTAACATGACAATTTATTGAGCTTATATTCATAAAACCTCACGTTATTATTTACCTATATATTTATTTTTATTAATACAAATAAAATTCGATTAAATAGATTCAATTACGTAATGGCTGGGTGAACCGTTAACCTCAACAAGTTTTCCGTTCATTTTCTTTGCTGTTTCATTTTTCATTAATATAAATCGGCCATTTATATTAACGGCAACACCGTGCCATGGTGTTAACCAATTATCTCTGGTTGGCATTAAATGAATACCCATTTTAATACTATCCGCGGGTTGCGGATGAATGGAAAGACGGATCGCAGATGGGAACTTTGTTGATAACAAATTCCCCCATGCTCGACTACGTTGAATAACGCCTACAGCACGCTGTTTAGCATTCCTTTGCAGAGCTGCTTTCGACCCCGTGTAATCGGGAAGAAAGCTATCTTCATATAAAAAACGCGTAATAGCTTGATATAATTGAATACCACAATTCGTCTGCTTGAGTTCTCCTTTTATCTCATCAATAGAGGTTGCGTAATTTTCAATTAATAACGACCTTAATTGGGTATAATCTTGAGAATATTGAGTTAATTCTTTAACACTACTAAGGGAATATAAATATAGACTCTCCCCATCTAGTTTAGATAATAATTTATTAAGTTCTTTTTGATAAAGCGTAATGTCATTATCATCAACACAAATAAGATCACTAAACACATGCCCATCAGAACAGATAATAATCTTAGCACCTAATGAGTAAATATCTTTTATTTTCTGGCAAAGCGAATTCAAAAAAACAAGCGATAACTTTTCTGCCATATCTGGTATCTTTCCTAATACCTTCTTAGGGTTGGGTGATTTAGTCGGAAAAGCAGGTAAAATAAATTCAATAGGCTGCCTTTTTTCAATAAATGCACGGATCCTTGGAATTTGAATTTCAGATACCTTTCTTTCCTCATATTCATCACACTCATTTGATTGAGAAAAGCAACGGCGATATTTTAATAATTCTTTTAAAACCTGATGAGAGATATCTATTGAATCAAAATTTTCCATAATTCATCACCTTACCATAAACATGATTCGATAAAACTAATAAAAACAAATAAGGCCATGAAAAACCAGATACCTTTTGAATACATATTAAAAAATAAAAAATAAAATAAAAATAATATAAAAAATATAACGTTAATTAAAAATAATATGATTATTAATAATTAAAATTAATTTTATTATTTCAATAGCTAACTCATTATATAAAAATAGAGTAAGATAACTTTAGGTTAATTTCACTATATCCATAGGCTATTATTTTTTGAGTTGATTTGGTGAGATAACGAAGCATCCATGAAATGCCAAAATCGCGGTTAATCAGAACCCCCTCGGCGAACACGAAGAAACGCCCCAACACAGTGTTCTTCCTATGTTGAGTGGGTTTGAGTGAATGTTTTTCCAATACGTTGCGGCATAGTCGTTCATATTGAATAAACAACTATGTCGCTATCTGGGCAAAAAACACCAAAACAACGATAACCATCGTTCGTAATAAAATAACGGGAATTTTTTATTTTAAAGCAAATAGTTGGCTATATCCTTTCGGGTTTAAACGTAAATAAAGCAGCAATGTCACTAGCACAAAAATAACATGCATTCCCCACACCCAAGTGAAACTTTGGCTTAACTGGTGTAACCATGCCGCGAGTAGTGGGCCAAATGCAGCGATAATAAACCCGCCCGCTTGCATTAATGCCGTTAATGCCCCCGCGCTAACTGGATGGGGAATATGATCCAGTGCTGTAATTATGCTAAGCGCAAAACAGCCCCCTAACCCAACGCCTAATAGTGCTATCCATAAGAAAGGCACATCACGGGCAAACAACATTAACCCAATAAACCCGATGGCTTGGCAACTTAGCGTCGCAATAAGCCAGAAACGACGATCGATATTGTGAGAAGCGAGTACAGGGATCATCAGAGCTGATAAGGCCTGAAACACCGTCAGCATGGCAACAAAAGAGCCACTTTGTGCAGCACTCATTCCCTGTTCTTGGAAAAAAGGCGCTAACCACGTGACAACTGTTCCATAACCCGCATTGATTAACCCAAACCCCGCCATTAATAACCAGGCCCGTGGCTTTTTAAAGAAAGCGAATACGGAAACGTGACCAACGCTAGTTTTATTCATCGTGCGAATATTTAATAGGATAGCAATTAACGCGATCAGCGCAGGGAGTGCTAGCCATGCCAACGCACTTTGCCAATGGCCTGTTACACTTTCTAAAATAGGGGTTAACTGTGCGCCTATCGCACCGCCCGCCATTAACGTTGCAGAATAGAGCCCCGTCATCATGGCCATTTTTTGTGGAAAATGCGCTTTAATAAAACCAGGAAAAACCGCTTGAATATAAGCGGCACCGGCACCACACAAAAACGCTGTAAACAATAATATGTGACCATTTTCGGCAAAATAACGGAAAAAAGAACCGAAAAATAGCAATAACATCGCCAAAGCAATTCCACTTCGCTCGCCTATTCGTTGGTTTAATGCGGGGACAACCAATGCACCAATCCCCATCAATAACATGGGCAATAACGTCAGAAGCGAAATGCTTTGGTAGCTCATTCCTGTCGTGTGAATAATATTGTCGATGACAGGGCCAGGACCTGTCATAAAGGGCCGTAAATTCAGCCCAACTAACACAATAGTGACCACTAACGCGAGGGAGTACGACGCTGTTTTACCCATTATTTTTGCTGTTCCCACCACATTTGGTACAGCGCTGAGCGCGGTGCATCATTTGGCCTCAATTGCTCAAATTTAAAACCCAATTGTTGCTCAGGTGCCACACGTAACGCCTTGGCAATTTCCGCGGTTGATAAGCCAAAGGGCTCTGCATCTTGGTTTGAATAACCATATACCACGCGAGAAACCCCCGCCATGCGCATTGCAGCAAGGCACATTGGGCAGGGTTGCCCACTGGCATAAACAATACAATCATCCAGTTTAACGCGGTTCAATGCCTTCCCCGCTTGACGTAATGCCATTAATTCCGCGTGCGCGGTGGGGTCGTGTAATTCAAGCATTTGATTTACCCCTGTTGCCACTACTTTACCTTCTCTAACAACAACAGCACCAAATGGGCGACCACCCGCCTGCACATTTTCTTCAGCAAGCGAAACCGCCTGCTGTAAAAATTGCCTATCCGACATTATTTCGCTCCTGCTTTTTCAAGGATTTCAATCAAGTTACGGTAGCCTTTACTTTTTGCTAACGTTAAAGGCGATATCCCTGAGCCATCCGCTAAGTTGACATCCGCCCCGCCTTCAATCAACAGCGTGACAATTTGCACGTACTTATCGCTACCATCCCCCAAAATAATCGCTTCAATCAATGCCGTCCACCCGAGGCGATTAATATGGTTTACGTCCACACCCGCATCAATCAAGGTTTTAACCGTGTCGATATGGCCACGTTCTGACGCAGGGATCAACGCCGTACCGCCATAACGGTTGGTACTGTTTAAATCAGCCCCATTTTTCAGGGTTAATAATAAAATATCTTGCAGCCCACGCGCTCCTGCATAAAGGTACGGTGAATCTTGCATATTATCCTTCGCATTCACATCTGCGCCATGCTCAATTAAGTAGCGCGCCACATCCACACGGTTTTCATGAGTAGCTGCCATTAATGGAGTACGTTGGCGCAAATCCCGTTGCTCGATGTTAGCTCCTTGCTCAATTAGCGTTTGAACTTGGTATAAATTGCCTTGCTCAGCCGCGCTAACCAGTATATTAGATTGTGATGTTGCCATTCCTTTCACCATAAAGATCAATGAAATTGAAAGAATACCCAGTAAATAAACCAACCACTTAACACGTAACAATGTTGTTTTCATGATTTATCTCCTTCTCATCTATTTAATCTACTCAAAAAGTATGCTATTTAGAAATTAAATAACCAAATGATAGGTATTAAATAAATGAATCCATTGCTCAATTTAGTCCTATTGAACACCTTTGTCGCCGTTGCCGAAACAGGGAATTTCACTGTGGCTTCACAGCATTTAAATTCAACGCAATCTACATTGAGTCAGCAAATTCAACGCTTAGAAACTCTAGTGGGGCAGCCATTGTTTGTTCGAGGCCACCGCATCTTAACGTTGACCGAAACAGGTGAAATCCTACTGAGCTATGCGAAAAAAATCTTAGCATTAAACGACACATTTTTTATGAAGATCACGGGCAGTGCGGTGATCCACACGCTTCGTCTTGGTTTTCCTGAAGATCTGGCATCAGGGCAAGTTACCCCTACCCTTGCCGCCTTTATGCAAGCAAACCCCAATGTGCGCTTAGAAGTCACAAGCGGTTTAAGCCGCCAGCTACATCAGCGCTATCAACATGGGGAATTAGACTTAATCATCGTTAAACAGAAAAAAGGGGAATTTAAGAGTGATTACAGCTGGCCTGAACCGTTATGCTGGCTAACAAGCAATCAACGTCAATCACTCAATAGTGATTCTGTCCCGCTTATCGTTTTCCCTGAAAATGGCTTGTATCGCAATGATATGTTTAAGTTATTAGATAACGAGCAACGCCCTTGGCACATCACTTATACTTGTTCAAGCCTGGCAGGCATTCAAAGCGCCATTACGGATGGCTTAGGGATCAGTTTACTGCCCCAGCGTGCTAAGTTGCCACAGCACCGCATTTTAACGGAAGAGGAAGGTTTCCCTGCTGCTCAAGAAATGGAAATTGCGATGCACTTTCATCGCAATGCCTCAGATACCCTCACGGAACTTGCTGAAAAATTAGCACAACAACTGGAGCAACGCTAATCGTGGAAACGTTATTTAATATCCTGATTGAGTTAGAAAAAAAACTGCATTTTTCCGCTAATCGACAAAATATCGATTTTCTTCAAGATATCCTACACCCTGATTTTTTTGAATTTGGCCGTTCTGGTGGCACAACAGATAAACCCGATACCTTAGCCTCTTTGATTGATGAGGCCCCAAAAACGATTTATTCAGAAGGCTATCACTGCACATTATTGAGTGAGCACACGGTATTGATGGCTTATATGAGTTATGAATTACAACAAGGGGAAAAAATAAGGCAAACCAATCGTTCATCGATATGGTTAAAGAATTCAGCAAATAAATGGCAACTGAGGTTTCATCAGGGGACGCCAACAGATAATCAATAAAGTGGGAAATATCTCCCACTTTATTGTTAGTTCAGCATTAATTAACTCCGTTATTTTTTATCAAAATACCCTGCTCGAATAGATGCCCCTATTAAATTCACCACAAAGCGCCCAGCAGTAACGCCTGTTAGTTTAGAGGGGATATCTTTTGCAGGCGTGATTTCAACGATATCCATACCCACAACCCGACCTTTTTTCACTAAACCGTGAATTAAGCTACGCGCTTGTAAGTAAGTTACTCCACCTGGTGCAGGGCCATCTACACCTGGCATAATGCTTGGGTCGATACCATCTGCATCAATACTGATATAGTAATTTGAGTTATCTGGGATACGGTCTAAAATTGCCTGCATTCCTACTTCATGCAGTTCATAGGCAGGAATAACATGAGCACCATGATCTTTAGCTGCTTGATAATCTGCGGGACGTCCACTCCCTTGAGCACGTAAACCTATCTGAAAAATTTCACCGATATGTTTCATTTCCGATGCACGACGAATTGGACTAGACAAACCTGTATTCACACCATTAACTTCTTCACGCCAATCTAAATGAGCATCAATATGAACTAAAGTGACTGGGCCAACTTCATCAAATCCCTGTAAAATCGGCGTAGTTATACCGTGGTCACCACCTAAAATAATCGGCAACGCATTCACCCTTAATAATTGCCTGATTGCTTCTGCGGCTCTTTCATGATGTTCACCCAGTGGTTGAGATAAATCAGGGATAACGTCACCGCAATCAACGAATTTAATATCTTTACGTCCCTGCAAGAGTGGGCCATCAATATCAAAGTCATAATGATCTGGATGCCGAACAATTCGGTCACTCATATCACGTAAATATTGTGGTGCTCTTGATTGATCATTTGTAAAAGCATGAGCGCTATAGGCAGAGCTAAATGGCATTCCAAGTATCGCAATATCGGCTTCGATATTATTTAAATCGGTCGCAAGTTCAGAATATAAAAATGTTTTATGGCCAACATGTGGCGCTGTCGTTAATTTTTTCATCTACTTTTTCCTTATTAAACTTTAAATTTATTCTTTATTTTTATTAGCCGCCAAATGTATTGGCTAAAAATACAAATAGAGGGACACCGACAATGTCAGTTAATACTGTTCCTGCAATAGGAATAATAATGAATGCTTTCCTTGAAAATAGGCCATATTTATTACAGATAGCATCCATAACAACTAAGCCATTTGGTGTTGCACCTAATCCATGACCAATAAAACCAGCAGACATCACTGCCGCATCATAATTTTTACCCAATGCACGATATACGATAAATACAGCAACAAGAATGGTAGCAATAACCTGAGATATTAATATGATCGTTAATGGCAGAGCTAGCTCATAAAGCTCCCATAATTTTAATTTCATCATTGCCATCACTAAAAACATTTCTAATGAAATAGTTGAAGTTAGAGCTACCGTATTTTTTGATATTTTTATAATCGGTTTTCTTTCATTAATTGAATGAAAAACAACACCTACAAATAAACTAAAAATATGCCCTGGTATTGTAAACCCTGTAATTTCACTTATCCATTTAGCAGTTGGCATTCCTATTGCAAGAATAGTTAAAATGGCTGCACCAGCGACAATACATTTCTGTGCGCTAATTTTATCTTCCTGGGCATCAACTGCAGCTAAATTATTTAAATCAACATGGTCTGTTTCAATTTTCAATTTATTTCTTTGGATTAGCCAATTACCGACTGGCCCGCCTAATATCGAACCTGCAATTAAGCCAAATGTTGATGCAGCCAACCCAACATTAAGCGCTTGGTCATAACCAAATGACTCAACGAGTGGTGCTAATGAAGCCGCCATCCCGTGCCCTCCCTGCATTGAGGCTTGTCCTGCCATCATTGCAACCAAAGGCTCTATATCTAATATGTAGGATAACCCAATGCTGACACCGTTTTGGGCAAATGCTAGCCCCCAGCAAATAACCATATAAATAAGTAATATTTTCCCACCACTGATTAATAATTTGACTCCTGTCATGAGTCCGATAGTGACAAAAAATACATACATAGCTAAATCATATAATGTATTATCAAATCCTAATTCTACAATATTAAATTGATACGCTAACCACATCATGATAGAAAATAAAAACCCACCAATAACAGGACTAGGTATTGAATACTTCATAAAAAATGGAAACTTCTTTATGATTATATTACTAGCAATTAACAACAAAGCACCTAATGCTGTAAATGTAATCATATCTAATTTTATTGTTAACATTTCATCTGTGACCATAAATTAGAATCCTTTTGTATTTATATATATTTGGATTAATTATTATTTTGGCGCCACCTTAGTAATAATTTATTAACAACTACAACTTTAAGATATACATGTTTTTTAATAATAAAAGTGATATTTTTGACCCCTTGGTTTCATAAAATGAAACCTTTTAAAATTAATAAAAATAATTTTAATCATTAAAATAAAACAGTAAATTTAGGCTATTTGTATCTAGTTAAAAATTGAGATAGATTAGCAATAAGTGATTGAATTCACGCAATAGGTAAAAATATGCATAATAAAAAACTAACAGAAAAAGATTTAAAATCATTACGTGTTTTTATTTCTGTTGCCGAAGCTGGCGGTTTTTCGATTGCTGAAAAAAAACTCAACATGTCCAAAGCATCTATCAGTCGGCATATACGTGAAATCGAAGAAAAACTAAGTGTTCAACTTTGTGAACGAGGACCATCCGGCTTTAAGCTGACAGAATCAGGGCTATTAGTGATTAAAAAAGCCAACACTGCACTTAAGGCACTCGATAATATAAAAACAGAAGTCGATGAACTACAAGGGATCTTATCAGGCGTGCTGGTTATTGGTGTTGTTGAACATATACTGACTAACCCACAATGTCACCTTTCTTCTGCTATTGCTAAATTCACTGAAGCGGCACCACATGTAAAGCTAGAACTCATTGTGCTCAATCATAATCAATTAAATCGAGCTTTGAGTGATCGGACAATTCAAATTGGTATACGTGGTCAATTTCATGAAAATAGCCGCTTCAACTATCAATTTTTATTTATTGAAAAGCATAAACTGTATACTTCAGAAAGTAGTGCTAAAAATAAGCATAATTTGGCATTGGTTTATCGCCCACATCCGTTCACTGAAAGTGTTCTAGCTTCTGGAGAGTTTAATAAGGGCCCTGATGCAGCAGGTTTAGAAGCTGTTGCAGCATTTATCGCTTCTGGACACTATGTTGGAATTTTGCCAGAAAACTATGCCTCTCATATTAATGCACGTCATGCCCTCGTTGAAGTAGCTAATTCCCCTGTTTTCCAAAACCGTATTTGTGCGATAACCGAATCAAGCAAACCACTGGCACAAAGTGAAGCATTATTTTTAAAATTACTTTCACAGGCCAGTGAAAAACCATAAAAAATCCCCCAGCAAGTCACCTTACTGGGGGATTTTCAATTCAAAACTGAGTCTGTATTAATTACAGAACATCAACACAGTTCAGTTCTTTGAAAGCTTGTTCTAAACGAACAACCATTGAATCTTGTGCTTTACGCAGCCATACACGCGGGTCGTAGTATTTTTTGTTAGGTTTATCTGCACCTTCTGGGTTACCTAACTGACCTTGCAGATAGCCTTCGTTCTTTTTGTAGTACTGTAAAATACCATCCCAAGTTGCCCACTGAGTATCAGTATCGATGTTCATTTTGATAACACCGTAGCTAACTGCTTCTTTGATTTCAGCAGCACTTGAGCCAGAACCACCGTGGAATACGAAGTCTAAGCTGTTGTGTGGCAGGTTATATTTTTCTGAAACGTAGTCTTGTGAGTTGCGCAGAATTTTTGGCGTTAATTGAACGTTACCTGGCTTATAAACACCGTGAACGTTACCGAAAGATGCTGCGATAGTGAAACGTGGGCTTACTGCATTGAGTTTCTCGTATGCGTATGCAACATCTTCTGGTTGAGTATACAGTTCAGAGCTGTCCATACCTGTGTTATCAACACCATCTTCTTCACCACCTGTACAGCCTAATTCGATTTCCAACGTCATATCGATTTTAGCCATACGCGCTAAGTATTTAGCACAGATTTCGATATTTTCTTCCAGCGTTTCTTCTGACAGGTCAATCATGTGAGAAGAGAACAGTGGTTTACCTGTTTTCGCATAGTGTTTTTCACCTGCATCTAACAAGCCGTCGATCCATGGCAGTAATTTTTTCGCACAGTGGTCAGTATGCAGAATAACTGGCACACCATAGTGCTCAGCCATTTGATGCACATGATAAGCACCAGAGATCGCGCCTAAAACCGCTGCTTGTTGACCTTCTGCCTTCAAACCTTTACCTGCGATAAATGCTGCACCGCCGTTTGAAAACTGAACAATAACAGGCGCACGCACCTTCGCGGCCGCTTCGAGTACGGCGTTAATTGAATCCGTACCAACACAGTTCACCGCTGGCAATGCAAAGTTATTTTCTTTGGCAACTGCGAAAACTTTCTGTACATCATCACCCGTGATAACACCCGGTTTAACAAAATCAAAAATTTTAGACATGTGAAAAGGTCCTGTGGTAAACAGGCAGCCTACGCTGCCTGTTGTGTATGAACAATTAATTACGCTTTAGCACGTTCTTCTAGCATCACAACGGCAGGGAGCTTTTTACCTTCAACGAACTCAAGGAAAGCACCGCCACCCGTAGAGATATATGAAATTTTGTCTGCGATACCGAATAAATCGATAGCCGCTAATGTATCACCACCACCCGCGATGGAGAATGCATCACTGTCTGCGATGGCTTTTGCAACGATCTCAGTTCCTTTACGGAAGTTAGGGAATTCAAATACACCAACTGGGCCATTCCACAGAATGGTTTTGGCATTTTTTAGAATTTCAGCCAGACGCTGCGCTGATTCATCGCCTAAGTCCAGAATTTGCTCGTCGTCTTTGATTTCAGTACTTGATTTCAGTGTCGCTTCTGCGGTTTCAGAGAACTCAGTAGCAACGCGAACATCTGTCGGTACTGGAATTTGGCAGTTAGCCAGTAATTTTTTCGCTTCAGGAATTAAGTCATCTTCATATAATGAACGACCAACATTGTTGCCTTCTGCTGCGATAAAGGTATTTGCAATACCCCCACCCACAATTAGTTGGTCAGCGATTTTAGACAGTGAATCTAACACGGTCAGTTTTGTGGAGACTTTAGAACCTCCAACAATCGCCACCATTGGGCGCGCTGGGTTACCCAGTGCTTTACCTAATGCTTCTAACTCATTGCTTAATAATGGACCTGCACATGCAACGGGTGAGAATTTTGCCACGCCATGAGTTGACGCTTGAGCACGGTGAGCCGTACCAAATGCATCCATCACATACACATCACATAATGCAGCGTATTGTTTTGACAGTGTTTCGTCGTCTTTTTTCTCGCCTTTATTAAAGCGAACGTTTTCCAGAACGACTAACTCACCAGCGGCAATATCAATGCCATTTAAATAGTCTTTGACTAAACGAACAGGGTAATCGATTTTATCTGCCAGATAGTCAACAACAGGTTGCAGTGAAAACTCTTCGTTGTACTCGCCTTCAGTCGGGCGACCGAGGTGAGAAGTGACCATGACTTTAGCGCCTTGCTTCAGAGCAGCTTCGATTGTTGGTAATGAAGCACGGATACGTGCATCAGAAGTAACTTTGCCATCTTTGACAGGAACGTTTAAGTCAGAACGAATAAAAACGCGTTTACCCGCTAAGTCTAAATCGGTCATCTTAATTACAGACATGGTGAATCCTCTTGTTGATTCTCTATAAAGTTTCCATCAACTACTGGGCAGAGGCGAAAAGGTTATCATGCCCTGCTGTCTGTCAGTAGCCAATTAGTTTAAACCTGTTGCTGCCATCGCTAGCGTTGTATCTAGCATCCGGTTAGCAAACCCCCATTCGTTATCACACCAAACTAGGGTTTTTATTAAATGTTTTCCGCTAACTCGCGTTTGCGTACCATCAATAATAGCACTGTGTGGATCATGATTAAAATCCATCGAGACTAACGGCAGTTCTGTGTAGTCCACTATACCACGAAAATGCCCCTGTGCGGCGCTTCGCAGTAGTTGGTTCACTTTTTCAACACAGACATCGTCATGTACGGTAACACTCAAATCAATCGCTGTCACATTGGTTGTCGGTACACGGACAGAGATGGCTTCAAAATGATCTTTGAACTTCGGAAAAATTCGCGTAATTCCCGCCGCTAATTTCGTATCAACTGGAATAATAGATTGGCTGGCAGCGCGCGTTCTTCGTAAATCTTTATGATAGGCATCGATAACGGGTTGGTCATTCATTGATGCGTGGATCGTCGTAACGGTTCCTGACTCAATCGTAAATGCCTCATCAAGCAATTTAATAATCGGGATAATGCAGTTAGTGGTGCAAGATGCGTTTGACACGATATTGTCTGAAGCCGTTAAGCTTTCGTGGTTAACGCCATAGACAACAGTGGCATCAAGGTCATCAGTACCTGGGTGAGAGAACAGCACTTTTTTGGCGCCTGCCGCGATGTGCATTAAGCCATCATCACGGGAGCCATATGCCCCACTGCAATCAAGGACAATATCAATACCGAGTTCTTTCCACGGCAAATCACGGATATCGGTTTGGTGAAATAAGCGGATATTATCATCGCCGACTTGCAAGAGTGAGCCATTAAGTCTCACATCCCACGCAAAACGCCCATGGCTGGAATCATACTTCAGCAAATGCGCGATACCTTCTGGTTCAGCAAGTTCGTTAATTGCAACAACGACGATCTCTGCCCGACGGCTCGATTCATATAACGCTCTTAAAACGCTTCGACCTATTCGACCAAAGCCATTTATTGCCACCCTGATTGCCATTCCACACCTTGTATATGAGCAAAATCACACGGTTGCTAAGGATAACTGACTCACACCAACTCTACTGCTCATTTTAGCAGTTAAAGGTTAAAAGTGTGCTGTAACCTACACTTTTTAAAAATTTTTTCATTGAATTTCATTTCACTGAAACGGTTCAGCTAATCTAAGGTTAGATTAAGGGATAAAGTAACAGAACGCAATAGAAAATCATTGATTAGTGCACAAAAAAACAACGCCTAACGATTAGCTAGGCGTTGTTCAGCAAAATAAGCACATACAGGGCATTCAACGCATGAATACCCCATCATTAACTTACTTATTTCAGAAGAGATTTCGCTGCTTCAACTGCTTTTTCTACGGTGATGCCGAACTCTTTGTACAGTTCTTCCGCTGGCGCGGATTCACCGAAGGTATGCATACCGATGATAGCCCCGTTTAAGCCAGTGTATTTGAACCAGTAGTCCGCGATACCCGCTTCGATAGCCACACGAGCGCTAACATTTGCAGGTAAAACAGCTTCACGGTACGCAGCATCTTGTTTATCAAATGCATCCGTAGATGGCATTGAAACAACGCGAACTTTGCGGCCTTCGGCAGTTAGTTGGTCTGCGGCTTTCACTGCCAACTCAACTTCAGAACCTGTTGCGATAAAGATAAGCTCAGGGGTGCCTGCGCTATCTTTCAGAATGTAAGCCCCTTTCTCGATATTCGCTAATTGCTCAGCGGTGCGAGGTTGCTGCTCTAAGTTCTGACGAGAGAAAATCAGTGCACTTGGGCCATCTTTACGCTCAACTGCATATTTCCATGCAACCGCAGACTCAACTTGGTCGCACGGACGCCATGTGCTGACGTTTGGCGTCACACGCAGGCTTGCCAGTTGCTCAACAGGTTGGTGAGTTGGGCCATCTTCACCCAGACCGATAGAGTCGTGAGTGTAAACAAAAATGCTACGAATTTTCATCAGCGCAGCCATACGCACAGCATTACGCGCGTATTCAACGAACATCAGGAAGGTTGCACCGTAAGGAATGAAACCGCCATGTAATGCGATACCATTCATGATAGCAGACATACCAAATTCACGTACACCGTAATGGATGTAGTTACCCGCAGGGTCTACGTTCAGTGCTTTAGAGCCTGACCACATGGTTAAGTTACTTGGTGCTAAGTCAGCAGAACCGCCCATAAACTCAGGTAATACTTTACCGAAAGCTTCCAATGCATTTTGTGATGCTTTACGGCTAGCAATATTAGCAGGGTTTTGTTGCAGTGTTTCAACGAATTTTTTCGCTTCTGCATCAAAGTTTGCAGGTAATTCACCGTTCATACGACGGGTAAATTCAGCCGCTAGTTCAGGGAAGTTCGCCGCATAAGCTGCAAATTTCTCATCCCACGCTTTTTGTTTCGCTTCGCCTGCTTTACGCGCATCCCAAGCGTCATAGATATCTTGTGGAATTTCGAAAGGACCGAATTTCCAGCCCAGTGCTTCACGTGTTGCTGCAATTTCAGCATCACCTAATGGCGCACCGTGAACAGATTCAGAACCCGCTTTATTTGGTGAGCCAAAACCAATGATGGTTTTGCACATAATCAGCGTTGGTTTATCTGCTTTTTTCGCTTCATTGACGGCAGCATTGATTTGCGATGCATCGTGACCATCGATGTCACGAATAACATGCCAGCCATAAGATTCAAAGCGCGCAGCGGTATCATCAGTAAACCAACCTTCAACTTCACCATCAATAGAGATGCCGTTGTCATCATAGAATGCGATCAGTTTATTTAATTTCAGTGTACCCGCTAAAGAACATGCTTCGTGCGAGATACCTTCCATCATACAACCATCACCCATGAAGACATAAGTGTGGTGATCAACAACATCATGGCCAGGACGGTTGAATTGCGCCGCTAATGTGCGCTCTGCAATCGCAAAGCCGACTGCGTTTGCGATACCTTGACCTAAAGGACCCGTTGTTGTTTCAACACCTGGAGTATAGCCATATTCTGGGTGGCCCGGTGTTTTAGAATGTAATTGGCGGAAGTTTTTTAACTCTTCGATAGATAAGTCATAACCAGTGAGGTGCAGCAAGCTATAAATCAGCATTGAACCATGGCCGTTTGACAGCACAAAACGGTCACGATCCGCCCAGTGTGGGTTTGCTGGGTTATGATTCATATGGTCACGCCACAGTACTTCAGCAATATCAGCCATGCCCATTGGCGCGCCAGGATGCCCTGATTTTGCTTTTTGAACCGCATCCATACTTAGAAAGCGGATAGCATTAGCAAGGGTTTTACGAGTCGTCATCAGTATACTCCAGGTAGGATAAAAACGTACTTAAACCAATTTTTACAACGCAATACGGATAGTGCTACTTTGATTTCGCTATAACGAAAAACACCAATTTACCGATACATCACCCCATGTTCCTTTTTCTAAGGGCCATAGCGTATCAACAAGAAATTGAGCATTTCACGAATAGAGCGATTGAAAGTAACCCAATTCTACCCATACCGCAATATTTGCTATGTTCATGGCAGCAGATCGCTAATAAATTGAACTGCCGCAAAGCTGAATCCATTCCATTGCGCAAAATATCCCTTAAGGCTTACATTTTTGCGCAAGTGACTAACCTTATTAAACCTGAGTTCACTGTCTGGGATCAAGGTGATTTATGCATCTAGCACATTTAGCTGCCACATTAGTGATAATTGACAAAGTTTTAAGCAAAAAAGTGCCTCAATATGCCCGAATATTTTTGTTTGAGTTTACGTAAAAACACGCCTTCCAATAACAAAAATAGCAAATAAGGTGCGATAATTCGCACCTTATTTGAAAATAAAATTTCAGAAAATAGCTATCGGATTACGATAAACTGTAATAGAAGCTTGTATAAGCGTTTGTCAGTAAATGACTCCCAAATTTAATCCCCTCTTTAATTAAATCTTGAGCCTCTGGTTCAAGCCAATTTTCATTGACCACTTTCAAAAAATCTTCAGCATGTTCAATATCAATTTCTTTATGTAATCCATAGTGAGTAATTTGGCTCTCCTCAAGCCAACCATGGTTCTTGATTGCTTCATAAATGAGAGTTGATGCATCAACAAATGTACGCTCAATACCTGCATATACCGCTGATGCAAAGCGGTAATCTGAGAACGAAGAAACACTACGGATTGTTTCGTTAAAAATACGCGCATTCAATGGCGGCTGGTGAATATTGATTTTGGCAGTATCACCACCAAGACGAGAGATTAATGTTAAGATCGTATTACCATGAACATTTTCTTTAATTCCTTGCCCATGTTCTTCCCAAAGATTTTCGACAATGGCAATACGCGGTATTGCATCAGGAACGTTTGCGATAATTTGTGCCATTGGGCGACTAAAGAAAAAAACCATTGTCGCGAACTCATTTTGCGTTTCTACAAATTGCTCTTGAGATAATTCACCTGCACATAATGCTTTAAAATAAGGGGTTTCAGGTAAATTTACGGTATTAATCGTAGATTCTAAATAATTTTTTAATTCACTATTTAATGCCATAATTATTTTCCTCCTGAATTATCAGATAAAGAAAAGCACACGATATTAAATTCAAATGAGAACCTAATGATTAGATAAAAATTAATTCTCACATAATTTTCATGCTGAGCATTAAAATGAAATATGTTAGCTATTATCAAAAAACAATGTGTAACCTGAATTAAAAAAAAACCAGTAACAATAAGCATTACTGGCTAATCATATAATATGAAACTTTAAACAGGCTAATCGCAGTTGCCTATAGAATGGTATTTATCAAATATAACAATATACTTACGGCTTTTTTTCTTTAGAATATTATGGCGAAACTCTTGTTGTGGTAACAGATTGAGAACCAATGGCTGCTCATCATCTTTTACCTCACAGCTTTCGTGAACCAATACCCTGAAATAAGTATTCCCTGTATTTTTTAACACTCCCTCATTAGCATCCATAGCATATTGGAAATTAATATTTTTCGGTCTAACGACAAAGTAAGTTTCTAAACTCACTGTTGGATAAAATAACGATTGTTGTTTTTGTGCGAGATCGTTTTCGACATCAAGTGATGTTTCACTAATTACAATTTTATAATACCGTTCTTGATTATCTTCTTTACCTCGATAAAAAATTTTAAAATACTCTTGCTCGCCAGGTAATAAGATTTTCTTTAAGGGCGTAAAAATAATTTCGCCATCTTCTATTGGCTTTCCCTGCTCTTGAATATCTGGTTTATCTATTTGATAGGCACTAAATGTATATAAATTCACCTTTTTTGTATCATTGATGTAGGCCTTCGAAAAAAAACTTTTATTCGGCTCAAGTGCTGAAATATCTGAGCTCAAATACAGTGCATGCGCCTGACCAAAGAATGAAAATATCGCCCCAAATAATACAAAGCCGAAAATTTTTTTTGTGTTTATTCTTCTCATACTATTTTTCAATAACACCATCAATTCATGCTTATAGATGCACATCAGGCCCCGTCCAAATCGCTTTCACAACAACGGTTCCACTGGCCGATACCGTTCCTAACCAATCAATGCCATCCAAAGTAAACAACGAATTAGAGTCATTCATCGGAAAACGTAAATCTAGATAGGTTCGATAGAAGGAGCCTAAATCTTGGTTAGGGATATCCCACGGCGTTTCTGCCCATAAGGCGTCATTCATCGATATTTCTGTGCCATCACAACTTGAACGATAAGATTCCTCTGTACCTGAAGCATTTTTAAATGATAAATAAGCCGAGAATGGCACGCGGAATTTATCATCGTCTGAACTGAACAGACAAAAGTTTTGACCATTCACATTTACCGTTGGGCCTTCTACTCTTGCGGTAATAGAGTCAGCCTGCCGAGGCCCACTGGTCGTCACAATATAGTTAAACTCAATCGGCGGTTCTTCTGGGCCAATCTTTCCTGTCTTTGACGGGTTTGGAATATAATCCGCAGGCACAATACTGATACTATAATCGCGTGGTTTTATCACTAGCTGGTTTGATGGCGTAAATTCATAATACCCTGACTGCGGCGCCGCTGCAGGGTTAGTAAACGAAAAGGTAAAAAAGTCTTGGCTATTGGTAAAATCCACATTATTCGTTATTAACTGATTAAAGAACGTATTGGAAAAAAAGATAGAAACATACTGATTCGAACTTTTAAAATACGTATTGGCAGCATATGTTGAATTATAATTACGCCAAATATTCGAGCCATCATCAGGCCCAATTTTTATTGATGCGCCCGCAACAGTAAATGGGATCAGCGTTGAGTTAACTTTTAAACTCAATATAACATTGGCAAAAACATCCCCTGATGTCTCGTGTTTTACAACTTGGCAAATCAAGCCATTGACATTAGCGACAACGCCAATTCGGCAAAATTGTTCGCCAGGGCCTAAGCTTGGGTTCCCATTGCTGTCAATGTAAACCTCTTGCATTGCCCCAGTAGAGCTGAGCTTAATATGGGCAGATTTAGTAATCGTAAATTCATGGGATGCAATAATTCGCCCGCCAACACTTTGGCAACTTTCCCCTTTCGCTGGGTCATAATCCAAGTCGGTCATGCATGCACGATAACTGTAGGTTTCAACCGCCCCAACAGCCATCTGTCTAAAATATTGATAGGTTGATTCGCTAAAAATACCTCGCGCGTATGCCCCTTCTCCCAATGTATTGTCCTGCACAATTTTATATGCACCATTTCGACCAACGTATTGTGCAGGCCAATAACCTGTATCTCGGTTGCAATAATTACGCATACAACGGTTGCCGATAAATGGGCCATCAATAGGGGAATTTTCAAACCAAATATCCACATTCTGATTTGCTCGAATCGAAGTATTGGTGTAGCCCATATACCCTAAACTTTCTTGGTTTTTTGCTGAATAACGAGAAAATTTATTTGCGCCAGTAAAGCGGGGGTCTAACGACCTCGGTGTGACAAAATATTCATCATCCACACCATTCTCAACAAAAACAATGGAATTACTCAGTGCAACGGCACCCACCGTTGAACTGAATAAAGCACTGAATATCATGCTACTAAGAGACAGAAAAGAAATCGGTTTAATCATCATAAAATTCTCATTGCCTTAATGCGACTGTACGCTGCGGGTCGCAAGTCACATCGCCTAGCCACAACGCGCCTCGAGCACCTTCTAAATTTAAATCAGCTTCGCATATAGTTTGCTCATCCTCTTGTAAAAGAGAAATAACGGGATATCGCACATCAACATCCATTGAAAACTCACCATTGTGATCCGTTTTCGTACGACCAATATGATTACGAATAGACGCATATTTAATAAATTCACCATTAGGGGATTTCAAACGGCCAAATACCGTTACTAACTGCCTAACTTCTGGTTTATAGATAGCAATATTCCCAGGGTATAAAGTGACAGACTTATTTCGCCCAGACACAATGTCAAAACTGTCTTTAGACTTCTTATCATTCATTAATTGAATGTCATAGTCTGAATAAGGTGATAAAGGGATAAACGTATTTTTTCCACTAATTGGGTAACTTTGCCCATTAACTCGAGCGGTCATACTCCCTGCCCCATAAATATCCGAATTAATGATGACGCCCGACTTCCCTTGTTGCCCGCTGGGCATAATGGTGCCATCGCTATAGGCTAACGAACCACGAGATGTAAAGTTACCATTCAATCTTTGATTATCAGGTCGATTAACAGTTAGCATCCCTGAGTTATATTTCGTTTCGTAGGAGGCATAACCCATCGTTGAGAAATCAGACTCTCCATTATTTTTATCGCGCACTAATTTAGAAACAGATCCCCCGATATCGGTAATAACAGAATCTTCGAAACGTTTATTCGCGTAAATATTGGCTTTCATATTGCCATTACTTGAAGATAGACCTGTACTTAACCATGTTGATAACGGTAATGAAAAATCAAGACTGATAAATTTTTCATTCAGGCTTTTTTGGTCATCATAATGGTAACGCTGGACGCCTGTTCTTAATCCAATCGTGCCATAGCGGCCTGAAAATAATGTATTTGAATATTCATAGTTAATTGAATCACTACCAATACGTTTATCTGTTGTACTGCTAATGGTAAATGACCCTGCTCGGTCAACAAGCTTATCAAGGTTCAACGTCGCACCATAAGATTCGCTATTTGAATCATAAATAGGCAGGTCACCTTTAATAACCGCTTTTTCTTTCGAAGCCCAAACAGAGCCATAGCCGTCTGGCACACTGGTTGATACTGTCGCAATATTCCTAAAGCTGCCATGATTCTCCACCATACCTTGCCAAGAAATTGAGACATATTGGTTCAATGAAAGGTTAATACTGCTTTCATTAATTAAATAATTGTCATAACCGTAGTTCGACATTTGAAAATTTATCCCAGACAACACTGGGAAATTTTTTGCAACAGACGCCCCGAACAAATAACTTTTTTCTAATGGTTGGCGTTCTGCTTGTTTCCCTCTGACATAACGTTTTTTATCAAAATCGATATATCCGCCATAAACTTCCCAGCTAAGCTTGTCAAAATCAGCACCACTTGAACTAAATGACTTATTAATTGTTTGACGCTGTGATGTCACAATTTTGCCATCAACAACAGTTTCAATCATTACGTCATAAATACCAAAGGGCAAAATACTGGTATCCACTTCATAACTTCCCATTGGAAAGTTCTGGATATTTAATAATTTTTCATCACGATAAATTCGCACTTCGCCTGGACTATTTAAAAAGACATAAATTGGTGTCAGGGAGTATTTTTTATTGACTACGACACTTGAAGCATTATTTCCAATAGATGCCGCATATATTTTACTGCGATTTAAGGTTGTTAAACTCGCAATAGACTGCAAGTTCCACGTACTCATTAACCCGATGGCAAAACGTAGACCATTAAAGTCACGCTCATACATTGCCCGATAAAGCTCAATATCAGAGTTCGATTTACCAA
This sequence comes from Providencia sp. SP181, assembly GCF_050446505.1. Taxonomy (NCBI): domain Bacteria; kingdom Pseudomonadati; phylum Pseudomonadota; class Gammaproteobacteria; order Enterobacterales; family Morganellaceae; genus Providencia; species Providencia sp. SP181. Next base: position 164,698 of record NZ_JBBPXM010000005.1, read on the forward strand.
TACTGTATGCTGATGCATTCACGTTTATATGGTGCTCTGCAATCGCAAATAACGTGTCTAAGTTAAAATAGCTGCTTGATGAATTTTTTCCTTTTTTTACCTGACTTTCAAAAATACCGAGATCATAGTTCGCAACCGTCGAAAAAGTGTCAACGGAAGAATCACCTAATGCAAACTGTCTGACTTTTTCATTAGCGGCAATCGCTTCTTTATTAACATCGAGAGATAAATTAAACGAAGCAATATTCAATTGCAGCACTGCATTTTTATCAACGACAATATTATTAAGCTCATTAAAGAAAACATCTTTTTTTTGTTCTAAACTTTCAATCAGCAAAGGTTGTATTTTGGGGCCTTTATTTGTGTCGATAAAATGAATATTGGCAAGTTTAATCTTCCCTTCAGCTATAATGATGATGGCATCTGCAATTTTATCTTCACTTTGATTTTTCCCATCATCTGATTTTAAACGTAGAAACACAGGCACCGACATTCCTTCCTCTAAAGCCAAAACAAAAGCAGGAGGAATAACATACCCACCAATTTTAATTCGCTTAATATCTTTAGCAGAAAGAGTACTTGAAAAAATAAAGCTCATTATTGATAACGCGATAACACTTTTACGCATAATTAAGACCTAACCCTAATTATTTGACAACAATAAACTCCCCTTTGTGCCAAATACCAATACTTGTTTTTTTATTATTTATATCAACCAACTGAAGGTTAACGGCTAAATTAGGTAAGAGATAATAACGTTCACGACAAATACCTTCTGCGCCATATTTTAACTTTTCGGTTAAGCAAGGGCCTGATGCAACAACCCGAAAAGAGCTATTCCCTAAATTAGCTATTTTATTTTTATCATAATTATATTTAAAACTTTCAATCCTTGGTGCTACGACTAAAATTGTACTTATTGTTGCGGATGTCGTTGCAGACGCTGACTTGGTACTTTTAGTCATTCCGCTTTCACTAATTGGGTCATCTGTCCAGTTTAACCGGTAGTAACGTTCCTGTTCGTCTTTCGGGCCTTGATAGATAATTTTAAAAATATCTCGTGATTTGCCTGGAAGTATAATGTTCGCTGGTGTTGACAGTATTTCGTTAGGATCGTTAATAGGGATAACCTTTCCACCCTCAAGTGGAGAGTCTATCTTTTCAATACTTAAGTTAACCAATCTTGCCGCATCAACAGTATTTTCAATTTCTTTTGCTAAGGTTTCTTCACCTGAAGAAATAATTTCCGTAATATTACCAACGTTAACGGCAAAACTATTTTTTAACGGTAACATGGATAATAAAATAACTGTAAATGTGATTTTATTCATTATAAAAACTCAAATAGAAAACGATAAAGATCAACATCCTTATATTCTCTTTATCGTAATATAAAATTTATTATTTAATTAACGATCTAACTTATGGAGTAGTGAAGCTACCTTCCCAGTTTGCTGTAAACTGAATTTTTACATCACCATCCCAAACACCATCAGCTAAATCTTTAAATTCTGCGTCTACACCAGCTGCTTTCGCGTTAGCAATAACGAAAGTAAACTCACCGCGGTCTGTTGAACGGTCTGAAACATCCCAAGAGCCATTTGCAGCTAAGTTGTCTAAACCTGAAGTGATACCTTGTGCGACATCAATTAAAGTTGTATCAGTAGTCGAGTCTAAATCTGCACCATTCCATTTAACACCAACTTCTAATGTAGAATCATCAGTTGTTCTTGCTAAGGTATTTGCAATAATTTTTGATGTTAATTTAAAATCAGTTGCACCTGCTTGGCCTTGGATAGCAATATCAAATGCACCGTTTTGCTGGTTAAAGCTTTTTTGTCCTTCAGCGTAATTGAAAGTCAAACTTTTAAGTGGGGTAACAACTAACATACTTGTTGTGTCTTTAATTGCAGTTGCTTGCCATGTTGCTGTCGCTTGAGCAGTACGCGTATCTGCATTTGCAACAGTAGCAAAAGAAGCAGCAATAATCCCAGATAATAATACAGATGCCATTTTTTTATTAAACATATTGTTCTCTCTAATTAATATTCAAAATATAACAAATAGAAAATTACATAGTATAAAAAACACTTTCTTGTGTTTTTTATAAAATATAATCTGACCACTGTTCTTTAATTAACGTAATATAATTATTATTCTTTACTAGATACAAAATCCATTAAATACCGACCTAATGAATAGCTTTCCTTTTCTTCTATTTCGTTTTTTAAATTATTCTCATTCTCTTTTTCATTTTGAACAAAGAGAATAAGGTCAACCCAACTTTTATCGAGTAGAGATAATAGCTGATGTAATTGATCTAAGGTTAACGGTGTTTTACCTGTTTCATAACGAGAAATTTGTTGCTGACTTACACGCATTAACTTTGCTAATTGCTTACCAGTTAGATTTTTTTCTCGTCTAGATTTTCGTAAGAAAAAACCAGCATAATAACTTAACTTATTTGATTCCATAAGCATTTCCAAAACTTTCCCAACGGTGAAATAATTCGTATAACTCTATAAAAGCTAATTATTAATATATTTATATTCTTGATTAAATAATTCAAAAATTAATTATTCGTAACTAATTTGTTCTTAATAATATAAATGGATACAAAATCGTGTAAAAATGTTTAAAACTATTAAAAAATAAAAAACCAATAGCCCACAACTATCAAAATATTTTTTCTGCAACATTTCCCTATCTAAAAACAACAAAAAACACGTAATCAGAGTATTAAATTAATAAGTAACTATGTGATTAATAGATTAATTTTAAATGTTGCTATTTTGTTTTTAATATGCGCGAATTAAGTTATAGATATAATTACTTATTTTTTTAAATATATATTAGAGACACCTAATTTAATAGGCATTTTCATTTTGTTACAAATTGGCATGGAATGTATTATTTGAATGGAGATTTAACACCAAATACGAGTATTAAGGTTTTTCACCTAAAAAAAATTCAATATCTAGTGTTAAGATCGAGTACGCCAAGTTTATCTTTGGGAAAGGAAAATGTACTCTTTACTTTTCAACTTTTCTAAGCATTATAAAAATGAGAATGATTGTTAGAATAACATTTCAAACTGAAATAGTTCATCAATGATATAAAAAAAAACATTTTTTAATCGTCACAATAACGCATAAAAAAGCACCTAATTACCGTCATTATATTAATAATGAAATAAAATGTGTTACTGTTCGAAATCAAAAATATGAGCCTTACTAGCAGTATGCGTTGCAAAATCGTCATATACAAAAACAATAAACGCATTCTATGCGTATAACACCAATTTGTTACGATATGAATTAATGAAACAAAATTTATGTGAAGGGCAAATTACGATAAAATGCAAAGTAGAATTCGCATAAAAAAGATAAAAAAAAGCCCCGAGCAAATGCTCAGGGCTTCAATGTTTGGCGGAACGGACGGGACTCGAACCCGCGACCCCCTGCGTGACAGGCAGGTATTCTAACCAACTGAACTACCGCTCCGAATGTTCCCTGTTGGGAACGCCATGCATATTACGAACACTTCATTAAGCAGTCAATACTTTTTCTTGAAAAATCGCGCAGTTGAACAGTTTTTAGCCCAAATAATAGGATAAATCACCGCACCTTTATTACGCTTAGCAAAAACCACTCAAAACTAATGCAAAGTTTCTTCTTCATCAGACTGCCGCCAAAGGCAAGGTTTTCCACCTTTCTTATCAACAATATCAAGGCGAGCTTCATGAGCAATAAGTTCTTCATCAGAAGCATATAACACAGTTAAACCACTTGAAGGTCGTTCAATACGTTGAATTTCATATGCTTGCTCATTATTTGCTGATTCGGCATCCATCGAGAATGATAACGACGTTTGCCCCCCCGTCATCGCAAGATACACGTCCGATAAAATTTCAGCATCGAGTAAAGCGCCGTGCAACGTACGTTTAGAGTTATCAATTAAATAACGGTCACATAAGGCATCTAAGTTATTGCGCTTACCTGGAAACAACTTTCGTGCCAACACCAAACTATCCGTGATAGTACAAAAATCGGCTGTGGGTGGGATCCCTCTATTGAGTTTACGGAACTCATAATCCATAAAACCGATATCGAAGGGCGCATTGTGAATAACTAATTCTGCCCCTCGAATAAATTCAAGAAACTCATCAGCAATGTCAGCAAAGACGGGTTTATCTTGTAAAAATTCATCACTGATCCCATGAACCTCAAAAGCTTCAGGATCCACTAAACGATTCGGTTTGATATAAACATGGAAATTACGACCAGTTAAGCGTCGGTTAATGACTTCAACCGCGCCAATTTCAATAATGTTATGGCCTTCATAATGAACACCAAGCTTATTCATACCTGTTGTTTCAGTATCGAGGACAATTTGTCGGGTTATCGCCGTGCTCATAATGGTATTTTGTGTCAAACTAGAGGTGAATGAATATTATAGAGTGTACCAGAAATGACAAAGCAGGTAGAAATTTTCACGGATGGTTCCTGTTTGGGTAATCCAGGACCAGGTGGATACGGTGTTGTCCTTCGTTATCAACAACATGAAAAAACGCTCAGTGACGGCTATTTTATGACGACTAACAATCGCATGGAGCTGCTTGCTGCCATTGTTGCCCTTGAGTCCCTCAAAAGACCATGTGATATCATCCTAACCACAGATAGCCAATATGTTCGCCAAGGTATTACTCAATGGATCCATGGCTGGAAACGTAAGCAATGGCGAAAAGCCGATAAATCCCCAGTCGTTAATGTGGACTTATGGAAACGTCTTGATGAAGCAATCCAACCCCACACGATTGATTGGCGCTGGGTGAAAGGCCATGCAGGCCACCCTGAAAATGAAAAATGTGATGAGTTAGCACGCGAAGCTGCATCATCTCCAACAAAAGAAGACACTGGATATCAACCCGCAAAAGACTAAGCACTTGGCTTTTTCGTGCGTTTACTTAACTCTTTTGCTGCCCCTAATGCGGTGCCAATTTTCATTTTCGGTTGTTTGAATTTTAACGGTGTTGGCGTGAGCGGGTATGTTCGTTTTCTCGCCACGATGACACTAAGCACACCAATTCCACCACCGCTTTTATTGATCCACCGCTGCGGGCTCATCCATGGAATTACGTGGCAATTCCGATGATATAACACTTCATAATTTAATAGACTCAGCCAATCAAATACCCTAACCGATGGAAAGAAACGGCTACAATAAGGCTGTCTTTTACGTAAAACAGGAACTAACTTTGCTAACCCTGCGAGGCTAAATGGATTAAACCCTGTAATAATCAGCCAACCATCATCGATTAATACGCGGTCAACCTCTCTCAATAGCCAATGTGGATCATGGCTATATGCTAAACAATGTGAGATTAAACAAGCATCAATCGACTTTGCTGTAAAAGGTAAGGCATCGGGCTGCGCAATAAGGTTAAAGCGAGGGTCGTTCTCCCCCACATTGAATTGATGGGAGATTAGACATTCTTCGGTATGGATTTCAGTGCTTAAATGCCCTAACTTAAGGAGATGAAAACCAAACATTTTCGGCCACCAAGGACGAAGCTGGTTTTCCAGGGCTTGCTGGTATTGTTCGCCAAAAGGAATATCAGACCAACTAACGGGCATTTGAATTTTTTTATCAATACGCGCAGGCTTCATGACATTCCCCTATTAAACAGTTTTCGAGGTCATTATGGAGTTAATTCGAGTCCCCGCTTTAAATGATAACTATATTTGGGTTTTAGCAGATAACCAAAAACAGTGTATCATCGTTGACCCTGCGGAGGCAGAGGCTGTGCTCGAAATAATCACCCAGAGGCACTTAACCCCTGTCGCCATCTTATTAACCCATCACCATAATGATCATACAGGTGGTGTGGAAGATATTTTAAACAAATTTACAACGTTACCTGTATTTGGTTCAAAAGAAACCGCAGATAAAGGCGCTACTGAATTAGTTGCAGATGGCGATAACGTCGTCGTCAATCACTTCAACTTCCAGGTTATCTCTTTATCTGGGCATACCACTGACCATATTGGTTTCTATCAAGCACCTTATTTATTCTGCGGTGATACTTTATTTTCCGCAGGCTGCGGCCGTATTTTTGAAGGTACGCCAGAACAAATGTATCAATCTATTCAGAAAATTGCTGCCCTGCCCGATGATACTCTCATTTGTTGCGCCCACGAATATACTTTATCAAATCTAAAGTTTGCGCATCATATTTGGCCTGAAAATGAAGCAATTACACAATATTTACAAAAGATAACGCAAATGCGTGACAAACATCAACCTACAGTACCTACCACATTGAAAACAGAGAAAAAGATAAATATTTTTCTTCAGTGTGATAATCAGCAATTACAGAAAAAATTGCAAATTAATATGCAAAATCCACCTTTGAGGGCCGTTTTTACCCTGTTACGTCAATTAAAAGACCAATATTGAAGTTTATTGATTGTCATATCGGGGTGGGGTAAGTATTATTGTTCGACTTTTAAACATTAAAATGAAGAACAATAGAAAAAAATGAAGATAATCGCGACGCTTATCGCCATTGTTCTGCTGGCTGGATGCCAAACTACCCCGAAAAAAGTTAAGCAGAATAAACCCACAGTAAATCATACAATTGAAACCATTGCTTCACATAACCAAGCGGCTAGTCGACAACAATCTAAAGTTGATTATGACTTATGGGGCTATATTAGTGATGAATTAAAAATGGACATCCCTGATAACCCACAAATTAGGGAAATGGCCAACAGTTATATGAATAAACAAAGTTTTGTCTACGATGTGGCATTAAGGGCTGAGCCTTATATGTACCTCATCGTAGACGAAATTAATGAACGTAACCTCCCGATGGAACTCGCTTTAATCCCAATTATTGAAAGTTCATTTAATCCCAAAGCGACCTCCCCAGCACAAGCCGCTGGCTTGTGGCAAATAGTGCCAATCACAGCCCGCTCTTATGGGTTAAAACAAACTCAATGGGTTGATGAGCGCAGAGATGTTCTTTCATCTACCAATGCTGCATTTGATTTACTCGAGAACCTAAATGTGATGTTCGGCCATGATTGGGCACTCACTTTAGCGGCTTATAACTGCGGTGAAGGTTGTGTACAAAACGCGATTAAAAAGAACGAAGCAGCTGGCCTTCCAACTGACTTTTGGTCACTATCATTACCGAAAGAAACTAAACAGTATGTCCCTAAAATTTTAGCACTAAGTAAAGTATTAAAAAATCCAGAGCAGTATCAAGTTAATTTACCGACAAGCAATAAAAATAGAGCACTAACACAAGTGGATGTCGGTCAACAAATTACCTTATCCCAAGCGGCTGAGCTGGCAGGGTTAACAGTTGAATCCGTCAAAACCTACAACTCTGGTTATACCCGAGGGATTACATCTCCCACAGGGCCACACTATATTATGTTGCCTACTGCAAAAGCAGAGCAATTTAAAACCTCACTAACAGACCAAGAGGTTTTAGAAACAATTCGCCTTGCCACTGTGCAAAATCAACAAATTAAAGCAATAACACAACCAACAGCGATTTCAACGGCTCGCCAAAATCGTGCCAAGGTCACCACGTATAAAGTCCGCAAAGGTGAATCTATCGCCAGTATTGCTCAAAAATTCAATACGACAGCGAAAAACATTCAGAAGCTAAATGGCCTTAAAACAGCTAGCGTGATTAAACCAGGCCAAATGCTCAAAGTTTCAGGTGCCGCACCAGTCGCTAATAGTCGTAAAAGCACAGTGTACAAAGTTCGCAAGGGTGATTCTTATTACAGTATTGCAAAACGCCACGGGATCAAGCTGAATGATTTAATGACTTGGAACTCTGGAGTCAAAATGGCAGACCTGAAACCTGGCGTTACATTAAATCTCTATCTCTAAGTTGCAACCTAATTTAAAAACCTTTACTTCATTTTGTGAAGGTTTTTAAATACCTCATCTAATAGGTTGAATAAAACTATTTAAATACTCTGAATGGAGTAATACTTTTTATAAGATGTCTTATGTCAACTTTCATCTCTGATTGTATTTAAAATACACGGGTGATTTAAATACACTATAAAATTGTGTTTAGTCAGAAAATCCCGTATCCCCTCTAAAGTAGAAAAAAGTGGTTAATAGAGGGTGACTTATGTCATAATAGTGATATTATTGCTCTTACACTGAGGCGGTTTTCACTGCTAGCCTGTATTTGAATATTACTTATGTTAATAGTATAAACCTTCAAACATTCAATGTTTTTATAATAACCTTATATTTTTCAATATATTAACAACCCATGTTTTTACATTGAACATAAGTGCTTTTAATTAGTTATTATGGCTGTATTATTGATATAAAAAGATACATAGCAAACGTCAGATTCGCCTGCGGAGGTGATTATGGATGAATACTCACCCAAAAGACATGATATAGCAGAACTTAAATACTTATGTAATAGTCTGAATCGGGACGCTATTTTAAGTTTACAACAAACAAATACACATTGGATTAATGACTTAAGCTCTGACCAAAGCGCGGCGCTTAATGAACTCATAGAGCACATCGCAGCATTTGTTTGGCGATTTAAAATCAAATATCCAAAAGAAAATCTTGTTATTTCATTAATCGAAGAATATCTCGATGAGACTTACGATTTATTTGGTAGCCCTGTCATCACATTGAGTGAAATTATTGATTGGGAAACAATGAATCAAAACCTTGTCGCTGTGCTGGATGACGATCTAAAATGTCTAACCAGCAAAACTTAAAGGCTTTATTTATCTTTAGTCTAACTATCATATTGTATATTACCGAGTTATTTCTCATAAAAGAAAGGGCGTTATGACCAAATCTGATTATCTGATGCGTTTAAGAAAATGCACAACAATTGAAACACTTGAGCGAGTGATTGAAAAAAACAAGTATGAATTATCTGATGATGAATTGGAATTGTTCTACTCAGCAGCAGATCATCGCCTTGCTGAACTGACAATGAATAAACTCTACGATAAAATTCCAGCTTCTGTTTGGAAATTTGTTAGATAATATCTTAGAAACACGCACAGATAGTAAATGGTTATAGCCGGTAACAACATTTATCGGCTGAACTCATTATTATTCAAACACAATTATTGGCATTATTTTAATGCTAATACCCCTTTTACGCTGTTTATTTTCCTCTCAAACTTAAAAAGCAACTCATTTTAACAATTAATGCGATATTTTTAACTTTGTTCTATTTATATATTAGGCATTATTTAAAAACACAAAACCACCTTAACACTTATATAAAATTTAAATGTTAAATAAATTAAAGGTAACTTTATTAGTTATTAGTACTGGGTTGAATGTATTTAAATAATATTAAAGGATAAAGTAAGAAATGAAATTTTGGGTGGGAGCCCTGCCAGCGACATCCCGGCACACACGACCCCTGCTATGGCTGCTTCCTTCCGGACCTGACCAAGTTAACAAGTTAGCGTTGCGGGAGAACCAACAGAGCCCCCATTGAATGCTTCTTTCGAAGCAAATGCATTATGCTCGATCGCCGTTTAAATAGCAAGAATACTGCGGCTAAGTGCTGATTTATTACACAAAAAAGACAACCTATTAACCGTAAAATCGAAAAATTAGGTGCGATAAAAATAACGTTAATTGGCAGGCACCATTAATAATTCAATATTTTTGGTGACACCATTATTAATCACTTCAACCACAGAATCCGTGATATAAAGCAGCTTTCCATCAGCATTAACCGTTGCATTCACAGTCAGTTTACCTTCAGGCCTTACCTCATTTTTATGATAAGTTAACTCAAAAGGTATGGTCGGGCGATTATTGAATGAATCATAGTATTTTTGAGACAAAATAAGCGCAGGCAAATCCGTTATTGAAGTATCTGCAAGCGTAACAGTCATAACCGCACCTGCAGGTATAACAGAGCTCTGCACAATCACAACACGCCCTTCGATTTTTCCTGAATCAACAGTTTGGTTGTTATGGCTAGTTTTACTATTCAGTGTTTTTTCACCTGGCTTCGTGTTATTCCCTTCACAGCCGATTAAAGAAAAAACAAATATAAAGCTAACTAAGTAGCGTAAGAACATCATAATTATGACCTATAAGGCAATGTTTAATAACATATTTAAAAAACTTGAAATTGGAGAATCTTTTTTTGATGTGGGAATTGAAAAAAGTATAACCAATTTGAATAAAATAACAAAATAATATTTCAAATTGTAACTGCAAGTAAGCGTTAGTTTACCCTTACACAATCTATCTACCTATTTTGGTAAAATAATGGGAAAATACCGACATCTCATTATTTTTAACGGTATTAAGGTAATTATGAGCCCAGAATTACAGAACTTAATTAGCCTCATTGAACTAGAAAAAATTGAAGAAGGTATTTTCAGAGGACAAAGCGAAGACCTTGGTTTACCACAAGTTTTTGGTGGTCAAGTTGTTGGGCAAGCCATGTATGCCGCTGAACAAACGCTTCCTGAAGATCGCTTTATTAACTCTTTTCACAGTTATTTCTTACGTCCTGGCGATAGCTCTCGCCCTATTGTGTACGACGTGGAAATTTTACGTGATGGTGGAAGTTTTAGTGCACGCCGTGTCAGTGCCATTCAAAATGGCCAACCAATATTCTTTATGACGGCTTCATTTCAAACCCAAGAAGATGGATATTCACATCAAAACTTGATGCCTGACGTTCCACCTCCTTCTCAATTAATTTCTCAAGATGATATTGTGCAAGCATTGGCCGATAAATTGCCTGAAGCCGTCAAAAAATATGCCTTAAGGCCTAACCCTTTCGAATTTAGGCCAGTTGAATTCTACAGCCCATTTGATGCGCCACCTCAAGAGCCATTCCGCTATATTTGGTTTAAAGCTAAAGGGCAATTACCCAATATACCTTCACTACATCATTATTTATTAGGCTACGCTTCTGACTATAATTTTTTACCTGCCGCTTTACAGCCCCACGGTCGTGGTTTTATGGAAAGAGATTTACAAGTCGCGACCATTGATCACTCAATGTGGTTCCATCGCCCTTTTAAAATCGATGATTGGTTACTTTATGCAGTCGAAAGCCCATCAGCGTCTGGCGGAAGAGGCTTTGTGAAAGGACAAATTTACAATCCTCAAGGTGATCTTGTTGCAACAGCTGTGCAAGAAGGTGTTATACGTCAAAGGCAACCTCGCTAGACAACATCGATTGAAAAGTAAGTGATTACTTACTCAGCAAAAAGGTAATGGCAGTGTTGTGTATACTGCCATTATCAATTTGAATAGAACACAGTTTTATCCTGAATTCATAAATAAAAGTACGTGGCAGCCTTAGTTATAAGCACTTTCACCGTGGGAAGTAATATCCAAACCTTCTCTTTCCTTTTCGACACCAATTCTTAACCCTGATGTCTTCGCTGCAACCATAAAAGCAATAAATGCAACAACAGCGGTCCATACAACACACACTAAGATGCTAAACGCTTGGATACCGACCTGTTTTAGCATCGTGATGCCTTCCGCAAAGCCACTTCCTCCTAATGAACTTGAGGTAAATACCCCTGTCAGCAAGCAACCTAAAATACCGCAGACACCATGAACGCCAAAAACGTCACAAACATCATCGACTCTCAGCTTACGTTTTAATATTACCACGCCCCATAAACCCGCAATCCCTGAAAGCAGCCCAATGATTAATGCGCCGCCAACGCCAACAGTTCCAGCCGCAGGAGTGACCCCAACAAGTCCAGCTAAGCAACCCGAGCAAGCACCAAGTAAAGACGGTTTATCCCTAAAAATCCATTCCGCCAATGTCCACGATAAAATCGCACCAGAAGCCGCTGCAACGGTGTTAACAAAGGCTAAAGCAGCTATACCATCAGCACTTCCCGCAGAGCCTGCATTGAATCCAAACCAACCAATAAACAAAATGGATGTCCCCATAAATACCATCGGCAAGTTGTGTGGTTTAATCGCCTCTTTACCAAGCCCTGTACGATGGCCAAGTAAGTAAGCACCAACTAAGCCTGCGACTGCCGCATTAATATGTACGACAGTTCCCCCCGCAAAATCCAATGCCCCATCTTGTGAAAGAATTCCGCCCCCCCAAACCATATGTGCCATAGGTAAATAAGCAAAAGTGGTCCAAATAACAGTAAAAATTAAAACGGCTGAAAATTTAATCCTCTCGCCTAAAGCTCCGATCACTAGCGCCACGGTTAAACATGCAAACGCCCCTTGGAATGCAACATGAACAAACTGCGGAATTGTTGCGGATAAGCTTTCCACTGTAATTCCCTTTAACATCACAAGGCTAAATCCACCAAAAAATGCATTCCCCTCACTAAATGCTAAGCTGTACCCATAAACAATCCAAATAACAGAAACCAACGCTAGAATTACTGTCGTCTGTGCCATAAGTGAAAGTACGTTTTTGCTTCTTAATAACCCGCCATAAAACAAAGCAATACCTGGTACAATCATGAAAATCACCAAGGCCGTGGATATCATCATAAAGGCATTATCTGCTTTATCTAATCCCTCTTGGGAAGCCAAAACGGTCATTGGAAAACTACTTGCTGCTATTAATATATATTGAAACCATTTACGCATCGCCGTTCTCCTAAAGTGCTTCATCTTGTTTTTCACCCGTACGAATTCGTACTGCTTGCTCAAGTGGCAAAATGAATATTTTTCCATCGCCAACTTGACCGGTGTGTGCCTTTCTCTCGACTGTTTCAATGACTAACTCGACTAACTCATCTGGAACGGCAATCTCCATTCTCACTTTAGGTAAAAAATCGACGGTATATTCTGCCCCTCGGTATAATTCAGCATGCCCTTTTTGTCGTCCAAAACCACGCACTTCTGTCATTGTCATCCCTTGAATGCCAATTTCGGACAACGCCTCGCGAACCTCATCTAATTTAAATGGCTTAATGATTACGATGATATATTTCATTCTCACTCCTATAAGTCATCTCAATAGCACGCTCATCCTCTATGAGCGCTACTGACTTATGAGCAAATCTCATGCCAAAAACTATTTATTGTTTAAATTCAATTAGAAACAACAAAATAAAAAACCACTCGAATGAGTGGTTTTCTAGGATGCATTATAATAGTGCAGAATAATTAGCTAGTTACAACCTCAATCCCAGCATCACAGCGGGCATTTAAGGATTCACCGACCTGTTGCAACTGGTACATTTGATAATAACGCCCTTTTTGTTGTAAAAGATGCGAGTGAGTCCCTTTCTCAACAATTGCACCACGATGCAGCACAATCACTTCATCAGCATCAACAATGGTTGATAAGCGATGCGCAATTACCACCAGCGTTGTATTTTCACGAATAACACGTAACGCCTTTTGAATCGCTTGTTCTGTGCCTGAATCAATATTTGCAGTTGCTTCATCCAAAATAAGAATTTTAGGCGTAACTACTAGCACCCGAGCCATCGCTAATAGCTGCCGCTGCCCAACAGACAGTGTATTTCCTTGCTCGCCAAGTACAGTATCTAAACCCTCCGGAAGCTGTCGAACTAAGCCTGCAAGTTGCACAGTTTCAAGCACTTCCCATACTTTACCTTGGCTAACATCACGCCCTAATGCCACATTATCAAAAAATGAAGACGCTAATACGACAGGGTCTTGCTGAACCATCGCAATACCGTTACGCAAAGTTTGGTGAGACAACGTGTGTAAATCACGACCATCCAGCAATATTTCACCTTTTTGCCATGGGTAATACCCCATAATCAGGTTAGCAATCGTGCTTTTACCGCTTCCAGTGTGACCAACCAACGCAATAAAGTGGTTATTTGGCACATGCAGATTAATATCATTCAAAACTAATTTATCATCGCGATAGGCAAAAGAAAGGTGATTAATGGTAATTGAGCCACCTTGTAATGGAGCAATGCTTTCGCCATAGCCTTGCTGTGGGCTATCCATTAACTCAAAAACACGCTCACCAGAAACCACGGCTTGCTGCAACATCGATTGCTGTGATGTTAATTCAATTAGCGGTTCATTTAATCGGCCTAAATAATTAATAAAAGCATATAAAACGCCTACCCCAATCGTTGTTGTCCCTTCAATGCCAAATAAGAATAGCAAACCACACAGGATAGAAGCAGAAAATAAGCTAAGTAATGGACGTAGCAACAAACCATCCAGCTTTAATGCTTTCATTCTCGCTTTATAATGCTCTTGACTCACATCCTGCATTTTTGCGCCAAACCGAGCTTGCTGCAAAAATTGTTGGATCACCGTCATACCATTAATAACTTCATTAAAACCGTTATTTATATCCGCAAGATATGAACGAACTCGACGAATAATCGGTGTGCTTAGACGTTGATAAGCTATCATCACAACAAATACAGCAGGAAAAATCATTACTGCAACTGATGCCATTCGCCATTCAAGGGAAAACATCGCGACTAACATGGCGCAAATCAGCGCTAAGCTACGAAACACCGTCGGAACAACCATAACAAAAAGGTCTTTGATCACTTCAGTATCATTAGTAACGCGAGAAATTAGCTGACCAACGGGCTGTTTATCAAATGCACTTAACGGTTGCCGAAGCGCCGCATTCATCACATCGGTACGCAAGTTTTGCACCACGCCGACAGCGGCTTTATTAAATAAAATGATTTGGTAATAATGCAGTAGCGCAGCAATTACCTGTAGCAATATAAAACCAATAACCATATACAAGGTCAGTGGCATGATAATTTCTTTTTTAGCCACCATATTATCAATAAAGTAGCTAACGAGCAGAGGCCCACTGACCTCCGCAATTGCAGCTAGCCATAACATACCAATAGCAATACCCATCGTGCCACGGTAAATTTTCCCGTAGGAGAGAAGCCGTTTTAATGCTGGCCAAAGTGGTTTTTTCTGGCTCATAGTTCACCATCCAAAGCCGCTTCAATTTGTTGATAATGATACATATCTTTATACCAGCCTGGCTGACTTATTAGAGATTCATGCTCACCTTGAGCGGTTATTGTCCCTTGAGATAGCACTAAAATAGTATCGGCCTCCACTAAGGCAGATAACCGATGAGCACTAATAATTAACGTTCGTCCTTGTCGCCAGTGGCTTAAGTTCTGCAATATAGTAAATTCTGTTTGCCCATCCACTGCGGAAAGGGAATCATCCAACACCAATATTTCTGCGTTTTGTAAAATTGCCCGTGCAATAGAAATACGTTGTTTTTGCCCCCCTGAAAGCATAACGCCCCGCTCACCCACTTGCGTCTCATAACCTTCTGGCAAACGCAAAATATCATCATGCACACAGGCAATTCGTGCCGCTTCTTCGATTTCAGATTGCGTGGCATCTGGTCTGCCAAGAGCAATGTTTCCTGCCACAGTATCTGAAAACAAGAAAGGGGATTGGTTCACAATCGATAACCTTGCACGCCATTCATCTAGTTTAATTTCAGATAACGGCAACCCTTGATAGCAAATGTCCCCATCAGTCACATCAAATTGTCGCTGTAATAACGTTAATAATGTGGATTTTCCTGATCCAGTCGGCCCACAAATACCTAAAAACTGTCCTGGTTTTAAGTTGAATTGGACATTGTATAGCGAGGTTCGAGCTGTTTCTGGGTAGCTAAAAGCGCTAATGTTCACACTCAATTCACCTTTTTCAGGTTGCAATGAATGCGAGCCATCGTTAATCACCAGTGGCTCATTTAATAAGCTTAAAATTCGGCTATAAGCGGCACTACCGCGTTCAACAATATTAAACATCCAAGCCAGGGCTAACATTGGCCAAATCATTAGCCCTAAATACATAATAAAGCTAGTGAGTTCACCTAACGTGAGCGAACCATCTAATACCATCCAGCTCCCACCCGCGATAGCGAGTAAATTCGCCATGCCGATTGCCATAAATATCGTTGGGTCAAAACGCGCATCAATTTTTGCGACATGCATATTACGGCGGCCTGCTTCGGTCGCCACTTGCTCAAACTGGTTAGATTGATGGTCTTCAAGACCAAAAGCCTTGATCATGCGAATGCTTGTTAAACTTTCTTGTGCATGGTTGTTTAATGATGAAAATGCGCCTTGGGCATGCTTAAACCGATGGTGAAGCTGATCCCCATAGCGCTTGATGACGATAGCCATAATTGGCATCGGAATCAACGCCAGTAAGGTTAGCTGCCAGCTGATCTCAACACTCATCATAATTAAAACAGCGCACCCCATAACCAACGAGTCAACTAGCGTTAACACCCCTTCCCCTGCTGCAAATACGACACGATCTACGTCATTTGTCGTACGAGCGATGAGATCCCCTGTACGATATTTCAGGTAAAATGCTTGGTTTTGCAGACTTAATTGGCGATAGAATTTCTGGCGTAGTTGAACAGCCAGTTTATAAGAGGCACCAAATAGCCAAAGCCGCCAAACATATCGCAAGCCATAAACAATTAATGCAATGAATAACATTAGCAGGACGTAGTTGACTAGTTGACTTCTCGGCATGGTTTCTTTGCTAATCCCATCAACAACCACGCCAACAATGCGAGGAGGAATGAGCTGTAAGATAGCAATGACAATCAAAAAGCAAACAGCGCCGAGATAGCGCCGCCATTCACTTAAAAAATACCATTTTAGTTGTGAAAATAATCGCACGTATTGCTGCCTTGAATGATTTTAATTAATTTATACGCCTTAAGCTGCCTTATATTGTCTTTTCTGCCGACAATCTAATCAGGGATAGGTAACACTGTTGTATATTTGATTTTTTCCATCGCAAAGCTTGAAGTGACATCAATTAAACCCTGAACACCATTCACCAGCTTTTTATAAAAAAGGTCATAAGATTTCATATCATGCACTTCAACTTGCATCAGGTAATCATATTCCCCCGCCATACGGTAAAACATCAGTACCTCTGGCATCTGACTAACAAATGACACAAATTGCTCATACCACTCACTATTATGGTGCTGAGTTTTTATCGTTACGATAACCGTCAAGCCTAACCCCAGCTTTTCGCCGTCAAGTAGCGTAACTCGTCCACGAATGTAGCCTTCATCTTCGAGACGTTTTAGGCGCTTCCAACACGGTGTAGAGGTTAAATTAACCGCTTCAGCGAGTGTATTGAGGGATAAGCTACTGTCATTTTGCAATAAACAAAGCAGTTTTTTGTCTATTTTATCTAACATGATTGCTCTCTTGGCTTAGGTGTAAATGCTTTTTGTTATGTTTTTAATATTGGAAACCTTATTATGCAAAACATCATCATTCAAAAAAAATAATAGTGTCACCAATTCGCTTTATTATAGAATAATTTTATACAAATTAAAGAATAATAGGATAAATAGCACATCAAATAGACTAAACCTATAAAAATAAAACTGTTAATTATGTTATCACCTCGCTAACATGGAAAACTAAAACCTCATTTTCTTGAATTACATGAATTATCACCAAGGAGTGACTATGAAACGCGCGGTTGTCGTCTTTAGTGGTGGGCAAGACTCAACAACTTGTCTGATCCAAGCCTTAGAAAATTATGATGAGGTGCATTGTGTCACTTTCGATTATGGACAACGACATCGTCAAGAAATTGAAGTTGCGCTGAAATTAAGTGCATCATTAGGCGCAACAGCCCATACAGTTTTAGATGTCACATTACTCAATGAATTAGCCGTGAGTAGTTTGACGCGAAACAACATCCCTGTCCCTGATTTTGAAAAAAGCGAGGCGAGTGGATTACCGAGTACCTTCGTACCTGGGCGCAATATCTTATTTCTGACCCTAGCAGCAATCTACGCTTATCAGGTCCAAGCAGAAGCAGTGATTACTGGCGTATGCGAAACCGATTTTTCAGGTTACCCCGATTGCCGTGATGAATTTGTTAAAGCGCTTAATCACGCCGTCACTCTTGGTTTAGCAAAGGATATTCGCTTCGAAACGCCCCTTATGTGGCTAAACAAAGCCCAAACTTGGGCGTTAGCTGATAGTTACGGTCACCTTAACACCATCAAAGAACAAACGCTAACTTGCTATAATGGTATTCAAGGCGATGGCTGCGGTGAATGTGCAGCCTGCCATTTAAGAAGCAATGGCTTAAACGAATACTTAAACCAAAAAGAAGCTGTAATACAGTCATTAAAACAACTACAAGCTAAATAATGCAGTAAGCAAGTTTACCTACCTGATAATCAAGATCAGGTAGGCTTTCATTTAATTAACTAATAAAATCATCAATAACCGCATTAAATGACTCCAGCTTCTCACGCAGCTCTTCATCAATCATAATCGCTTTATTAGTGAGGTTATCAATAAATACGAAAGTGACATAAGCATCAGAGACGACTTCTGATTGCCCTGCTTTATTACGAATAATTTGTTGATAGCACACCGCGCTTTTAGAACCGATTTTATCCATCCGTGTCACAACAGTGAGTTCATCCCCCAGCAATACCCCCTGAATATAGTTCACATTGATATTCACGGCAGCCATGGTTAAATTGCTTTGTATTGCCCAACTGATAAAGTTGCGCTTATTCATCCACTCCCAGCGGTCTGCCTCGTAGAACTCTAAATAGCGTGCATTGTTTACGTGCTGGAATACATCAATATGATAACCATGAACTTTAATCTTTGTTGTCATAACTACTCCGACCAGTTTATATTCCGATAACATAAAAATAACAAATGTACGGAAAATATGCTGAATAAATATCACGAATAAGACTTAGCTCTCAAATTATTTACCATAAAACAGTAAATCAGATTAATAAATAGCCATATCATAAGTAGCTCCCCAATCATTCGAATGAGGAGCCATGACATCAAAGCATGAGTTTATTCTTATTTTTTTCTAAAAACGCAGGGCCAATTCCTTGGACTTCCAAAATATTTTCTATGGTATTAAACGCACCGTATTTTTCCCGGTACTCGACAATAGCTTTTGCTTTTTGTTTGCCAATACCATTCAATTTTTGAGCCAGCTCTTCTGCCGTTGCGTTATTAATACTCACTTTATTTGATTGGTTGATATCAATAGCTTTTACGCTTTCTGTAGATTCAGTTGGCTGAGAGTGTGTTATTGCGTTTTTCTCTGCTGTGTTTTTTTTCGCCCATGTTAAAGATGAAAAGCCCCCCAATAATGCTAAGCATAATGCTGTCGCTAAACTACGTTTAACAATTGTTTTCCATGACATGATGTTTCTCCTATGTATGTAGAGACATCACAGTGCCAGAAAAAAATCATCTCAGCATTTTGCGAAAAATAAAAATGCGAAAGGCCACCCAAAGGTGGCCTTTTAATAATATGCTTACAACTTAAATTGCGAAGCTACTCGCAATTATTCAAGATTCAGAACTTCAATTTTCGCATTTTCACGTAAATTAAGCATCAACGCTTCATTCACAGCAGAGCTCATCACACCTTGGTATTCACGGGATAACTGTTTCAGCTCGTCTTCCGTTGGCTGGCCTAAAGTCACTTTATCCAACTGAATAACAACATAGTTGTCAGATTCATCACGTGCAATAGAGTAGGCAGGCTTACCATCAACAGGTTGAGCCATGTCCATTGCTGTGTTAATCGTCGCGGTTTGTGGCATTAAACGCGAAACAGTTTGCACGCCAGTAAATTTAACGCCCGCTGTACTTAACGCTTCTTCGCCTTTACCAGCTTTCAAGTCAGCAAGTAGCTTGTCTGCGGTTGCTTTTAGTTCTGCATCGGCTTTCTGGCGCTTAACTAATGTTTCAATCGCAGGTTTAACTGTTTCAAACGGCTCTGTGCTTTCTGGTTTGTACTCAGTCACACGAACAACAAATGCACGGTCACCTTCAACGTTAATTACGTCAGAGTTAATCCCTTTAGAGCCATTTTTATCAACTAGACGGTCGCTAAAGACTTCATTGATAACTTTAGGGAAATTTAACGCCGCAGGTGGATTGTTACGATCAAACCAATCTGTTGTCACCATTTTCAAGCCAGAAACAGATTCAACTGAAACTAATGATTCCATATCGCTTGTGGCAGCCTCACTGACTTTCTGTTGTAAGTCATAGAACTGCTTGATGTTTTTATCTTGCAGCAAGCTAACTTTGATGGTTTCAGAAACTTGTTCAAACGGTTTTGTTGACTCAGGCTTAATATCATCTAAACGGAAAACAACGTAGTTATCCTGCGCTTTAACTGGTGCCGAAAGTTGGCCTTTTTCTGTTAAGTTTGCAGTGATAATTTCGCTCGGCGTTGAAGCGGCCTCCATCCAACCAATCAGGCCTTTGTTACCCGCACTGAATTTATCCGTTGATTTTTCAGCCGCTAGCGTTGCAAAATCTGCACCTGCTTTGATTTCATTGATGATGTCGTTCGCTTCTTTTTCTGAAGCTACTTGGATCATGCTGTATTGTTTTTGCTCTGCCTGAGTGTAATTTTTCAGGTTTTGCTCATAATACGTTTTCACTTCTTCATCAGAAACCGTGGCTTCTGGCATAGATGCTGCGTCCATTTCAACATAGCTGACTTTCACTTTTTCCGGTGAAATAAAACTATTTTGATTCGCATCGTAGTATGCTTTCAGCTCTTCTTCAGATATCGTTTGTTTCGCTTGCACATCAGCTAAGGACAAAGTTGCAGTGCGAATTTCACGCTCTTGCATAAATAATTCAGCATATGCTTTAACTTCTGATGGTAAAGCGAAGTCCGTCCCAGTAAAAGATTTCCCTAGCTGAGCACGTGTTAAATCTTGGCGAATTTGTGCCGCAAAACTATCCGCATTGATGTTATAACGACTTAAGATTTCGCGATATTTGTCGCTATCAAACCGACCATCAGTTTGGAAGATTGGCATAGAGAAAATGGATTGCTCAATCTGTTGATCGCTTGCTGAGAGATTCAGTTCATTAGCATATTGATTAATCAATTCATTGTTAATCAAATTATCAAGCGCTTGGCGACGCAGCAAATTCATGCTTTCTTCATTACTCGCCACTTCAGAGAATTTATCTCCCAAGTATTCTTGTAATGATTGGCGTTCCTGCTGAAAAGCCTGCTGTAACTGTTCCTTGCTAATTGGCTGCCCATTAACTTCTGCTGCTTTGTTGGCACTATTGCCACCTAAGCCGCCCATCATAACGCCTGTCAGCACGAATGACAGCATAATGAGCCCTAGCAAAATTTTAATAAAAGGACTGTTGGCCTTCGTGCGTAGATTTTCCATCATAAAAAGGCTTAACTCCGCTTTGTTGAATTCAATTTCTTAATAATACGCTAATCTTAACTCAGAAAGAAAAAAAAGCGCACCATTTCCATGGTGCGCTTATATATTAGCTGATTAAAGGCATTCCGTCAGTTTGAGTTTTTGCAAAAATGCAAGAAAGACAAACTAAAATACTTAATTAGCTATTAACAGCGTCTTTAAGACCCTTGCCTGGACGGAAAGCTGGAACTTTCGCCGCAGCGATTTTAATCTCTTTGCCCGTTTGTGGGTTACGGCCTGTACGTGCAGCACGCTCACGAACAGTGAAATTACCAAAGCCAACTAAAGCAACATCGTCTCCTTTACTCAAAGAACTCGTTACAGTAGCAACGAACGCGTCAACAACGCGACCTGCAGCAGCTTTAGAAATATTCGCATCAGAAGCGATTTGATCAATCAGTTGAGCTTTATTCACTCTTATCATCCCCATTATTAGTTGGACTATAAACCATCAAATTAACTATAGCAGCTAGCTTCTATTCGTACAGCTAATTAATGATTTAGCCGTTATATCAATCCTGATTACCAATGGCAAGAGAACAGATTGCATACAAACAATTATCAGAATCATCGCTAAATTAACGATGAAAAAAAAGGCTGACAAGCCCTAAATTAGCTGTCAGCCTTAGTTTTATGCAAACTTCTTGATTCAGCTCACTCTTTTCGCTTTCTTTTTAACAACCTCAACCCCGAAAGGCGGGTTAACTAAAGCTAAAGAAAGAACTTCTTCAATGGTTTTCACTGGGTGAATTTCTAAATCAGCGATCACATTTTGAGGAATTTCTTCTAAGTCACGTTCGTTTTCTTTAGGGATTAATACGGTTTTTATTCCGCCACGGTGTGCAGCTAATAATTTTTCCTTTAACCCACCAATTGGGAAAACTAACCCTCTTAATGTGATTTCTCCCGTCATTGCCACGTCTGCACGAACTGGGTTACCTGTTAAACAAGAAACCAAGGCTGTTGACATCGCAATACCTGCGCTTGGGCCATCTTTTGGTGTTGCACCTTCAGGAACGTGAACGTGGATATCGCGTTTCTCATAGAAATCGCTGTTAATACCCAGTTTTTCAGCACGAGCTCTCACCACGGTTAAGGCCGTCTGGATCGACTCTTGCATTACTTCACCTAAAGAACCGGTATAAGTCAACTTGCCTTTACCTGGTACACACGCAGTTTCAATGGTAAGTAAGTCCCCACCCACTTCAGTCCACGCTAAACCAGTCACCTGGCCGACACGGTTTTCAGTATCTGCTTGGCCGTAGTCGAAGCGACGAACCCCCAGATAATCTTTTAAATTATCTGCGTTGATTTCGATGTGTTTGAGTTTTTTATCCATTAATAATGCTTTAACGGCTTTACGACACAATTTCGAAATTTCGCGCTCTAAACCACGTACACCCGCTTCACGCGTATAGTAACGAATAATGCTCATTAATGCGCTATCATCGATCGTTAATTCGCCTTTTTTCAAGGCATTACGTTCAATTTGTTTCGATAATAAATGTTTTTTAGCAATATTCAGTTTTTCGTCTTCGGTATAACCTGAAAGGCGAATCACTTCCATACGATCCAGTAGTGGCGCAGGGATATTCATCGAGTTTGACGTTGCAACAAACATAACGTCAGACAAGTCGTAATCCACTTCTAAATAGTGGTCGTTAAACGCGATATTTTGTTCTGGATCAAGCACTTCTAATAATGCTGATGCAGGGTCTCCGCGCATGTCTGAAGACATTTTGTCTATTTCATCCAGCAGGAACAGTGGGTTTTTCACCCCAACTTTTGCCATTTTCTGGATAAGTTTACCTGGCATTGAACCAATATAGGTACGACGGTGACCACGGATTTCTGCTTCGTCACGCACACCACCTAACGCCATGCGGGTGTATTGGCGACCCGTTGCCTTCGCAATAGATTGACCCAAAGAGGTTTTACCAACCCCTGGAGGCCCTACTAAGCAAAGAATTGGCCCTTTGATTTTACTGACACGGCTTTGTACTGCCAGATACTCTAAAATACGGTCTTTAACACGCTCAAGGCCATAATGATCGGTATCCAACACTTCTTGTGCTTTAACTAAGTCTTTTTTGACTTTGCTACGCGCATGCCATGGTACTTGCACCATCCAGTCGATATAACTACGGACAACCGTGGCCTCTGCAGACATTGGAGACATCATTTTCAGCTTCTGCAATTCTGCTTCTGCTTTTTCTTGTGCCTCTTTTGGCATTTTCGCTTCTTCGATTTTACGTTTTAGCGATTCATATTCATCTGGCGCGTCATCCATTTCACCCAGTTCTTTCTGAATAGCTTTCATTTGCTCATTCAGATAGTACTCGCGCTGACTTTTTTCCATCTGCTTTTTAACGCGATTACGGATGCGTTTTTCGACTTGCAGTAATTCTGTTTCTGACTCCATCATCGCCATCAGGAACTCAACACGTTCAGCAATATTTGCCATTTCAAGAACGCGCTGTTTATCCGCTAATTTTAGCGGCATGTGGGATGCAATAGTGTCTGCAAGTTTATCAAGCTGGTCTTGCTCTATCGAGTGCAATGCAGTCAGCACTTCTGGTGGAATTTTTTTGTTGAGCTTAATATAGCTTTCAAACTGGCTCACAATGGTGCGATACAGCACTTCATTTTCTTTTTCATCAAGAATTGATGCTGGAGTGCCCGCTGTGGTTTCGTCGTAAACGGAACCTTCAGCGTGTTTATCTTGTTCAGATGCTAAATACTCAGCTTGCGCGAGGAAATACTCGCCGTTATCCGTCAAGCTAGTAATACGCGCACGTCTTAAGCCTTCAACTAAGACTTTCACTGTGCCGTCTGGCAGTTTTAGCATCTGAATAACGGATGCAACTGTACCAACAGCAAATAAATCGTTCACCCCTGGCTCATCAGTCGAGGCTTCTTTTTGCGCAACCAGCATCACTTGTTTGTCATGATCCATCGCTGCTTCCAGACTGTGAATGGATTTTTCACGTCCAACAAACAGTGGGATCACCATATGTGGGTATACCACTACATCACGCAGAGGCAATACTGGTATTTCAATGCGTTCGGAACGCTCTGGATTCATAAAGCTCTCTCTTCGTTTAGCTCACGCTAGTTTAAGGGTTTCTGTCTCTCGCTTGAAAAATATTCTCAAAAACAAGGAAACCACACCTCAGAATATAAACTATATGGGGACAAGATTTTAGCATTCAATGGGTAGTTAAACATAAAAAACAAAATGAGGGATATCCCTCATTTTGTTTGATTATTTATTGAACGCTTTCTTAAAGATTAGTTATCACCTGAAGCTTGAGCATCTGGCTTGCTGTAGATCAACAAAGGTTCTGATTGTTCGTTAATGACATTTTCATCAACGACGACTTTTTCGACATCCGTCATAGAAGGAAGGTCATACATGGTATTTAATAGAGCAGCTTCAACAATTGAACGCAAGCCACGGGCACCCGTTTTACGTGCCATCGCTTTTTTCGCAATAGCTTTTAACGCTTCTTCTCGAAACTCAAGTTCAGTTCCCTCAAGACTAAACAGCGCTTGGTACTGTTTAGTTAATGCATTTTTCGGCTCTTGTAAAATTTGAATTAGCGCTTCTTCGCTCAGCTCAGTCAACGTAGCAACCACTGGCAGACGACCAATAAACTCAGGAATTAAACCGAATTTAATTAAATCTTCTGGCTCAGCTTGTGTTAATAATTCACCTTCTGTTGCTTTGTCTGACTCGCCTTTTACTTCTGCCGCGAACCCAATACCTGAACGGGTATTTAAACGCTGACCAATCACTTTATCTAAACCAGCAAATGCGCCACCACAAATAAACAGAATCTTCGAGGTATCTACCTGTAAAAACTCTTGTTGTGGATGCTTACGCCCACCTTGTGGAGGAACAGCCGCAACGGTACCCTCGATAAGTTTCAAAAGTGCTTGCTGCACACCTTCACCCGAAACATCGCGGGTAATGGATGGGTTATCAGATTTACGAGAAATTTTATCAATTTCATCGATATACACGATACCACGCTGCGCTTTTTCTACGTCATAGTCACATTTTTGCAGTAATTTTTGGATAATATTTTCGACGTCTTCACCCACATAACCTGCTTCGGTTAATGTCGTGGCATCGGCCATAGTAAATGGCACATCCAAATAACGTGCTAAGGTCTCAGCCAGCAGCGTTTTACCACTCCCCGTTGGACCAATTAACAAGATATTACTTTTGCCTAATTCGACACCATCACTGGTTTTGTCGCCATTACGCAAGCGCTTGTAATGGTTATAAACCGCAACCGCCAAGACTTTTTTCGCTTTTTCTTGACCGATGACGTAATCATCAAGGTGTTGCCTAATTTCATGTGGCGTAGGTAGTTCACTGCGCTCACGGTGTGGCGCAAGTTCTTTAATTTCTTCACGGATGATATCAAGACATAAGTCTACGCATTCATCACAGATATAGACTGACGGACCGGCAATCAGCTTACGTACTTCGTGCTGACTTTTTCCGCAGAAAGAACAGTAAAGCAGTTTACCCGTTCCCTCTTTGCGTTTCTCTGTCATCAGTTGACCTCACTTTTATCCATATTGCCTTGTTTTTGTTTGATTAAAACAGGAAACACAGCAACGATTTTCTTAAAATAGTTTATGGTATGAATTAATTATACCAAAAGTTAACCAATTAGCGGCTACTATAAATTTGGTCGACTAAACCGTACTCTTTCGCTTCATTAGCTGACAAGAAACGGTCACGCTCAGTGTCACGGCTGATTTCTTCAATGGACTTCCCCGTGTGGTGAGCCATGAGTTCATTCATACGAGTTTTCACTTTTAAAATTTCTTGTGCATGGATTTCAATATCCGTTGCTTGGCCTTGATAGCCACCTAGCGGTTGGTGGATCATTACACGCGAATTTGGCAAGCAAAAACGCTTACCTTTTGTGCCAGCAGTCAACAAAAATGCGCCCATAGAGCACGCTTGTCCCATACAAATAGTACTAACATCTGGCTTAATAAATTGCATGGTATCATAGATAGACATACCTGCCGTAATCACACCACCTGGTGAGTTGATGTACAGTTGGATATCTTTTTCAGGGTTTTCTGCTTCAAGGAATAACATTTGAGCGACGATTAAGTTCGCCATATGGTCTTCCACTTGACCCGTCAGGAAGATGATACGTTCTTTTAATAGACGTGAATAAATATCATATGAGCGCTCACCTCGAGAGGTTTGCTCAATGACCATTGGCACAAGAGCCATTTGGGATGCTAATTGTTCCTGACCGCCAAAATGTGACATCGAAATCTCCTATTAAAAACTTTCTGGTGCTTGCGCCTAATTTGCTATCTGCTAACCATCATCTTGAGCAAAGGGAGTGTTGCAAAACAACATGTTTAAAAATACCTTTTTTTGCAAACTTTCACGATCCTCTTATTTCTCTATTTTAGCCTATATTGGACTGATTACGGGTGAAATAAGAAGAAAGTGCAGTAAACTGTGCTGAAGTCAATAAGACGCTCTTTCAATAAGTCTAACACAAGTCTGTTTACTTACACGGTATTATCCCATTAGAAAACCATAATTGATTTTCAAAAATGACGAAATAACTCTTTTGGTGGAATTCGTCTCTCTTTTGATATTTGCTCTACAAAATAGTTCAAATCGCAAGCAAAACTGAATACATGCTAGATGAAGTATTAGGGATATAATTAGGGTTTAAATGTGATTTTCAAGGTTACCCTATCTTAATTCACAAAAAAGTTGTTATTCAAAAGCTTTAATTGCAAAAAAACCCGCAGTAAGACACCGCGGGTTTTTATTTTGTACAACAAGAAATAAATTAACCAGCTTGAACTTGGTTCATCAGCTCAGTGAAATTAGTTTCTTTTTCAGTGACTTTAGCAACAGCCAGAACAGTTTCAACCGCTTGTTCTTCTAATGCTAAGTTACGAACGCTGTTCATCAGCTCTTCGTTTTTGCTGTAGTATTCGATAACTTCAGCAGGATCTTCGTATGCAGATGCCATTTCTTCGATCAGCGCTTTAACACGATCTTCGTCAGCTTTCAGTTCGTTTTTGTTGATCACTTCGCCTAACAGCAGACCGATAACAACACGGCGTTTTGCTTGTTCTTCGAACAGTTCACGTGGTAATTCCATCGCTTGTTGTTCGTTGCCACCAAAACGTTGTGCCGCTTGACGACGCAGAACATCGATTTCACCATCAACCACTGCCGCTGGAACTTCGATGTCGTTCGCTTTGATCAAACCATCAAGAACTTGTGCTTTAACACGGTTACGCACCGCATTTTTCAGCTCACGTTCCATGTTTTTACGAACTTCTGCACGCAGACCGTCTAAAGTACCATCAGCGATACCGAAACGCTTGATGAATTCTTCAGTAAATTCTGGCAGTTCACGTTGTTCTACTTTCTTCAGAACGATAGCGAATTTCGCTGCTTTACCTTTCAGGTTTTCAGCGTGGTAATCTTCTGGGAAGTTAACTTCGATATCGAACTCTTCGCCAGCTTTGTGGCCAACAACGCCGTCTTCAAAGCCAGGGATCATGCGGCCTTCGCCCATAACCAGTGCGAAATCTTCTGCTTTACCGCCTTCGAACTCTTCACCGTCGATAGAGCCTGTGAAGTTGATAGTGATGCGTGAATCAGCTGCTGCTGCCTCGTCAACTTCTTTCCACTCTGCTTGTTGTTTACGCAGAGTATCTAACATGTTTTCCAGGTCTTCGTCTTTAACAGAAACCGCTGGTTTTTCAACTTCGATAGTGTCTAAACCGGTTAATTCGATTTCTGGGTAAACTTCAAACTCAACTGCGTAAACAAAATCTTTACCATCTTCCAGTTGCTCTGGCTTGTAGCTAGGCGCACCAGCTGGGTTGATTTTGTTTTCGATGATTGCATTGATGAAGTTACGTTGCATCACATCGCCCAGAACGTCTTGCATAACAGACGCACCATAACGTTGTTTAACGATGTTCATTGGTACTTTCCCTTTACGGAAACCATCAACACGTACTTTCTTAGCAACGCTAACCAGCTCGCTATTTACTGCTTTTTCAATATCAGTGGCAGGAACGGTGATTGTTACACGACGCCCAAGGCCTTGAGTCGTTTCAACAGAAACTTGCATCTTCTTACCTCAAAATAAATCTTAGTGATCGGTCTACTCCAGAGTTATGCCATTAAGCAATTAATGGCCTTCTCCCTTCCAGAACCGGGGGCGTTACTTACGTAACGGTCAATCCCTGATATCAGAAGCGTCCCGAAACCTTACTGAAAATTAGACGCAGCATTATACCGATGACAGCGCCCTGAGTCGAGAAAAGCAGATAAAAGAAGCGATTTTTCCTCTTTATTTGTGACTTTTCTGACTAAAATTTTTATTTCCTCACGAAAATTGAAGAAAAAATACCCATCAGACTCCTTTTAGGTTTGATGGATAATTCCAATCGTCCCAAGTAAAGGCCAATTGGCTACACAAATTAACGACTAACGCCACCTACACCACGACAAGCTGGCGATTTTAACGCGGTATCTGCCAATTCATCCCATTCTTTTGGTGTATAGGTATGCAGAGCAAGAGCATGGATGCCCCCCGCTAATTCATCGGCTAAAATAGCATAAATTTCACGGTGACGGCCAAGCATTCGTTTATTTTCAAATTTATCAGTGACTAAGATGACTTTGAAATGACTTTCCGAGCCAGGTAATACATTATGTTGATGGCTTTCATTAATGACATTCAAGTGACTTGGTTCAAAAGCATCTTGTAATTTTTGGCTCACACGAGACTGCATACTTTGTGATGCATTGGCGACCATAAAATACTCCTTAATAGCGACCCGCTCTAGTATTGATAAGTTCAGTAAACTATATTGCACATCTTGATTATTGCTATCTTCATATTATAGAAATATCCGATCATGACTTGGCAATGTTATGATATCGACACGTTAGTGCGAATTTTTTCAAAAACTGTTGTCTAATAGTTCAGGATAATTTGGCCACTCGACTTTATATCGAGTGGCGGCTACCCGCACCATAACGAAACATTTTCAATTAGGAAAGATGAACTGGAAAAAATTATGTTAAGAAAACTGTGTTTTCCACTTTTTGCGTTGTTTCTACTTGCTGGATGTGCAACTAGCAGCAATACACTCTCGCTCGAACCCAAAATAGCGTTACCCGCTAAAAATCCGACGCTGAATGCAACCTCAATTAGCGTTAGCAGCGTAGACAACCGTACCAATAAATCATTAGCGGAAGTCAATCGTAATGGTAGCCTAGTGGTGCTTAATCCATCCCGTGATCCCCGCTATTTGATGCAAGAAGCCGTTGAAAAACAGATGGCTGCTCGTGGCTTTATGGTCACTTCACCCGCCAATGTTAATTTAGTCGTTCAATTGAACAAATTGGACACTAAAGTTGCTGAAGGTAGTCTACGTCATAATATTACTGTTAATTCAAGTGTAAGCATCACAGCAACTGCACCAAATGGCTCAACAAAAACGCGCTCATTCACCCGTAATTTTAATACACAAGAATTGTTAGCGGCGAATAATGCAAAAATTGAAGCTGCAATTAATAGTGCATTAGCTGATTTAATTGCCGACATGGCATCCGATCAAGAAATTACCGATTTTATCAGACAAAATTCACGCTATTAAACGAGCGAATACCATCATTTCGTATTAAGCTATCCAAGTTAACACTTGGATAGCTTTGCGCGGTCAATACCTCTGCAGCGCTATGTATTGCAGCAAAATCACCTTAGGCTTAGAGGGAATAATGCCTCGTTTCACACTACCGAATAATATTACTTTAATCCTTTTAGGCTTCGTTTCTGGCTTACCTTTAGCGCTGACTGCAGGGACATTGCAAGCTTGGTTAACGGTTGAAAACGTTGATATCAAAACAATTGGTTTCTTTTCCTTAGTCGGGCAAGCTTATGTTTTGAAGTTTTTATGGTCTCCTATGATGGACCGTTATACACCACCTTTTTTGGGTCGTCGTAGAGGCTGGCTGTTAACCACACAAATTCTTCTTATTATTAGTATTGCCGCAATGGGATTCATGAACCCTTCTGAGCATTTATGGTATCTCGCCGCATTAGCCGTTACCGTCGCTTTTTGTTCTGCATCCCAAGATATTGTATTTGATGCTTATAAGACTGACTTGCTAAGCGCAGAAGAACGCGGAATTGGTGCTGCAACCTCAGTGATGGGCTATCGAATCAGCATGTTAGTTTCTGGTGGGTTAGCCCTTTGGCTCGCCGATAAGTTCCTTACATGGAAACAGCTTTACCTTGTCATGGCAGGGTTAATGGTCATCGGTGTTATTGCGACTTTGCTAGCCAAAGAGCCCGAAGAAAATAGCGTCCCGCCTACCTCGTTAAAAAAAGCCATCTATGAACCTCTAGCCGAGTTTTTTAGCCGTAACAACGCATGGCTCGTCTTATTATTATTAGTGTTTTATAAATTGGGCGATGCTTTTGTTATGGCGCTCAATACTAACTTTTTACTCAATGCGCTGGGCTTTAGCCTTAGTGAAGTCGGTACAGTGAATAAAACAGTCGGAATGGCTGCTACTATCATTGGTGCATTATTAGGTGGTTACTTAATGAAAAACATGAGCTTGTTTAAGGCTCTGTTTCTTTTTGGCTTGCTCCAAGGTGGGTCGAACATTGGTTATTGGTTCCTCGCTGTCACCCCGCCTCATATCATGACGATGGGCTCCATTATTTTCCTTGAGAATATTTTTTCAGGGATGGGTACCGCAGCATTTGTTGCACTGCTAATGACGCTGTGTAATAAATCCTTATCCGCAACGCAGTTTGCACTCCTCTCTGCCCTTTCTGCGGTAGGACGGGTATATATTGGCCCAGTCGCCAGTATTTTCGTCAGTAACTATGGCTGGCCACTGTTTTATTTGATCTCCATTGGCGTTGCCGTTCCAGGGATCTTATTGTTATTAGCCTGTCGCAGTTCTTTGCTATATACCCAGGCTACAGGGCTGTTCCAGCGCCGTGAGCTATACGCAAATGGCTATCGTTTCGCTGTTTATGCCCTACTTGCTGCAGTAACTTGCCTTGCGATTTGGCTACTTTCTCTATTGGCATTTTCTTTTAGTGGAATGAAAGTTTACCTATTCACCACGCAAATTGAATTTTGGCTGGCTATCCCTAGTTACCAAAATATTTTGTTTAATGCTGGGATTAGCATTGGTGCCATCAGTTTAATTATTGGGGGGAGTTTAGATTTCCTCGCTGTGCGTAAAACTGTCAAACAATAATTCTTTTTTCTCTCACATTTACTTATCTATTTAATTGATTCCCTAAGACTAACTTATTAGTTTAGGGAATCTGATCATTCAAATAAAATAGCCCTTAATCACAAAACACCTCAAAATCACTTTATGATCGTGATTATGATCACTCATCCAATGAAAAATATTTCTTAATTGCAATTTTAAAGCCTAATATATCACATGTTAGAGACTAGTTAGATAACACGTTAACGAATAGTGCACTACTCAACCCCATTAATTAATTAACGAAAATAATCTATTATGAAAAAACTCCTTTATATTGCCGCCTTAGCTTCTGTGGCAGGTACGGCATATTCTGATGATCTTTTAGGCTATCAAAATGGTTTTGCTGATATCAACATTAACTATTTAGACTGGTCTCACCGTACTGAGACCAAAACGGAGAAAACGACTCGTAAAAAAGATTTTGCTTATGTTGAATTAGAAGGTGGAGCTAATTTTAATTGGGGTGAACTCTACGGTTTCTTTGATGTGGAAAACCCTCTCCATACACAGCATACCGATTCAGGACGTAATAAACGCTACACCATCAAAACAACAGGCCGTTTTTATTTAGGTGATACTGGTTTTAATCTGTACGGTCACGTTTACGGTACATGGTCATTGCCAGGAACAAAATATGGCGGGAATTTCCATGATGTGAATACATTATATGGTATCGGTTACAACACCGCTTTTGGTGACTTGTGGTTTAAGCCTTTTATCGCCCTAAACTATACTGATCAAACATTCTATTCTGGTAACAACGGTTATACCGCTGGGTGGGTAGCGGGTTATAATTTCAGCGCGTTTGAAGAAAACTTCATGATAACCAACTGGCACGAAATGGAATTTGCACGCAATAAACGCTACAACGGAGGAAAGCGAAATGGCATTAATGGTGCCATGGCTTTTTGGTGGAATGCGACGCCACATTTAGCTGCGGGTGTGCAATATCGCTATGCTGACAATAAATTAGGCGATACATTTTATCAAGACGCAATCATTTATACATTAAAGTATACGTTCTAATGCGTTATTGAAAATTGTATGGCGATTTATTAATTTTCTTTTTAAATCAAAATAGTAATAATTTTTCTAAACTATTTTGCCGATAAAGCGACTTAAATAGCTTTATCGGCAATAAAAAACGTAATTTCCCTTACCATATTGCTTATGATTCATATCAGTTTTGTCATTTTTTCACTTCTTTTGTATATATTTTTCTTTGAAAAATTACTAAGATAATTTAGTATTAAAGGGCTTTTATCAATATATACTTATAATCCGTATCAATTTTAACTTTTTCTTTATAAGTTCTTTACATGTGATCATATTAACATAAAGAGCTAACAATTCCGTTTCTTTGCCTTACAATCATTTACACTCGCATAACCTTACCGTAAAATGCCCGCACTGATGAAACGACAATTAGAATCTTGTCATTTGGGGTCGTGGATGAGACTTATGAACTACAAAAAAAGTATCGGAGCAATCTCACTCGTTGTAGCAACCTTATTATTAGGTGGTTGCGACATGGTGTTGATGGATCCAAAAGGCGCCGTAGGCGTAAAACAAAAAGAGCTAATTCTTATTGCAATTGGCTTAATGCTGCTTGTTGTTATTCCCGTTATTTTTATGACGATTATCTTCGCCAGAAAATATCGTGAATCCAACACGTCTGCTACATACCGTCCAAACTGGGCTCACTCAAATAAAATTGAGTTAGTCTGCTGGACTGTTCCTATCATCATTATCATCATTCTGGGTGCTATCACTTGGAAGACGACACATGAGCTGGACCCGTATCAGCCATTAGTGAGTGATCAGGAACCTGTCACAATCGAAGTTATTTCAGCTGACTGGAAATGGATCTTTATCTATCCAGAGCAAGGTATTGCTACAGTTAACGAAATCGCATTCCCTACTGGTGTGCCAGTTAACTTCAAAATCACGTCTGATTCGGTGATGAACTCGTTCTTCATTCCATCTTTAGGTGGCCAAATCTACGCGATGGCAGGTATGCAAACTAAACTTCACTTAATCGCCAATGAACCAGGCACCTATAAAGGCTTCTCTGCAAGCTACAGTGGCCATGGCTTCTCTGATATGAAGTTCAATGCGATTGCAACCCCTGACCGCCAAGGCTTTGATGAGTGGGTACAAAAGGTAAAAGCGTCTCCTAAGACAATGGATACAATGCAGGCATTCGACGAAGTCGCTAAGCCAAGCACAAATGTTCCTGTTACCTACTTCTCTAGCGTGAAACCTAACCTTTATAACGATATCGTTCTGAAGTTTGGTCATGAGCACCATAAAGGTCACGCTCCTGTAGAAACCAAAGAAGAATCTACAGGTCATTCTATGCATATGAGCCATAATGCTCATGCAGCAGGCGCTGAGGAATAAGGGCATGTTCGGAAAATTAACACTAGATGCAGTTCCGCTCCACGAGCCGATCATCGTTGTCACACTGATTGCTATTGTCCTTGGTGGGCTTGGCTTAGTCGGTGTGATCTCCTATTTCGGTAAATGGAAATGGCTGTGGAAAGAGTGGTTAACCTCGGTTGACCATAAAAAAATTGGTGTCATGTACATCATTGTAGCGATGGTTATGTTGTTCCGTGGTTTTGCGGATGCCATCATGATGCGTGGTCAGCAAGTGCTTGCTTCTGCTGGGCAAGAGGGCTTTTTAAACCCTCATCACTATGACCAAATCTTTACCGCACACGGCGTTATCATGATTTTCTTCATGGCAACTCCATTTGTTGTCGGTTTGATGAACCTCGTTGTACCTCTGCAAATTGGTGCGCGCGACGTTGCCTTCCCATTCCTTAACTCATTGAGCTTCTGGTTCTTTGTAGTTGGTGTTGTCTTAATCAACATCTCTTTAGGGGTAGGTGAATTCGCACAAACAGGTTGGTTAGCTTATCCGCCATTATCAGGCTTGGAGTACAACCCAGGGGTCGGGGTCGATTACTGGCTCTGGAGTCTCCAGATATCGGGGATTGGTACGTTATTAACAGGGGTTAACTTCATCGCCACGATTATCCGTATGCGTACTCCGGGTATGTCGATGATGAAAATGCCTGTATTCAGCTGGGCTGCGTTATGTACTAACGTATTGATTGTTGCTGCTTTCCCTATCTTAACCGTCACTCTGACGCTTCTGACGTTAGACCGTTATTTAGGTACCCATTTCTTCACTAACGATATGGGTGGCAACATGATGATGTACATCAACCTGATTTGGGCATGGGGTCACCCTGAGGTGTATATCCTTGTTCTACCAGTGTTCGGTGTATTCTCTGAAGTTGCAGCAACCTTCTCGAAAAAACGTTTATTCGGTTATACCTCATTAGTTTGGGCAACAATCGTTATCACCGTTATGTCCTTCATCGTATGGCTGCACCACTTCTTTACGATGGGTTCAGGTGCGAACGTAAACGCCTTCTTCGGTATCGCCACCATGATTATCGCAATCCCAACAGGGGTTAAGATCTTCAACTGGCTGTTTACTATGTACCAAGGTCGCATTGAGTTTAAATCACCAATGCTGTGGACTATTGGTTTCATTATCACCTTCTCTGTGGGTGGTATGACAGGTGTTCTGTTAGCTGTACCGGGTGCAAACTTTGTTCTGCACAACAGTCTATTCCTGATTGCTCACTTCCATAACGTTATCATCGGTGGTGTGGTGTTCGGATGCTTCGCGGGTATGACTTACTGGTTCCCGAAAGCTTACGGCTTTACACTGAATGAAAAATGGGGTGTCCGTGCATTCTGGTTCTGGATCATCGGTTTCTTCTTAGCATTCATGCCGTTATACATTCTGGGCTTTATGGGGATGACTCGTCGTTTAAGCCAGAATATTGACCCGACCTACCACACAATGTTGGTTGTTGCTGCAGGCGGTGCTGCGTTAATCGCTATCGGTATTGCATGCCAAGTTATCCAAATCATTGTGAGTATTCGTGACCGCCATGAAAACCGTGATTTAACGGGAGATCCATGGGGTGGACGTACTCTTGAGTGGGCAACTTCTTCACCACCACCATTCTATAACTTTGCGATTGAACCACACGTTCAAACTCGTGATGCTTGGTGGGATTTGAAAGAAAAAGGTCTTGCTCATAAGAAACCAACTTCATATGAAGAAATTCATATGCCGAAAAATACTGGCGCTGGCGTTATCATCGCAGCATTTAGCTTAGTTTTAGGTTTCGCAATGATCTGGCACATCTGGTGGATGGCAATCATTGGTTTCGGTGGAATGATCGTAACTTGGATTGCAAAAAGCTTCGACGAAGATGTTGATTACTACGTACCTGTGGCTGAAATCGAAGAAATCGAGAATAAGCACTTTGAAGAATTACGTAAGGCAGGTGTGAACGATGTCAACTAATACAATGACTAACCAAAATATCGCCCATGCTGAGCATGGGCACCACGATGCAGGTGGCACTAAAGTATTCGGTTTCTGGCTCTATATCATGAGCGACTTGATCCTGTTTGCTTGTTTGTTTGCAACCTATGTTGTTTTGGCCGATGGAACTGCTGGCGGTCCCGCTGGTAAAGATATCTTCAGTCTGAAGTTCGTATTAGGCGAAACCTTCTTACTGTTAGTAAGTAGTATTACTTACGGCTTCGCGATGATTGCGATGCATAAAGGAAAAATCGGTGCAGTTAACTTATGGCTGTTCGCGACATTCCTGTTAGGCCTTGGCTTCGTTATCATGGAAGTCTATGAGTTCCACGAACTGATCGCTGAAGGCTTTGGCCCTGACCGTAGTGGTTTCTTATCTGGTTTCTTTGCACTGGTTGCAACGCACGGTCTGCACGTTTCTGCGGGTCTGATTTGGATTGTTATCATGATGATTCAAGTCACTCGTCGTGGTTTGACTGACGTTAACAAAACACGTTTGAACTGCCTGAGCCTGTTCTGGCACTTCTTAGACGTGGTTTGGATCTGTGTATTTACCGTTGTTTATCTTCTGGGGGCTATTTAAATGAGTCATGCAAAAGATGCTCACACTGGAGCAAGCCACGGTAGCGTTAAGACATACCTGATTGGCTTTATTCTGTCAGTTATCCTAACGGTTATCCCGTTCTGGATGGTGATGGAAGGCACAGCGACGACGTCAACAATCCTTTGGACTGTTGTCGGTATGGCAGTCGTGCAAATCTTCGTTCACTTAGTATGTTTCTTACATATGAATACCTCATCTGATGAGCGTTGGAACTTGGTTGCATTTCTGTTCACCATGCTTATTGTCGGCATCGTTGTTGTCGGCTCGCTGTGGATTATGTACAACCTGAACATCAATATGATGCTCGACTAAAGAGTTGCCGATATGTTTAAGCAATACCTGCAAGTGACCAAACCAGGAATTATATTCGGAAACTTGATTTCTGTGATCGGCGGTTTTCTTTTGGCCTCAAAAGGGTCAATTGATTACCCGCTGTTCGTTGCGACTTTGCTGGGTGTATCACTGGTCGTGGCTTCTGGTTGTGTTTTCAACAACTACATCGACCGTGATATCGACCGTATCATGGAAAGAACTAAGAATCGCCCTTTAGTTAAAGGGCTGATTGACCCGAAAGTTAGCCTGATTTACGCCGCTGCATTAGGTATTGCTGGTATGGTGCTGCTACTCGTAGCAGCCAATGCCTTGGCAATGCTACTTGCAGTCATCGGTTTCATTGTTTATGTAGGCATTTATAGCCTGTATATGAAACGTAAGTCAGTCTATGGCACGCTAATTGGCAGCTTGTCTGGCGCAGCACCACCCGTTATCGGTTACTGCGCTGTCACCAATGAATTTGATGCAGGGGCTCTAATCCTGTTATTAATTTTCAGTTTGTGGCAGATGCCTCACTCGTATGCCATTGCCATTTTCCGCTTTAAGGATTACAAAGCCGCGAACATTCCCGTGTTACCGGTGATTAAAGGAATTTCTGTCGCTAAGACACATATTTTCCTGTACATCCTTGCGTTTATGGTTGCAACGTTAATGTTAGCTATCAGCGGATACGCGGGCTATAAGTATTTGGTCGTGGGTGCAGCAGTTAGCTTGTGGTGGCTGGGTATGGCGATTTCAGGTTTCAAAACCGAGAACGACGACCGAGTCTGGGCAAGAAAACTATTCATTTTCTCAATCGTAGCAATTACTGCATTGAGTGTAATGATGTCTGTTGATCCTACCGTTTCAACCGATACTGTTATAGCTCTCGTCAGATAACCTATCTGCTCTCTGATGATAACAATGTCTAAACGGCGGGCTTTCCCCGCCGTTTTTATTTGTCTCTGATGGCTTTTACAACTCACTTTTACGCATTCTGCCTATCCTTATGAATCTATTTTATGGTTAAATAGCCCCTTGCTATTATAAGCTAGATATAAAATGCACTATTAAAAATGGCTAATAAGCTGATATTTCAACATATTTTTAATGTAATCAGACACTATCTAAAATAGTTTGAATTACTAATATGTGAGACCTAGCTAGCTAAGAGAAGCCAATACCGCTACAGCTCGAAATATGAAGAATAAAAATGAACGATAACAAAATGACATCAGCAGAGCTCAGATCCACGTGGGGATTAGGTTCTGTGTTCTCCTTGCGAATGCTTGGTATGTTTATGGTTTTACCCATTTTGACCAGCTATGGAATGCACTTACAAGGGGCAAATGAATTTTTAGTGGGCATTGCCATTGGTATTTATGGCCTTAGCCAAGCACTTTTTCAGATCCCTTTTGGCTTGATGTCAGACAAAATCGGTCGTAAGCCACTCATTGTTATTGGCTTAATCATTTTTATTATTGGGAGTATTATTGCAGCGCTCAGTAACTCAATTTGGGGTATTATTATTGGCCGCGCATTGCAAGGCGCTGGTGCGATTTCAGCAGCTGTCATGGCGTTACTATCTGATTTAACCCGCGAACAAAATCGCACCAAAGCAATGGCATTTCTAGGGATAAGCTTTGGGTTAACTTTTGCGATTGCGCTTGTTTTAGGGCCTATCATTACCCATCTAATTGGGCTAAATGGTTTATTTTGGGGGATAGCCCTACTTGCCGTTGGCGCGATTGCACTCACCATTTTTGTTGTACCAAACACCAACACCCATGTTTTGAACCGTGAATCTGCCTTTGTGAAAGGCAATTTAAAAACCGTTTTAGCTCAGCCTCAATTATTAAAATTAAATATCGGTATTTTGTGCCTACATACATTGCTAATGTCGAGCTTTGTTGCTCTGCCACTGATTATGACAAAAGCAGGCTTTCTCGCCCAAGATCACTGGAAAGCCTATTTGGTCACAATGCTAATTTCCTTTGTGACTGTTTTGCCTTTTATAATCTACGCAGAAAAATATCGTAAAATGAAGCAAGTCTTCCTGGTCTGCATCGCACTATTGGCAGTTGCAGAAATCACATTGTGGTTCTCAGGTAGCCAGTTATGGATCATCATCCTTGGCTTACAGATCTTTTTTATTGGCTTCAATATTATGGAAGCCATTTTGCCATCATTGATTAGTAAGGAAGCACCCGCAGGCTATAAAGGAACCGCGATGGGGGTTTATTCCACCAGCCAATTTTTAGGTGTCGCACTTGGGGGGATTGTCGGTGGATGGTTATATAATTTTGAAGGGGCAAATACTGTCTTTATTGGTGGTTTGATCCTGACAATCCTTTGGTTTGTCGTTAGTCTAACCATGAAACAACCGCCATACGTCAGTAGTATTCGTATCGAATTGCCCACACACTTAAAAAATACTCGCGCCCTAGAACAAAAGCTACGAGCTCAAAATGGGGTTATGGAAGCTTTAGTTGTCGACGAGGAATTAAGTGCCTACGTTAAAGTTGATCGAAAAATCATTAATCGCGAGCAACTGGAAGCGATTATTCAGCAATAAAAAATAGGCCTGCAAAATTGTAGGCCTATTTTTATTGATAACTTACTCGTCGTAATTAATCACGGAAGTTATTAAATTGGAAAGGCTGGCCTAAATTCCCGCCACGCACTAGTGCCATAACCGACTGTAAATCATCGCGTGCTTTACCTGTCACTCGCACTTGGTCACCCTGAATTTGCGCTTGGACTTTCAGTTTGCTGTCTTTGATTAACTTAATGATTTTTTTAGCAATAGCCGCATCGATGCCTTGTTTGAACGTCACTTCAACGCTATAAGTTTTCCCACTATGAACAATATCGTCAGGGACATTTAGCACTGCGCCATCAATACCACGCTTCGCCATTTTTTCCCTTAAAATATCGACCAGTTGGAGGACTTGGAAATCCGATTCACTGGTGATTTTTACTGATTCATTTTTATCGTTAAGTTCAAAGCTTGCTTCAACATTTTTAAAGTCCCAGCGGCTCGTAAGCTCGCGCTGCGCATTCTCTACCGCGTTACGCACTTCATTCATTTCAACTTCAGACACAATATCAAATGATGGCATTGTTCAGACCTCTAAGGATATTTTTTGTTGCATGCATGATAACGTTTTTAGCCACTGCACTTCAAGTTATCAGGGCTCTCTCCTTCCTTACGCTATAATTAACGCACACTAAGGTATATACTTGGTTAGATAGCCAATGTCAGAGATGACAAGGTGTCAGAGCACATATTTCAGAGGGACACTATGAAAATAACCCTGATCGGTTGTGGTGCTATCGGTAAGCTTTGGCTTGCTGGCCTCACCTTACAAGGCCATGATACTCAAGGCTGGCTGCGTGTGGCTCAGCCCGATTTGTTTGTCGATGTGAATGAACCTGGTGGACGTACTTTTCGCGAACTCATTCCTTGTAATAATATCAATCATCTACAAACCAGTGAACTGGTGATTGTCTGCTTAAAAGCATGGCAAGTTTCCGATGCCTTATTGCCTCTACTTGGCAATATTCCTGAAAAAACACCCATTTTACTCCTCCATAATGGAATGGGGACAATAGAAGAGCTAGCACCTTTGCGACACCCCGTTTTAGCAGGTGTGACAACCCATGCGGCTTGGCAAGAAAACAACCAAGTATTTCATGTTGCTCACGGAATGACACATATTGGGGCAATCAATTCACAAGCACAAGCTTATTACCCTATTGCAGATATCCTACATGAAGCACTTCCTGACGTTGCTTGGCACAATCAGATTTTGACCACCTGTTGGCGAAAACTGATCGCTAATTGTGCTATCAACCCTCTCACGGTAGAACATAATTGTAAAAATGGTGAATTAACTTACCACACAGAGCAAATTTCACGGGTTATTGATGAAATCTGCCACGTTATGGCAGCAGAAGGGTTACACACCGATAAAACAGAACTGACTGAGTATATTAATGGCATTATTCAAAATACCGCTAATAACTACTCGTCCATGTTACAGGATATTCGCAATAATCGTCGCACAGAGATTGATTACATCACGGGATTTTTAATCAAACAAGCCCGAGCTCATGGCCTAAATACCCCTGAAAATGACCGTTTATATCATTTAGTCAAAAATAGAGAACAACAATATGACGACTTCCGTTCTAATTTGCATCACCCATGGTAGTGAAGAGATTGAAATTGTCACTACTGCGGATTTATTAGTCAGAGCAGGCATTCAAGTCACTCTTGCTAGTGCTAATGAAGACGGCTCCCTGCAAATCACCGCCTCACGGGGTATGAAAATCGTCGCAGACATCCCATTAATTAAAGTGGCTGATGAACCTTTTGACGCTATCGTTCTACCTGGCGGCCTCCAAGGCGCTGAAACATTTCGTGATAGCCCATTAGTCGTTGAAAAAGTTCGCCGTATGCATCTGGACGGTAACATTGTTGCAGCAATCTGTGCTGCCCCTGCCATTGTATTAGAACACCACCAACTATTTCCCCTTGGTAATATGACCTGCTATCCGTCGATGAAAGATAAAATTCCTGCGAGTAAATGGGTTGATCGCCGAGTTTACTTTGATGAACGCGTCAATTTATTGACCAGCCAAGGGCCCGCTACGTCCTTTGATTTTGCATTAAAACTAATTGAATTATTAGTTGGTCGAGAAATCGCAGGAATCGTTGCTGGGCAGCTTGTTTTACCGAATGGAATTAACGATTATTTGGAAGATAAACCCTCTACTCATACCCATCATGAATAATTGGTTAAGAATCAATTAAGACACTGAATTAAAATGATTTATTTTACAGATAATGACTGAAAAAGCCTTTGAAGCTCACGGCTTTTTGTTATGATTGCGACGGGTGCTTGGATCATTTTGGTTCAAGCATTTGCCAGAGCCAAAAAGACGAAAGCCCCGAATTTAGATGTTAATCTTAATCCGAGGCAGTCTCAAAACCCAAACAGTTTGATTCTGTCTCCTTTTAGAAAAGGAGTCAAGAGGAATGGCCAAAATTGCCCTTGTAGTGTTAATTACCGTGTGTCTTACGGTATTGAGTTTTT
This sequence comes from Providencia sp. SP181, assembly GCF_050446505.1. Classification (NCBI taxonomy): domain Bacteria; kingdom Pseudomonadati; phylum Pseudomonadota; class Gammaproteobacteria; order Enterobacterales; family Morganellaceae; genus Providencia; species Providencia sp. SP181. The sequence continues at coordinate 206,758 of NZ_JBBPXM010000005.1, forward strand.
CAGGCATGATGCAAGAAAGATTGTGTTCGTTAAGCATCAGTAGTGGAAATACTCTGGTTCAAGCTACTTTATCATGCGGTAAGTAGTCTTGTGGGGGAGTTATCTCCCCCACATTTCTCTTTCTATTGTCGGTTTGTGGTACAAGCACCCTGTCTCGCTTATGGGCGGTAAACCTTAATATTATCAAACCCTTGTTCTTTGAGGTACAACGCCTGTAAACGGCTCATCACCCCACGGTCACAATATAATAGATAGGTTTTATCTTTTGGTAAGTCACCAAATTGTGTGCTGAGTTTGTAGAATGGAATATGTTTGATTTCCATACCTTCAACTTTCAAAGGTTTATCTTCGAACTCATCAATAGAGCGGATATCCACAATCACTTCATTTTCCACTGAAAGCTCACTGACCATTTCAATTTCAGGGACTTTCTCTAGACTTTCTTGTGCGATTTGGCGAATATCGATATTTTGTGCCTGCTCAACAACAGACTCTAAAATACAAAAGTCAAAGTTAGCTTCTTCCGCTTCGATCCGTGCTTTTACCGCTTTCACTGTTGGGCTTTTCGAAATCACACCACAATATTCTGGCATGGTTTTCGCAAAATCTTCCGTCCCAATTTGACGAGCTAATTTGATAATGTGCTCTTTGTCATGGGAAATCAGCGGTCTTAATATTAACGTATCAGACGCATTATCAATCAAACGTAAGTTTGTTAAGGTTTGGCTAGAAACTTGCCCAAGTGCTTCCCCCGTCACAATCGCTTGCACACCATAACGCTCTGCAACTTTCGACGCCGCACGCACCATCATACGTTTTAATACAACACCCATTTGGCCATCGTCGACTTTTTCTAAAATTTCTGCGACGACAGGTTCAAAGTTAACGGCAATAAAGCGCACTTTATGGGAGCTCCCAAAACGGTTCCATAAATAGTGCGCAATTTGTTTCACACCAATTTCATGGGCTGCGCCGCCTAAATTAAAGAAACAATAGTGCACGCGACAGCCACGGCGCATTAGCATGTAGCTGGAAACGCCTGAGTCAAAACCGCCTGAAATTAACGATAAAACATCTTCTTGAGTACCAATTGGGAAACCACCGATCCCTTCAATACGCGCTTTCACTAGGATGAGTTTGTCATCTTCAATTTCTAAATGTACGGTGGTATCAGGGTCTTTAAGCTTCACTTTCGCAGAAGCAATGTGTTGATTTAACCCACCGCCAATGTAGCGCTCAGCTTCAATAGATGAAAACTCATGTTTACCGCGGCGCTTTACACGCACACAGAAGGTTTTATTTTCCAATGATGGGCCGTAAGCTTCGTGGGCCATTTCAAAGATATGGTGCAAACTGGTAAACGGTTTTTCTTCAACTTCAAGAATATGGTGAATACCTGGAATACGACCGAGCATGTCACAAATTTCGTCATGCTTCGTTTCCCCTTTCACACGCACTTCTATGTTATCCCAATTACGGACAACCGAAATTTCTTCGCCAAGTGACTTAAGCACGTTACGGATATTACTGGTCAAAATTTTAATAAAACGTAGCCTAACAGTTTGGCTTTTAATGGTAATTTCTGGGAATAACTTAATGATAAACTTCATAATAGCTGCATGTTCATGGTTGTTGGGGCTAACGAATGTATCTCACAGTGACACATGTACACGTTACCAATTGTCAATAAAGAGGCGTATTATAACACTATCTTGCGGACTGAATCTAAAAACACCAATAATAAATTGTAACCGTAGCAAGACTGCGTTAGTCTGCTAAATATTTAAAATACTCCAAATATATTGATTTAACATTAGTGGCTAAATAACATGGCTAAAGAAAAATCTCAGCAAGTTCCAACTGTTAGTTTCGAAAACTCACTTCAAGAGCTGGAGCAAATTGTTGCTCGCCTCGAATCTGGCGATCTTCCACTAGAAGATGCGCTCAATGAATTCGAGCGTGGTGTCCAAATCGCCAAACAAGGTCAAAAAGTACTGCAACAGGCCGAACAACGCGTACAAATATTGCTTAGCGATGATGAAAATAAACCCCTTGCCGATTTTTCACCTGAAACTGAATAAATTATGTCTGAACAACTTCCAGATAGCTTTGCACTGCAACAAAAACATGCCTACGACAGAGTTAACCAATACCTATTAGATACGCTAAATGCACTGCCTTTTGCAGAACTGCCATTAGCCAATGCAATGCGTTACGGTGCATTATTAGGTGGGAAACGTTTACGCCCCTTTCTAACCTATGCAGTCGGCTCCATGCTGGGTGTCAGTGAAGAAAACCTTGATGCCCCCGCCTCAGCAGTTGAATGTATTCATGCTTATTCATTGATTCATGATGATTTACCCGCTATGGACGATGATGATTTACGTCGCGGCCAGCCGACTTGCCATATCAAGTATGGTGAAGGTAATGCCGTTTTAGCGGGTGATGCCTTACAAACCCTCGCGTTTCAGTTACTTGCTTCAGCGAAAATGCCTGATATTTCTGATAAAGACCGTATCGCGATGATAGCTGAACTAGCTTACGCCAGTGGCCTAGCAGGAATGTGTGGTGGCCAAGCCCTTGATTTAGATGCAGAAGGCAAACATGTTGACCTTGCTTCATTAGAACGTATTCATCAACATAAAACTGGTGCGCTCATTCGTGCAGCGATTCGTCTTGGGGCATATGCCGCTGGCGATAAAGGCCATCAATTGTTACCAGCCTTAGATAAATATGCCGAATCCATTGGACTTGCCTTTCAAGTTCAAGACGATATCCTAGACGTCATTGGGGATAGTGCGGTAACGGGTAAGCGCCAAGGCGCGGATGCTGAACATGAAAAGAGTACTTACCCATCGCTACTCGGCCTTGAGGCTGCACAGAAAAAAGCGCGTGAGCTATATCATGATGCAATAGACGCTTTAGAGACGATCCAATCCCATGGGTATAATATAGAGATGCTAAGTGCTTTAGCTAATTTTATTATTGAGCGTAAAAGCTGACAATATGCTTTGCCTTTAGGCATTAAGAAGACTGATAATTACGGCATTGATTACCCGATGTAGTTTAAGCTGTAAAACGGGCTTTACCTTAACTATTTGATGTGATGGGTCAGTGGCTAATAGAACAAATCGCGAAACATCGATTTTTATGTATGTCTAGCGTAAGAAAATACAGCCCCTTACTGTCGCTGAAAATAGGATGGGTATTTTTGATTAATTATAAGTGAGCACCTAATGAGTATTGATATCGCTAAATATCCAACGCTAGCACTGGCTGAGACGCCTGATGAGCTTCGTCTGCTGCCCAAAGAAAGCTTACCTAAGCTTTGTGATGAACTCAGACAATTTTTACTGAGTAGCGTGGGTCGCTCTAGCGGTCACTTTGCCTCTGGTCTTGGTGCAGTAGAACTGACTGTTGCCTTGCATTATGTCTACAAAACCCCCTTTGATAACCTAGTTTGGGATGTCGGCCACCAAGCGTATCCCCATAAAATCTTAACGGGACGCCGTGACCGTATTGATACTATTCGTCAAAAAAATGGTTTACATCCATTTCCATGGCGTGGTGAAAGTGAGTATGACATTTTAAGCGTTGGCCATTCCTCAACATCCATTAGTGCTGGTTTAGGTATGGCCATTGCGGCAGAAAAAGAGAAACAAAACCGTAAAACCGTGTGTGTCATTGGCGATGGTGCAATCACGGCAGGGATGGCATTTGAAGCCATGAACCACGCAGGAGATGCCGCGCCAGATATGCTGGTTATCCTCAACGACAACGAAATGTCGATTTCAGAAAATGTTGGCGCGCTCAATAACCATTTGGCGCACTTACTTTCTGGCAAGCTGTACACCACATTACGCGAAAGTGGCAAAAAAGTGTTCTCTAACATGCCACCGATTAAAGAATTACTGAAGAAAACCGAAGAACACATCAAAGGTATGGTGGTGCCTGGTACAATGTTTGAAGAGCTTGGTTTCAACTATATTGGCCCTGTCGATGGGCACGATGTTGTTGCACTCACCCAAACATTGAAAAATATGCGTGACTTAAAAGGGCCACAATTTCTGCACATCATGACCAAAAAAGGCCGCGGTTATGAGCCTGCGGAAAAAGACCCAATTAGCTGGCATGCAGTACCTAAATTTGACCCAAGTACCTTTACGTTACCGAAAAGCAAAGAAACTGGCCCAACATTCTCCAAAATTTTTGGTGATTGGTTGTGTGACGAAGCAAAAGATGATGGCAAATTAATGGCTATCACGCCAGCCATGCGTGAAGGCTCTGGTATGGTGCGTTTTTCAAAAGAATTTCCAGACCAATACTTCGACGTCGCTATCGCTGAGCAACACGCTGTAACCTTTGCTGCAGGTTTAGCGATTGGTGGTTATAAACCGATTGTCGCTATCTATTCAACGTTCTTGCAACGTGGCTATGACCAAGTTATTCATGATGTAGCAATCCAAAAAGTCCCCGTGATGTTTGCAATTGATCGCGCAGGGATCGTAGGTGCCGATGGGCAAACTCACCAAGGGTCTTTTGATATTTCATTCCTGCGCTGTATACCAACCATGGTTATCATGGCCCCTAGTGATGAAAATGAGTGCCGCCAGATGCTACACACTGGCTACCACTATAACGATGGTCCAAGTGCTGTCCGTTACCCTCGTGGTACGGGTACAGGGGCTGAACTCCAGCCTTTAGCACCATTACCTATTGGTAAAGGAGTCATCCGCCGCCAAGGTGAAAAAGTGGCTATTCTGTGCTTCGGGACCTTACTCAGCCACGCGCTTGAAGCCGCAGAGCAATTAAATGCGACCGTTGTGGATATGCGCTTTGTGAAACCCTTGGATGAAGCATTGATCCTCGAGATGGCAAATAGCCATGATGTGTTAGTGACACTCGAAGAAAATGCCATCATGGGTGGCGCAGGGAGTGGCGTGAACGAGTTTTTAATGCATGAAAAGAAAATAATTCCTGTATTAAACCTTGGCTTGCCAGACTACTTTATCTCCCAAGGTAGCCAAGAAGAGCTGATTGCCGATCTTGGATTAAATGCCAAAGGCATTGTTAATTCAATCACAAGCTACCTGAATAAATAACCTTTTATTAAATGAGAGTCATTATTTCGTGTAATGACTCTCATTTTCTTTCAAATACGCATTAATTGAGTATTAGATTAATTTGTTATAAAAATAGTTATCTAAAATAACAACATTTACATATTCCCCTTAGTTTAATAACATCCCTTCCAATAAAAAAACCAAATATAATCAGATAATAAACAACAATGTTTATCTCTTCACCCAAAAATAGAATATAAACAAAATTATTACCTTGAATGTAATTTTCAAAAATAAACACATGCAAATTATTTTTAAATCTATTATTATGAACCTTGTCACTGTATGACTGCGCAATTTAGGCTCTGACTTATATTCGTTATAAATTACTTAACTATCTAAAAGCAAAGTAAAATAAATCAATAACAAATATATTATTTTAACAATTTTAACCAGGCTTTAATAATTAATTATTTTCCTTTAATTTATTACGGGAGATAAATAACATTATTCCAACTACAATTTACATATAGTTTCTCTTTATTTATTCAATTTTAATAATTAGATTTGGGAGCGCTTATGTGTGGACAATATATTAACGAACCCTTGTATTTATCCATAGCACATTGGGTAATGAAGCAAGGTCGTTGGACAACCGCCAGAGAAATATCTAACAATTTCGATATTCCGCATCCTAATGCTGTTAATATTGTTTCTTATATTCTATCGGATGTGGCTGAGATCCAATGTGAAGTTAAAATGATCCCGAATAAACTATCGGGTCGTGGGTGCCAATGCCAGCGTTTAATTAAAGTGAGTAAAATTGATAACCAACTTTATTCTCGTTTAAGAAACCACCAATCGGAAAAAGTCACCATAGATTCCCCCGTGAAAGCGGCTTCAATGCCACCAAGTGAACTGAATAGAGAACAGAAATGGCAATGGATGTTATCCAAAGCACAGCGCCGCTAGTTAATATGTTATATCAATAAAAAAACGCAGGTTTTAAACCCGCGTTTTTTTATTTCCGACCAATACCTATTATTGCCCTTTAGGCTTCACTTCTGTGGTACCAAATAGTTTTGGTCGATTAATTTCAATTTCAGTGAGGGGCTTAGTCTCTTCTAACCCAACAAGATAGCGCCCAGCAAGATCCTGGTACTCTTTTGTATTCAATTGCTTCCAATGTAGTTCTTCATCCTTAACCTGACGAAGAAATCGTGCGGGGCTCCCCACTAACATTTGCCGTGGTTCGCCTTGAAAACCAGCTTTAACAAAACTCATTGCAGCAACAATGCTTTCCTCACCAATCACGGCGCCATCCATGATGACGCTATTCATTCCGACTAAAGCATCGCGGCCAATGATACACCCGTGTAAAATAGCGCCATGACCAATATGCCCGCACTCCCGCACAATCGTTTCTACATCACTGTAACCGTGCATAATGCAGCAATCTTGAATATTGGCCCCTTTTTCAATCACTAAGCGCCCATAATCCCCTCTGAGTGACGCATTCGGCCCAACAAATACTCCTTCTTTGATAATTACATCACCAATCACGACTGCGGAAGGATGAACATACGCCGTTGGGTGTACCACGGGCCTTACGCCTTCAAATGAATAGAAGCTCACAATTGACCTCTCAGGTGGCTAGATTATCGGCCTTTCCAACTTGGAGAACGTTTCTCTGCAAACGCTAACGGCCCTTCTGTCGCATCTTCAGAGTGTAAAACCGCTGGGTAATTGGTTAATACCCCACTGCGCATCAGTTTGTAACCCTCTTCGACGGTCAACTCCCCAGTTGCACGGAAAATTTCTTTTAATGCCGCAACCGCTAATGGTGCGCTTTGCGTGATTTGCTCTGCCAGCTCACGGGCTCTATCCATCAATTTTTCAATAGGCACCACATCATTCGCAACGCCCCAACGCAATGCTTCTTGAGCATCCATGCGCCTGCCTGTCATTACCATTTCATTCACGATAGGTGCAGGCACTATTTTTGGCAGACGTAAAACACCGCCACTGTCTGGAACAATCCCTAATTGAGCTTCTGGCAACGCAAAACTGGCATTTTCTGAACAAATAATCATATCTGCCGCCAATGCGAGTTCGAAACCGCCACCAAATGCATAACCGTTAACCGCCGCAATCACGGGTTTATTAAGATTAAAAATCTCAGTCAACCCAGCAAAGCCACCTGGACCAAAATCCGCATCAGGGGCTTCACCTTCCGCAGCGGATTTTAGATCCCATCCTGCAGAGAAAAAACGTTCCCCTGCCCCTGTAATAATGGCGACTCTTAAAGATGGGTCATCTCGAAAGTTAAGAAAAACTTCACCCATTTTGAAACTGGTTTTTGCATCTATCGCATTCGCTTTAGGCCTATCGAGTACGATTTCCAAAATGGAGCCATTACGGGTAATTTTTAATGATTCACTCATAGTGCAATCCTTTCGTCATCATAGGGGGATACCTCTGTTTTAAGTAATAAACAGAGGTATCCTCAGAATTAATAGAATGATCCGATTATTGCAGATGTTTTTTCAGTACTTTCCCAGAACAATTTCGCGGTAAATCTTTGCGCACTTCAACACACGTTGGTACTTTAAATTTCGCCATTTGTTTTTCACAAAAGGCAAAGAACTCCTCCTGCGTTAAGGTTTCCCCTTCTTCCAACACAATAAATGCCTTAATGGCTTCGTCACGTATATCATCCGCAACACCAATGACCGCTACATCCACAATGGCAGGGTGTGAGGCAATGATATTTTCGATTTCACTACAAGAGACGTTCTCACCACCGCGTTTGATCATATTGCTGCTTCTATCAACAAAATAGAAAAAGCCGTCTTCGTCTTGGTAAGCGAAGTCCCCTGTATGCATCCAACCTGCGCCATCAAAGGCTTTTTCTGTAGCCTCGGGGTTGTTGTAATACGCTTTAAACAGCGTTTTACCGCGCTCACCTTTAACACACAGTTCGCCAATCACTCCTGTTTCAACGGGTTGGTTGTTTTTATCCCGAATTTGCGCTTGGTAACAAAAACCAGGGCGGCCAATTGATGGCCAGCGGCGGATATCACCAGGTCTGTCCCCAATTAACCCCACTATCGTTTCGGTCATACCATAAGAAGTTAAAAAGCGTTTCACACCAAAACGTGCCATAAATTGCTCTTTTTCTTCATCGCTTAAATTGAGATAAAACATGGCTTCTCGCAGGCAATGCTCTTTTTCGTTATCCGCCAGCGGTTGGCTTAATAACGTTCGGATCATCATTGGGATTAACTCAGTCACAGTGGCACGATGCCTAACAATTTGCTGCCAAAAACGCCGCGCACTGTATTTTTCGATTAAGACAAACGTTGCACCAACGGAGAAAGCTGCCATCGATGCCGTACATTGACAGTCAATGTGGAAAGCAGGCATCACCGTTAAATACACATCATCGGCACGTAACGCGTTTTGCCATGAAGAGTAGTACCCCGCAAAACGTAAATTATAGTGGGTGATAATCACCCCTTTAGGCTTTGACGTTGTTCCTGAGGTAAATAAGATTTCCGCAGTATCGCTCACACTGAGCTCAACAATTTGTGTGAGCGCCGCTGGCTGAGCCGCTTGTTCTGATAAAAAGTCCGAAATGCCATCTTGTTGTCGGACGGGTGTATCTGCAATTAAAAAAACATGTTCAAGACAAGTGCTTTCATCCGCCAAAACACGTTGATAAATATCTAAAAATACGGTGCAAGTCACTACCATACGAGGTTGGCAGTTCTGCATAATCCACGCGCTTTCGTTATATTTATACCGTGCGTTGATGGGCACCATAATTGCGCCGATTTTCGCTAAACCAAACCAGCAAAAGAAAAATTCAGGGCAATTATCCAGATGTAAGGCAACTTTATCCCCTTTTTGAATGCCATAGGCTAAAAAGAGATTCGCTGTGCGATTGATTTGCTCATTCATTTCTAAATAGCTGAATTCACGAATATTTCCATCGCAAGACTCAAAGATAAGCGCCTTATTGTCTTGGTGAGTTAACGCAAGGTCATCCCACATTTGACGCAAATTTTGTCTACCGATTACATCCATTAATTGTTTTCCCTCTATTTCCCCAATGAACATTCAGGCCAACAGGAAAGATTGACCTGAATAATCACTTAATTACTCAACAATTTTCGCTAGCCCTTTATCGACCAGCTCCCGAATATCATTTTCGTTGTAGCCAATGTTTTTTAGTATTTCAGTGGTGTCCATACCGTGAGATGGCATACCACGCCAGATTTGTCCTGGATTGTTTTTGAATTTTGGCATCACATTTGGGCCACGACAGGTTTCCCCATCCATGGTTTGCCAACTGGTGATGGATTCACGGGCAATATATTGTGGGTTAGTTTCTAGCTCAGGAATGGTTAACACTTTAGCGCTCGCAATATTCAGCTCAGCTAACCTTGCAAGTACCTCTTCGATGGAACGTGCGCCTAACCACTCATCTAATTTTTCCTCAACGAGTGGCCCATATGGGCATTCAACACGGTGAATCAGTTGTGTGCCTTCTGGGATCTCAGGAGTACCCAATAAATGTGCGAGACCAATATCTTTGAAAATTTCTTGGATTTGCGTGATACCGACAATTTCCATGACAATATAACCATCGTTACAGCTATACAGGCCGCAACCTGCATAATACGGGTCTTTCCCTTTGGTCATACGTGGGCAAACTTCACCACCATTGAAATAATCCATCATGAAGTATTGCCCCATACGCAGCATCACTTCATACATTGCCACGTCGATGCTTTCCCCTTTCCCTGTTTCGCGCGCTTTATATAACGCAGCTAATGCCGCGGTTGTGGCGGTCATACCCGAGAAATAGTCTGCCGTATATGGGAAAGCGGGCATTGGTTGGTCTTTATCACCGTTTTGAATCAGGTAGCCACTGAAGGCCTGAGCAATGGTGTTATATGCAGCAAGATTGGTATATTGCGGGTCGCCATACTGGCCAAAGCCCGATAAGTGAGCGATAACCAATTTTGGATTGTGCTCCCACAGCACTTCATCCGTGATCCCTCGGCGGGCAAAAGCAGGGCCTTTACTCGCCTCTATAAATATATCCGTCGTTTCCATTAACTTAAGAAATGCTTCTCGTCCTTCATCCTTAAAGATATTCAATGAGAGCGCCCGTAAATTACGTCGCGATAGCTGCGGGTAATTTGGCTGGACACGAATAGTGTCTGCCCATGCCACGTTCTCAATCCAAATAACTTCTGCCCCCCATTCCGCAAACATTTGCCCCGCGAATGGGCCTGCAATTTCAATTCCTGAAAATACGACTTTAACCCCAGAAAGCGGGCCAAATTCAGGCATAGGTAAATGCGCTGCCATGTTCGATTCTCCTGTGAAACTCGGTTGACCCTCTAACCATGATCAAAGGGTCAATCCACGACGGTTACGTCATTAGCGGTACTGTTTCAGTACACTGCGGCCTAGTGTCAGTATTTGCATTTCATCTGAACCACCCGATACGCGGTCAACACGCAGGTCGCGCCAGAAACGTGCGATCCGATGTTCACCCGCGATACCAACGCCACCCAGTACTTGCATCGCAGAGTCCACCACTTCGAATGCGGCATTTGCACAGAAGTATTTACACATTGCTGCATCACCTGAGGTGATCAGCCCGTTATCACTCTTCCATGCAGTTTCGTATAACATGTTGCGCATTGAATTGAGCTTGATCGCCATATGTGCAAATTTTTCTTGAATTAATTGATAACGACCGATTGCTTCGCCGAATTGAACGCGTTGGTTGGCATAACGCGCCGCATCTTCAAATGCACACATCGCTGTACCGTAGTTAGTTAGCGCCACTAAGAAACGTTCATGGTCAAACTCTTCTTTTACGCGGTTAAAGCCGTTTCCTTCGCGACCGAACATGTCTTTTTCATCCAGTTCGACGTTATCAAAAGTAATTTCACAGCAGCTATCCATGCGCAGGCCCAGCTTTTCAAGTTTGTTAACCTTGATACCTGGTTTGCTCATATCCAAGAACCACTCAGTAAAGACGGGTTTATCTGGCGAATCTGCATCGCGACTCATCACCACAATGTATGGCGTATAGGCGCTACTGGTGATAAAACATTTGCTTCCGTTCAGGTAAACTTTACCGTTACGGCGCTGATAAGTAGTTTGCAGGCTACCCACGTCAGAACCCGCGCCCGGCTCAGTAATGGCTGAGTTCCACATTTGTTTCCCCGTGCCGCGGAACGCCATGATTTTATCAATCTGTTCTTGCGTCCCTTCACGCAGTACGGTATTGAAACCACCCGGCAGTTGATACAGCACGTATGTTGGCGCACCTAAACGCCCCAGTTCCATCCACACCGCAGCAACGGTGATAAACCCTGCATCTAAACCACCATGCTCTTCTGGAATCAGCAGGTTATCGATTTCCATATCCGCTAACGCTTTGACAAAGCGTTCAGGGTATTGGCTGTCGCGGTCGCATTGTGCGAAGTAGCTTTCCCAGTTTTCACTGGCCATCAGTTCACGGATCCCTGCGACAAACAGCTCCTGCTCATCATTCAATCTAAAATCCATATCAATAACCTCTTAAATGTTGTTTCTGAGTAAATTAGTCATCTTTCCAATGCACTTTGGCATCTTTAATAAACGAGAGCGTTACCATAATGTTGACGAAAAAAAGTGGGCATCCTCCGGCAATTATCGCTGTTTGAATTGGTTTCAATCCGCCTAGAGCCAGTAAAACAATGCCGATGACACCAACTAAAACAGACCAACCGATGCGCACTAACAATGGCGGCTCTTCACCGTCTTTCACTGCGCGACAAGTCGACATGGCGAGGGTGTAAGAACAAGCATTAATTAGTGTCACAGTGGCGATAAAGCAGAGGATGAAGAAGCCCCAAATTGTTACAGTACTCAAAGGTAAGGCAGCCCATGTCTCAATGATGGCGCGTGGAACGCCAAACTCATCAATCAGTTTTGGAATGTTAATAATATTTTGGTCGACAAGTTGCAGTGTGTTACTGCCTAAAATCGTCCAAATCAGAGTGGTACCTGCGGTCAGACCCGCGACCATACCAATACACAGTTCACGAACGGTACGACCTTTAGAGATACGTGCGAGGAAAATACACATTTGAATTGCGTAGATAACCCACCAAGCCCAATAGAATACTGTCCAGCCTTGTGGGAAACCGCTTTTACCGACCGCATCTGTATAGAACAGCATGCGCGGCATATACATCATTAATACCCCGATAGAATCGGTAAAGTAGTTAACGATAAAACTTGCACCACCAACAATGAATACCCATCCAAGCATTAAGAAACTCAGGTAGCTACGTACATCACTGGCAATTTTCACCCCTTTTTGCAGACCGAATGCCACACAGATTGCGTTCAAAACAATCCAGCAGAAAATAATGATCGCATCAAGCTGTAAAGTGTGAGGGATACCGAATAAATACTGAATACATTCAGTCACTAGCGGAGTTGCTAACCCTAAACTAGTGCCCATCGCAAGGATTAACGCCACTAAATAGAAGTTATCAACAATTGTTCCGAACCAACCATTAACGCGTTTTTCACCGACCAGCGGTACTAATGTACTACTTGGGCGGATAACATCCATTTTACGTACAAAGAAGAAGTAACCAAAAGCAACCGTTAAGAAGCTATAGGTTGCCCACGGTAATGGCCCCCAGTGGAATAAGCTATAGGCAAGCCCAATACTTTTCGCCTGAGTTGAATAAGGGGCAAATTCAAAAGGCGGCGTTGAAATATAATAATAAATTTCAATAGACCCCCAGAAAAGTACCGCTGCCGATGTACACGAAGCGAACATCATGAAAATCCAGCTCGCACGGCTAAATTCAGGCTTCTCTTCCCCTAGGGTTTTTTTCGCATATGGCCCTAAAATCAACCAAAACCAGCCACCAAGCATCACGACCATATACCATTCAAATGCCCAGCCCCACACGTTTGTCACGTAGCTAAACACTTGGTTGATCACTTCATTCGAAGCATCAAGGTCACGGACGGTTAACCAACACAATAGTCCAACAATGATCAATGGAGGAAAAAACACTTTCGGTTCTATCCCACCCTTTTTATTTTCTTTGCTCATAGTTCGATCCCGATTTATTATTTAATACATAAGTTTTAAAATAGATATTATTCGCAATACCTCTCCACTTATTTATTATTTAATTCCTATAAATTTAATTAACTATTAATCCAATCACTATTCAAATCATGTCGGCTCATCATTAACAATTCTGTTATTAAGGTCACAATATTATTCGTGATAAATATTTGTTACTGTTTTTTCGTGTTTTTATTATCAAAATAACCAATCAATACAAACAGATAAAATATCTTGTAACGGCAATGTTATTAAATACCTTCAGTATTGGTGATTAGGGTAGCAATATTGAACATTTCGTCGCTAAGTTGATGATTTTTACAATATTGGTGAGTAAGGTAGCAGTATGAATATTTAAAACACGTTTAATTTCAAGTTTTCAATATTGGTGACCTAGGTTTTATTTTTAAATATCCAGTTCATGATAATTATATAATCCGAAACCAAAACGGATCATATTTATTAAATATATTTTTAGGAGATGTAATGAATATTATTACATGCTATAAATCTGTTCCTGATGAACAAGATATTATTATTAATAGCTCAGATGGCTCTTTAGATTTTTCCCGTGCGGATACCAAAATTAGTCAATATGATTTAAATGCCATCGAAGCGGCTAATCAAATTAAAGCACAACAACCCGATAGCAAAATCACAGCATTAAGTATTGGTGGCAAAGCGCTGACCAACATGAAAGGCCGTAAAGACGTGTTATCTCGCGGCCCAGATGAATTAGTCGTGGTTATTGATGACCAATTCGAACATGCCCTTCCTCATCAAAGTGCCATTGCCCTTGGTGCAGCCGCACAAAAAATAGGTTTTGACTTAATCATTTGTGGTGACGGTTCTGCTGACCTCAATGCGCAGCAAGTCAGCATTCTACTAGGTGAAAGCCTGCAAATTCCTGCCATTAATGGCGTGAAGAAAATTGTTTCTCTTGGGGCAGATAACATTGTCGTTGAGCGCGAACTTGAAGATGAAATTGAAACATTGTCGCTTCCGCTGCCAGCCATTATTGCAGTGACCTCCGATATTAACGTCCCTGTTATTCCGTCTATGAAAGCAATTTTAGGCGCTGCGAAAAAGCCAGTTCAAGCATGGGGCATCGCTGATATTGCACTCACAGATGTCGCCGCTTTATCGGCTCAATCGATTGCAGCACCGAAGCAAAAAGTGCGTCAACGCATCATTATTGAAGGTGATGGCGAAGACCAAATTGCACAATTTGCTGAACATTTAAGAAAAATTATTTAATCGGAGGCGTCATGAGCAAATTATCAACCGTTTGGGTCTTTAGCGATATGGCTTCCCGTCTACCCGAATTGATTGGCGGAGCACTCACCCTCGGTGAGCAAGTGAATGTATTAGCATTAGATGAAGCACAAAGTTCCCAAGCATTTCAATTGGGTGCAACACAAGTCTTTCAATTAACGGGCAAACCTGATGACCGTATTTTGGAAGACTACGCTGACACCATCGTTGCGACCATTAAACAACATGGCGACAAAGGCCTGTTACTACTACCGAATACACGTCGTGGAAAATTACTGGCTGCTCGTTTAGGTGCAAGACTGCAAGCTGCCGTATCGAATGATGCGGCATCGATTGCTATCGAAGCCGACAAAGCAGTCATTAAACATATGGTTTACGGCGGCTTAGCTTTTGGCCAAGAAACCTTAAATAGCATCTTTTCCATTGCAACCGTTACCACAGGCACCTTTGAAGCAGCTGCAAGTGATGCATCACGCAGCGGAACGGCTCAAACTGCACAATGGGTCGAACCAAAACAATCTGTTGTACGTACCTCGGTTCAGAAAAAAGCAGGCAACTCCGTGGAATTAGACAAAGCTCGCCTTGTAGTGAGTGTGGGTCGCGGAATCGGCAGCCAAGAAAACATTGCCATTGCCAAAACGCTTGCGGATGCCATAGGTGCTGAAATTGCCTGCTCCCGCCCTGTCGCTGAAAATGAAAAATGGATGGAGCACGAGCGCTACGTTGGGATTTCCAACTTAATGCTCAAACCTGAACTTTACCTTGCTGTCGGTATTTCAGGGCAAATCCAGCACATGGTCGGGGCAAATGGCGCACAAACTATCGTTGCCATTAACAAAGATAAAAACGCACCTATCTTCCAATTTGCCGATTACGGCATTGTCGGTGATTTATTCAAAATTCTGCCTGCTTTAACGCAACAATTGGCGAAATAAGCCTATCGCAGTGGAGTTGTCACTCCACTGCTTAGTATGATTTGGAGAAACTATGTCCGATGATATTTTTGATGCAATCATTGTTGGCGCAGGCCTAGCGGGTTCTGTCGCTGCACTGGTGCTTGCCCGTGAAGGTGCGCAAGTTCTCCTAATTGAAAGAGGAAACTACGCTGGCGGGAAGAACGTCACAGGTGGGCGGATGTACGCCCATAGTTTAGAACGCATTATTCCTGGATTTACCCAAGAAGCGCCTATCGAACGCATGATCACCCGTGAAAGGCTGTCATTTATGACTGAAACCGGTGCCGTCACCGTCGATTTTCAAAATAGTGCCGAGCAGAGCCCAGACGAAACATCTTGGTCTGTTTTACGGGGAAAACTCGATCCGTGGCTGGTAGAACAAGCTGAAAATGCGGGAGCGCAATGCATTACAGGTATCCGAGTTGATAAACTGGTCGAGCGGGGCGGCAAAATCGTTGGTGTCGAAGCGGATGGTGATGTGCTTGAAGCCAAAGTTGTTATTTTGGCTGATGGGGTGAATTCACTGCTCGCCGAACAAATTGGCATGACGAAGCGTGTGAGCGCTGAACATGTCGCTGTTGGGGTTAAAGAATTAATCGAACTCCCTAAAGATGTTTTATGTAATCGCTTCAATATTAAAGACAATGAAGGCGTTGCATGGCTATTTGCTGGCTCGCCAACTGATGGGCTAATGGGGGGAGGATTCTTATATACCAATGAGGACACTGTCTCTTTAGGTCTGGTTTGTGGTTTGCATCATATCAAAGATGCCAAAAAATCTGTTCCACAAATGTTAGAAGATTTTAAGCAGCACCCCGCTGTCGCCCCGTTAATTGAAGGCGGCAAGATGATTGAATACGCTGCACACGTTGTGCCAGAAGCAGGCTTAAAAATGCAGTCGGAACTTGTCCGTGATGGCGTGTTAATTGCGGGTGATGCA
Source organism: Providencia sp. SP181 (assembly GCF_050446505.1). Taxonomy (NCBI): domain Bacteria; kingdom Pseudomonadati; phylum Pseudomonadota; class Gammaproteobacteria; order Enterobacterales; family Morganellaceae; genus Providencia; species Providencia sp. SP181. Next base: position 223,159 of record NZ_JBBPXM010000005.1, read on the forward strand.
GCGGGTATGTGTATGAACCTTGGGTTTACCATTCGCGGCATGGATTTAGCCGTTGCCTCGGGTGAAGCGGCAGCTAAAACTGTGCTTAATGCAATGAAAAAAGAAGACTTTAGCAAGCAAGGGCTCAGTGAATATCTTTCACTATTAAATGAAGGCCCACTGCGTGACATGAAGATGTACCAAAAAATGCCTGAGTTTTTGGATAACCCACGTATGTTTACCGCTTACCCAGAAATGGCAATTGGGATTGCGAAAAAATTATTTACCATTTCGGATGAAGCGCCTGTTCCACTGCGTAAAACCATGCTGCAACATGCGAAAAAAGTGGGCTTCATGAATTTAATCAAGGATGGAATTAAAGGAGTGAGAGCAATATGAGCCAGCCAGTTAACGTTGATGTCAAACTTGGTATCAATAAATTTAATGTCGATGAAGAAAATCCACATATCGTCATCAAAGAACACCCTGATATGCAAGTGCTCGACACTTTAACAAAGGCCTGCCCCGCAGGTTTATATAAAAAACAAGAAGATGGCTCAGTCCGTTTTGACTATGCTGGCTGCCTTGAGTGCGGTACTTGCCGTATTTTAGGCTTAGAGAGTGCACTCGAAAAGTGGGAATACCCACGTGGCACTTTCGGCATTGAATTTCGTTACGGCTGATTAGTATTACTCTCGAAGTTTCAAAGACTTCGAGAGTTTTATAGCGTATTTTACGCTGACACTGGGATACACAATGAAACCGAAAAGTTTTGATGATATTCAATTCTCCTCCGTGCATCGGCGGATCATGCTGTGGGGCAGCGGCGGGCCTTTTCTTGATGGTTATGTATTGGTTCTGATCGGTGTCGCACTTGAACAACTCACCCCTTTACTCAATTTAAGCAGCGAGTGGATAGGCTTACTCGGCGCAGCAACCCTTGCAGGGTTATTTATCGGTACATCGCTCTTTGGCTATATATGTGACCAAGTCGGTCGACGCAAAATGTTCCTCATTGACATTGTGGCGATCGGCGTCATTTCTGTCGCCACCATGTTTGTCTCCACGCCATTGCAGCTACTTCTCATGCGCTTTTTGATTGGCATTGTGATTGGCGCTGATTACCCCATCGCTACCTCAATGATCACCGAATTTTCAAACACCAAACAAAGGGCATTTGCCGTCGGCTTTATTGCGGCGATGTGGTATGTGGGGGCAACTTGCGCCAACCTTGTGGGCTATGTGCTGTACGATGTCGAAGGCGGCTGGCGCTGGATGCTAGGCAGCGCAGTAATCCCTTGCATCGTTATTTTGATCGGTCGCTTTGATTTGCCTGAATCGCCACTGTGGTTGATACGTAAAGGGCGAATTAAAGAATGTGAAAAAATGATGGAAAAACTATTCGGGCAACCCGTGGTGTTTGAAGCGGAAGAACAGAAGAAAACACATTTCCTGCAATTATTCACTAAACGTCATTTTTCCTTCGTCTTATTTACCGCAATTATTTGGACTTGCCAAGTGATCCCAATGTTCGCCATCTATACCTTCGGCCCACAAATTGTTGGGCAGCTCGGTTGGGATCAAGGTAAAAACGCCGCACTCGGTAACGTCGTGATCAGCCTATTCTTTATGTTAGGTTGCCTGCCTGCCATGTATTGGCTCAATAAAATGGGCAGACGTCCCTTACTTATTGGCAGCTTTGCCATTATGACACTTGCACTAGCGACCCTCGGGCTATTTTCCAACCTTGGGATCTGTCTGGTGATCATTATGTTTGGGATCTACGCCTTTTTCTCTGGAGGGCCTGGGATCTTACAATGGCTCTATCCAAATGAACTGTTCCCAACGGATATCCGTGCTTCTGCCGTCGGTGTGATCATGTCAATTAGCCGTATCGGAACCATCTTTTCTACGTGGGCTCTGCCTGTGTTTATCAGTGAATATGGTATTAGTAATGTGGTATTGATGGGGGCGGGAGTGTCGTTATTAGGTTTAGTCGTTTCGATATTGTTTGCTCCAGAAACCAAAGGGTTAACGCTAGCACAAACATCAGTAATGGGAATTAGTCGTCGAAAGGAATAATTTTGTTAATGATGACAAGCAAGCAAGGCCATCCATTGATGGCCTTCTTATTTTACTCATAAAAATGAGAGCAAATTAAACTTAACACATAGCCAGACAGTTACATAAGCGAAAATCGCCGCGATGATATCGTCGATCATAATGCCAAAACCGCCGCCAACTTTACGGTCAAAAATACGGATCGGCCAAGGCTTCCACATATCGTAAATACGGAAAATAAAGAAAGCGGTGACAACCCACTCAAAATCCACCACAGGGATCGCCATCAACGTAATCCACATACCGATAAACTCATCCCAGACAATACTGCCGTGGTCATGAATTTTCATGTCGTCCGACGTGCGTTGGCAAATCATACAGCCAATCCAGAAGCCTGCAACAATCACCACCCATAAACTCCAAACGGGCATCCCTGACATCAATAGCCAGAATGGGATTGCAGCGAGTGAGCCCATCGTTCCAGGAACAATCGGCGATAATCCACTGCCAAACCCCGTAGCAAGTAAATGCCATGGGTTACGCATGTTTAGCCGTTTTTTCGCTTCTACTTTTTCTTGGCTAGTCGCCATAAACACCTTCCGAAACAAAGTGATCGAAACCTTTAAGGTTTACATCAACTTCTTGGTTATTGCAAAAGTAGCGGATCCCTTCGGATTGGGGTTTGATCTGCCCAATACAGGTAAAACCAGAGCCTGTATGTGCTAACGCCATTTCTAGCGCACCACGGTTGATTTCAGGTACTGTGAAGCACAATTCATAATCTTCACCGCCACTGAGCGACCATAAGCGCCCTTGTTCTACACTACAACTTTGTTTTAACGCCTCCGATTGTGGCAACGAATCTAAGTTGATCCGCGCACCGCAGCCACTGGCTTTTAAAATATGGTTTAAATCGGAAACCAAGCCATCAGAAATATCAATCGCTGAAGAGGCTAAATTACGCAGGGCTTGGCCTTGTAAAATACGCGGTTGAGGACGCAAATGGCGTGCAACTAACCACGCATTGTCTTCGGTGTTCGCAACATGCAGTTTATCTTGCAAAATAGCGAGCCCTGCCGCGCTATCCCCCAATGTGCCTGTCACATAAATCCAATCGCCATTACGCGCACCAGAACGGGACATTGCTTTACCAACTGGCACTAAGCCATGCACTGTATAGGTTAAGCTCATAGGCCCACGAGTCGTATCACCACCAATTAATTGCATTCCATAATAATTTAGTTGTTCGAACAAACTATCACTAAAAGACTGCAACCATTCACAATCGACACAAGGCAGTGTAATAGCTAAAGAAACCCATGCAGGATCAGCCCCCATTGCAGCAAGGTCACTTAAATTAGAGGCTAATGATTTGTACGCAAGGTCAGCGGGAGAAATCGTAGGTAGGAAATGAATGCCGGAAACGAGAGTGTCAGTACTCACAGCAAGTTGCTGTTTTTCCGGGATGGTCATCAACGCACAATCATCACCAATACCGATATTCACATCACGTCGGTTAGTGGTTTGACGGTTAAAGTAACGTGCGATGAGGTCAAATTCGCCATATGACATGGTAGATTTTCCGTTTTCGCTATCTCTATTTTCGTTTTAAACGAAATAAATAATTTATACTCTGAATAATTCAAGTTACAAATAGGCGGCAAATGACTGCACTTCCTAAAATAGACTAAAACCTGCATTTGAGCCAATTCTAGCCAATACACCTGTAACTTAAAGTATGACGAGCCTATAAGTACAAAGGTAGACTGAAACCCAGCCTACCTCTCGACTACTGTAGTGTTACAGGAGGGAACCCTGATATTATTATTTTTTACGGCGAACCGCTGGTGCCGCTTTATCTAATACACCGTTAACGAATTTATGGCTATCTTCTGCGCCGAATACTTTCGCTAATTCAATACCTTCATTAATTGCGACTTTGTAAGGCACATCTTCACGGAAGCTCAATTCAAACATAGAGACACGTAAAATCGCTTTTTCTACCTGACCCAGCTCTTCGAGTTGACGAGATAAATAAGGCGCCATCAGTTGATCAAGCTTAGTTGCATTGGTCGCAACGCCTGATAACAGTTCACGAAAATAGTTTACGTCAACGTCTGACATGTCCTGTTCAGCAATAAACTCATATTCGACTTCAGCAATTGGATTGCCAGATAATTGCCATGAATAAATGGCCTGTACAGCACACTCACGAGCGCGGCGACGAGCAGCAGGTTTCACAAGATTCCCCTTAAATTTAAAAACTATACACAATAATTTGTGTCGCAAAGAGGTTTACACACTCTCCGCGACGTCACATTATTTGTGTATTATTTGCCTTTGATGGCTTTAATCACATTAATCATTTCAAGTGCTGTTAAGGCAGCTTCAGCGCCTTTGTTGCCCGCTTTAGTACCCGCACGTTCAATAGCTTGCTCGATATTTTCAGTGGTTAATACACCAAAAGTTACAGGCACTTCGCTATTCATTGCAACATGGGACAGGCCAGAGCTGCACTCACCCGCAACGTATTCAAAATGAGCAGTACCACCACGGATAACCGTACCTAGTGCAATAACGGCATCATATTTTTTAGTTTCAACTAGCGCTTTCGCGGTTAATGGCAGTTCATAGGCACCCGGGACCCAAACGATAGTAATGTTGTCGTTTGAAACTTGGCCAATACGCTCTAACGCATCAACAGCGCCTTCCAGCAGACTATCATTAATAAAGTTGTTAAAACGAGCAATAGCGATAGCAACACGCGCTTTCGGCGCAGCAACAACACCTTTAATTACGTTCATAGTCTTCCTCTAATATTAATTATAACCCGCGGGGCGCGGATTTTATCACATTCTTTCGTTTATCGTATGCGCGAATTTCAAAAAAACGCACTTACCAGACAGGGCGTAGCCTGACACGCAGGTCATCACCGACTTTCGTCACATCTGTAAATTCAAATCTTGGCGCATCCACCAAGGCATTTAATGCAGGGAAATCAACCAAACCACGTGCATTGTTGCCCAGTAATTTAGGGGCAATATACACAATCAGTTCATCAACAATACCCAGCTTGAGTAACGATCCCGCTAATTTGGCCCCCGCTTCTACCCAAATACTGTTTACGTTACGTTTCGCCAGCTGCATCATTAAAATAACCAGATCAGTGCCGTTATCATCAGCGGGAACGGCAATCTGCTCAACTTTTCCTTGCCATGATGTGTTTGCTTCTGGGGTTGCGCGAACTAACCAACACTCACCTTCAAGTTGTGTGACTTTATGGTCAGCCGTCACGCGGTTGTGGTTATCCAGCACAATACGGATTGGCTGGCGCACTTGGCTTTCTGGGTAAACGTGTTGAATATCCGCGGGGAGCTCGTTCCAACGCACTGTCAGAGATGGGTCATCCGCAATCACAGTGCTACTGGTACTTAAGATGGCGCTAGCCTGGGCACGAAACTCTTGGACATCTTTACGTGCCGCAGCACTGGTGATCCACTTACTTTCGCCTGTCTCTAACGCGGTTTTACCATCGAGTGAGGCGGCAAGTTTTAACTGAATATACGGGAAGCCAGTACGCATGCGTTTTAAGAAACCGCGGTTTGCCGCTTCGGCTTCCTCTAATAAAACATTACTGCGAGTTTCAATTCCCGCTTGAGACAACATGTACAGACCACGCCCAGCGACCTGTGGGTTGGGGTCTTGCATCGCGGCAACAACACGACTCACGCCTGCGTTAATCAATGCTTCTGCACAAGGTGGTGTACGGCCATGATGGCTACAAGGTTCAAGGGTGACATACGCCGTTGCCCCTTTCGCTTTCTCGCCCGCCATTCGCAGTGCATGCACTTCCGCATGGGGTTCACCCGCTTTTTGGTGATAGCCTTCGCCCACAATTTCGCCATCACGTACAATCACACACCCGACGTTTGGATTCGGTGATGTGGTAAAACGGCCAAGACGTGCTAATTCAAAAGCACGCGCCATGTAAATGTTATCTTGTTCAATCATTGGCGCTAATCCTGTAGTTTCGCGATTTCTTCGCCAAACTCACGCACATCTTCAAAACTACGATAAACCGAGGCAAAACGGATATACGCCACTTTATCGAGCTTTTTCAGCTCATCCATTACCAAGCTACCAATTAATTTCGACGGAACTTCACGTTCCCCTGTCGCACGGAGCTGGGACTTAATGGAAATAATAGCTTGTTCAATATCATCAGAGCTAACAGGGCGTTTTTCCAACGCTTTTTGCATACCGCGATTGAGTTTTTCTTCATCAAACGGCTCACGCACTTCATCACTTTTAATGACTCGGGGCATGACAAGTTCTGCCACTTCAAACGTGGTAAAACGTTCATGACAAAGCAAACATTGGCGGCGTCTACGGACTTGAGCACCTTCACCAACCAGACGCGAGTCGATGACTTTCGTATCTACAGCTGAGCAAAATGGGCAATGCATAGCGTTTCCTGAGTCCTATTTACGGAGGGATAGTTTACCCTACTATGCAAGAAAAAACACCTTGTAAGGTAACTTACAAGGTGTTCGTAACTCTTCATATTTCGTGTTGTGAGGGTTTTAGCTGCACTCCGATACCCTAGTCACATAGTTTACTATGTTCCTAGGGATATCGCTCGCTTGCTGCCTACTCACAACACAAACTATTTTGAGTACTAATTGGCTTAGTTATTTATCGTTTTTAAAAACTAAGGCAGTAATGACTCTTGGTCTGCGCCTTCTTTTTCGACTTTTACTTGCATCAAGTGTTCACGCTTCATACCCATCTTCAGTGCTAATGCAGAAGCCACATAAATAGATGAGATAGTACCGATAGTTACACCGATTAACATAACCAGTGAGAAGCCTTCCAACATTGCGCCACCGAACAGGTACAGCATCAGAACCACTAATAATGTGGTGGCTGATGTCATGATGGTACGGCTCAATGTTTGCGTCAAAGAGACGTTCATGATTTCGTACGGTGTACCACGACGAATTTTGCGGAAGTTTTCACGGATACGGTCGGAAACAACGATACTGTCGTTCAGCGAGTAACCAATAACCGACATCAATGATGCTACGATGGTCATATCTATCTCAATATGGAACAGAGACAGAATACCCAAGGTAATCACCACGTCATGGGCAAGAGACAATACGGCACCCGCTGCCAGACGCCATTCGAAACGGAAACCGACATAAATCAAAATACAGATAAGCGCAGTTAACAGAGCTAATGCCCCTGTTTGCGCCAACTCTGCACCGACACTCGGCCCCACGAATTCGATTCGTTTTACAGTGGCTTTATCATCAACGTTTTGGTTGATAATCGTAATAATCTCTTTGCCGACTTCTTGACCCGCAGTGCCTTCAATTGGCGGGATACGGATCATGATGTCACGGCTGCTACCAAAGTTTTGAATCAATGGGTCTTTATGGTTCGAGTTAGACAAGCTATCACGAATTTTATCCAAATCAGCAGGTTGACTTAGGTTAATCTCAATAACCGTCCCCCCAGTGAAATCTAGACCCCAGTTAAACCCTTTTAGTCCGATAATGACAACTGATGCAACCAATAACAGAGCTGAAATCGTGAAGGCAACGTTGTCCCAGCGCATAAAGTCATAGACTTTACGGCCATAGTTCAATTGTTCAACAGTATAATCCTGTGCCACAACGTGCTCCTTAAATTGACAGCTTGTTAATACGTTTACCACCATATAGCAGGTTCACAATCGCACGTGTACCTACAATCGCTGTAAACATAGAGGTTGCGACACCAATCGCTGTCGTAATTGCAAAGCCTTTAATCGACCCCGTCCCCACTGCATATAGAATGATAGCGGTGATCAATGTCGTTAAGTTTGCATCGATAATACTTGAGAAGGCACCTTTATAACCTTCATGAATCGCTTGCTGAACGGATCGCCCGTTTTTCAGCTCTTCTTTAATACGTTCGTTGATCAGTACGTTGGCATCGACCGCAACCGCAAGGGTTAATACGATACCCGCAATACCTGGCATGGTAAGTGTTGCACCTGGCAACAACGACATCACACCCACAATTAACACCAAGTTCGCTAACAGCGCGCTACTCGCAATCAAACCAAATTTACGATAGTAGATAATCATAAACAGGATAGACGCTAACAGACCCGCGATACACGCCTTCAGACCTTGCTCGATATTTTGCATACCCAGTGTTGGACCGATAGTACGTTCTTCAACGATTTGAATTGGCGCAATCAACGCACCTGCACGTAATAATAATGAAAGCTGGCGTGCTTCATTACCATTATTGATACCAGTGATACGGAATTTGCTACCAAAACGTGCAGAAATACGTGCAGCATTGATAACTTTTTCGTCTTTCACCAAGATTGAACGGCCAGTCGCATCTTTTTTACCGCTGTCTTTATATTCAACAAACAGCGTTGCCATTAGCTTGTCTTGGTTATCACGCGTAAAGTCAGACATGATAGAACCACCAGAACTATCAAGGCTGATGCTCACTTGCGGTGCACCGTTTTCATCAGCTTCAGAGGTGGAGTCAGTGATATGGTCCCCCGTTAAAATAACGCGTTTATACAGGACATATGGCGCCCCTTCACGGTCATATTTAACTTCAGAGTCACCAGGTACACGGCCACTTTCTGCAGCGGATGAATCCACGCTGGTATTGACAAGGCGGAATTCTAATGTAGCGGTTGCGCCTAAGATTTCTTTAGCACGTGCTGTATCTTGAATACCCGGTAACTCAACCACAATGCGGTCTGCACCTTGGCGTTGAACTAAAGGCTCAGCAACACCTAATTGGTTTACACGGTTACGGATGATAGTAATGTTTTGAGAAACAGCATAGTTACGAGCTTCACGTAAGCGCTCGTCGGTCATCACAGCGATCATCGTGTTGTCGCTGCCATCACTAAACACGAGGTCTGGATATTTACGTGCTAGTGCTTTTTCTGCTTGGCTACGATCGTCAGCATTACGGAAGCGAACTTCAACGCTGTAATCATTGCCTTTACGAATAGAAGAGTACGCAATGCCTTCTTGACGCAGGTCATTACGCAAACCATCCATGTTTTGTTCCTGCAACTTACCTAATGCAGTGTCCATATCAACTTCCATCAGGAAGTGAACCCCACCACGCAGGTCAAGACCCAGCTTCATCGGCTCACCGCCGACAGCTTCGAGCCACTTAGGCGTCGCAGGTGCAAGGTTTAATGCAACAACATACTGGTCACCCAGTGCATTCATGATGACTTCACGAGCACGTAACTGAACATCAGAGTTGTTGAAACGGGCTAAAATTGCCCCATTTTCCAGAGAGATAGACTTACTCTCAATGTTGTCATCTTGTAACGATTTTTGGACTTGGACCAGCGTTTGTTCATTGGCGGCGGTTCCCCGCACGCCAGTGATCTGAACAGCCGGATCCTCACCATATAGGTTAGGAAGCGCATAAAGCAGACCGATGAGGATCGCAACGATCAACATCAGATACTTCCACAAAGGATAACGGTTTAGCACGGCAGTTCCCTTCGGGAAAATCAGAATTAAATTGCTTTCATTGTGCCTTTAGGTAAAACAGCAGCAACGAAATCACGTTTGATGGTTACTTCTGTGTTCTCACTCAGTTCAAGAACAACATAACCTGTTTCAGACACTTTAGTCACACGTCCGATTAAACCGCCAGTTGTTAAAACTTCATCACCTTTAGTGATAGATTCCATCAATTTACGGTGTTCTTTCGCACGTTTTTGCTGTGGACGCAAAATCATGAAATAGAAGATCAGCGCAAAAACAACAAGCATGATAACCATGGTGTATGGGCTACCTTGCGCTGGTGCACCTGCTGATGCCGCTGCTTCAGAAATAAAAAAACTCATTCAACTTTCCTCATTGTTTTATTGAAAGCAATTTTAAGTACAGACTCTAACTAATTCAGTGCGTTTATATTCGAAGTCTAACGAATAAACCAAGCTAACTATGCTACACAGATTAGCGTGATTTCGCACTTAAATTCATTCGATATTTAACGAAGGTTCAGGTTTTCCAATCTTTTGATAGAAATCTTTCGCAAACTCTTCGAAATTACCGTCTTCAATGGCTTGGCGGATACCCGCCATTAAACGTTGATAATAACGTAAATTATGGATGGTATTGAGCCTTGCGCCAAGAATTTCATTACATCTATCAAGATGATGCAAGTAGGCACGACTGTAATGACGACAAGTATAGCAGTCACAATCCGCGTCGAGCGTTGAAGTGTCAGATTTATACTTCGCATTACGAATTTTTACCACGCCATTCGTGACAAATAAATGCCCATTTCGTGCATTTCGTGTTGGCATCACACAGTCGAACATGTCGATACCACGACGAACGCCTTCCACTAAATCTTCTGGTTTACCGACACCCATTAAATACCGCGGTTTTTCTGCCGGAATTTGTGGGCAAACATGCTCTAAAATACGGTGCATATCTTCTTTCGGTTCGCCAACGGCGAGGCCGCCTACAGCGTAACCATCAAAGCCGATTTCCACCAGCCCCTTAACCGAAATATCACGTAAATCTTCGTAAACACTACCTTGGATGATACCAAACAGGGCATTTTTATTGTTTAACTCGTCAAAACGTTGGCGGCTACGTGCAGCCCAACGCAGTGACATTTCCATTGAGGTCTTTGCATAATCCCAATCTGCTGGATATGGCGTACATTCGTCGAATATCATTACGATATCTGAACCGAGGTCGTACTGAATTTCCATCGATTTTTCAGGGCTTAAGAAAACTTTCTCACCGTTAATTGGGTTACGAAAATGTACGCCTTCTTCTTTAATTTTACGCATCGCGCCAAGACTAAAGACTTGGAAACCACCCGAATCCGTTAAAATTGGACCTTGCCATTGCATAAAGTCATGGAGGTCACCATGCAACTTCATGATTTCTTGGCCGGGACGTAACCACAGGTGGAAAGTATTGCCTAACAGGATTTGGGCACCCGTTTCTTTCACTTCTTCTGGGGTCATACCTTTTACGGTACCGTAGGTGCCCACTGGCATAAATGCAGGGGTTTCAACCACACCGCGCTCAAACACTAAACGGCCGCGGCGTGCATTGCCATCGGTCGTTTGTAATTCATATTTCACGTTTGCCTCCAAACATCAGAAAAACAGTCTGATGTTATCGATAGTATTAATTTGCTAAGCAAGCAGCCGATGCCACCGCTTATCACTGATTATTCGCCAATTTTTTCGAATTTTGCATTCGCATTGGGGGTGATAAACATCGCATCACCATAGCTAAAGAAACGGTATTGCTCAGCAACCGCTTCTTTGTACGCATTCATTGTGTTTTTATATCCAGCAAATGCAGAAACCAACATAATTAATGTCGATTCAGGCAAATGGAAGTTAGTGATGAGTGCATCAATCACCTGATATTCATAACCTGGATAAATAAAAATTTGGGTATCATCAAAAAATGGAGCAATTAAGGCATCTTGGCTGGCTTTAGCTGCGCTTTCTAATGAACGAACTGACGTTGTTCCCACTGCAATAACACGGTTACCACGCGCTTTACACGCCAATACCGCATCAACCACATCTTGTGGCACTTCCGCATATTCGGAGTGCATGATGTGGTCTTCGATAGTATCAACACGAACAGGCTGGAACGTCCCCGCGCCAACATGTAACGTGACAAACGCCATTTCGACACCTTTTTGGCGCAAAGCTTCAAGCAAAGGCTCATCAAAGTGTAGGCCAGCCGTTGGTGCTGCGACAGCCCCCGGTTTTTCGCTATACACGGTTTGATAAAGCTCTTTGTCCGCTTCTTCATCAGGTCGGTCGATGTAAGGTGGCAATGGCATATGACCAATTTGGTTCAATATGCTCAACACATCCCGTTCATCATCAAAACGCAGCTCAAATAAAGCTCCATGACGCGCCACCATCGTGGCGTTGACGCTTTCATCTTCACCCAGCAACAATTCAGTGCCTTCTTTCGGCGCTTTTGAGGCGCGAACATGTGCTAATACACGGTGCTCGTCCAACATGCGTTCAATGAGAACTTCAATTTTACCGCCGCTAACTTTACGACCAAATAGCCTTGCAGGGATCACGCGAGTATTGTTGAATACCAGTAAATCCCCTTTCTCCAATTTTTCTAGAACATCCGTAAAAACACCATGCGTTAGCTGCCCCGATCCGCCATCTAGACTTAATAAGCGGCAAGCGCTACGTTCAGCCTGTGGGTAGTGGGCAATCAGTTCTTCAGGTAATTCAAAAGTAAAATCAGAAACACGCATTGTATTGACATCAATCTAAAAAAAACAGGCGACTAGTCTAGTGCCGCACCGCCTTTGGCGCAAGAAATAAGCGCAAAATCGCACAAAAAACCACCATTATTTAACAAATATTTTGTTAGCAAAAAATTCTGTACGCTATTTATCCATTCGATAAATGAATTATTTCTGTTTTTCCTTTTATCTCTCAATACTCATACCTCATGAATTTCGAATTAGAGGAATTCTTTATTATTCCTCTACCAAGTAATGTCCTGTAAGTTTCGAATTCAACATAATTACTGCTATAGTTTGAGCAATCAAAAAGTTAGCTAAGCTGCGTTGCATGTCCTATGGATTTCGAATCACAGGTAGGCAGCAAGTAAAGATATCCCGATGAGCATACATGAGTATGTGATTCGGGTGGCTTTACGAAGCTAACACCCCTGTGGTTTGAAAGACGACGGACATTTTAAAGTGAATTATTTAGCGCACCTCCACCTGGCCCACCTCGCTGACAGCTCCCTGCTCGGCAATACAATGGCTGACTACGTTCGCGGCAACCCTGCGGGCATTTACTCGTCCGAAATTGTCTCTGGCATTATGATGCACCGTGCCGTCGATCGAATTACTGACACACATCCCTTAGTCAAAGAAGCCAAATTGCTGTTTCGTGAGGAATATCGGCGTGTTGCGCCGATCACCTTGGATTTAGTATGGGATCATTTTTTGTCTTTGCATTGGTCGACAATTGAGCCAGCCATTTCATTGCCTGAATTTGTGCGTTATTGTCGAAATATTATCGAACCTCAGCTTTGTCATACCCCTGAAAAATTTCAGGAGCTAAATGAGTATCTCTGGCCGCAGCAATGGTTAATTCGCTACGCAGACAAAAGCTATATCGGTAAATCCCTGAATGGGATGGCGAAAAGAAGGCCTAAACTGAGTGCGCTAAGTGGTTCATTTGATGATTTTTTATTGCAGTATAGTGAACTTGAAAATATTTTCTTTCAATTTTACCCACAAATGATGGTGAATGCGCTGCAACAAATTTTTGTACAAGATGTCACAATACAGGCAAAGGAATAAATTAATGCTTGCACTTTGGCAGAATAAAACTATCTTATTGATATTAATTTATTAAACCAGTACAATTGATAGCTAAAACCTATCACAATAATTGGTTTAAATGTCTTTATTATCAAAAGATAATTTTTTATCCTTTTGGAAGTCTATGTCCGAAAATACATAATTTTTTGTAAAATCTCTCGGACAAAAATCAAACTCATAGGAGTAAATTATGGTTCTGGTAACACGTCAAGCCCCTGACTTTACTGCTGCTGCTGTTTTAGGTAACGGTGAGATCGTTGAAAACTTCAACCTGAAAACCCACCTGAACGGCCGTCCAGCTGTGATCTTCTTCTGGCCAATGGACTTTACTTTCGTTTGTCCTTCAGAGCTGATCGCATTTGACCACCGCTATGAAGAATTCAAAAAACGCGGTGTTGAAATTGTTGGTGTTTCTTTTGACTCTGAGTTTGTTCATAACGCATGGCGTAAAACCCCAGTAGATAACGGCGGTATCGGTGAAGTTAAATACCCGATGGTTGCTGATATCAAACGCGAAATCATGAAAGCTTACGGTATTGAACACCCAGAAGCAGGCGTTGCCCTGCGTGGTTCTTTCCTCGTTGACAAAAACGGTGTTGTTCGTCACCAAGTGGTTAACGACCTGCCATTAGGCCGTAACATCGACGAAATGCTGCGTATGGTTGACGCACTGCAATTCCACGAAGAGCACGGTGATGTTTGCCCAGCTCAGTGGGAAAAAGGAAAAGAAGGTATGAATGCTTCTCCAAAAGGCGTTGCTGACTACCTGACCAAAAACTCTGCAAAACTGTAATCAATCGATTTAGTTTTTCGAAAGCGGGCACTGCCCGCTTTTTCTTTTCATAATCTCGTCCTAAGAAACATCTCAAACAACCCCAAAATCTCCCTTATCATTTATCTCTGACTATAAACCTTTCCTTATTTATATTACCGTTACAATTAGAATCATTTAATTACAAATAAATAACAAAGCTAGGTATCGGAAAATGAAATTAAAACTCATCACCTCAATCGCCCTCATCAGTGCATTACTTGCAGGATGTGATAGCAGCCAAACCGCATCAGAAAGTAACTTCAAAAAGTCTATCCAAGATTACCTCGATACTAAGAAAGCGATTTGTATCAATGTAGATCCTATGCCAGCAGGCTTTATCACCAAATTCAGCTACCGTAATATTGAACAACTGGATACTTTAGTGAATGCAGGTTTACTGGCAAAAAGCGAAAAACAAGTCACCGTGAAAGATATGTGGAGTGGAGAGCAAGTAGGGGATGGCGTCGAATATACATTGACCAGTGAAGGGCAAAAATTTTATAACGAGAAGCAAGCCCAATCTTCAGGCCGTGGCAGTTTCTGCACGGGTAAGTTAGTCGTTAACGAAGTCACTAATTTTACTGAGCCAGCTGAGCGCGGTGGTCAGCAGATTTCTATCGCCAACTACACGCAAAAACTGGAAGATGTTGCTGCATGGGCAAAAAATGAAAAAGTGATTGCGGCTTATCCTCAAATTAAATCAGCACAAACACATGCTGAACGTGCACAGCAAAGCCCTCTCATTTTAACCAATAATGGTTGGGTCCACATGGCATTGTTTAATAAGAAATAATATACTTCATGGGCTCCTTTTGAGCCCTTTTCCTATCCATATTTAAATCCTGCTTATTGATAAATAACCCTACCCAGTTAACACTTCTTAACTCAAATATTCAACGTTCTGCACTATTGTATGCTATACATTAAAAACACAAATAATTAACAAATTATTCATATTATTGATTTGTGTTACATCAAACTTTACCTTAACTGGGAGATACGAATGATCAGAACATCATTACGCCCTGCTGCATTATTGCTTTCCTTATTATTTTCAAGCCAACTCTTTGCTGCATCAGAACCTGCCGTTGAAGCCAAAAAAGGCATGGTCGTTTCATCTCAACATTTAGCCTCACAAATTGGCGCAGATATCTTGAAATCAGGCGGAAACGCTGTGGATGCTGCAGTGGCAGTTGGCTATGCCCAAGCCGTTGTTAACCCGTGTTGTGGCAATATTGGCGGTGGCGGCTTTATGACCATTCACTTGGCTGATGGCAAAGACCTCTTCATCAATTTTAGAGAAACCGCCCCTGCCGCAGCAAGCGCTGACATGTATCTTGATAAAGACGGTAAGTTAATCAAAGACGCAAGCCTGTATGGCTACCTCGCTTCGGGTGTGCCGGGTACCGTAAAAGGCCTTGATTACGCATTAGAAAAATACGGCACGATGAGCCGCCAACAAGTGATGGAGCCTGCAATTAAGCTTGCCAGAGAAGGCTTCACCCTAACCCGTGCAGATACCGATGTGCTGGATACAACCACCGAGCGCTTTAAGCAAGATCCTGAAGTCGCACGTATATTCTTAAAACCTGACGGTAGCGCTTTTCAACCTGGCGACTTATTGGTGCAAACCGATTTAGCCAATACCCTTGAAAAAATTGCCAAGAATGGGCCATCGGCTTTCTATGAAGGGGAAATACCGAAAGCTGTCGAGGAGGCGTCAAAGAAAAATGGCGGCATACTCACCGCGAAAGATTTTGCCGATTTTACTATCACGGACACAACACCAGTTAGCTGTACCTATAGAGGCTATCAATTTATTTCTGCGCCACCGCCAAGCTCTGGTGGTGTGACTATCTGCCAAACCTTAAATATTTTAGAGGGTTATGACCTTAAAGAGATGGGCTTTAATTCTGCTGAATATATTCATACCCTAACCGAGGCTATGCGCCACGCCTATATGGACCGAAATACGTTTCTTGGCGACCCTGAGTTTGTGGATAACCCAACCGAAAAATTGTTAAGCAAAGCCTACGCCGAAGAGCTGCGCAAAGAAATCAAGCCAAACCAAGCGACACCTTCAACACAAGTTCAGCCAGGTATGGGGCCTCATGAAAAGCCAGAAACAACGCATTACTCGGTTGTTGATGAAAAAGGAAATGCTGTTTCAACTACTTACACAATCAACGGTCGATTTGGCTCCGTGGTTATCCCTCCGGGAACAGGTTTCTTCCTTAATGATGAAATGGACGATTTCACCACAAAAGTTGGAGAGAAAAACCTTTATGGCTTAGTACAAGGTGAACGAAATTCTATCGCGCCGGGTAAACGTCCACTTTCATCAATGAGCCCAACTATTGTCACCAAAGACGGCAAAGTATTCTTAGTGCTTGGCTCACCGGGAGGCTCACGGATTATTTCTATCACCCTGCAAACTGCTTTGAATATCATTGACCACGGTATGCCACCACAAGAAGCCGTCAATGCACCGCGTATTCACCATCAATGGCTACCTGATGAGGTATATTACGAAGAGCGCGGTGTGTCGAAAGATAGCTTAGCCCTCCTCGATAAGATGGGCTATAAAATGGTTGAGCAAACACCTTGGGGCGCCGCTGAGCTAATCATGGTTGCTATCCCTGATGGTGCTGGCGTCAGTGCTAAGTCATCGGGTAATGACTCCGCCGTTTCTGGTAAAGTCCGCGAAGGCTTTATTTACGGATCTAATGATGTTCGCCGACCAGCAGGTAGTGCGGTAGGCGTGGATTAATTCAGCGTAATAAAACCAAGCCCTGTACTATCATGGGCTTGGTTAAACCCGAATATTCCTTAATTCATCGATAATGCTAGGTTTTTTTTCAATAAGAAATAAAATTTTAAGTGCCATGCCCGATGGGAATCTACGCTTTTGCTCCCAACTACGGACTAAATCCACACTTGAGCCAATCGCCTCAGCAAACTCTTGTTGCTTCATTCCAGTATGTTTGCATCCGCCAGTGCGACTTATCGTGTCACCATATTCATAATTTTCTAACAAAAATGTCTGAAATAATTGAAACTCATCATCGTCCATCAATAACTTTCGCTCACGACTAAATACTGTCGTTTCAATAAGCTCTAAGTAGTTCATCTGCACCTCCTTGCGCATACACACCACTTCATTCGTACCGAGTACTAATTTCAACAAAAAAACTCTACATTTATTTGGTAAGTACATTTCAGTTTTGAAAACACTCAAAAAGAAAAAGGGAGCCAATCGGCTCCCTTTTATTTGATAATTCAGATAATTAAGCTTGCTTATGCTGCACTGATGGTGACACCACTTTGTCACAGACAATCGCGACAACTAAGACAACAAGCGTAGGTAATACCCAAACTAAATCTTGTTTATACAATGGCATCGCTGTCATCCACTCTGGGATATAGACTTTCAAATGTTCGGACGCTTTCACCGCACCAATTAAACCGACCACAAAGCTTACCAGCATCGTTGGGGCTATCACCACCGTTGGATTTTTCCACCATTTCAATGTAAAGCTCAGTAAGATCAAGACAATACAAGGTGGATAAATTGAAACCAGTACAGGTAATGAGAAGGCAATTAATTTACTCAAACCTAAGTTTGAGATGACCATAGAGAAAATACCTAAGATCAACACCAGCTTACGGTAAGAAATTGGCACGTAGCGGCTAAAGAACTCTGCACAAGCACAGGTCAAGCCAACCGCAGTCACCATACAAGCCACAAAAATCAATACCGCAAGGAAGAAGCTACCGTAGCCACCAAACGTGTATTGCACATAAGTATGTAGGATATCCGCACCATCTTCTGGATTTGGGATCAACGAGCCACTGTTTTCACCCAGTTTAAACAAGGATAAATACACCAACGTCAACAGTACCCCAGCAATTAAGCCTGCCCACATGGTGTAGCGAGTGAGTAATGATGAGTTTTCGATACCCCTTGAACGCGCCGCATTCACGATAACAATCCCAAACACCATCGCCCCGAGGGTATCCATAGTGAGGTAACCGTTAATAAAGCCATTTGAAAAAGCCATATCACGGTAGTCTACCGTCGACGGAATTGGATCGCCCGCAGGCCACATCACCGCTGCAACACCCAAAATAGCCAATGCAAGCATTTTAACAGGCGCCAAAATGTGCCCTACGCTATCCAGCAGTTTCCCTGGATATAGCGAAATACCAATTACCAACACAAAATAAACCGCGCTATAGATAAACAGTAACATATCAGATTCGCCACCAAATAACGGTGCGATCCCGACTTTATACGATACTGTTGCGGTTCTTGGTGTGGCAAATAACGGGCCGACAGATAAATAAGCGACTACCGCTAGCAGTAAACCCGCTGTTTTCCCAACTGGCGAACTCAGGGCTTCAATTCCGCCCCCAACTTTCGCCAATGCAATAACGGTTAATACAGGTAGACCCACACCCGTGACTAAAAAGCCAAGTGCGGCGGTCCAAACTTGTTCCCCTGCCTGTAAGCCAACCATCGGAGGGAAAATAATATTTCCTGCCCCGACAAATAACGCAAAGGTCATAAAACCTAATGCGATGATATCTCTTGATGATAAACGATGAGCCATATTATGTTAATTTTTAGTAGCGAAAATAAAAAATTACGGATATGCACTTAGCAACCCTTTGAAATATATATAGCGAGATAGAATTCTGATAAACATACTGTTAACAATATAAAAAAGTATGCCTGCTTGCCTATGACAAAACGAAAAATCAAAAAACAGAAAAAATCGCCAATAACTGACAACAAGTAGAACTTTTATAGGGCAAAAAGGCAATAGCAAACCCGAAAACAAGAGGAAATAACTAAACTAATTTTCAGAACCAGTGATTCCTTTCAGTAAAATCACAATACTCGTTATATGATTTGTTCGAAAAATAATCAACTCATCATTTTGTCATTCATTTTTTTTACTAACTGGTAGGATATATAATATCAAAATCATTAATTGGCAGGATAATATAAAAAAATAATGTATTAACAAAATTAATTAATAGGTAAGCAAGCAGGATCCACTTTATTAACAAGTTGATTATATTAATAAAGTGGGATCATTTAGGATTTTTTCAATTTTTTATCATCAACGATTAGCACAGGTGGCAAAGTAAATGAGAATTCACTCCCTTTACCAACTTGGCTAGTGACCACCAGCTGGCTGCTATGGTGCTGAACGGCATGTTTCACAATAGCCAACCCAAGCCCTGTTCCACCACCACCTTGACGTGAACGTGCTTTATCCACACGGTAAAAACGCTCTGTCAAACGTGGAAGATGCTCTGACGGGATCCCTGGCCCATTATCCTTCACACTAAATTGAGCACCAAGACTGGTTTTGCGCCAATCCACACGAATTTTTGTGCCTTCAGGCGTATGGTTAATGGCGTTATACACTAAGTTCGCCACAGCACTGCGCAGTTGCTCCTCATTGCCATGTACTCGCAGTGATTCATCGATATTAAACTCAAATTGCTGGCGGCCCTGGCTTAAACTTAACGCTTCTTGCTCAATCATTTTGAGGATTACTGGAATGTTTACCTGCTCATCAAGGTTGATTTGCGGTGCAATTTCGATACGAGATAACTGCAAAAGCTGTTTAACCAAATTATCCATTCTATGAGCTTGCTCTTGCATCACATTCAGCGCTTTTTTATTGACGGCTGGCATACCTTCCTGGTCATCCATTACCTCAAGATATCCCTGAATAACGGTAAGTGGAGTACGTAGTTCGTGGCTAACGTTAGCAAAAAAATCCCTACGCGCTTTCTCCAACCGACGTTTTTCAGTGACATCTCGCGCCACCATCAGTAGTTGCCCTTCGGTATAAGGCAAGATACGAAACTCAACAATTTCCCCACTATTCAGCTCAATGGTTAATGCTTGGTCGTAGCTTTTGATTGAAAAATAACGACTAAAATCAGGGTAGCGCAATAAATTGAAAATATGTTGGCCATTATCTTCTGGCCAGCGAAAGCCTAACAAAGCCTGAGCGTGGCGATTACACCAAAAAATATTGCCTTCAGTGGTCATCATCACAACGGCGTCGGGTAAGGATTCAGCGCCACTACGAAAACGTTTAATCAACTGCCCTAATTCGCGGCGACGTTTACGATTACGCTGCTGCATCTGGTAAATACCGTAAAATATCGGCTCCCATCCTCCTCGCCCCTCGGGTGGTAACATACTTTTATCCAACCAAAGCCAATAAGATAGTTTTAGCAGGTTATATGCATGCCACACTAAGGCTGCCAGTAACGAAACCACCAACAGCCAAGGCAAATGCCCGATAAAAATGGACAAAATCAGCGCTGGCAAGATAAATAAAAACAGCCCCCAAACCAGCTGTTTAATCGATAAGCGTTCAAGCACGCATGTCTCTCCCTAGTTTGTCGTTAATAACGAACAGAGAAACGGTAACCCGTACCGCGTACTGTTTGCACCATTTTATCATGACCTTCAGTTTCTAGCGCTTTTCTTAAACGCCGAATGTGCACATCCACCGTTCTATCTTCGACGTAAACATTCGCGCCCCACACATAATTCAATAGCTGCTCACGGCTGTATACACGCTCAGGGTGAGTCATAAAGAAATGCAGAAGCTTATATTCCGTTGGCCCCATATCAATCGGGGTGTCATTACTCGTCACACGGTGGGAGGTTGGGTCTAACGTTAACCCATTCATTTCGATGATATCTTCTGTCGACATCGGAGAGATCCGACGGAGAATAGCTTTAACGCGAGCAATTAACTCTTTCGGGGAAAACGGCTTAATCAAATAATCATCAGCGCCGACTTCAAGCCCTTTCACTCGATCTTCTTCTTCCCCGCGTGCTGTTAACATCATCACGGGAACATCACGCGTCGCGCTATCGCGCTTCATATGTTTAATCACTTGGAGACCTGAACCACCAGGGATCATCCAATCCAATAAAACCAAATCAGGGAGAGGATCAACTAACTGTGCAATTGCGCTGTCATAATCATCAGCTTCAATTGGCTGAAAACCATTCTGTTCTAATACAAAACAAACCATTTCTCGGATGGGCGCTTCATCTTCAACCACTAGAATGCGTCTTGCCATGATTGTTCCTGTAAATAAGAAGACATTGTTAATGTGAACGCATTATGCGTCACTTTTATGACAGAATTATGAATGTCTATTCGCAAATCAAATATTTCTCCTTATATTAGCGGGTAAATGTCATCTAAGTGAAATAATTCCGCCATAACACGAGAAAAACACGAGGTTTTGATAGGATCAGGTATACTGGATAGCAGTAATTTATGCCCTTTATCAAAGACAAGAACGGATGGCTCATGCGCATTATTCATACCTCTGACTGGCATCTTGGCCAATACTTTTTTACCAAAAGCCGTGCGCCTGAGCACCAACACTTTTTAGATTGGTTAGTAAACCAAGTCGAAATTCATCACGTTGATGCCGTTATCGTAGCAGGGGACATTTTTGATACAGGGTCACCACCTAGTTATGCCCGCGAGTTATATAATAAATTTATTGTGGACTTGCAAAAAACGGGGTGCCAGTTGGTTATTTTGAGCGGTAACCACGATTCCGTTTCCGTTCTGAATGAATCGAGCGCATTATTAAGCTACCTCAATACCCAAGTGGTCACCTCTGGCAGTGAACCGAATGTTATTACTCTACACAATAAACAATCGCAACCCATTGGCCTCGTGTGTGCCATTCCTTTTTTACGCCCTCGGGATATTCAATTGAGTGTTGCAGGGCAAAGTATTGAAGAAAAACAGCTTTCGCTACAAACTGCTATTCATGACCATTACCTAGCCAGCTACCAATTTGCCCTCGAACAACGCGCAATGCTCGGCGTGGATATTCCAATTATTGCTACGGGGCATTTAACTGTCATTGGCGCGGAATTAACCGATTCCGTGCGTGATATTTATATTGGCACATTAGAAGCCTTCCCTTCAGGGGCGTTCCCCCCTGCGGATTATATTGCTCTTGGCCATATTCATCGCCCTCAAGTGATTGGTGGAAAACAACATATTCGCTATTGCGGATCCCCTATTGCCCTCAGTTTTGATGAAACCGCCCAACAAAAAAGTGTCTGTTTAGTTGAATTCACAGGCAGCGAATTAACCGAAATCACCCCGTTAGCGATCCCTATTTTTCAGCCCTTACAGACGATTAAAGGCTCATTAAAAGAAATAGAACAACAACTTAGCGTATGGCAAGATTACCAAGGTGAAAATGCAGTTTGGTTGGATATTGAGGTGGCCTCTCAAGATTATCTCGCGGATATTCAACAACGCATCGAAGCACTCACACAAAACCTTCCCGTTGAAGTCGTGTTACTGCGCCGTGCGAGAAAGCAAAAACAAGGGCAAAACCTTGCGTTGGCCAATGAAACCCTGAATGAACTTACAGTAGAAGAGGTTTTCTTACGCCGCCTTAGCGAAGAAACGCTAGAAGACCCTGAACGTGAACAGCGTCTAACCCAACTTTTCCAACAATCCTACGACGCATTACGCCAAGAGCAAGGGTAATTGATATGAAAATCTTAAGCTTACGCCTCAAAAATATTAATTCTCTCAAAGGTGAATGGAAAATTGACTTTACGCAAGAGCCGTTTGCCAGCCAGGGGCTATTTGCCATCACAGGCGCAACGGGTGCGGGGAAAACCACCTTATTGGATGCCATCTGCTTAGCGCTATATCATCGGACACCACGATTAGATTCAATTTCCGCAAGCCAAAACGAGCTGATGACCCGCCACACCGGGGACTGCCTTGCTGAAGTGGAATTTGAAGTCAAAGGTGCGGCCTATCGCGCATTTTGGAGCCAACGCCGCGCAGGTAATAAACCAGATGGCAACTTGCAACCACCGAAAGCGGAACTTGCCCAAGTGGCTGATGGCAAAATCATTACCGTTAAGGTATCTGAAATTCGCGACCAAATAACCAAAATTACAGGGTTAGATTTTGGCCGCTTTACAAAATCCATCTTGCTATCGCAAGGGGACTTTGCCGCTTTCTTAAACGCTTCCGAAAAAGAACGCGCTGACCTACTTGAAGAAATTACAGGCACAGAAATTTATAGCCAAATATCCAAATATATTTTTAACCAACACAAGCAAGCAAAAACAGATTTAGATCTCTTAAAAGCCAGAGCGCAAAGTATTAATTTACTTACGGAATCAGAACACCAAGAGCTGCTAGAACAGCAAAATACGTTACTGAAACACGAAACTGAAATAAAGCAAAAGCGTGCACAGCATCAACAGGAACTTAATTGGTGGCAACAACACAACCAGCTCACTGTGAGATTACAATCACTTGATAATGAACTAAAAAATGCCCAACTTGAATACCAAACGGCGCAACCACAACTGAAGAAACTATCGAATGGCGAACCTGCGGAGTCGCTACGCCCTCTTTGGCAAAATATTGAAAGTCTACAGAGGCAACTCACTGAATACACAGAACAACAGCAGCAGTTACAACTCAATCTGGAAAAACAACAGGCCGAACGAACGCCGCTACAAGCCACACTCATTCAATCTCAGGATGAACACCGCAAACATATTGA
Source organism: Providencia sp. SP181 (assembly GCF_050446505.1). NCBI lineage: Bacteria > Pseudomonadati > Pseudomonadota > Gammaproteobacteria > Enterobacterales > Morganellaceae > Providencia > Providencia sp. SP181. The sequence continues at coordinate 247,037 of NZ_JBBPXM010000005.1, forward strand.
TTTTGTAAAACAACAAAACCAAATGATTGATGAAACAGTTCGCCCTCTCGATAACCAAATTTTGCAGTTAACGCAGCAACAACACGAATTAAAACAACAAATAGCTGAAAAAAAGGTAACTTTTGAACAAAAACAACAGTGGATAAATGAGACACAAGGCCAGATTCAACAAGCAACCCATCAACTTAACGAGTTGAACATATTTCTAAATGAAAAACAAAAAGATGCAGATATCAACGCGCAAATAGGCAGTTGGAAACAGCAAGGGCGTTTTATTTTTGAATTAGGAGATCAGCTCAATACCTTATTACAGAAACAAAAGAAACTCTCAAACGAAATTGAACAACTGCAAGTGGATAAACAAAAACGCACAGAAGAATTAACACAGACTACGTCCACCTTAGAAAAACACACACTCGCGTTTAAAAGACAAGAACAACAATACAAAGCCGACCAAGAAAAATACGATATTTATGCAGTTAATCAACAGATTGAGCAACTGCAAACGCGTTTACAGCATGCCAAATTATTACCGTTAATGTTGTCCCAATACCTGAGTGCGCAAAACCAATTACAGCAACACAATCAGCAACATGCTGATTTACAGCAACAGAGCAGCCAAACACAAAAAGAACGCGAACTGACTGAGTCTCAAATCAATGAGTTGGCACCTCGCATCAAACTAACCAATGAAAAGTACCAATTAGAACAGAAAATTGTCAGTTTAGAGCAAGAACGTCAACAACTCGTTTCAGGAAAACCGTGCCCACTATGTGGTTCCACGCAACATCCAGCGGTACAAACATACCAATCCATTCACCTGAGCGAAACACAACAGCAACTCATTCACTTAACTGAGCAGCTTGACCACCTTAAACAACAACAAACTAAGTTATCCACGCTATCCGAAACACAGCAGCTACGCCAAAAAGAGCAAGCACAACAATTGCAGCAAACCACTGCTCACCTAGATAGCTTGGTTCACAACTGGAAAAAAACATGTGAGCAAGCACTTACACCTGAATTAGCACTGAACGAGCAGGCGGTGAGTGCCTTTATCAATGAGCTAACCGCTAAACTAACACAACAACAAAAAATCACCCATGAATTCATGACATTAGAGCGTGAATATCAGCAAGCTAAGCAGTTGCAGCACGACCAGCAAACGTATTTAACTCAACAACAAGCAGGCCTTTCACTCATTGAAGAGCGATTAAAATATCAAACCCAATTATTTGATGAATCGCAGAGAGAACTAGCTCAATTACAGCAACGAAAAAATGAACAAACTGAGCAATTTCAAACAGCTTTAGTCCATTTTGATCTGAACTTACCAGAAAGTGAAAACTTTGATAAATGGGTGAGTGATATCACTCAACGTGGTGAGTTTTACAATACTCAAAAAATCACCGCGCAGGCTCTAAACCAAAAAATTGAGGTCACAAGCGCCACACTTAAATCTGAATCCGACCAATTAAAGCAACTCAATCAGCAAATTGAAAAAGAAGAAACTCAATTTAAACAAGCTAATATAGTCCTTCAGCAAAAAAACGCTGAGCGCAAAACACAACTTTCAGGACTACCTATACCTCTATTTATCCAACAGATGAATACTCAACAAGAGGCGCTTTCGTTAGCTCAAGAACAACTTAGTCAACAGCTAAATGAAGTTGATAAAAATATTGCCTCACTTAATGGTCGCTTGCAGGAGATTATCAAGACACTCAATAAAGCCAAATTCGAACATCAACAAGCGCAAGAGCAATTTAATGATGCACTGGCAAAAAGCCCATTTAGCACGCAACAAACCTTCCTTGAGGCATTGTTAAACCTTGAAGAAAAACAACAGTTAGAAGCGTTAAAGCAACGAGTCAGCCAAACGCTATTGCAAAGTGAGACCCGCCATCAAGAAGGCATGCAAGCACTCGAAGCCCTTAGTCAGCAACGTTCCACAGATTTTTCGTCACTTTCTGAGGCACAATTAAACGACATTATCACAACCCTCGATGAGGAAATTAAACAATATAATCAACAACAAGGGCGCATTATTAATCGCTTAGATACCGATAGACAACAACGCCACCAGCAACAAGATTTACTGCAAGAAATAGAAAAAAGCCAACTCAGTTACGATGATTGGAGTTATTTAAATGCACTCATTGGTTCCGCTGAAGGGGATAAATTCCGCCGCTATGCACAAGGCCTAACGCTTGATTGTTTGGTAACGTTAGCCAACCAACAACTCGATAAGCTCCATGGCCGCTATATATTGCAACGTAGCCACCAAGCTAACTTAGAGTTACAAGTTATCGATAGCTGGCAGGCTGATTCTGTCAGAGATATCAAAACGTTATCTGGGGGAGAAAGCTTTCTTGTTAGTTTAGCATTAGCACTGGCACTTTCAGACATGGTCAGCAACCGCACACAATTAGAGTCACTATTTCTAGATGAAGGATTTGGTACTTTGGATGCCGAAACGCTAGATATTGCCCTTGATGCTCTTGAAAGTCTGAATGCTTCAGGGAAAATGATTGGCGTTATTAGTCATGTAGAAGCGATGAAAGAGCGTATTCCAGTACAGATTAACGTGAAAAAAGCCAATGGCCTTGGTTTTAGCGAGCTACCATCTCAATATCGGTTAAATTAGTCAAGAAAATGGAGAGGAGCAAACCTATTCCTCTCCATAATATTTAATCGCTTAGATGGCGTCTAATGCTTGCTCTAATGCATGTTTTAGGTCATTTACATTCTCGATACCAATAGATAAACGCACTAAGTTATCACTAATCCCAATTTTCTCACGTACTGCTTGTGCAACACCTGAGTGCGTTGTTGAAGCAGGGTGGCTTGCCAATGATTCCGTTCCCCCCAAGCTCACTGCTAGTTTAAAAATCGCGAGATTATCTAAAAAACGGAACGCATCAGCTTCATCTTTTCCAACATTAATGGAGAACGTTGAACCTGCACCACTACATTGTTTCTGATAAACGTGGTGTTCAACACTGCCTTTCGGAAAAAATGCAGGGAAATGCACTTTGCTCACTTTCGGGTGCTGATATAAAAATTCAGCCAGCGTTTGTGCACTGTTATTTGCCCTCTCCATCCGCAATTGCAGCGTTTCCAAAGAACGTCCTAACATCCAGCTTGAATGCGGGTCTAATTGCGTTCCGATGGCATTACGTTGCGCTTTGACTTTTTTCACCAGTTCATGGCTACCTGCAACAGCCCCTGCAACAAGGTCCGAATGTCCACCCACATATTTAGTTAGTGAGTACACACTTAAATCCGCACCTAATGCGAGAGGTTTTTGAAATACAGGGCCCAATAACGTATTGTCACAAATCAATAGTGGGGCTTCTCCACCTTGTTTTTGACCAATTAGTTTCGCTGCTTGGCTCAATAACTCAATATCAACCACTGTATTTAGCGGGTTTGATGGCGTTTCAATATAAATGGCCGCAATCTTTTGGCCTTGCTCAATACTATTTGCCACGTCTAAAACAGCGTTTAAATCACAGCCATTTTGAAAAGGCACTGATGTAATACCAAACCGCTTTAACGTATTGAGAAACAAAGTTTCTGTTCCACCATAGAGTGGTTGTGAATGCAGTAATACATCTCCAGGTTGTAACACCGCCATCAAACAAGTGGTAATCGCTGACATACCGGATGAAAATAAAGCGGCACTTTGTGCCCCTTCATACAACGCTAACCGGTCCTCAACAATTTCACTGTTGGGGTGATTAAATCGTGAATAGACGAGCCCTTGCTTCTGGTGACTAGGCGCTTGTGTGCGCCCACTAACCAAATTAAAGAAATCTTTTCCTTCCTGAGCCGTTTTAAATACAAACGTTGACGTCAGAAAAACGGGAGGCTTAATCGACCCTTCTGAAAGCTGCGGGTCATACCCATAACTCATCATTAAGGTTTCAGGCGATAATGCCCTTCCATTTAAGTCTTTTTTGTAACTTTGATCTGACATACTTAGCTCCAACTGATTTTCTTTTATCAATGTCAATTTGTTCTATTCGTTATAGGATATTACTGTTATTTATTATTTGCGCATATTCCGCAGGGTAAAATCTGCGTGTTACAGCTAAATGTGAACGTAAACGGCCTTTAATCACATTTTTTCCTAAATTGGTAAATAAAGGGTTGAGAGGATCGCTATCAGGCCCTAAAGCTTGTTGTGCTAAATAACTTGGTAAGGTTAATAATGGCACTTCATCAGCAAACACACTTGGGGTAATAAAATAAGCGATGGAATAACGGGAATCACTGTTTTTCTTTCTCACAACTTGGTGCACGTTAGCTCGTAAATAACCGTTAGTTGCTAATTCAAACACTTCACCAATATTTACAACAAATGCATTTTCCAATGGCGCGACATCAATCCAGCCATTATCCGTTTCGACTTGTAGGCCGCCACTGTTGTCTTGCCACAATAAGGTTAAAATACCTGCATCTTTATGAGCACCAACACCTTGTTCTCCATCGTTATTATCTTCTCTCGCGGGATAGTGTATAAGCTTCAATAAATGCTGGGCAGGTTCAGCAATAATGTGCTCAAAGCTATTTTCAGGGAGATCTAAAGCAACCAAAAATGCTTTGATGAGCTTCACTGCAATGGCACGCATATCACTTTGCCATGCCAGCGCTTGCTGTTTCAGCTCGGGTAAGGCCTGAGGCCATTGGTTTGGTCCATGTAAGTTAAACCAAATTGGGTCATTTTCTGTCAGTTCGAGCGCGGGTAACTCTTCACCAATATCAATTTGTTCACGGTAATCAGGCTGATTTCGAGTGCTTTCTTCTGTTGACGCAGTGTAGCCGCGAAAATGGCGAGAATGCGCCATAGAAATCGTTTCTTTTTCTGCCTTTGGTAAGGCAAAAAATTGTTTTGTCGTGGTTAAGAGCTGCTCACGAGATTCTGGTGTAATGTTATGACCAACTAAATAAAAGAAACCGATTTCACGAGCGATAAAACGTAGCTTTTTATAAAAGTCATCTCTGGTTTCAGGATTATCAAGTTCATGTAAATCAATAATAGGCAATTGTGTTAAAGACATAATTAATCAACCTTTTAAATTATTTTTTAGATGGTGAAGAATTTTCACGTTTATTTTTAATATCTGATTAGATACCACAATAAATATTGCTAAAAATAATTTAAAACTATATCGATATAACAATTTCGAATGAGTCCATGTGTATTTTCTGTATATAACCAAAAGCTTAGAGTCTGAATAAAATATTATTTATAAAAAACTATTTTTGTTTGATTAGATATCACCAACAAAAATTATTAGAGATAATCGAATGAAAAAAATATCTGCATTATTATTAGCTTTGTCATTTTCTACGCTAACCGCTTGTTCACAAGAGGAAAGTTCAACCGATAAGCCAAATCAGCAAGAACAAACATCGCAAAAAATTATTATTGGCAGCCATGGAAGTGATGCTGATATATGGAAATTTATTGCGCAATCTCCAAGTGCGAAAGAAGCAAATTTAGATATTGATGTCAAAATCATTGATGATGGGATCACACTTAATGTGGCAACAATTGATGGGGACGTTGATGTCAATGCATTTCAATCATGGGGTTTTTTAAAAGACTTCAATAAAAACCATAATAATAAATTGGCCGCGATTTCCACCACTTATTTTGAACCAATGGGCATTTATTCGGTAAAACATAAAAACCTTGCAGATTTGCCTAAACAAGCCATTGTGGCTATCCCTAATGATGCAGCTAATCATATACGCGCACTAAAATTACTTGAAAAGGCTCAATTAATCACATTAAAACCTGATTTTAATCAAGCGACTGGGTCGACTAATGATATTATTGCAAACCCAAAAGATTTGGTATTTAGACAAATAAAATATGCACATGGCCCAAGAGCTTTGCCTGATGTCGATATTGCCATTATCGGTAATACTGCAGCACAAGAAGGTGGACTTAATGTGTTAAAAGATTCTTTATTTAGAGAACAAAATGATGACACTATCAAGAACAATATTAATTTATTAGTCGTAAAATCGGATAATAAAGATGACCCTAAATTTGCTAAATTAGCACAGTTGTACCACACTGAAGCTGTCAGAAAATATATCATTGATAACTTTGGTGGAACCAAAATTGAAATTACCAAAGATGTCAGTGAACTCAATTAAGTAAAACTAGTTATCATTTTTGTCTAGCGGGATTACGCCCCCGCTAGACCCTTTATCTTGATACATCTTTCCCCCTTTAATATCCTCAATTTTTTTCTACCCATTTGATGCCCAATGTCCTATTTTAACTTATCAAAAACTAAATACTGCAAAAAAATAAATTTAATATATTGAATTTATTACTTATTTATAAAAATAAATCTTAGCCTAAAATTTTGAACCTTACGGTTAAATTTTTTTTCTATGATTTTAACTTTCCCCCGTTATAGTAGTTACTATTGAAACGAACTGCGGCTTCTAAGATAGATTCTATAAAATGCCGTGCGCTAATGAAGATCTAGGAGACTAAAATGTCTAACGCATTTATCGAAATGATTAAAAATCGTCGTACTATTTATAACCTCGGCGATGCTTTACCTGTATCTGAAGAACACGTAACAAAATTAATTAAAGAAGCTGTAAAGCATTCACCATCGTCGTTTAATTCACAAACTTCGCGTGTGGTCATTCTGTTTGGCGCTGAACATAAGAAATTATGGAATATGACCAAAGAAGCTCTGCGTAAAATTGTGCCAGATCAAGCTTTTGCCGCTACCGAACAAAAAATTGATAGTTTTGCAGCGGGAGCAGGTTCTATCCTGTTTTTTGAAGACCAAGACATTGTAAAAGGTTTGCAAGAGCAATTCCCTTTATATGCAGATAACTTCCCAATTTGGTCAGAGCAAGCAAGTGGTATTGCACAATTCGCTGTGTGGACTGCGTTGTCTCAAGAAAATATCGGCGCATCATTACAACACTACAATCCATTAGTGGATAATGATGTACAAAAAACGTGGAACACACCTGCTAATTGGGTCTTACGTGCTCAAATGGTATTTGGTTCGATTAATGCGCCAGCAGGTGATAAAGCCTTTATGGATGACGATGTACGTTTCAAAGTTTTCAAATAAAATGAAACAGTAAGATTTTAAAATAAATGCCCTTATAAAACTATTTATAAGGGCATTTTATTTTCACCATTTCTTAAATCCCCCACAAAATAAATCATCACTAACGATTACCTTAATAAAGAAAATAGAACACCAAATTACTTTTATATTTAAAATTTATTTAATGGAACAATAAATTCAAAAAACATATTTACCAATAAAATTTAACTTAAATAAAAAGATAATTTCACACTACCCTTCTTTGCTATTAATTCAAAAAAAACAATGATTAACGATCAATCGAATGATATAAGAATCAAATAAATTTTGATGTTTATCAATGAACTAAATCGCTCCAATACTAAAATCCAAATATATTTAGAAAATTTAGTTTGCATTACTAATAATTGAACTACACTAAAAGTGAAGGCAAAAAAACACTGTTCTCAGTGTTATTTAGGGGGTGGACTATGAAACGTTTATCTTTACTCACATCTGTAGTTGCTATAATCATTTCAAGTTGTTCTTTCACCTATGCTAGTAATAACTCATCAGGAGGGACAATCACATTCACTGGTTCTGTGTATGAACCACAATGTGCTATAAATGCGAATGACCAAGAACGTGTCAATGTTGTGTGCTACCGAAAAGGAAAAGACATTTCAATGACAGGCTCTTTAAAAAATGGCAAAAAAATAGAATCTGAGTATGTTAAAGTCGAATACGATAAGTTCAGTAAACTACCTATGTTGAATGTGTTTTATGAATAATTTATTAGGTGTCAAAAATCAATAACCGCTCGACGTGTTTCGATAGTTGTCAGTAAAATGCGCCGAGCGTTATTTATTTACCATCAAAATATCTTCCTACCCCATTTTTCTTATTTTATTAATATAAAAAAGCCCACCCAATAGGGCAGGCTCACTATAACGTTAATTAAAACGCTTACTTAGCCGTTAGATCCACTTGGTAGATAGCGAAACCAATGTCATCAGTACCCACTTTTTTCATTGGATACTGTGCATTTTCTTTAATAAAGTTAGCCGCTTTTTCACTTGGTGCAGTTTCAAAGCGAACATCCAGTTTTTTGTCTGTCTTAATTGGTGTAAATGACCAGTTGTTTGCCGCTTTCGTTGAAATTTCACCTTTTTCTTTAGACACTTTAGCAATATACGCGGCTAAAATTGAACGGTTTTCATCTGGAGAAGCAAATGCAATATTACTATCACCTGTACCTGCGAATTTACCACCGTAGCCACGATAGTTGTTGGTTGCCACTAAGAAAGTTGCTTTTGGATCAATCGGTTTACCTTGGTAAGTGACGTTTTTGATTCGGTTAGCATCTTTATTCACGGTTTGGCAATCAACATCATATTTCGCAGGCTGGGTCAGGTCGATTTGATAATCCACGCCACTTATTGTGTCGAAGTTATACGTTCTGAAACCGTTCCAGTTCAGCAAGCTTTGTGGCGCCGTTGATTGTGGGTCGATTTGGTTATACATACCCGCAGAACATTCTAGCCATTCAACCACATCCGCCCCCGTTGCTTTAACCACAACTAACGTGTTTGGATACAGGTAAAGATCCGCTGCATTACGGAACGTTAAATCACCTTTTTCGACTTCAATAAATTCAGTTGGTGAATTCTTACGACCACCCGCTTTAAACGGTGCGGCTGCTGCTAACACGGGTAAATCGGCCAGATCAGGGTCACCCTGAATGAAATTTTTGGTGTAATCGATTTGCGCATCATTGACAATTTGTACCGTTGGGTCACTTTGCACCAACGCTAAGAAGCTGTACATGTTTTCAGACGCTTTACCAATATGTTTACCGACAAACTTACGGGTATCTTCGTGCTCTTTTTCGATAATTTTCGCAAGGTCGCCATCACGTTCAACAAGGGCTTTTTTATTTGGTTTGTCATAAACAGGGCGAGCATGTGCTGTTGCATCAACCACTTTCCATGCACCATCGTCATTGCTAACCACTAAATCGACAACCCCTAAATGATCCCCCCATTGACCTGGCATAACAGCTGGAACACCATTGACAGTTCCTTTTGCAATGTCGACACCTTTGATATCGCTAAAGTCTTTGCTTGGGAACACACCATGTGAGTGACCAAACATAATGGCGTCAATTCCTGGGACTTCACTGAGGTAATACACGGAGTTTTCAGCCATTGCCTTGTAAGGCTCTTGAGAGAAACCTGAGTGAGGAATAGCAACAACTAAATCAGCGCCTTCTTTTTTCATTTGAGGCACAAATTTTTTCGCCGTTTCAGTAATGTCATTAACTAAAACTTTGCCTTCTAAGTTTGGTTTATCCCAAATAAGAATTTGAGGTGGAACAAAACCGATGTAACCCACTTTAATGGTATGCGTTTTCCCGTCTCTATCTTTAACTGGCGTATCAACAATAATGTATGGGTTGAAGTAGTTTTTACCTGTTTTTGCATCAATAATATTGGCATTGATATATGGGAATTTTGCCCCCTCAATGGCTTTATGCAAGAAATCTAATCCAAAGTTGAACTCATGGTTACCAAAGTTACCGACGGTGTAACCCATTGTATTCAGTAGTTTGTGCGCAGGGTGAGATTCGCCATCTTTTAGGCCTTCACCAACGATATAGTCAGCCAGTGGGCTACCTTGGATTAAGTCTCCGTTATCCACGAGTACAGCGTTTGTAGCTTCTTGTTTCGCCGCTTTAATTAAAGTCGCAGTACGAACATAACCAAATTGTTCTGTTGGTTTATCTTTATAATAGTCGAAGTCTACAAGGTTACTGTGAACGTCTGATGTTTCCATAACACGTAAATCAACCGTTGCCGCGTTCGCATTAAATGCGACTAACATAGCAAGTGTTGAGAGCTTCAATACTTTATTCATTTGATCCCCTTAGTTGCCTTTATTGAGAGAAAATTGCCTCTCGAATCCGTATACACACCTTATGCCATTGAGCAAATAACCAACAAAATGGCATTAAAATTTTACACAATGTGCATAACGTCAATTTTTAATGATAATACACTGCAAACAGTAACCATTTTTTGTGACTAAATCACGGTTTTCATCTTTTTATCGAGCCTGATTTTTATATCTGTCACAAAAATGAATTATTCATGACAAATTCACGCCAAATAACTGAAATTATTTTTTTAGTGTTTTGTGAATAATTTTCGTAGGAAAAAAAGAATTGTGATTGATATCACTTAGTATTGAGAAACTTATTTAACTTAAATTTTATGTTTTATAAATATACGTATTATTTAATTTTTAATTAATATAAATTTAATTTAAGCAATAAAAGATGATTATTTAAACATGAAAACTAACACTCTATTTCTTGTTAATTTTCATCACATCCACGCTTTTTTCTAAATAATTCGAGTTGTGGCAAGGCGGCAAAATGAAGACATCCCTAGGAGCATACACAAGTATGTGACTAGGGTGGCTGAATGAAGCCAACGTAGTCACAGCTTGAAGTATGATGAAAAAATGAGTAGCCGAGTACAACTGACACCGCCACAACGTAAATTAGGACAAATAGAGAACCCTATTATTTTCTAACTAATTTTCGGTGTGGCTAGGCGGCAAAGGAGGCTAGCTCAGGGAGCATACACAAGTATGTGACCTGAGTAGCCGAGTGCAGCTAACACCGCCACAACGTAAATTAGGACGAAAATAGCCAAGCCGCGCCGCGTACCCCGCTCGAATCGCCATGCACCGCTTTACGAATGGGTGTATCACACTCACGCCCAAATACCCATGAGCGAATGCGTGTGGGTAGCTCTTCATAGAGGCTATCTACGTTACTCATTCCTCCCCCTAACACGATGACATCAGGGTCAAGCATATTGATCGCCTGCCCTAATGCTTTTGCTAGTCGATTCAAATAATTATCCATCGCAATTTTAGCAAATTTATCCCCTTCTTGGGCTAACTTAACAATGTCTAAACCTATTTTTGCCTCACCCGATAATTTAGCATAATCGGCCATAAAGCCTGTCCCAGAGACAAACAACTCTGTGCAGCCTGTTAAGCCACAATAGCAGTTTTCATTTGATAAGAACTGCCTGTCGCTATCATCTTGCCAGGGTAATGGATTGTGTCCCCATTCCCCTGCTACGCCATTGCCGCCTGAGTGTACTTGCCCATCAAGTGCAATACCTGCGCCACACCCCGTCCCAATGATCACGGCAAAGACCACTTTTGCCCCCGCACCTGCGCCATCAACCGCTTCGGATACCGCTAAACAATTCGCATCATTCGCGACTTTAACTTCACGCCCTAATAATTTTCCTAAATCGGCATCAAAAAACTGGCCATTCAGCCATGTTGAATTGGCATTTTTCACTTTTCCAGTCACAGGAGATAAGGTGCCTGGAATTCCAACTCCCACACTTCCTGTTTGCCCAGTTGCCGTTTCCGCATCATTTACCAAACCGACAATAGCGCTGAGTGTTGCAGGATAGTCGCCTTTTGGTGTTGAAACACGCTTACGAAATAAGGTTTCACCATCATCATCTAATGCAATCACTTCAATTTTCGTGCCACCTAGGTCAATTCCTATTCTCATTGCGCAGCTCTCTTTGATTTTCTTGTTTATTTTCACCATCATGACCTGTCTAGGATGCTTTTTTCAAGTATAAGAGATAAAAACTGAGGGATTGCTTAACTTCCTTAATAGGACCTTAGGCCAAATATATTTTTTTCGCTTAATAACCGACAATTCGTTATCATAGGCCCCTGCTCTAACTGGCTATTTATCAACAAAGGTAGGTTTTTCATGTGGTTCAAGAATATATTGGTCTATCGCCTGAATCGAGATTTGGCACTCTCTGCAGACGATCTGGAAAAACAACTTGCCGCACTTGCCTATCACCCTTGCGGCAGCCAAGACATGATGCAAACAGGTTGGGTCGCGCCGATGAATGGTGCAGATGCCTTAACCCACGCTGCAGGTAACCAAATTCTGATTTGTGCTAAAAAAGAAGAAAAAATGCTGCCATCTCCTGTCATTAAACAAGAAGTACAGGACAAAATAGAGAAACTCGAAGCAGACCAAGGCCGAAAACTCAAAAAAACTGAAAAAGATGCCTTAAAAGACGAAGTCGTTCACACCTTACTACCTCGCGCATTCAGTAAATTTAGCAAAACCTATATTTGGATTGATACCGTCAATCAACTCATTATTGTCGATGCAGCAAGTGCGAAACGCGCTGAAGATAACTTAGCCTTATTACGTAAAAGTTTAGGCTCTCTTCCTGTTGTTCCTCTTACATTTAAAGACCCAATTGAACTCACACTCACCGAATGGATCCGTTCAGGCTCACTCCCTCAAGGCTTTGCTGTGATGGATGAAGCTGAGCTAAAAGCTATCTTAGAAGAAGGCGGAATTATTCGCTGTAAGAAGCAAGATCTGATCTCTGATGAAATTGCGACACATATCGAGGCAGGTAAACTCGTCACGAAGATCGCTTTAGATTGGGAAGAGCGCATTCAATTTATGTTATCTGATGATGGTTCGCTAAAAAGACTTAAATTCAGTGATACATTGAAAGACCAAAATGACGACATCGGCAAAGAAGATTACGCACAAAAATTTGATGCGGATTATGTTCTAATGACAAGCGAACTGAGCGCCTTAATCGCTCGCTTGATTGATGTTCTGGGCGGTGAAGCAGAACACTAACCCTTCTTAAATTTTCTTTCTTATCTCACGATGGCAACGCACTAAAAAGTAAGTTGCCATTTCTTTTTAGACTCCGCTTGCATAGCCACAATTAAGTCATTGACTGGTTGTGAAATCTCTGGTTGATTAAATTACAACCCTGTAACAAATTTACTTTAGTTTCAAATTTGTTAAATAAAAATAATAAATATCAGCCTCCATTATTGGAATTATGGTCAATATTCTATCGAAGGAATAGTCATGAAAGAGCTTATCGAACCTGAAGTGGATGAAAATTCATTAGTTACCTTACAAAAAATCACTGCGGACAATTTCTCAGAAATTTGCCTACTTAGCCACACACTGAGTGAAGCACAACGTAATATGGTTGCTGATAATGCTTACTCAATGGTTGAGGCACAGTTTTCAGACTGTGCCTGGTACAGAGGGATTTATGCGGATGATACCCCCGTTGGATTTATCATGCTGCACTCTGGTTTAGATGATGACGAGCTCGAATATGATGGCATCATGCTCTGGCGCTTCATGATAGCGGAGCCTTACCAAAAATTAGGCTTTGGTCGCGAAGCATTAATCCAAGTAATACGTTATCTAAAAAAGAAAGGTTATCCACGCCTTTATAATAGCTGTGGTGAAGGGGAAGAAAGCCCATTTGAGTTTTATAAAAAACTGGGGTTTATTCCAACTGGCGGATACATCGATGATGAATGTGAGCTGGTGTTAGATATTGCTAGCTGGCAGGACGAATAACCACCACTAATTCAAAATATGAATGCATTGCATCATGATAATCACTGCATTGCTCTAAATAGTCATGAGGTGGCAAGACGGCGAGTGAGGATACGCGGAGCATACACAAGTATGTGACTAACGAAGCCAACAAAGCCACCACTTGAAATATGGGGAGCAATCATAGGGATGTGACTAGAGCCTATGAGTGCAGTCAATAACGCGGCGGCAAGAATTCACCTCGTCAATCAACGAATGATATGGCCTATCATACCGCCAAGATACCCTAAATAATTTGTGTTGCAGCTAGGCGACCACCGAACAGGCTCTAGGAGCATACTAAAGTATGTGACTAGAGCCTATGAGTGCAGTCAACAACGCGGCGGCAAGAATTCATCTCGTCAATCAACGATTGATATGGCCTATCATACCGCCAAGATACCCTAAATAATTTGTGTTGCAGCTAGGCGACCACCGAACAAGCTCTAGGAGCATACTAAAGTATGTGACTAGAGCCTGTGAGTGCAGTCAACAACGCGGCGGCAAGAATTCATCTCGTCAATCAACGAATGATATGACCTATCATACCGCCAAGATACCCTAAATAATTTGTGTTGCAGCTAGGCGACCACCAAACAAGCTCTAGGAGCATACTAAAGTATGTGACTAGAGCCAGTGAGTGCAGTCAACAACGCGGCGGCAAGAATTCATCTCGTCAATCAACGAATGATATGACCTATCATACCGCCAAGATACCCTAAATAAATTGTGTTGCAGCTAGGCGACAATCGAATAGGCTCTAGGAGCATACTAAAGTATGTGACTAGAGCCTGTGAGTGCAGTCAACAACGCTGCGGCGCAAAGTATGACGGGTATCTCGGGTATCCGTTATTTTTGGATTAAATAACGTATCGTCGGCCCATCTTGCTGGATATCCAAAACCGTATAGCCGTAGTTTTTTGCATCTAACGGAATATTATTAATGGATTGTGGGCAATCGCTTACCACTTCCAATATTTCGCCACTTTTTAGTGATGGCATCGCTTCTAATGTTGCGACTGCAGGGTATGGGCAAGGTTCGCCGACCATATCTAAACGATAATCAGGGATAATTTCTTTCTTACTCATATTGCCTCCGCTGATGTTTGCTGTGATTTTTGTGTACGCTTACGGAAAAAGTGCTTCTCCCAGACTAACATCAGCACAAAAGCCACCGCCAATAATGCATACGTCACCAACAGACCACCTTGTGGCCCAAAGGTCTCTAATAAATTCACTTTGTCAAAATCGGTCGCTAACCAAGGGCCTAAATCATCCCAATAATAAGCGAGGATAGTGGCACCAATAATATTACCAAAACCAACCCACCAATAGTGAACCTGGCCTTCCACTGCTCGGTACATCCAACCTGTTTCACAGCCACCCGCTAGGACAATACCAAAACCAAATAGTAAGCCGCCAATCACTGCATTTGGGCCTGCCCATAAAATTTTAGGTGTAGCCCCCAATTGAACATAGCTAAAGATACCAATCGCACTGACAGCCATCCCAATAATAATGGCTTTAGCCATATGGGTTCGACCGGTGATCCATAAATCACGAAAAGCAGAAGTAAAACAAATTTGAGCTCGTTCAATTAATAAGCCGAAGCCAATTCCACAAAGGATAGCAAAACCCATCACTGGAGAGTCAAGCAAGGTATAAAAACCCCACGCCAATGCTAAGGTAAAAATAATCATCCCTAACTTAAAGCGTCGTTTCGCCACATCATGATTTTGCGTTAATGGTGATGCCGCACTGACTTTTTTCAGTTTGACTGGGATCCTAAACATCGGCATCAATGTAAACTTAGCGCCAAAATATGACCCTGCCGCAGTCGCAACAGCGAAATACCATGCGTGTAGAGAAAACTGAGGGATCCCAGTAAAGAATGCTGCCAAATTACATCCCATCGCTAAACGCGCACCAAATCCAGCAATAATACCACCAAGAATAGCTTGGAAAATGCGAATACGATGCTGTGGCATTCGTAATTTAATATTATTGGCCCAAAGCGCTGCGGCAAAACACCCCGCAAACATACCAATAATCATGACGCCATCGATACGATCAAGTGGTGATCCTTCAAAGCCAATGACTTTGAAATAACCCCACGTTTCTGGATGAGCGCCAAAGAGTTGCATAATGTGTCCACCCCAGCGAGTGAACTCACCCGTAACGGCCCAAAATGTACCCGTTAAGCCAAAGTAGTAGGTTGATAAAATACCTGCGGCAATCACTGCGGGCAAAGGTTTCCAAAAACCGATGAGATAGTGAGATTTGAAATCAGACCAAGTCATTGTTACATCCAATTTATTCACGCCAGATCCTGGCAGAGAAATTCGCCGTTGTATAATTATCTTTATAATCTGTTATATCGATGCCCCACAGCGAAGTGAAAATATCATACGCGGATATTTCTTTTCGTGAAGTTCTTTTATCAAAAAATAGGGAAAAGATTGATTTTCTGCATTATTAAGGGACATTTGGTGCTAGATTGGCGGTTATTCCATTCTGATTATGTTATTGGTGCGAAAAAATACACATTTATTATACGATAAAATATTGAGTAAAAAAAAGCGTTACCTTAAAGGTAACGCTGGAAATGTAGTCTTATTTTATCTATAGAGGAGTATAATATGAAATTGCCATTTCTGGCTTCGCTTGCTATGCGTAGTCTGTAGTCAGCCCATTTGACTCCAGTAATAACATTCATGTTGACTCAAAAATATAATGTTCTACCTGAGTTACCCAATTAAGTAGTTATATCTACTTTTAATATAAAGCCTAAAATCTTGCTAATCTAAATTATTTTTAAAATTAGCATGGCTTGATTATTTCCCTAGCTCGAGTAAATTTCAAAAATAAATAACTTGGTATAATAAAATATTTAAAAGTGTTTCCAAATGTTATTGATTGTATTATAGCCTAACACTTAGGTTGCGCAAGTGTTTTTTTGTTTAACTTAAGAAGTCATCTAAATTTAATTAAATAACTAAATATCAAATAGTTAAAGAAATCAAGCAACATAAAACGCCTATTGTTAAGATATTACAATCTATTTACATATATACATATTTACTATTCATTCACTATTTACTTTATATTTAAATTAAATATATTTATATTATTTTAAATATAAAGTGCTGATGTAAATATATTCAAAATAAATACTCGATTCTAATTTCATAAAAAATATTTACATAATCATTATCTTTCTTCGAAGTAAAAATAATCCTTTTTTTATTTACATCCATATACCTATTCTATCAAAACTAAATTTCCCCATAAAAAACAATCATTTTATCTAAATTTTAATTTTTTAATTTACCCATGTGATTTATGTGGTTTAATTATTATATTGATAAAATAGTCATTATTAATAAAACCATTCAAATATAATGGTTTATTTTTTGTTATGTTTTGTTGGTTTAATCACATTGAAAGTAGTCAAATACACCCTATTTCAGACTACACTAAGCTACATTTTCAATGAAAAACCGCATTAAAAAAAGAAGCTCAGCTTATAATTGAGTCAAAAATGTCACGTTGAAATACGGTTTCATTCAATTACCTTATCTGAAGCCAGATAAAAAATATCGAATATTCATCAGTTATTTTAATATACTTCTTGTTTTATCACTTTATCTTAGCGCTAAATACCCCATAAGAGAGTATTTTACATGCGACTAAGGCTCTGTCCTCTCAATCAAACACAAATAAAACGCGTGAATATAGGATAAAAATCTTTTAATCATGATTTAATCATACAAATAAAGATGACATTACACAGAATAATTAGCATTCGATAGAAAAATCAGGCAGCTATACACTCGCTTTGATGCACTTTTGTTTGATTCATAAAAAACGCGCTTTATCCTTAAAGATAAAACGCGTGATAACCGCTGATATCGTTGATATTGACTATTTAGACGAAGTAGCTTCCATTCCAACTAAGCCAATTTTTAGATAACCCGACTGGCGTAATGCATTCATCACATCCATCATCGTTTCATAATCAACACTTTTATCTGCTTGGAAGAAGATCGTTGTTTCTTTATTTGAACTTGTTGCTTGGTCAAGTGTTGCAGAAAGCTGTTCTTTTGATACAGCTTGATCGCCAATAAATAACTGGCTATCCGCTTTAACTGTTAAGAACACAGGTTTTTCTGGCCGTGGCTGCGGCTTCGCGGTTGAAGCAGGTAAGTCAACTTTAATATCTACAGTTGCCAAGGGAGCCGCGACCATGAAGATAATTAATAAAACCAACATCACATCGATAAACGGTGTTACGTTAATTTCATGCATTTCACCGCTATCATCTTGTTCGTCACCTAAACGCATTGCCATAATAATTACCTTGCTTTGCTATTTGCCAGATCAAGATCACGCCCTAATAATAATGCAGACTGTGCAGCCACATCCCCTACCTGACCACGGTAGTTATTAATCATTCTGGCGAAAATGTTATAAATTACCACTGCTGGGATCGCAGCGATAAGACCAATTGCCGTTGCAAGAAGTGCCTCTGCGATACCAGGCGCAACCACTGCTAAGTTAGTGGTTTGTGAATGAGCGATCCCGATAAAGCTATTCATGATGCCCCATACCGTTCCAAACAAACCAACAAAAGGAGAGATAGCACCAATAGTCGCTAAGTAACCATTACCACGGCCCATATATCGGCTGATTGCAGCAACGGCCCTTTCAAGGCGGAATGACGTCCGTTCTTTCGTACCAGACAGGTCGGTACTATTTTCCGATAACGCTCTTTCTGTTACTGCTTCATTAAGCAGCATTCGTGTAATACTATTTCCTTTGAAACCTTCAGCAATTTTCACGGCTTCATCAAGGGATTTCACTTCTGCGATCGCTTTCGCTTCGTCTTTTAAACGACGACGAGCAACTAAAATTTCGAGGCCTTTAGAGAAGAAGAGTGCCCATGTAATGACTGATGCAATAACCAAACCTATCATCACCGTCTTCACGACATTATCCGCATTTTGGTACATACCCCAAACAGATAAATCCTGATCAAAACCCCCTGTTGGCGCCTCTGTCGCAATTTCGATATTTTCATTCACAACAGCAGTATTGACTGCAGGCTCAGAAGATACGGGAGCAACTTCACCATTTGGTGCTGTAATTGGCGCCGCAGGATTTGCAGCAGGTGTCGATGATGTATTTTGAGACGCAGCTGGTGTTGTTGCTGGTGTGGTTTCAGCGACCGCCGTCCCCATCAAGCCGAACGCCAATAGAATAGAAGCTGTTAGTTTACGCATCAGTTGGCCTTTACTCTCTTTTTAGTGTTGTATAAAAAAATTCATATCGATGATTGTGCCATTCATCGACTAACCTTTAAAAGCGAAATTTAACTCGCGCTGTTCGTCTCTTTTCAAAAAGACGGTGCTGATGATATCAAAGACAGCGCGAATTGATAGTAATTATCATTAGTATTCACAAATTTTTTTATATTTTTTGTTCTCAAACAATGAAGTCCACGCCTATTACACGGGTATTGCTTGTTTATTCTTATTAATGCAATAAAGGTATTCAATGGACAAATATACTCCCCCCTTCTTCTATACCAATACGATTTATTGAACTTTGTAATACTGAAGAAAACTCAAGTTACATTTCCCCACGAATGCATTAACGTCATAGTATCCACGCCTCTGGATAGGCTAAATTTGAAACCATAAAGGAAAGATCATGGCAAACACCAAACCAGAAACCCAATTAGTGCACATTGGTCGGAACCCTAAATTCACACAAAAAGGTGTAAATCCTGTCATTCAACGAGCATCTTCGATTATCTTTGACACGCTTGAAGAAAAACGTCATGCAACTCGGCATCGTGCGGATGGTGTGCTTTTTTATGGCCGCCGAGGCACACAAACCCATTTTGCTTTCCAAGAAGCCATGGCTGAATTAGAAGGTGGAGCAGGTTCTGTACTTTACCCATCAGGTGCTGCTGCCATCACCAATGCAATCTTATCCTTTATTTCTGCAGGAGAGCACATTTTAGTCACAGGCTCCGCTTATGACCCAACACAGAATTTTTGCGACCATATTTTAACCAAATTACAGGTTAAAACGACCTACTTTGACCCGCTCATTGGCGAAAAGATTACAGATTTGATTCAACCGAATACGCGCATTGTCTTTTTAGAATCTCCAGGTTCAATTACCATGGAAGTCCACGATTTACCTGCTCTCGTTCAAGCTATACGTAACAAAGCACCTGAAATCATCATTATGATTGACAATACATGGGCAGCGGGTGTCCTGCTCAAACCTTTATTGTTCGATGTGGATATTTCAATACAATCCGCAACAAAATATATTAATGGGCATTCTGATGGCATGTTAGGAGTCGCAGTAGCAAATAAGCGCTGCATCGAAACTTTACGTGAAAATTCATATCTGCTTGGGCAAACCGCAGACCCCGATACCGTTTATATGGCTAATCGTGGTTTGCATACCCTCCCTACGCGCCTAAAACAGCACCAAGAAAACAGTATACAAGTAGCAAACTGGCTGCAAGAACGCCCCGAAGTCGAACAGGTTTTTCATCCAGCCCTGCCAACTTCGCCTGGTCATGAATTCTTTATTCGGGATTTTTCAGGGTGTAATGGCTTATTTTCTTTTCAACTTAAGTCACGCCTATCCACTGAACAGTTCGCTGCTTTTATCGAAAATTTAGCTCATTTTAAAATGGGGTATTCATGGGGTGGATTTGAATCGCTAATTTTAGGTTACCAAAAAGAAGATTTACTCAGCATGAGACAATATGATTTTCAATTGAACGAAGGGACTTTTTTCCGTGTTC
Source organism: Providencia sp. SP181 (assembly GCF_050446505.1). Taxonomy (NCBI): domain Bacteria; kingdom Pseudomonadati; phylum Pseudomonadota; class Gammaproteobacteria; order Enterobacterales; family Morganellaceae; genus Providencia; species Providencia sp. SP181. Next base: position 267,444 of record NZ_JBBPXM010000005.1, read on the forward strand.
ACGTGGGGCTTGAACACCCACAAGATTTAATTGATGACCTACAATTGGCTTTTGAACGCATTTAAAATAAAAAATGAAAATTGCGGAAAACACTAAAATGTTTTCTGCAATTCATCGACTAATGAATGAATACCCCCAAACAAATCAAACCCAATCTTATTTTTTCCTGTAATATAAATAAGGAAATTCGCTTTTAGACAAATACAGGAATGATTATGGAAGTCCTACGCGAAATCGTACTAGCGCTTTGGGATCACGATTTCCTAAAACTCTCCAACCCCGAAGTACTTTGGGTTATTTATACCGTACTTTTTGTTGTTATTGTTTTGGAAAATGGGGTTCTTCCCGCCGCTTTTCTGCCTGGAGATACCTTGTTAATCCTTTCTGGCGCATTAATCGCCAAAGGAGTTTTGCACTTTATCCCAACCATTTTATTGCTCGCCACAGCTGCGAGTTTGGGTTGTTGGTTAGGGTTTATGCAAGGTAGATGGCTCAGTGAAACGAAAACGGTCAAGCGTTGGCTAGCCCAAATTCCTGATGAGTATCATGCAAAAGCAAATAATATGTTTAATAAACAAGGTTTATACGCCTTACTTATTGGTCGTTTTTTAGCTTTTGTTCGTACATTATTACCTTTACTTGCAGGGCTCTCTGAATTAAGCCATCGCCGTTTTCAGTTTTTCAATTGGCTAAGCGGACTTTTGTGGGTAGGTATTATCGTTTCTTTAGGCTATGCCCTTAACCAAATCCCGTTTGTAAAAGAGCACGAGCAAGTGGTTATTAGCGCATTAATGATCATCCCTGTTATCTTATTAATTAGTGGATTAATTGGCTCTATTGTGATGTATTGGAAACACCGCAAGGCATTAAGTAGCAATAAATAACACAAATATCTATGGCCGCAATATTGCGGCCACTTGCATTATTTCCCCATCAAAATATTCACCGCTGAAAATAAATATTGCCCGATTTCTGGCGTCATCCAAGTACCTTGAGAAACTTTAGGCTCTTCACGGTAAACTGTGCGGATCTTTTCCTGAATGATAGGGTCACCTCCAGTGAATTGAATAAACATGTCTAACCATGTACGAGCCAGCACTTGTACTTCAGGTGAGTCTGGAGATTTATGTGCTTTCAATGCATTATGCAGCCCAGCAATCAGCTCAGGCCAAACTTGCCCCGCAGTAAAATAATGTTGCCGAACAAGCGCAAACTGCTCTTCTGTTAAATGGGGCTTAAACAGCGCTAATTGATATTCACTAAACCCTTGTGCAACAAATTGGATCATTGACTCAGAAATACCTGATGAATAAGCTAACGCGTTGTCTGTTAAGTGAATTTTATTCAACCTTGCAAAAAAATCTGGGTTTCCACCCGTATCTCTTTCTAGAGCGACCATCCATTCATACCCCAGTTGCTGTGCTTCAATTGATTGAGGTGTCATACCTTGTTGCATTAATGCATTCACCGCCGCCACTCGTTGCTGCCACTCTTGGTTTTTCAGCGTATGTGCGGTGTATAGCGGTAATTGTTCTAACTCTTGCGGTGTAAAATATTTATCAAACATCGTCATCATCTCCAATACAGAGAACCAATCGACCTGAGTTGAGGTATCGCCCATTTGCATCTGTTTTTGAAGTTGCTCCAACCGAAAACGCAATGTTGCCATTTGCTGCATTTGTTCAGTTAATAAAGCAATTCGTTCCTGCAGAAGGTTTGTCATATCTCCACTCTGACCATCCAATATTTCACCGATGTTTTTGAGTTTGACTCCAACTTGGCGCAGTAATTGAATTTGCGTTAATCGCTCAATACATTGCATGTTATAGAGTCTGTAACCTGCATCGGTTCTTGCAGTTGGAAGCAATAAACCAATTTCTTCATAATGATGAAGTGTTCGGATGGTTAACCCCGTTTTTTCCGCGATTTCACCCACTTGAAATAGCATACGTTCCTCCTGTAAGTGAGACTGAGGTTACGGCCTCACGTTACGTGAGAGTCAATGACCATTTTGCCTTTTTTTATTTTTTTTGCACCTTTCCCCCTCAAGTAAGCAATATATAAAAAAAGCCCCAGTCGGCAGGCTACCGCTGGGGCTCAATTCAATACGCGTTGATTACTTAATCAACGCGTGCATCTCTTGGACTGAAATCACTTTTTCAGTCGGATCTGCACTCAGTGACATTGTGGTTGCAAAACCACCATTCAACGTCGTGTCATAGTGAACCTTATACTGCAATGCGCTACGACGGATTAGTTTTGAGTCTTCAATCGCTTGACGCCCTGCGGTTGTATTCACGATGTAATCGTACTCACCATTCTTAATTCTATCTTGAATGTGTGGGCGACCTTCATGTACTTTGTTAACTAAGCGCGGGTTAATTCCTGCTTCACCAAGAACAATCGCCGTACCGTGCGTTGCATCTAGCTCGAAGCCATGTTTTAGCAATTTAGCCGCTAAATCAACAACGCGAGTTTTATCGCCTTCACGCACGGACAACAATGCTCGACCTGATTTTTTCATGGTTGAGCTGCTACCTAACATCGCCTTAGCAAACGCTTCTGCAAAAGTACGACCAACTCCCATGACTTCCCCTGTTGAACGCATTTCAGGGCCAAGAATTGGGTCAACACCTTGGAATTTGTTAAATGGCAGAACCACTTCTTTGACTGAATAGTAAGGAGGAATAACTTCTTTCGTCACACCTTGCTGGGTCAATGTCTGGCCAACCATAACACGAGCAGCCACTTTTGCCAGCGGTACGCCCGTTGCTTTTGAAACAAATGGGACAGTTCGCGCAGCACGAGGATTCACTTCAATCAAATACACTTCGTTATTTTTGACTGCGAATTGAACATTCATTAATCCACGTACACGTAATTCGAATGCTAAGCTGCGAACTTGCTCACGCATCACATCCTGAATTTCTTGGCTCAGTGTATACGCTGGCAATGAACAAGCAGAATCACCAGAGTGAACGCCCGCTTGTTCGATGTGCTCCATGATCCCGCCAATCAGCACCATTTCACCATCACAAATCGCGTCAACATCCACCTCTACAGCGTCATCTAAGAAACGGTCAAGTAGTACTGGTGCATCATTTGAGACACTGACTGCAGTTTGGAAATAACGGCGCAGGTCGATTTCATCATACACGATTTCCATCGCACGACCGCCGAGAACATATGATGGGCGTACAACGAGTGGATAACCAATTCCAGCCGCTTTTTCAACAGCTTGCTCAATCGCTGTCACCGTCGCATTTTGCGGTTGTTTTAAATTCAAACGATTAACCGCTTGTTGGAAACGTTCGCGGTCTTCTGCACGGTCAATCGCATCAGGGCTAGTTCCAATGACAGGAACACCGGCGGCCTCAAGTGCACGTGCCAATTTCAGTGGCGTTTGACCACCATACTGTACGATCACACCTTTTGGCTGCTCAATACGCACAATTTCTAGCACATCTTCGAGCGTAACAGGTTCGAAATAGAGACGGTCAGACGTATCATAGTCAGTTGAAACGGTTTCTGGGTTACAGTTAACCATGATAGTTTCATAGCCATCTTCACGTAGCGCGAGTGAAGCGTGCACACAACAATAGTCAAACTCAATACCTTGACCAATACGGTTAGGCCCTCCCCCCAGAACCATCACTTTTGGCTTGCTATGGTTTGGGTTGGATTCACACTCATCTTCATACGTGGAATACATATAGGCAGTATCGGTTGCAAACTCAGCAGCACAGGTGTCAACACGCTTATAAACGGGGTGCAAATCATAACTTTGGCGTAATTTACGTAGCTCAGCTTCTGATACACCAACTAAACTTGCTAGGCGTGCATCCGCAAACCCTTTACGTTTTAATACGCGTAAGAAATCTTTGGTTAAGCCGTTGATACCTAACTCCGCAACTTCTTCCTCTAGACGCACCAGCTCTTCAATTTGTACTAAGAACCAGCGGTCAATGTTGGTTAAGTTGAAGACACCATCAACGGACAAGCCCGCTCGGAATGCATCTGCAATAAACCAGATGCGTTCTGCGCCTGCATCTTTTAATTCACGACGAATGCGCGTCAGTGCTTCAGGGTCATCCTGTTCAACTTTAGGATCAAAACCTGTTGCGCCCACTTCTAAGCCGCGTAACGCTTTTTGCATCGACTCTTGGAAAGTGCGGCCAATCGCCATCACTTCACCCACCGATTTCATCTGCGTGGTTAAACGGTCATTGGTACCCGCAAATTTCTCAAAGTTAAAGCGTGGAATTTTAGTCACAACGTAGTCGATAGAAGGCTCAAACGAAGCAGGTGTACGGCCACCAGTAATATCATTCATCAGTTCATCGAGGGTATAACCGACCGCCAGTTTCGCTGCAATCTTCGCGATTGGAAAGCCCGTCGCTTTAGAAGCTAGCGCTGACGAGCGAGAAACCCGCGGGTTCATTTCAATAACAATTAAGCGCCCATCTTTTGGATTAACCGAAAACTGAACGTTTGAACCCCCCGTCTCAACACCAATTTCGCGTAAAACTGCCATCGAGGCATCGCGCATGATTTGGTATTCTTTATCTGTTAAGGTTTGAGCGGGTGCAACGGTGATTGAGTCACCAGTGTGGATCCCCATTGCGTCAAAGTTTTCGATTGAGCAGACAATAATGCAGTTGTCATTTTTATCGCGAACAACTTCCATTTCATACTCTTTCCAACCAATCAATGACTCATCAATTAATAATTCATTGGTTGGCGATAAATCTAAACCGCGCGTACAAATCTCTTCAAATTCTTCACGGTTGTAAGCGATACCACCACCCGTTCCGCCCATCGTAAACGATGGGCGAATAATACAAGGGAACCCCACATCGTCTGCAACGGCATACGCTTCTTCCATGTTGTGAGCAATACCTGAGCGTGCAGTACCTAAACCAATTTTTTTCATCGCTTTATCAAAGCGTTGACGATCTTCGGCTTTATCAATGGCGTCTGCTGTTGCACCAATCATCGTAACGCCAAACTCAGCAAGAACCCCTTTACGCTCAAGTTCAAGCGCACAGTTAAGCGCTGTTTGCCCACCCATTGTTGGTAAAATTGCATCAGGACGTTCTTTTTCAATAATTTTACGAACCACTTCCCAGTGAATCGGCTCAATATACGTCGCATCGGCCATCTCTGGGTCGGTCATAATCGTCGCAGGGTTAGAGTTAACTAAAATGACACGATAACCTTCTTCACGTAAGGCTTTACATGCTTGAGCCCCAGAATAATCAAACTCGCATGCTTGACCGATAACAATTGGACCCGCACCTAAAATCAGAATGCTTTTTATGTCTGTACGCTTTGCCATGATTTGCTCCCGATTATTGTGCGTTTTGACGTGGTGTGGTTTGACGATATTCGTTAATCAAATCAATGAAGTGATCGAATAAATTGGCTGCATCATGTGGCCCTGAACTTGCTTCAGGATGGCCTTGGAAACTAAATGCAGGTTTATCTGTACGGTGAATACCTTGTAGTGTTCCATCAAATAGTGACTTGTGAGTCACACGCAATGTATCGGGAAGTGTAGATTCATCGACTGCGAAACCATGATTTTGTGCCGTGATCATCACAACATCTCGATCCAAATCTTTCACAGGATGATTTGCTCCGTGATGACCAAATTTCATTTTCAGGGTATTTGCACCGCTAGCTAAAGCCAATAATTGGTGCCCTAAGCAAATACCAAAAACAGGGATATCCGTTGTTAAAAATGTTTTAATCGCCTTGATTGCATAATCACATGGCGCTGGGTCGCCAGGGCCATTCGACAAGAAAATTCCGTCTGGATTCATTGCGAGTACTGCTTCTGCTGATGTTGTCGCAGGCACCACCGTTAAACGACAACCACGGTCAACTAACATGCGTAGAATGTTGCGTTTTGCACCGAAGTCGTAAGCAACAACATGCAATGGTAACTCTTCAACTGATTTAGCACCTTGTTGGCCGTTTTCTAGCGTCCATGAGCCTTGGGTCCAACTATAGGCTTCTTTAGTACACACTTCTTTTGCCAAATCTAACCCATTAAGCCCAGAAAAGTTACGTGCTTTTTCTAGCGCAAGCGCCACATCAGGGTTATCTCCTGCAATAATGCACCCATTCTGAGCCCCTTTCTCTCTCAATAAACGGGTCAGTTTACGTGTATCGATATCTGCAATTGCCACAACCTTGTGGCGCTTCAGATACTCGGATAGCCCTTCTTGCCCACGAAAGTTACTGTAAACCAATGGTAAGTCACGAATGATTAAGCCTTGAGCATGAACATTTGGGGATTCTTCATCATCAGCATTAGTGCCGACATTACCAATATGGGGATAAGTGAGAGTAACAATTTGGCGGGAATAGGAAGGGTCTGTAATTATTTCTTGATATCCGGTCATTGACGTATTGAAAACGACTTCTCCAACTGCGGCCCCTTCAGCACCGATGGCACGCCCGTGGAATTGGGTTCCGTCTTCCAGAACCAATATAGCTGACTTAATCAAAACACCCTCCGGAGAATAATAAATCACGTTTTTTGCATATTAATTCAGATTTTGCGATCTAAATCAATGCCAAAATGAGTTTTTAAGCAAATTTTTGGCAAATTGCGCGCATTCTAATGATGAGATAGGGTCTTGTCTAGAAAAAAATGCATTTTTTACACTTTTATCTTACTTTTATAGACAACAACCCCAGTTTACTTAACGTGAGCACTGAAAATGATAGCCAATATGAATAAGTAAACGGTTGCCAAGTAAGATAACTGCACAATTGATAATAACGCAGCTTGAATTGAGATTAAAGGGAAATTAACTCGAATAAAAGTCAGTTTTACAGATGAATTAAACAGAAAATAGTAATTTAAAACAAAATAATAATAAAAGCCATTATAAACCAATAAATAATAAATAATTTATTGATTTATAATGATAATTTAAAATAAAAAATCAAAGATCATCAAGACAAAGCACATCTTTCATATCATATAACCCAGATTTTTTAGAAAAAACCCAAGAGGATGCTTTAATAGCACCATTTGCAAAGGTCATCCTGCTTGATGCCTTATGTGTGATCTCTACGCGTTCGCCGATATCAGCGAACATCGCCGTATGTTCACCAACAATGTCTCCTGCTCGAATTGTTGCAAAACCGATAGTGCCAGCTTCACGCTCACCAGTATAACCTTCACGGGTATATACTGCGCAGTCTTTTAGATCCTTTCCTAGCGCACCCGCAATAGATTCCCCCATAGCTAATGCAGTACCAGACGGAGCATCAACTTTATGACGATGGTGAGCTTCCACAATTTCAATATCGGTGTAAGTTCCCATCACTTTTGCTGCTTTTTCCAGTAATTTAAGGACTAGATTAACACCGACGCTAAAGTTTGCCGCGAACACAATTGGAATGACTTTTGCCGCATCAGCAATAGCTTGTTTCCCTTGTTCATCAAAACCTGTTGTGCCAATAACCATGCCCTTTTGGTTAGCTTTGCAAAATGCTAAATAATGCAGCGTGCCTTCAGGCCGGGTGAAATCAATAACAACATCAAAATCATCAACGACTTTATCAAGAGAATTCGTAATATAAATTCCTAGTTTACCAACTCCTGCAAGCTCACCTGCATCTGCGCCAATCAGCGAAGAGCCTTCTCGCTCAATAGCAGCGCCTAATTGAATGCCATCTTGTTGTTGTGCCGCTTGAATTAACTGCCGTCCCATACGACCACCTGAGCCGACAATCGCAACACGTACCACTGAATTTTCCATGGTTCATCCTTTTTCATTATTGATGCAAATGACTAAATTTAAACTGAGTATCTCACGTGAATATCAATATTTTTCACAAACAATTTAGTTTATTATTGCGTTACAGATTAACCATCATGATGAGATTCTGCCAGTATTAATCGACAGTTATTAACAAAAACGTAGAACGCGGACTGATTATCAGAAAAAGTGTTGATGATAAGAAAAGTAGGAAAGAAAAAATCAGAATAAAAAAGACCGAGCCACCTTGATGATACAAAATGACTCTTTGAATAATATGCTGCTATGTATGCTATGTATTAGTTAATTTCTTTAACTTCGACTCGCAATTCTTTTGGCACTTCAAAAACAATATTTTCTTCACGGCCTTGTAGTTCAACAACAGAGTCTGCACCAAGCTCTTTTAATCTATCAATAACTTGACGAACTAAAATATCAGGCGCTGACGCCCCAGCCGTTAAACCAATAATATTTTTATCCGTTAGCCACTCAGTTTGGATGTCTTCTGCACCATCAATCAAAAATGCAGGTTTTTGCATTCTTGATGCAAGTTCAGCAAGACGGTTTGAGTTTGATGAGTTTTTAGAGCCTACAACTAGCACAATATCTGCACGCTCAGCCAGCTCTCTTGCCGCTTCCTGCCTATTGGTTGTTGCATAACAAATATCATCTTTACGTGGCCCAACAATACTAGGGAAACGTGCGGTTAGTGCATCAATGACATCTGAAGTATCATCCACAGAAAGTGTCGTTTGTGTCATAAACGATAAATTATTTTCGTCTTTAACTTTCAATTTCCAAACATCTTCTGGGCTTTCAACAAGATACATACCACCTTCAGGGTTGCTATATTGCCCCATTGTCCCTTCGACTTCTGGATGCCCCGCATGCCCAATCAAAATCGCTTCTTTACCTTTACGGCTTGCACGAGCGACTTCCATGTGTACTTTAGTCACTAGTGGGCATGTTGCATCAAATAGCATGGTCAAATCACGAGAACGTGCTTCTTGGCGGATAGCTTGTGACACACCATGTGCAGAAAAAATTAAGATTGAACCATCTGGTACTTCAGAAATTTCTTCAATAAAAATAGCACCACGCTGACGCAAATCATCAACTACATAACGGTTATGAACCACTTCATGACGAACATAGATAGGTGCGCCGTATAGTTCTAATGCCCTTTCTACAATGCTAATTGCGCGGTCAACACCAGCACAAAAACCACGAGGGTTAGCCATTAATATTTGCATTGTGATTCTCCAATTGCGGGTCTACTTCAAGCACTTCAATTTCAAAGCTAATTTGTTGCTCAGCGAGTGGGTGATTAAAATCAACAGTGATCGATTCACCTTCGATCGATTTTACTACACCAGGCATTTCGCTGCCATTCATTGCGGTAAATAACATGATAGTCCCAATTTCAGGGATACCTGTATCCATAAAATCACGCAATGAAAAATACTGCACTAAATCAGGGTTATGTTTACCAAAAACAGTATCACCAGGTAATGAAAAATTTTTCTTTTCACCTTCGTTAAGCCCAATTAATTTGGCCTCAAGTTCAGGTGATAACGAATCATTCCCTAACACAAACAACGCAGGCTTTCCTTGTGCGTGTGAAGAATCGGCTGTAGAGCCATCTTCCAATTTCAATGTGAAATGCAGTAAAACTGCGCTCTGAGCCTGTATTTGAGTAGACATAAACCAAACCTATTTTGTCATAAAATTCAGCCCAGAAAATCTGGGCTGTGTGTCATTACATTGTAACCTATTGTGCTACCAATTTATTTGGCTTTTTCCTGCTTTGGCTTTTCTGGTAAAAAACCTTCCAAAATAACTAAAGCAGCACCAATACAAATTGCCATATCAGCTAGGTTGAATGTTGGCCAGTGCCAATTACCGACATAAATATCAAGGTAATCAACGACAAACCCATGAACCAGACGGTCGCTAAGGTTGCCAATTGCCCCGCCAATAATGAGTGCGTAAGCAATATTGGATAGGCGTTTTTGCGCGCTTTGGCGGTACATCATCACCATTAAAATAATGGAAATTCCCACCGCAATACCCGCAAAGAACCAACGCTGCCAGCCGCCTTCATCAGCCAAGAAGCTAAATGCCGCACCAAAATTTTGGGCATACATGATGTTGAAAAATGGCATTACAGCATGTGGTTCATACAGATTCAGGTCTTTTAGCACCAACTGCTTTATTCCTAAATCTGCCACGATAATCACGATGGTTAGCCATAACCAACGCAGGCCAGTAGAACAAATAGGCGTCTTCATTAAGCAAACTTACGCAATTCGCCGTCACCGGCTACGTTCGTCACACAGCGACCACAAATTTCTGGTTGCTCGCTTGATGAGCCGATATCGCTCGCATAATGCCAGCAACGTGGGCATTTTTCGCCTTCCGCTTTACTAAAGGCAATTTTAAGGCCTTTTAACTCGCTCTCTTGCGCATCAGCAGACGCCGTTGCAATATCCGCGACAGTCGCTTGAGAAGTCAGCAGAACGAAACGCAGTTCATCACCTAAACTTTGCAGTTTGTTTGCTAAGTCTTTATCTGCATATAACGTCACCGCAGCCTCTAGTGAGCCACCAATGTGTTTATCTGTACGCGCTTGCTCTAACACTTTATTCACTTCACCGCGAACCGCCAGCAGTTCAGACCAGAAGCTGTTATTCATTTCATTTGACTCATCTAAACCAAATAAGCCGTTATACCATTCTTCGGTTAGAACGAATTGAGCACGTTTTCCTGGTAATTCATTCCAGATTTCGTCTGAAGTGAAAGAAAGTACTGGGGCTATCCAACGTACTAACGCTTCAACGATATGGAACAGAGCTGTTTGGCAGCTACGACGCGCTAAGCTATCGCCTTTCGCTGTGTACTGACGGTCTTTAATGATATCCAGATAGAACGAACCCATTTCGATAGAGCAGAAATGCATTAAACGCTGAATAACGGAAAGGAAATCATATTCATCATACGCTTTGGCGATTTCTTGTTGTGCTTCAAGCGCACGGCTAACCGCCCAACGGTCTAACACCACCATGTCTTCAGGTTTCACCATGTCCGTTTCTGGATTGAAACCATTAAGGTTCGCCAACAAGAAGCGGGCAGTATTACGAATACGGCGATATGAATCCGCTGCACGTTTTAAGATTTCATCAGAAACCGCGATTTCACCTGTATAATCCGTCGAAGCAACCCATAGACGCAGAATATCTGCACCCAGTTTATTCATGACATCTTGTGGACTTACCGTATTGCCTAATGATTTAGACATTTTACGGCCTTGGCCATCAACGGTGAAACCGTGCGTTAACACTTGGCGATATGGCGCTTTGCCTTTCATTGCTGTTGATAACATCAATGAGGACATGAACCAGCCACGGTGTTGGTCAGAGCCTTCCAAGTACATGTCAGCTGAATTACCATGGAATTCAGGACGTGCATCAACTACGGCAAAGTGTGTAGACCCAGAGTCAAACCAGACGTCTAGTGTATCTGGTACTTTACGGTAGGTTTCAGCTTCATCACCCAGTAATTCAGCTGGGTCAAGATCCCACCATGCTTGAATACCGTCAACTTCAACGCGTTTAGCGACTTCTTCCATTAATTCTAACGTACGAGGATGCAGCTCTTCCGTATCTTTATGAACAAACAAAGACATCGGCGTTCCCCAAGTACGCTGGCGAGAGATACACCAGTCAGGGCGGTTTTCAACCATTGACTCAATACGTGCGCGACCCCAACCAGGGATCCACTGAACGATATCAATTTCTTTCAATGATTGTTCGCGTAAGCCATTTTTATCCATGCCAATAAACCATTGTGGTGTTGCACGGAAAATAACGGGGGTTTTATGACGCCAGCAACATGGGTAGCTGTGCGTGATTGCTTTTTTATACAGCAACGCGCCTTTTTCATTTAACAGCTCAACAATTAAATCATTAGCTTTAAAAATGAACACACCATCCAGTGTTGGATAGGTATTGGCTAAGAAACAACCGTCTGGCCCAACAGGGTTTGCTGTCTCTAAACCGTATTTTTGGCCAACCACATAGTCCTCAGGACCATGACCTGGCGCAGTATGAACGGCACCTGTACCTGCATCTAATGTAACATGGTCACCTAAGATAGCAGGAACATCAAAGCCCATAAATGGATGTTCAAAACGCAGCAGTTCAAGCGCAGAACCTTCACATTCACCTAAAACTGCCCATTCGTCGATACCAACAGTTTTCATTACATCTTCAACAAGGTCAGCTGCTAAAATGACTAATTCGCCATTCGCTTGTACCAAGTTGTATTTAAATTCAGGATTCAACGAGATTGCGCGGTTAGCAGGCAATGTCCACGGTGTTGTTGTCCAGATAACCAGTGATGGCGTTTTATCACTCGTAACCCCGAATTTTTCACACACCACTTTGCTATCTACTGCAGGGAAACGAACGTAGATAGATGGGGAAGTTTTGTCATAATACTCAACTTCAGCTTCAGCTAATGAAGAACCACATGCTGTACACCAATGAACAGGCTTAGCACCTTTCACTAAATGGCCGTTTGCAATGGTTTTTGCTAACGCTCTGATGATGTGGGCTTCGGTTTTGAAGTCCATGGTTAAGTAGGGTTTATCCCACTCACCTAATACACCAAGACGTATAAAGTCAGCTTTTTGGCCTTCAATTTGCTCTTTTGCATATTGGCGGCATTGTGCACGAAATTCAGCGGCGGAAACTTTTTCTCCTGGTTTACCCACGATTTGTTCAACTTTGTGTTCAATCGGTAAGCCATGGCAATCCCAACCAGGAATATACGGGGAATCATAACCCGCTAATCCTTTGGATTTAATAATAATATCTTTGAGAATTTTGTTAACTGAGTGACCAATATGAATACTGCCGTTAGCATATGGAGGGCCATCGTGCAGAATAAAGGTTTTCTTGCCCGATTTTGCTTTACGGATTGCTTGGTACAAACCTTCTTTGTACCAGCGCTCTAACATCTGTGGTTCGCGTTTAGCGAGATCGCCACGCATTGGGAACCCTGTTTCTGGTAGATTCAGGGTATTTTTATAGTCACTCATCGATTCTCAGTTCCAATTTTCCGCTAAATTATCTGATTCCTATTGCAGTAAGATATTCTCTTGCTGCAATTACATCATTAGCAATTTGCTCCTTAAGCGCTTCCAACGAAGCAAACCGCTGCTCATCACGTAATTTCTTACGTAACACTACATCGATATGACGCCCATATAAATCCATAGTGGCATCAATCAGATGAACTTCTAACTGTGTTCCTTTTCCAGATACAGTCGGTCGTGTGCCGATATTCGCCACACCAGGCAAAGGCTTATCACCTAAACCATAAACTTCTACAGCATACACACCCGTCACTGGTGTGACTAAACGTTTTAATGGTAGGTTTGCCGTCGGAAAACCTATTGTTCTGCCAAGCTGGTTACCATGAACCACTCGCCCACTAATACGATAGGCATGCCCTAACAGGTTTTCCGCCAATTCAAGGTCGTTAACCTGAATAGCCTTACGAATGGCCGTGCTGCTGATGCGAAGACCTGAATCACAAAAGCTTTCTGTATCAGCAACCTCAAACCCAAACTCTTCACCTGCTTGCTGCAAAAAGGAAAAATCCCCCATGCGATTTTTCCCAAAACGGAAATCATCACCGATGGCGAGATATTTCACCCCTAATTTGTCAACCAGTAAATCTGAGACAAACTCAGCGGGTGTTAAAGAGGCAAAGTGCTGGTTAAATTCAACACAAAGAAGGTAGTCAATACCACTGTCTGCGAGGTATTTAACTTTATCTCTTAAACGTGTCAAACGCGCAGGCGCTTTGTCACCAATAAAAAATTCAAGAGGTTGTGGCTCAAAAATCATCACAACCGTAGGTAAGCCAAGTTCCTTACCCTTGAGTTTCAAATTTTGAAGTAATACTTGGTGCCCACGATGAACACCGTCAAAATTACCAATAGTCAGCACGCAACCATGATGGCACGCCCGGATATTCTGTATACCGCGAATTAGCTCCATAACAGGCTCAATACCGAGGAAATTGCAGGATTATACCTTGTACGACGCATAAGGTTAACCTTAGTTCGCAAAAGGTTACATTAAACCCTATTTTTTTGATTCTAACACGACCTAATAGCCATCTATTTTACGTGAACAACAAGCCACAATGCTACCCAATATGAGCAATTAGGCATAGATATCAAAAAATGTTGGGATAACCAATGGATTATCAATACAACAAATTTGTTCCGAGGTCTCTAAAAATATTCAATTTTTATCGTTTTCTCATCAATGCCTATAGCTAAACACATTTCGTGATTAATAAGCAATCAATAAGCGAGCAAATATCATACTCCCCTCTTATTGATGGGCTAAAATTTTTTTCTATCGTGATTGTTTTTAATTTTCTGACATCAATTACGCATTTTTTCACGCTAAGATCTGTATTCTTCTCATATTTGCTGATAGAATCTTGCACCATTCACAGCGCATGGACATCGAAGTACACGATGTTTATTTGCACAAATCCATTGACAAATGCAGGGCGAAAGGGCATATTCCTCGACCTTTGAATTGTCCTCAATAGAATACATTTGGGAGTTGGACCTTGGCTAATATCAAATCAGCTAAGAAACGTGCCGTTCAGTCAGAGAAACGTCGCCAGCACAACGCTAGCCGTCGCTCTATGGTACGTACTTTTATCAAGAAAGTTTACCTTGCTATCGCTGCAGGCGATAAAGAAGCTGCTCAGAAAGCATTCAATGACATGCAACCTATTGTTGATCGTCACGCCAGTAAAGGCCTGATCCACAAAAATAAAGCAGCACGTCATAAAGCTAACTTAGTTGCTCAAATTAAAGCAATGTAATTTTGCTTCTTGATTAGCTAAAAAAACCGGCCTAGGCCGGTTTTTTTATTTGCTTAATTTACTGCCCTAACTTGTCAAATGACACTGAAAATAATTCTGAAAAATCTTTATTGCAAACTCGCTGCACTGCTGGATGCTGAATCATTCTTTCTGCAAAAATAACGTAATATTCTTCTTTTACATTTTCTAATCGCCCTAATTCTACAATATCTTCTCCGCCTAAAAGGTCAGGTGTATACTGAGAAGGAGCAACAAAAATAGCATTATAATGCATGCCAAACGCTTTCATTAATGCAGCATCATCGAACTCGCCTAATACCTCAACTTGTAAATTTTTATTCCGTATCCAAGCTAAAATATGCCGACCTAAAAGATAACGTCTTCCAGGAATCAGTAAGCGACGCTCTTCTAAACATTCAGGAAATGGCTTTTTCGGTATTGGCTGACGGCAAAAAAAGCTCATACTGCATTCACCCAATTTAACGGAAAACAGGCCTTCCTGCTGTGATGAATCAACTGGGCAGTCCGATAAAATCATATCCAACTTATGTTGGCTAAGTTGCTCTAATAATAGCTCGTGAGTTGATTCAAAACAGCGCAAGTGAATCTGTTCATGCTCAACAACTGTCGTTTCCAATATTCGGCTAACTAACTGTTTTGACAATGTATCAGCAACACCAACATCAAATAGTAAGTTGGACTCTCTGCTGTAATTAACTATATCGAGCATTTCTTGGCTAAGCATAAACATTTTATCTGCGTAGCGAAAAATAAGTTGCCCGAGTTCGGAAGGCACTAAACCACGCCCCTGTCGCTTAAATAATTTACCACCTAAACGCTCTTCTAGCGCCTTGATTTGGCCTGTTATGGTCTGAGGAGTCAGGTAAAGTGCTTCAGCCGCCCCCACGACAGAGCCCTCTTTACATACATGCCAAAAGTAGTAAAGATGGTTAAAATTTAAATGTGAAACCCGCATATCGATTCCTTTTGTATCGTCAATAACCACACTTGGTGCTATTCACCATACATATCTACCTGTCCCCATGAATCAGGGGCTTTTATTATGTATAACCGTAGTGTATCTGCAAAAGATACACTACGGCATATCATAGAATATTAGTTCGGAAATTCTTACTAAGAATTAACTAAATTACTTTATAATTCTAGTTCACGCTAACTGTTTTTGTTTCGGTAAGACTACTCTTAACATAAAATAACCGAGCACTGCTGCCACTGTGGAGCCAATTAAAATACCTAGGCGTGAGTAAGTACTATATACCTCATCAATACCATCGAATGCGAGCCCAGTTATAAAAATAGACATAGTAAAACCGATCCCACATAACACCGAAACGGCAAAAACTTGCTTCAAATTAATCGACTCAGGTAATTTCGCAAAGCCAAGTTTTACCGAAATCCAACTAAATAAGAAAATCCCAATTGGCTTACCCAATACTAACCCTGCAGCCACACCAAGCGGTAACGGACTCAATAACCCATCAAAGGTGATGCCTTGTAATTGAACGCCTGAATTCGCAAATGCAAAAATAGGTAAGATTAAATAGACAACCCACGGATGTAAGACATGCTCAAGCTCTTCAGAAGGTTTTGTTTGATTTGTGCCCCTTAATGGAATTAAGAAACCAACAATCACCCCCGCCAATGTAGCATGAACACCTGACTTTAATATACATACCCACAATATCAGCCCTATAACTAAATAAGCTGCTGTATTTTCCACTTTGCGCCAATTCATAGTGACCAATATTGCAATACATAAAGCAGCTAAGCCGAGCGCAATCATTGATACAGAGCTTGTATAGAAAAAGGCAATAATCACAATAACACCAAGATCATCGATAATAGCTAGCGCCAATAAAAAGACCTTTAACTCAGTGGGTACGCGCTTACCTAATAACGCCATAACACCTAAAGCAAATGCAATATCTGTTGCCGCTGGTATTGCCCAACCTTGTTGAGTGATTTCATTTCCACCATTAAAAAGCAGATAAATTAGCGCAGGAACAATCATCCCACCTAATGCTGCAATTGCTGGAAATATAGCTTTATCACGACCAGCTAAGGATCCTTCCAATAATTCACGTTTAACCTCAAGACCCACGACTAAGAAAAAAATAGCCATTAGGAAGTCATTAATCCATAAAATTAATGGTTTATCTAGCCCAAAGTCTGAAATTTTAATCGATACTGGGATCGTTAAAAATTGCTGATAAGCGCCTTGCAATGGCGTATTAGCCATAATCAAAGCAACTATGGCAGCAATAATCAGGAGTAAGCCCCCTGCTGCTTCTAACCTTAAAAATTTACGAATAATTGCTGTCATTTATTTTAACCTCAATATTTTTTGAATGTTAATATTATGCTAATTATTAATTCGTAAAAAATCGTTTATTCATCCATTAAAACTCGGAATTAACGATCTATTTAGGTTAGAGATCACTCAAAATGATAAAAAAACGTTAATTTCACTATAGACAACTTTTATAAAAACAAATAATAAATTTTTTAAAAAGTGACTTTATAAATTCAACTTTTTCTCGTTTTTCTAATTTACATTTTTTGATGTTCTTGTCGCAATCATCTATTTTTTCTGTTCGAAGGGTTTCGCAATAATTTTTAATATGGGAGACTGAGTTACAATCGTTTTGCGAAGCGCTTCGCAACAACAACGTTATTTATTTTTCAAACAAAAAAATAATCTTTATCCTTAAATTATGACTACTTACGTATTACTCGCCGTCCTTTTTGCTGCTTTTTGCCATGCAACTTGGAACGCCTTAGTTAAATTTGGTAATGACCGTTTTTTTGGTCTCGTCATGATTTCTTTTTTTTCGGGTGTGCTCGCCATTCCAGCAATATTTTGGTTGGGGCTACCTTCTCCCCAAGCAATGCACTGGTTGGCCTTATCGGTATTGTTCCACATTGGCTACACCTACTTTTTAAGCCAGGCCTATACTCACGGTGATTTGAGCCAGATTTACCCTATTTCACGAGGTTCCGCGCCACTGATTACAGCATTGCTTGGCGCTGTATTATTCAATGAGTTTATTCCATTAATGGGTTTTATTGGCATACTGCTCATTATTAGTGGTGTTTTACTCATCGCCTTTGCTGGAAGAAAATTTCAATTAAATATCAAAGGAAAAGCGTTAACTTTTGCCTTATGTACAGCCTTTTTCACAGCCTGCTACACACTTTCAGATGGCCACGGAGCTCGAGCCAGTGAAGACCCTGTCGTCTACACACTTTGGCTATTTTTATTAAATGGTATCGTCTTAACTATTTCAGGTATTATTAAATATCGCACAACACTTGTGCTCGGTATTCAGCAATATTGGCGTTCTGGGTTATTAGGTGGGTTAATGCAATTAGTGAGCTATGGCATTGCTATTTGGGCAATGAGCCAAGCACCTATAGTTATGGTAGCAGCCATCAGAGAAACCAGCGTACTCTTTGCAATGTTCCTTTCGATTGTCTTTTTAAAAGAAAAGTTCAACTTAATGCGAGTTCTTGCCTGCATAGTTATTTTATCGGGTGTTTTACTTGCCAAACTTAGCAGTTAGCCCGCGATAAGGGACTGAACATAAATACCAATCCCTTATATTTAGGTATTAGAGTGTGGTTTTTAATAAATCCACTTGAGCCTTTTATAAAGAATAAAAACTGATTTTTCATTTGGATATGAGGTAACAATGTCTTTTACAAAGTCTTTATTAGCACTTGCAACAATGACGTCTTCTTTTGCAAGCTTTTCTGTCACACCTGTGGATATGATGATAGTTGATGGTACAGTCTTAACGATGGATGCTAAAAACCACATCATCAAAAACGGTACCGTTGTCATTAAAGAAAATAAAATCATTGCCGTAGGTGGACCAGAGCTTGCAAAAGACTATCAAGCTACGAATGTGCTCAATGTCGAGGGAGACATTGTCATGCCAGGTCTAATTAATACCCATACTCATGCATCAATGACTGTTTTTCGTTCATTGGCGGATGATGTTCCAGACCGCTTACATCGTTATATATTTCCCCTAGAAAACAAGATGGTAAGCCGTGAAATGGTACGCGTTGGTGCGAATCTTGCCAATATTGAAATGATTAAGGGGGGCGTCACAACATATGTCGATATGTATTATTTTGAAGACGAAGTGGCAAAAACGGTTGATAAAATTGGCTTAAGAGCTGTTTTAGGTGAGTCCGTGATCCAGTTTCCTGTTGCTGATGCGCAAAATGCAGATGAAGGTATTCAATATGCAGTGAGTTTTATTAATCAATACAAAGACCATCCACGCATAACTCCAGCTTTTGCACCCCATGCTCCATATACCAACTCAACTGAGCATTTACAGCAAATTTCAACATTATCTCAAGAATTAAATGTTCCAGTCATGATCCACTTAGCCGAAACCGATCGCGAGCAAGAAGAAATTGCTAAGCGAACAGGTGGTAAAAGCCCTGTTCAATACATGGCTGATATTGGTGCACTGAATAATAAAGTCATTGCTGCACACGCAATTATGGTGAATGAGCAAGATATGGACTTGCTGAAAAAATACGATGTCGGTGTCGCACATAATATCAGTGCCAACACCAAATCAGCAAAAGGCGTTGCGCCTGTCACGACTATGTTAGAAAAAGGCATTCGGGTAGGGTTAGGAACCGATGGCCCAATGTCGAGCAATACTCTAACAACATTAAATGAGCTTAATTTAGTCGGTAAAATTCATAAACTAGAGAACAAAGACCGAGCTGCAATGCCGCCGCTCACTGTTGTCGAGCTAGCCACCAAAGGCTCAGCTAAAGTTCTGCATATGGAAGATAAATTAGGCTCACTTGAAGCGGGTAAACTTGCAGATATTATTGTTATTGATACTAAATCACCTAATATGGTTCCAATGTATAGCCCATATGCCGCACTTGTTTATGGCGCGAATGGGGCTAATGTTCGCCATACGATAGTAGACGGTAAAGTTTTGATGCAAGACCGCCAATTACTCACCGCTGATGAAAAAGTGATTATCCAAGAAGCACAAGACTTTGCAAACAAAGTACGTGAAACCGTTATTGCTAGCGGGGAAGTGGTTAAATAACATAAAAAAATGGCTGGTTCTGTATTTCACAGACCAGCCATTCTAATTTATTAAATAATTAACACATTATTTGTTCGTTAAATCATCAAAGAATTTTTTCACGCCATCTAGGAAGCTTTTGGAACGCGGACTATTTTTTTCTCCGCTTTTGCCACCTAAAGACTCGCCAAACTCTTTGAGTAACGCTTTTTGTTTCTCATTCAGTTTTACGGGAGTTTCAACAACAATGTGGCACATCAAATCGCCTTGCAGACCTCCACGCACAGATTTCACACCTTTTCCTTTCATACGGAAAATTTTACCTGTTTGTGTCTCTGCTGGAATTTTCAGTTTTACACGACCATCAAGGGTTGGAACTTCAATTTCACCGCCCAAAGCTGCATCGGCAAAGTTAATTGGTACTTCGCAATGCAGGTTATTACCATCACGCTCAAAAATGTTATGAGGTAATACATGAACTTGAACGAATAAATCGCCTGCTGGAGCTCCGTTCTCACCCGCTTCACCTTCACCCGATAAGCGAACGCGATCACCCGTATCAACCCCCGCTGGAATTTTAACTGATAGTGTTTTATATCTTTCAACACGACCATGACCATGGCATTTGTTGCATGGGTCTTTGATAACTTTTCCGCGACCGTGGCAAGTTGGGCAAGGTTGTTGTACCGAGAAAAAGCCTTGGCGCATATGCACTTGGCCCATACCATGACAAGTGGAACAAGTATCAGCACTGGTTCCTGGTTTCGCACCATTACCATGGCACACATCACAGGTTTCTAGCGTCGGAATACGAATTTCTTTGGTCACTCCACGGACAGCCTCTTCAAGAGTCAATTCCATGTTGTACTGCAGATCAGAGCCACGGCTTGGGCGTTGCTGTCTGCGACCGCCTCCGAAAATATCACCGAAGACGTCACCAAAGATATCGCTAAAGTCAGCGCCACCGCCAAACCCGCCGCCGCCCATTCCGCCTTGTTCAAACGCAGCATGACCATATTGGTCATAAGCGGCACGTTTTTGCTCATCGGAAAGAACTTCGTAAGCTTCTTTAATTTCTTTAAATTTTTCTTCAGATTCGTCTTTATTGCCCTGATTACGGTCAGGATGGTATTTCATTGCTAAGCGCTTATACGCTCTTTTAATGTCTTTTTCTGAAGCATTCTTTTCAAGTTCTAAAACCTGATAAAAGTCTCTTTTTGCCATTTAATTTACCCTTAACATGCGGAACGGGCGCAGAGTTCCCTCAACGCCCGTATCCGGTATCAGTAACTATTAACCATCTTCGCTACAGCTACTGCGCCCGCTAAGGGCATTATTTTTTGTCTTTGTCGTTAACTTCTTCAAACTCAGCGTCAACAACATCATCATCTTTCTTCGCTTCTGCGCCAGCTGCACCGGCACCGCCTGATTGAGCTTGTTGCTGTGCGATTTCCAGAAGTTTTGCAGATGCAGTGACTAAAGCTTGGATTTTCGCTTCGATATCTGCTTTATCTTCGCCTTTCGCTGCAGCTTCTAACTCAGATGTTGCTTTTTCGATGTTTGCTTTATCGTCCGCTGGTAATTTGTCACCTGCTTCTTCGATTTGTTTACGTGTACCGTGAACCAGTTGGTCAGCTTGGTTACGAACCTGCACTAACTCTTCAAATTTACGGTCAGCTTCTGCGTTCGCTTCTGCGTCACGTACCATTTTTTCGATTTCTTCGTCGTTCAGGCCTGAAGAAGCCTTAATGGTGATGTTTTGCTCACGACCGCTGTTTTTGTCTTTCGCAGACACATGTAAGATACCATCAGCATCGATGTCGAAAGTCACTTCGATTTGTGGCATACCACGTGGTGCTGCTTGGATACCGTCTAAGTTAAATTGACCCAGTGATTTGTTATCACCCGCACGTTTACGTTCACCTTGCAGAACATGGATCGTCACGGCTGCTTGGTTATCTTCCGCGGTTGAGAACACTTGGCTGTGTTTTGTTGGGATAGTGGTATTCTTCGAAATTAACGAAGTCATCACGCCACCCATGGTTTCGATACCTAAAGACAGAGGCGTTACATCAAGTAACAGAACGTCTTTAACATCACCTGCTAAAACACCACCTTGTACTGCAGCACCCATTGCAACCGCTTCGTCTGGGTTAACGTCTTTACGTGGTTCTTTACCAAAGAAGTCAGCAACAACTTTTTGAACCATTGGCATACGTGTTTGGCCACCGACTAAAATAACATCGTTGATTTCACTCACACTTAAACCTGCGTCTTGCAGTGCAACTTTCACTGGCTCCATTGAACGCTTAACTAAGTCTTCTACCAGTGACTCTAATTTTGCACGAGTCACTTTGATGTTCATGTGTTTTGGACCTGTTGCATCAGCAGTGATATATGGCAGGTTCACATCAGTTTGTTGTGCAGAAGACAGCTCAATTTTCGCTTTTTCTGCAGATTCTTTCAGACGTTGCATTGCTAACGGATCGTTACGCAGGTCAACACCTTGTTCTTTTTTGAATTCTTCAACTAAGTAGTTGATTAAACGTGTATCGAAGTCTTCACCACCTAAGTGAGTATCACCATTGGTTGCTAACACTTCATAGGTTTTTTCGCCATCAACTTCATCAATTTCGATGATTGATAAGTCGAATGTACCACCACCTAAGTCGTAAACAGCAATTGTACGGTTACCAACTTCTCTATCTAAACCATAAGCTAATGCTGCTGCTGTTGGTTCGTTGATAATACGTTTTACTTCTAAACCAGCGATACGACCCGCATCTTTAGTTGCTTGACGCTGAGCATCGTTAAAGTAAGCAGGCACAGTGATAACCGCTTCTGTGACTGGCTCACCCAAGTAATCTTCCGCTGTTTTCTTCATTTTTTTCAGAACTTCAGCTGAAACTTGTGGCGGTGCCATTTTTTGGCCTTTCACATCTAACCAAGCATCGCCGTTATCTGCAGCAATGATTTTGTATGGCATGATAGCGACATCGCGCTGAACTTCTTCGTCTTGGAAACGACGACCAATCAAACGTTTGATTGCAAATAAAGTATTTTCTGGGTTAGTAACAGCCTGACGTTTTGCTGGCTGACCAACTAAAATTTCACCATCTTGAGTGTACGCAATGATGGAAGGAGTAGTTCTGTCACCCTCGCTGTTCTCCAGAACACGAGCGGTAGTACCATCCATAATTGCAACGCATGAGTTAGTTGTACCCAAGTCGATACCAATAATTTTACCCATCTAAAACGCCTCCAAAGGAATTCTTTTCACTATGATTTCGATATCAATCTATATGCGGCTCAATATTTCTTTTTCAAGGGCATTTTTCACCCTGAGCCTAAATTATTTTTCAATACGCAATAATTCACAGAGATATCGGTTGATGCTTTAAAGATGGGGTCGTAAATCCATTCATCAAGGGGGGAATTAAAAAAAATTTGCATTTATTGCAAAAAAACCTGTCTTGTGATCATTGTTTAGGCAACTAAAACTGCGTATGATTCGCCGCCACTGCCATTTTAGCGGTGTTTATTTCTTTTTATCTATTTGAATTTTATATATTTTACCAGAGGTTATATGCAGTCTAGCTCTCTTGCAAATCCAGGCCCACTTGGTTTACTAGGCTTTGGTATGACAACCATCCTGTTGAATATTCATAACGCAGGATTTTTTCCGCTTTCATCCGTTATTTTAAGCATGGGTATTTTTTATGGTGGGATTGCCCAATTTATCGCAGGGCTGATTGAATATAAAAAGGGCAATACATTTGGCGCAACCGCATTTACCTCTTATGGGATGTTTTGGATTGCATTAGTTGGTTTATTATTTTTACCAACTATGGGGTTAGCCGAAGCCACCTCGCCTGAATTTTTAGGCGTTTTCCTTGCTATTTGGGGGATTTTTACCTTTTTCATGTTCCTTGGCACATTTAAAGCTAACGTTGTGCTGCAATTTGTTTTTGGTAGCTTAACAGTCTTATTTGCCTTACTTGCTATTGGCAATCTAACGGGCAACGCTGCGCTACTCCAATTTGCAGGTTTCGAAGGAATTATCTGTGGTGCGAGTGCGTTCTATTTAGCGGTCGCAGAAGTGTTAAATGAGCAATACGGCAGAACGGTGCTACCTATTGGCCAGCGCGGCTAATTATTGCTAATGGTATTTAATCAGGTGAGTGAATGCTCACCTGATTGTATTCAAAACTTATTCAGTACGGATCGCCGATTTTGGCCTAAACGCCTTAACGATTGTAGGATCAGTTTCCACATACGGGCCATCGAGCAATTGAATGCAATAAGGAACACTGGCAAAAATCCCTGATACCAGTACATTTCCTTCCTTATCTTTCAACCCTTCCAATGTTTCAGCAATGGCTTTTGGCTGCCCTGGTAAGTTTAAAATTAAGGCCTGATTGCGGATCACGCCGACTTGACGCGATAAAATAGCAGTGGGAACGAATTTCAAGCTAATTTGGCGCATTTGCTCACCAAACCCTGGCATTTCACGATCGGCGATGGCTAATGTTGCATCTGGTGTCACATCACGACGAGCAGGCCCTGTGCCACCTGTGGTAAGCACTAAATGGCATGCAAACTCATCCACCAGCTCACACAAAGTTTGTTCAATCATGACTTGCTCATCTGGAATTAACCGCGTTTCAATGCGAAAAGGCGTTGTTAGCGTTTTTGCTAACCACTCTTCTAATGCAGGGATGCCTTTATCTTCATAAATACCGCTCGAAGCACGATCAGAAACAGAAACCAGACCTATGCGCAATTCATTCATACAAACCTCAAAAATTGACTTATCAGAAACTGTTTATTTGCCCATAAACAGGTGTAATATCATACCATGA
Organism: Providencia sp. SP181; assembly: GCF_050446505.1. Classification (NCBI taxonomy): domain Bacteria; kingdom Pseudomonadati; phylum Pseudomonadota; class Gammaproteobacteria; order Enterobacterales; family Morganellaceae; genus Providencia; species Providencia sp. SP181. Next base: position 292,098 of record NZ_JBBPXM010000005.1, read on the forward strand.
AGCATATTTTCATGCAGCGTTGTGGCTTTTTTATATTTAAATTGAGATATAAATCAATGAAAAATAGCCATAAAAAAACCCAACCAATTGGCTGGGTTTTGACGACGCTAGAAAAATTACAGTAAATCCGCAATCATTTTTTCCAGTTTTTCTTGGTCTACAGCAAACTTACGGATACCGTCAGACAGTTTATCAACCGCCATTGGATCTTGGTTATGCTGCCAGTAGAATTCAGCTTCAGTCAGTTTAGCACCTGGCTCTTGCGTTTTACCCGCGTCAGTCAGTTTACGTACTAATGTGCCTTCAGACTCAGACAACTCTTTCAGTAAGCCTGGGGAGATTGTTAAGCGATCGCAACCTGCTAATTCAATGATTTCGCCCACATTACGGAAACTTGCACCCATAACAACTGTTTTATAGCCGTGTGCTTTGTAGTAGTTATAGATTTCAGTTACAGAAACCACACCTGGATCTTCTTGTGGTGCAAACTCTTTTTTGTCAGTATTTGCTTTGTACCAGTCAAGGATACGGCCCACGAATGGAGAGATCAGGTAAACACCTGCTTCTGCACAAGCGCGTGCTTGAGCAAAAGAAAATAATAAAGTCAGGTTACAGTTGATGCCTTCTTTTTCCAGTTTTTCCGCTGCACGGATACCCTGCCAAGTAGACGCTAATTTAATCAGGATGCGATCATTGCTGATACCCGCATCGTTGTACATTTTGATTAAATGACGTGCTTTAGCAATACAGGCTTCTTCGTCATAAGAAAGACGTGCATCAACTTCGGTAGAAATACGACCCGGAACTAATTTCAGAATTTCCAGACCGATATTCACAGCCAGTTTGTCACAAGCATCAATAATTTGTTGCTCACGATTGCTGCTTTGCTTACGTGCCCATTCAACCGCTTCATCAATTAATTTACGGTACTCAGGAATTTGTGCAGCATTTAAGATCAGCGACGGGTTGGTGGTCGCATCTTGTGGTTTGTAAAGCTTCATTGCTTCGATGTCGCCTGTATCAGCAACAACAGTTGTCAGACTACGTAAGGAGGTCAGTTTATCGGTCATTTCTTTAATCTCGTTGTTATACCCGTCATATTTCAAGTTGTAGCGGTGTTGGCTACGCTCTCTCGCTCTAGTCACATACTAATGTATGCTTCTAGAGACTCGTTTACTTGCCGCCTACCTACAACTTGAAGTATTTAGGGTAACCCGTCATGCTTCAAGTTGTAGATGTATTGGCTAACAGACTGCAACTTGAATTACTTTGCGTATTATAAAGGAATTGTGGCTATCGCCGCACCGTCTACAGATAATATCATGCATCCATATTGCTGCAAGCAAGGAAATCTAGTCAAAAGCAACTATTTGATTGGCAATCGGTTTCGCAACTTGATATCAAGCTGAATCCTTTTAGCGAAATATCTCGTCAGCTAACAATAGCAAAGAATAATATTGATTTGCCTTATTGCATCAATTAGCTATTTAGGATGAATTTTTGCTAAAGTAAGCGTTATTATTCTTTTATAAAGGGTCAAGTCATGCTTATTACTATTTCACCTGCAAAAACACTAGACTACGAAAGCCCGCTTGCGACAGCAAAATTTACGCAACCTGAGTTATTAGCAGAATCGCAAAAGCTCATCAAAGAATGCCGTAAGTTAACCCCTGTGGATATCGCCAGTTTAATGAAAATCAGTGATAAATTGGCAGGCCTCAACGCCGCTCGTTTTGCAGAATGGCACGCAGACTTTACCCCTGAAAATGCACGCCAAGCCATTTTAGCGTTTAAAGGTGATGTTTATACGGGAATGAAAGCAGAGACATTTTCCCCTGCAGATTTTGAATTTGCCCAATCCCATTTACGTATTTTATCGGGTCTTTATGGTATCTTGCGCCCATTAGATTTAATGCAGCCTTATCGCCTTGAAATGGGAATTTCACTAAAAAATACCCGTGGTAAAAACCTCTATGAATTCTGGGGCGATATCATTACCAAACAATTGAATCTGGCTCTTGCTCAGCAAAAAGACCAAGTCTTAGTCAACCTTGCATCTGACGAATATTTTAAATCGGTAAATACCAAAAAATTAGATGGGAAGATTATTAAGCCTGTTTTCCTTGATGAGAAAAACGGCAAATACAAAGTCATCAGCTTTTATGCAAAGAAAGCACGCGGTTTAATGAGCCGATTTATTATTCAAAATAAACTGACAAAAACCGATCAATTGTCTGACTTTAATTTAGAAGGTTATCAATTTGATGAAAACCAATCTAAAGGTAATGAGCTCATTTTTACTCGCCCAGAACAAATTTAATCTTCTAACAGAGGGTATTCACTCACAGTGAATACCCTCTGTTTTCAATGCATCCCAAAATTCTTCGTACACCATCACAATTTAGCGATAAAAAGACCATACTAAATTAAATTAGCATCGATTCCTCAGCTCACATTTGGGGTTTATGACAATATCAGAATGATTTTTGCTCACTATTTTGGAGGTGAAGTATGCCTTATGTCGCATCATCAAAGCGCTATACTGAAATGGAATACCGTTTATGTGGCCGTAGTGGACTGCGTTTACCACTGATTTCATTAGGGTTATGGCATAATTTTGGCGATAACAAATCGTTTGATAACTGCCAAGCCATGGTGCGCCATGCTTTTGACCTTGGTATTACGCATTTTGATCTTGCCAATAACTATGGCCCTCCTCCAGGATCTGCCGAAACGAGGTTTGGCCAGATCTTACAGCGAGATCTTCTACCTTATCGCGATGAAATGATCATTTCATCAAAAGCGGGGTTTACCATGTGGGATGGCCCCTATGGCGATTGGGGAAGCAAAAAATATTTGGTTGCCAGTCTCAACCAAAGTTTAAAGCGTATGGGGCTTGATTATGTGGATATTTTTTACCACCATCGCCCAGACCCTGATACGCCATTAGAAGAAACCATGACTGCTCTTGACTTAATTGTTCGCCAAGGAAAAGCACTGTACGTTGGGATTTCAAACTACCCCGCCGATTTAGCGAAAGAGGCCATTGGTATTCTGACTGAATTAGGAACACCCTGCCTTATCCACCAACCAAAATATTCCATGCTTGAACGCACGCCCGAAGAAGGTTTGTTTGATGTTCTTGAAGAAGAAGGCGTAGGTTCAATCGCATATTCTCCACTTGCTGGCGGGATCTTAACGGATCGCTATTTAAATGGTATCCCCGCCGACTCACGAGCTGCTGGTAATCCGTCATTGCCTCCTGAGCGACTGACTTCTGCTATCTTAGCAAAAGTTAAACAGTTGAATGAAATTGCGGCAAAACGCGATCAAAAGCTAAGCCAAATGGCATTAGCGTGGTTATTACGCCATGATAGGATCACTTCCGTTTTGATTGGGGCAAGCCGTATTAGCCAAATTGATGACGCAATAGGGATCTTAAAAAACCGCGATTTTAGCCAAGAAGAACTAAAATCTATTGAGCTGATATTAGAAAGCTAACCACCGTCACAAAAGTTGCAGGTTCCCCTGCAACTTAATCTATTTTTCTGAACTAACGGTATTCGCCATTGGCTTTAAATTGAACCACTGAATACGGCTGCGTTCTTCCATCTAGCTGCTCCATCCCTAAGCTGCCAATTGGCATACCTGGTACTGAAATTCCAACCACATCCGCAGGCAACGTATCAATCGCATCTAAACTGCTCACAGGCACATGCCCAACAATCACTTTACCTTTATATTTCGCGATATGGCAGCTGCGTAAGTTATATGGCACATTCAGCTCATCATTCAGCTTGTTCAATTCATCATAACTGATTTCATTGACCACAACGTCATACCCTGCTTTTTTTACTCCTTCTCCCCATAACTGGCAGCAACCGCAATTGGCATCTTTATACAGTTGCACGCTCTGGTTTTGAGAAAATGCAGAAAATGACAGTAAAAACATTCCACCTAAAATTATCTTTTTCATTGCTATTTACCTTATCAATAATAATGATTACTACCTGTAAAATTTCTATTTCTTATGGCGTATTTGGCAAATTAATTTATATGCAGCTGGAATGATAAATAACGATAATAATGGTGCCGTTATCATCCCGCCAATCATTGGGGCAGCAATTCGGCTCATCACCTCTGACCCAACTCCTGTTCCTAATAAAATTGGCAATAATCCCGCTAAAATAACGGCAACTGTCATCGCTTTAGGTCGGACGCGCAATACTGCCCCTTCATATAACGCACTATCTAAATCCTGATTGGATAATGTATTTATTCCTTGCAGTTTTTCTCTGTCTTCAATGGCATGCCTTAAATAAATCAACATCACCACACCAAATTCAGCGGCAACCCCTGCTAATGCAATAAAGCCAGTCCCTGTTGCAACGGATAAATTAAAGTTCATCCCATATAGGAACCAAATCGCACCCACTAATGCAAAAGGCAAACTTAATAAAATCAACAGAGCCTCGCTAAAGCGCCTGAAGGCTAAATAGAGCAAGACAAAAATAATCATAATAGTAGCAGGTACCATTAACATTAATTTTTGGTTGGCTCTTTCAAGTAATTCAAATTGCCCTGTGAAGGAGTAGCTGACCCCTGGTTTCATTTGAATATTATTTTTTATTGCCATATCAATATCATTAATGACAGAGACCATATCCCTATCCCGCGCATCGATATAAATCCAACTGGTGGGCCGTGCATTTTCTGTTTTTAGCATCGGTGGCCCCATTTGCACTACCACATCAGCCACATCACTGAGAACGATTTGTTGCTTATTGGGTGTTAAAATCGGTAATAGTTTCAATGCAGAAACACTGTTTCGATAATCCTGTGGGTATCTTAGGCTAATGGGATAACGCTCAATCCCTTCAACGGTTTCTCCTATCATCTCCCCCCCTGTCGCCATAGAGATATAAACCTGTACATCGCTGATACTCATACCAAAACGAGCGGCTTTTTCCCTATCGATTTTGACATCAACATACCGACCGCCCACCAGCCGTTCGGCTAATACAGAGACGACCCCTGGGACTGTTTTCGTCACTTTTTCAATCTGTTGCGCAAATGCATCGATTTCTTCGAGGTCTTTCCCTGAAACTTTAATGCCTATCGGGCTTTTGACCCCTGTGGAAAGCATATCGATTCGATTACGAATCGGTGGAACCCATAAATTAGCAACCCCTGGCAAACGCACAGTTTCATCTAACTCATCGATAATTTTTTCCAATGTCATCCCTTCACGCCAGTCAGACTGTGGCTTTAAACGAATGGTGGTTTCGATCATTTCCATCGGTGCCGAGTCAGTAGCAGTTTCTGCTTTCCCCACCTTGCCAAAAACGGTATCAACTTCAGGAATAGTTTTGATTAGCTTATCGGTATTTTGTAATAAAAACGCCGCTTGAGCAGGAGATACCCCCGGTAGTGTCGAGGGCATATACAGCAAATCACCTTCATTAATTGACGGGAGAAATTCACCCCCTAAATGCTTTAATGGCCATATCACAGTAAACAATGACAGAATGCCAATCAGCAATGTCGTTTTCGGCCATGCCAACACTTTTAATAAAATTGGGCTATATATTGCAATTAGCCAACGGTTTAGTGGGTTTTTATTTTCATTTGGGATATTACCGCGGATCCAATACCCCATTAATATCGGAATTACGATTAATGCTAGTGCAGCAGCCCCAGCCATCGCATAGGTTTTGGTAAATGCCAGAGGGCCAAATAAACGCCCTTCTTGGCCTTCCAACGTAAAGATGGGAATAAAAGACAACGTGATAATAAGTAAGCTGATAAATAATGCAGGCCCGACTTCAACCGCTGAGTCAGTAATTAATTTCCAACGCTGTGTATTATCAAGAATTTGCCCTTCATGTTGATGTTGCCATTTTTCTAATTTTTTATGGGCATTTTCAATCATCACAATAGCCGCATCAACCATTGCGCCAATCGCAATCGCAATTCCCCCAAGCGACATAATGTTTGCATTTATTCCTTGGTAACGCATAACAATAAACGCAATAAATAGCCCTAGAGGTAAAGAAATAATCGCTACTAAAGCAGAGCGGAAATGCCATAAGAAAACAGCACAAACTAAAGCAACAACAATAAACTCTTCTAACAATTTATCGCTGAGGTTATCAATCGCATTATCAATCAGAATGCTTCTATCATAGGTTGTGATGATTTCAATACCGTCTGGCAAACTCGCGCTCAAATCTTCAAGCTTTTGTTTTACATCATGAATAACATTTCGCGCATTTTCACCTGAACGTAATAAAATGATCCCACCGACAACTTCACCTTCCCCGTTAAGCTCAGCAACACCACGGCGCATTTCAGGGCCTTCTTGAATGCGAGCCACATCTTTCAGGTAGATTGGGACGTTATTTTCCGCCATTTTTAGGTAGATTTTATTAAAGTCATCCATGGATTGCAGGTAACCATTGGCTCTAACCATAAACTCAGCTTCGGCAATTTCGATGGAAGACCCACCAGCCTCTTGGTTCGCCATTTCAACTGCTTGTTTTATTTCAGGTAACGTCACTGAAAACTGCGTTAATTTAAGTGGGTCAACAATAATTTGATAGGACTTCACTACACCACCAACTGTTGCAACTTCAGAAACATTTGGCAGCGCTTTTAATTCATATTTCAAAAACCAATCTTGCAGCGATCGTAATTCAGCTAAGTTATGTTTACCGCTTTTATCAACCAAGGCATATTCAAACACCCAACCTACACCCGTTGCATCTGGGCCAATTGAGGCGACCGCACCTTTTGGCAGTTTTGCCTGAACTTGGTTTAAGTATTCCAAAACCCGTGAACGAGCCCAATATAAATCCGTATTATCTTCAAAAATCACATACACATAAGAGTCACCGAAGGCAGAAAAACCGCGAACTGTTTTCGCCCCTGGTACGGATAACATTGTGGTCGTAATCGGGTAAGTAACTTGATTTTCAACCAGCTGGGGAGCTTGCCCTGGGTAAGTGGTTTTGATGATCACCTGCACATCAGATAAGTCAGGCAGTGCATCAACAGGCGTACTACGGATACTCCATATTCCTATTATGACTAAAAATACCACCACCATTAAAACTAAAAAGCGATTCGCAACCGAGCGTCTTATAATCCATTCCAACATAGCCTACTCCTTAGATTTATGCGATGAATGATTTAATGACGTGGATTGCACAGGAAGCGCCTCCATTCGGGCTAATGCACCCGCAATATTTGCTTCTGAATCGATCAGGAAAATACCTTGCGTCACAACCTTTTCGCCAACTTGTAACCCTTGTGAAATAGCCGTTGTTTGCTGGGACTCTGCCATAATACGCACGTTCTTAGGGATAAACTCCCCTTGCTCCCCCACCACAATAACGTGTTGTTCTTTCCCTGAATCCACAATAGCTTGAGAGGGGACTAATAAACTTTCTTGGCCTTTCGCCAATACGTTTAAATAGGCGGTCATTCCTGGTTTTAATACATTGGCGTTATCTTCAATTTCTGCACGGATATTGATGGTACGGCTTGCTTGATCCGCACTTGGTAATACTAACCAGTTTTTCACTATAAATTGCTGAGTTGAATAAGCGGGAATAGAAACAGAAAACTGGGCTTGTTTAGTCAATAATTCCGCCGCTGATTGGGAGACGGATGCATTCACCCACAGGGGATTAGTTCCCTGTATTTGGGCGATAGTCACTTCTTTAGAAATATTCATTCCTAAACGTAGATTTAATGCAGTAATAACACCGGATATCGGTGCTTGAATGGTAAAGCGTGTTTGCACTTTCCCCGTTTTAATAAATTGGGAGAGCGATCCTTCAGGCATTCCATTTAATCGTAAGCGCTCGATCACGCTATTAAGATCAGATTGGTTAGCACCCATTTGTTTTAACGCTAAATATTCACTTTGCGCCTCAACCCACGCAGGGATCGTTAAATCTGCAATTGGAACGCCTTTTTGAATTCGTTCACCAACGGTAAATGGATAAACTTTTTCCACAAAACCGCTTTCCCTTGCTTGTACAATCGCAAATTGGTGATCATTAAACGTAATTTCAGCAGGAAATGTTAGGTCATAGCTTAATTGCCCCCATTTTACCTCAACCGTTTTTAACCCTAAATTTTGGGTTTGAGTTGGGTTAATGGTGACTCCTTTACTCTTTGCTGATCCTTGGTTTTCATCGGCATATTTAGGCACAAGATCCATGTCCATAAATGGCGACTTACCTGGTTGATCAAACTTGGTATTTGGATACATAGGGTCATACCAATACAATACCGTTCGTTCTTGTTTTTCCATCTGTTGACTATTATTTTCTTCAACAAAAAAATAGCGATAAAACAAGATTGAAATAACGCTCGATACAATAATAACCAACAGCAATTTAGTGAGGTTAATTAATGACATAACATCTCTCTATCTAATTAGTTTATTTTTTCGACGGATTTCAATATTGAAAGATTGCCTTTTTGCTCAAAGGAAAATTTTAATTCGTCATTGTCTTGTAAGCCTTTAATCATATTTTCATCTTCATAAGTGAAGCGCATCGTCATTGGTGGCCAACCAATACTTTCAATCTCTTTGTGGTTAATCGTTAATTTCTTATTTTCTTTATCAATAGAAATTAATTTCCCTTCCGTATTGATAACAGGTTCTGCAACTTTTTCGGGGTAAACTGAGTGATTATGATCCGCTGTATTTGCGTAACCTGTCGCAGTGAACATGCCGATTGAAAGGGCAAAAATAATGCCGTTTAACTTTTTCATACTTATCCTTATGATTTAATAAACCCACCACCTAGTGCAGAGAATAAAGTCACCTCATTCTTCTGCTGTTCGATTTTTAACTTCAATAAATTTTGCTGCTCAGTAAATAAGCCTCTCTGTGCTTCAAGTACATCAAGGTAGCTAGCACCCCCATGGCGGTAACTTGATTGTTTCTGTGTTAAGACACTCTGCAATGTATTGACGTACAGTACCTGCTCACTTAATTGCCTCTCCAAACTCGACTTAATAACCAACGCATCTTTCACTTCACGAAATGCTACTTGAATACTTTTTTCGTAGTTCACTATGGCTTTATTTTTACGAATATTTGCGAGCTCTAGATTTCGGCTATTTGTTCCCCCAGTAAAAATAGGTAAGGTGATTTTAGGAATAAAATTCCAAATACCATTAGAAGAATCAAATAAGCCAGATAACGAGTCGTTACTGTTAGCAACACCAGTATTGAAGGAAATCGACGGGAAAAAGGCGGCTCTTGCTACGCCAATATTGGCATTTTCAGAAATAATATTTTGCTCTGCTGCTATAATATCTGGACGGCTTAATAGAATGTCAGACGATAAGGCTGAGGGGGCTGTAATCAACGGGTAATTAAGCTCAAAACCACCTTCTGGCATTTTGACTTGTTGAATATAGTCATTCGTTAAAAAATTCACTAAGTTTTCATTTCTGGCAATTTCGCGGTGAATGTTTTCGATATTGATCTCAATTGACTGAACTTGCCCTCTCGCTTGTTCTAAATCAGCTAATGTCGCTTTTCCCGCTGCCACTTTTTGTGCCACAATCGACTGGCTATTGAGGTAACTGGCTTTCGTCTCTTGTGCAATCAATAAGAGTTGCTGGTTATACGCCACATCTAGATAAGCCTCAGCGACCGTTTTAATGGTTAAAATTTGAGTCGCTCTGAGCATCTCTTCTGAGGCAATAAATTTGGCTCTATCGGCTTCAGTTAAGTTCCTTATTCGCCCAAAAAAATCCAATTCATAGCGAATATCTACGCCTGCATTATATTTTTTATCGAATACAGCGCCTTGCTGTAACCCTTGGCTATACTCGCTCCCCATTGAAGCATTCATCTGCGGATATTTTTCTGCACTGGCTAACCCAAAACGGGCTCGAGCTTCTTCGACATCCAATACCGCTAAATAAAGATCACTATTTTTTTCAAGCGCACGCTGAATAACCGCTTTTAGTTGCGAGTCTTGAATAAATGCTTGCCAGCTTGGTACTGAAAATGTTGATTTTTCACTTGAGGTGGGTGCACCGCTGTTTAATTGGTTCGGGATATTTAAATTTGGGCGTTGGTATTCAGGCGCTAATGAAACACAGCCACTTAAAATTAGGGCATTCGCTATCAATAATATTTTGGGAAAATACATGGTATAGCCATGCCTCTAGTGATTTAAATTAGCGTTATCGTAAAAAAAACCATCTGTTAGATTCATGACATGAAAATGACAAATTTGTCATTTTACATTTGTGGATTTCAATGCTTAGAATGAAGTCGTACAAATATTGTCGTTGAGGTGACTGTGAAATTACTGATTGTGGAAGATGAACATAAAACCAGAGAATATTTATCCAAAGGATTAACAGAATCTGGCTTTGTGGTTGATGCAATAGAGAATGGGATCACAGGCCTGCATATGGCGACAACTGAAGCGTATGATTTAATTATTCTTGATGTGATGCTACCCGATATTAATGGTTGGGAAATTGCCAAAAATTTGCGAGCGATGGGAAAAAATGCCCCCATATTAATGCTAACAGCATTAGGTAATGTTGAGCATCGAGTAAAAGGGCTCGAATTGGGAGCCGATGATTATTTAATCAAACCTTTCGATTTTTCTGAATTACTAGCACGCGTTCGTACATTACTGCGCCGTGGTAATAATAGTATCCAAAAAACTCAATTTCATATTGCAGACCTTCATGTCGATTTAATAAAACGACGCGTTACTCGTGCCAACGATAAAATTAATTTAACCAGTAAAGAATTCGCGCTACTTGAATTTTTTGTTTTACACCAAGGTGAGGTTTTATCTCGCTCTTTGATTGCCTCAAAAGTGTGGGACATGAATTTTGACAGTGATACCAATGTCATTGATGTGGCGATTAAGCGTTTAAGATCAAAAATAGATCTCAATTACGAGCCAAAATTGATCCATACCATCAGAGGAATGGGATATTTACTAGAGATCCCAGAAAATGATTAAATTATTTAATACGCCTGTCTCTATCTTAACTCGACTCGTCATTTTGATCGGTGCGACACTATCACTGGCTTTATTATTATTTAGTTGGATCATGATCAACTCCGTTGTGTTACATTTTAAGCAACAGGACGAATACACCTTAAGCCAGATAAATTTAACCATTAGTAGCTTATTAAGTGAAAACTCAGATCCACAAAATGAACAATTTTCTCGTATACAAACTATTTTAAATGAGCACCAAGATATTGCTGTTTACCTTTCAGATAATCAGGGTAATACGTTAGTTTCCCCCAATACGAATAAAGAAATTATTGAAGCATTAAAAAACTATAATGTTGAAAAAGATAACCACGACCAATATCTTGAAAATTACCGTATTGCTGAAAGTCATATTCAGGTTCGCGTGCCGAATGACACAAAAAAATATCGATTAGTAACCGCACTTTCTCTTAACTTTCATCATGATTACCTGAGCTCCTTAATCAATAACTTAATCATTAGTGCTGTTTTACTCTGTTTATTAACAGTTATTATTGTCTATTTTCTCGTCATTAAAGGGCTTAAGCCCCTTAAAGAAGTCAGTGACAAAATTAAAAATGTCACGTCGGAAAATTTGAGCATTCGGTTAGACCCCACATCCGTACCAAAAGAATTAAAGCAGCTCACTGAATCATTTAACCAAATGATAGTGAAAATTGAGGATGTTTTTGTTCGGCAGACTAATTTTTCTGCCGATATCGCTCACGAGATGCGAACACCGATTACAAACTTAATGACAGAAACTCAAATTTCGCTAAATAAAAATCGGACAAAAGAGGAGCTTGTCGAAGTCCTTTATTCAAACCTAGAAGAATATAACCGACTTTCCAGAATGATATCCGATATGCTTTTTCTTGCTCAAGCAGATGATAATATGCTTATCCCTGAAAAAAAACTTATTCATATTAAAGCTGAGATTGAGTTAATTTTTGATTATTTTGAATATCTTGCTGAAGACAATGAAATAAAACTGAAGCTTATTGGAGATGCAGAACCAATTATGGCTGACAAAGATATGCTTAGAAGAGCTATCACAAATTTAATTTCAAATGCTATTCGTTATACGCCCAAGGGTGACTCTGTTAGTATTAATATATCCAATATAAAAAATGGTATTGAGCTTATTATAAGTAACCCTGGAGTTAAAATACCAGAAGAACACTTACCAAAACTTTTTGACCGTTTTTATCGAGTTGATAAGTCAAGACAACGAAAAAATGAAGGAAGCGGAATTGGCCTAGCAATTGTTAAATCAATTATTTTAGCGCACAAAGGATATATAACAGTCTCTTCAGATGATTATTCAACACGTTTCACTTTAATTTTGCCAAAAAATTTTTAATCCCAATAACGCTTAAATGGCATTTTTGTCATTTAAGCGTCAGCATGAAGACAGAAATGAAACCTTATTATAGTAACAAGAAAAGCAATTTAATTTAATAAGGATTTATTATGAACAAGTTTGTCTTTGCCTTAACGCTTCTGGTATCAACAACTCAGGTTGCATTAGCCCAAACTAATGCTGAAATACATGAAAATGCGGCTACAGCACTAAGTTTCACCGAGAACAATACGGCTTATTCCAATCTAAAAGCGATTAATCGTCATTTAAACCAAGCTGGTATATCCACAAATAAAAACACTCGTTCTACCGAACCATTTTCGCAACTGGATAGTCATGAACAAGCCGCTATTGCTTTAAGTTTTACCCACAATAATACCTCAGCATCTATCTTGAGTATGATTGAAAAACATCAAGAAAAATCAAAAAAATCGACCAAAAGTGAAACCTCAGTAGCAAAACTATTTAGTGATATGAATGAGCATGAAAAAGCCATTGCCATGCTAAACTTCAACAAAAACAGTTCATCTGAATCAATTCAAAAAGAAATACAGTTTCATTCCAATAGAATGAATTAGAGTATAATTAAAAGCCATATTAATATACAAATATGGCTTATTCTTAACATATCAAATTATTAAAATTAATTTTTATTATTTAATTGAATAAATTAAATTTTATTACGTTATCTATTCTAGATTTGCTTTTAACCTGACCATAAATAAACTAGTCTTTTTTATGCAGTTCAATTTTAACTTTTAAAAAAGGAAATTATATGTATATAAAATCCACTATATTCTCATTAATATTATTCCCTCTAGTATCTTCTGCCTTACCAATTTTTCCACCGATTCTAACTCCACCTATTATTTATCTACATTCAAATCAGACTCAAGCAACAAATGGAGATGAGGGCGATGTCTGGGTTAACGACAATAAAGGCCATAAACATTCTTAAGTTATTAAGATATAACATTGCACTTAATTTATTCACCTGAGCAATAGTTATATAAACAAATGATAGTTATTTTTTGGCAATACTTACAAATAAAGTGGGATATTCTCTTTGTTTATCCCACTTTGTATTATTTTTACGAATGATTTCTAATTATGATTTAGGTGCAAGTTTCATCAAAAAGTGACGTAGCTGCGCAAAATCAGAGGGTAAGAAATGCGATAACAATGGCAAATCTGCACGCTCAGCTAATTCTTTCGGTAAAGGTATTTCCTTATTAAGGATTTCTTCAACACTTTCCTTAAACTTAGCAGGATGTGCCGTACCTAAAAATAGACCATATTCACCCGCTTGGAGTTGATCACGTAACACACGGTAAGCAACCGCCGCATGAGGTTCAGATAAATAGCCTTTTTTATCCAATTCGCGAACAGTATCTTTTGTCACTTCATCATCAACTGCACCAAATCCAAGTTCTTTCAAAGACCAACCTTTGCGGCGGAAGAGTTCTTCAATACGTGGCCAGTTATTTGGCTGGCTCACATCCATCGCATTAGACAATGTTGCGACAGTTTGATGCGGTTTCCACTCACCTTCGACTAAATAACGTGGAACAGTGTCATTCACATTGGTTGCCGCAATAAAGCGTTTAACAGGTAAGCCCATGGATTTCGCCAATAAACCTGCCGTGAGATCGCCAAAGTTGCCGCTAGGAACCGAGATCACCAGTTGATCGCGTTTTTCTGCTGGGATCTGTGCAACCGCTTCAAAGTAATAACAGATCTGCGCTAATAAGCGGCTGATATTGATCGAGTTCGCGGAGTTTAAAAATAACGCTTTTTTCAACTCTTCATCATCAAACGATTGTTTAACTAATGCTTGGCATGCATCGAAATCGTCTTTAATTGCCACCGTGTGAATATTTTCACCCAGCGTACAGAACAGTTTTTCTTGTAGCGGGCTAATTTTGCCTTCTGGGTAGAGGATCACGACTTGGACGTTATTTAAACGATAGAAAGCATGTGCCACTGCCGCACCTGTATCACCAGACGTTGCGGTTAAAATAGTCACAGGTTGCTCACCTGCAACTTGCCCCAGAGCTTGTGCCATAAAGCGTCCACCAAAGTCCTTAAATGCCAATGTTGGCCCGTGGTATAGCTCTAGAGTTGCCACGTCATCTTCCACTTTAGAAACAGGTGCAGGGAAAGTAAATGCCGTTTTAACACGCGCCGCAAGCTCTGCTTCTGGAATCTCATCACCAATAAATGCGCTCAGAATTTTACTACTGCGCGTAACGAAATCTAATTTTAATAATTCGTCGATTTCTGCTGTGCTAAATTCTGGCAAATCTTGTGGAAAAAATAGGCCTTGTTGCTTGCCTAAACCTTGCTTGACGGCTTGCGCAAAGCTGACTTGTTCGTTGTTATCTTTTAAATTATACAGTTTCATTGTTTACCCTATTGTCCTTGCCCCGGCGAGATCCAAACGGCAGATATGCACAAAGCCTTCATCATTCTGAATATAATGTTGTTGCAAATACGTGGCCATTTTTTCGGCGATGAGTTTGTCATCACAAATAGCAAATAATGTTGGCCCTGAGCCAGAGATCCCGCAAGCTAATGCACCAATTTCTTTAGCATTTTGACGAGCCTCAGCAAAGCCAGGCAGCAATTGTGTACGGTATGGCTCTGCGACAACATCTTGGATCATCGTCGCCGCCAATAATGGCTGGTGAGTATGACAAGCGTGAATAAAGCCCGAGAGATAACGCCCATGATTAACGATATCATGACGCGGATAGCTGTTTGGTAAGATAGCACGCGCTTCAGCTGTCGAGACTTTAATTCCTGGATACGCCATTACCCAATACCAATTTTCAAATGCTGGTACAGGTTGTGAAATAATACCATTTTGCTCAATAATCAGCTGTAATCCGCCAAGGAAACACGGTGCGACGTTATCGTAATGCACGCTACCTGAAATACGCCCTTCCAATTCTCCCATCATGCCAAGCAGCTGAGTGTCATCGAACGGCTTTTGCGCAAATTCATTCAGCGCCATCAGTGCAGCAACAACAGAACATGCGCTCGAACCTAAGCCAGAGCCAATTGGCATGTTTTTCTCCAGCGTCATTGCCACATTCAAGGTTTTCCCCAAACGCTCACAAAACAGCTGCCAACATTGGTAAACGATATTGTGCTCGTTTTTCTTTGGTAGCTTAGAAACAAATTTGCCTTTATTGGTTAACGAAAACGTCTCTGCCGCTTCGACAGTCACACAATCGCCTAATAATGAGCCGTCAGCGGGTGAAACCGCCGCCCCAAGGACATCAAACCCGACACTAACATTACCAATTGAAGCGGGTGCATAAACTTTAATCACTTATTAAACTCCCAATTTCCATGACAGAGTACGTAACATATCTGCAAATACACCCGCTGCTGTAACATCATTACCCGCACCATAACCTCTTAATACTAAAGGAATTGGTTGGTAATAGCGTGTATAGAAAGCCAATGCGTTTTCGCCATTTTTGACTTTAAAGAGCGGGTCATTACCATCCACTGCAACAATCTTAACTTGGCAGCGCCCTTCTTCTATCAATCCAACATAGCGTAACACTTTTTGTTCTGCTTCAGCGGCTTTTATGCGTTCAGCAAATTGAGCATCGAGTTGCGGTAAACGTGCCATAAACTCAGGAACTGGGCCTGAGCTGTCAAAATCAGCTGGGAGAACGGCTTCAATTTCAATATCTTGTAACTCTAATTTATAACCTGCTTCACGGGCTAAAATTAATAATTTACGCGCAACATCCATCCCTGATAAATCATCACGAGGATCTGGCTCAGTAAAGCCTTTTTCTTTCGCCAAGGTTGTTGCTTCAGATAATGACATCCCTTCATCTAACTTACCGAAAATAAAGGATAATGAACCTGATAAGATACCGCTAAAGTGCACCAGTTCATCACCTGCATTCAATAAATTTTGCAGGTTTTCGATAACAGGCAGACCCGCTCCCACATTTGTATCATATAAAAACTTACGCTTTGACGTTTCACTTGCGGTACGTAATTGATGGTAATAATCCATGGATAACGTGTTTGCTTTCTTGTTCGGTGTCACCACGTTAAAACCATCTTTTAAGAAGTTCACATATTGTTCAGCAATTTCTTGGTTAGAGGTGCAATCGATGATCACTGGGTTTAAGAAATGATATTCACGTTCTAAACGGATCAAACGACTTAAACTAAACGGTTCTTTTGCTTGTGCTAATTCTGCTTTCCAATTATCCAGATCAATGCCCTGCATATTGGTCAACATTGCGCGCGAATTAGCAATACCGCACACACGCAGGTCGATGTGTTTTTGCTTCAACCATTGCTGTTGGCGATGAATTTGTTCAATCAATGCATTACCCACACCGCCGACACCAACGATGAATGCTTCAATCACTTGTTCTGCATTAAACAGCATTTGGTGACAGAGGCGAACCGCTGTTGTCGCTGACTCATTTGCAATCACAGCAGAAATAGAGCGCTCAGACGAACCTTGGGCGATTGCCACTATGTTGATATTACCGCGGGTCAATGCCGAGAAGAAACGCGCAGAGATGCCTTTTAATGTGCGCATACCATCACCAACAACGGAGATGATAGCCAGTTGCTCCATCACATCCAGCGGGTCTAATACGCCATCTTTAAGTTCTAGATAGAACTCTTCTTCAAGAGCTGTACGTGCACGCTGCAATTCTCCTTGAGGCACACAGAAGCTAATACTGTATTCAGACGACGATTGAGTGATTAGCACGACAGAGATCCCCTTACGAGACATCACTGAGAAAATACGTGCAGCCATCCCTACCATCCCTTTCATTCCAGGCCCTGAAACGTTGATCATCGCCATATTGTTCAGGTTAGTAATGCCTTTTACTGGTGTGCTATCATCTGTTTGACCGTCACCAATTAGGGTGCCTGGAGCGCTTAAGTTAGTGGTGTTTTTGATTAGGCAAGGGATTTGGAACTGGGCAATTGGGGCAATTGTTCGAGGATGAAGAACTTTAGCACCGAAATAAGAAAGCTCCATGGCTTCTTGATACGACATCCCTTTCAATAAACGGGCGTCAGGTACAAGACGTGGGTCACAGGTATAAACACCATCAACATCAGTCCAGATTTCACAACAATCTGCGCGTAGACAGGCAGCTAATACGGCTGCTGAGTAGTCAGAACCGTTACGCCCTAAAACGACTAACTCCCCTTTTTCATTACCTGCGGTGAATCCAGCCATTAACACAAAGTGGTCTTTGGGAATATTTAGATCAGCTATACGCTTTGTTGACTCATTAATATCAACTGTAGACTCGAGGTAGTGCCCCTTGGCTAATAAACTTTCGACAGGATTGATTACCGTGACGTTATGACCCCGAGCTTTTAAAACGGACTCCATAATGGCAATTGACAGTTTTTCACCACGACAAATAATTGATGCGTTAATGCTATCAGGACATTGGCCTAGAAGAGTAATACCATGCAGTACTTGTTTAATTTGCGCGAATTCTTGTTCAGTGAGTTTTTTCAACCTGTCATATTCAAAACCAGGCTGTTTTTCTTTCAATCCTTTTAACAAGCTAGCAAAAATCATTTCGGCATCATTCACATGCGTGATGACATCCTGACCTGCAACCGTTTTATCAATCATTGCAACGAGATGGTTTGTGATTTTTGCTGGTGCTGACAACACCAGAGCCACTTGCCCATCTGCTAATTTACTTTCAGCAATGTCAGCAACATTCAGTACTCGTTCATCATTCGCAACCGAAGTACCGCCAAATTTAAGCACACGCATGGTATTTCTCTCCTGAATTAACACCAAAAAAAAGCCCGCATCTGGTAGGGATGCGGGCTTTTTCATTTTTATTTTTTGGATGCGTCAGCCCGCCCCGTTTCCTGTGGTTACGGTGGTGGTGGTAATAATAATAGTCAGGCTGATATTACGCATAAATTCTGTCTGTCTCATTTGATTCATTAGGTTTCTCCCTATACGGTTAAAGCAATTGCTATAAATTGTCAAATTTATTTGTAAAAACATATGGCTAAAATTGCTTTTTTTTGATTAAAAACTATCTACAAAAAGAGCTAAACCTTGAATAAAAACAGAGTGAATATAAAAAATGCAGTTTTTAACACCATAAAATATTAAATTTTAAGTTTAATATCTTTTTGAAAATTTTAATTCAAACCAGGTCATTAAATAACCAAAAATAACAAGTGTTCTGGCTTTACTGTGAGCGATGTACATCTCTAAAAACAAAAAATTCATTGTTATTTTGATTTTTTCTTCTCAAGTAAAATCACCTATCCAAAACTAAGTTTTTTTACTTAGTATTATGATTTTATTGGTATCTACCCAACAACAACACTGAGTAATATGTTTCTTAATTGTAAAAAAAACCAATTAATTAAAATAAAATAGAGAACTTTCCAAACTAAACACCACAAAACCCCAAGATAGATGTTTTTATTTTATCTTCCCGCTATCACTGATTCTCCAAAGAGGCTTTCTGGCAATACAAATAACCCTCTAGAATTCGAACTAGGTCACAAATTGAGCATTAATAGTCATGGTATATTTAGCCGGCTAAAAACTTATTGCTTTAATATCAATCCCAAACAGGAATCCCTCTCATTAGCTCCTGCAATTTTAAGCTCCTATCTGATATCTAAACCACAAGTTAATTTATATAATTATCTACCTAACAATTTTTGTTAACGTGCTACAATTGATTTTGATATGTATCAACAAAAGTTAGTTTTTTAGGTGGTAAATGCAGTATTAGCTGTTATATTGCTGTTAACAGCCCAATATTGGGAGAGTGCTTATATTTTGATTCACTTTTAGAGTCAATTGCTAGAAACGGCAACATAAAGTCACTGTTGAATTTCAAAACAAATTTATACTCATAAACGTGTTTTCCCAGAGAACAATATTAATAACCACCTAACTGGAAACGGCTTGTGAGTTCAGTATTTTTATTTTAATACTTAGGTAGCAACTATGCAGACCCCACACATTTTGATTGTTGAAGATGAGATTGTCACACGCAATACGCTGAAAAGTATCTTTGAAGCGGAAGGCTATGTGGTCCATGAGGCAACTGATGGCGAAGAGATGAACAATATCCTCTCTGAGCATGACATCAATTTAGTCATCATGGATATTAACTTACCAGGTAAAAACGGTTTATTATTGGCACGTGAGTTGCGTGAGCAAGAAAGCATCGCTTTAATGTTCCTAACAGGCCGTGATAACGAAGTCGATAAAATCCTTGGCCTCGAAATTGGCGCTGATGATTATATCACCAAACCATTTAACCCACGTGAACTGACCATTCGTGCGCGTAATCTATTATCTCGTACCATGAATTTAGCAGGTGGCACTGAAGAACGCCGTCTTGTTGAAAGTTATAAATTCAATGGTTGGGAATTGGACATTAACAGCCGTTCATTAGTCAGCCCAGCAGGTGAACACTACAAATTACCACGTAGTGAGTTCCGTGCGATGCTGCATTTCTGTGAGAATCCGGGCAAAATTCAAACCCGTGCTGATTTACTGAAGAAAATGACTGGTCGTGAATTAAAACCACACGACAGAACGGTTGACGTAACTATCCGTCGTATCCGTAAACACTTTGAATCGACACCAGACACGCCAGAAATCATCGCGACTATTCACGGTGAAGGCTATCGTTTCTGTGGTGATTTAGACGAATAATTAGCTCTCTATTTTTCGATGTAAAAAAGCACCTGAAAAGGTGCTTTTTTGTGTTTATCACTCGCTCAGCATCACCAAGGCATAATCGGCACAGCACTTAAGGCATTTTTCGGGGAACCGTCGATCATTTTATCTGAGTAAGTTAAATAAATTAGTGCATTCCGTTTTGGATCATAAAAACGCACCACTTGCAGCTTCTTGAAAACTAACGACGTTCTTTTCTGGAAAACAACCTGACCTTTTGTTGGCTTGCGTTTTACACGGTCGCTCAGCTCAATAGGGCCAACTTGTTGGCAGGAAATTGCTGCATCTGAAGTATCTTCCGCTAACCCCAACCCGCCCTTGATCCCACCCGTTTTTGAACGACTCAAATAGCATGTGACATTTTCAACATCAGGGTCATCAAAGGCTTCAACAACAATTTTATGGTCTGGCCCAAAAATTTTAAACACAGTATCCACTGAACCAACTTCTTCAGCGAGCGCTGAACCAGACGCCACCGCTAATAATGACGCAAATACAACCTTTTTTAATGTGGAAAAACGCATACTGGGTTTCCTATTCAATTTAAACCAATAAAACACCGTTACAGAGTTAATTATTCACTTTTCTAACTAATTCTCAAATACAACTCATTTACTATAAACGAAAAAGATAACTTGATATAGAATAGCAATTCATTGATAGATTATATCTGTTCGATAAGTCGCATTGGCTGGGGATATACATGGATCAAACTAATATTATTCGCGACTTGCTTCGCTGGATAGATGATAACCTCGATAAACCGCTTTCGCTGGATAATGTCGCCGCAAAAGCAGGCTACTCTAAGTGGCACTTGCAACGTATGTTTAAAGAGGTCACTGACCAAGCGATTGGCGCTTATATTCGAGCCAGAAGGCTTTCTCGTGCGGCTGTAGCACTACGTTTAACCAGCCGACCAATTTTAGATATTGCTCTGCAATATCGCTTTGACTCGCAACAAACATTTACGCGCGCCTTTAAAAAGCAGTTTAACCTAACGCCCGCTTTTTATCGCCGCAGTGAAGAATGGTGCGCCGCGGGTATTTGCCCGCCAATTATTTTAGATAACCACGTCAATATTGATCATGAGTTTATGCAAATGCCTGAGCTGTCACTGGTTGGCTTAGAACAAAGCTGTTCATATGCTCTCGAAGAATGGTCAACTGCGTGTTCGAAAATGCGCCAATCGTTCTGGCACTACTATTTGGATAACACTACAACTATTGCCTCTGAGGTTTTTGGCTTGCATCATGCGATCCATAATCCCGAAAAAGAGGATGAGCAGACGGTGTTTTATACCACGGCTGTAAAACCAGAAGATGCGAGTTTCAATACGGATCAATACTCGAATATCACCCTACCGAGTGGAAATTACGTCAAATTTTCATTTAGTGGTGTGCCAACTCGTGATGCACTACAAGAGTTTCTGTATCAAATCTACGGTGTTTATTTACCAAAACTTAATTTAACCCGTCGACCAGGTTATGATATCGAACACTATCGATTAAAAAACATAGAGCTACATAACATAAAACCTGACAGTGATGACCCCAAAACGCACATCGATACGTTTGACTATTATGTCCCTATCAAAACGGATGTTGCTGCAGCAGCTTAAACAAAAGGCGTTTCACCGTTGAAACGCCTTTTTTCTATCACTATCCCTGCTGTTCATCCAACGCGGGTTGCGTAAGATGAGTAACTTCCCCTGCCGTTTCAACAATCCAACCACTCGCTAACCAAGGGCTGTTTTGGTAATCCACGCGAGATAACGAGCAATTACGTAAACGTAAACGACGCTCTGAGTATGCAGGAACCCCCATGATACGGCTAATTAATGAACTCAATGCAATACCGTGACTCACTAATAATGGACGACTACCTTCGGGTAAATCTAAGCAGCTATTCAACGCGGCAAACATACGAGTGTAGAGTTCCTCCATGGATTCACCATTCGGGATACGTCCACCACGAGTGCCATCAATCAAACTTTTGCGCCATTGTTCTTCTTCTGCCGTCAATGATTCAATCGCTCTTTGCTCTAACACGCCCATATTTAGTTCACGTAGACGCGGTTCTGTGATAATTTCACATCCGCATACACTTGCAATGATTTGTGCAGTTTCTAGTGTGCGCCCCATATCACTAGTGATAATATGGGTAATGCCTTCTGATTTTATCCTTTCAGCCACCTGCTTTGCTTGCAATCGTCCTGTGGCTGTCAGAGGGCTATCAGATTGTCCCTGGATGCGACGAGCCAAATTCCATTCAGTTTCGCCATGGCGAACAAGATAAACCTGTAACATAGATGTGTTCCGTTATTACTTTTCGAAGTATGTGTTCAAAGGAAAATAATGAATGTACCAAGTTATAGCTGCAACGACTAACCCTGCCAAAATTAAAGCGATCAATCTAGCTTTCGATGCTGTATTTGGGCCTGGCAGTTATCAAATTGAAGATATTAATGTCGATAGCAGTGTTCCACAGCAACCTATCGGTAATAATGAAACCCGTACAGGTGCTAGACAACGCGTGATGGCTTCAAGACAAGTTCGCCCTGAAGCCGACTTTTGGGTCGGTATTGAAGCGGGTATTGATGATGACATGACTTTCGCTTGGATTGTCATTGAACACAAACAAATTCGCGGTGAGTCTCGCTCTGCAAGTATTATGATCCCAGAAAAAATTCTGGCAGGTATTCGCGAAGGTCGTGAACTTGGCGATGAAATGGCCTTTTTGACGGGTATCGATAATATCAAACAACAAGGTGGTGCCATCGGTTTTTTCACTGACGGTGTATTAACCCGCACCAGTGTTTACCAACAAGCCTTGATACTGGCTTTGGTTCCCATTAAGCATGAAATTTATAAAGAGCTAAACCAAGTCGAAGACTAATTATACTCAAAATAATTAAAATTGCATGTAGGCAAAAGCACCACTTTTATACACACTAAAGTATGGGAAACCATACTTTTTTTATGTGTATTCATTCGAAGCATGACAAATAGGATATTCTAATTTGAAGCATAACGAATATGGATATTCTAAATAATTCGTGCGGTGACTAGGCGACCAGCGAGGATAGCTTGGGGAGCATACATAAGTATGTGACCCAAGTAGCCGAGAGCAGTCAACAACGTCATCGTGCGAAGTATAACGAATATCAGAGGAGTTGCTGCTCTAACCATTCCTTCACAGGAATAGGCGCTGATTTTAAGCTATTTGACCCACGTGTAATTGTTGCGATCCCAACACCGAGCTCATTTTTCAATTCTCGTTGGCTCATTTCACCGCGCATCAATTCTTGCACGATTTTTACTCGGGTTGCTAACGCCGTTCGTTCATCAGGGGTGAGTAATAATTGCAGAACTGGCAATTGAATATCTTGTTCAAATGCCAATTGAAGTAAATTCACAAAGCGCAGCCAGTCAGCGTTCTCATCGGCCGTTAGCGCCGGATCATTGTGTTGATTTGCTGTCATCGTTTATCCATCCATACTATTTAACTAGTACAAATGATAACACACTCTGATTAGAAATCATCAACCAACCAAACAAAAAAAAAGCGAATTTCATTTAGTTACTGCATTAATACGCTAAATAATTTGAGTTGTGACTAGGCGACCAGCGAGGATAGCTCGAGGAGCATACAAAAGTATGTGGCTAGGCTAACACATGAAGCCAACCCCCTATCATTCGAAATATGACAAGTCTTAATACTCAAAATAGTTCGGATTGTAGGTAGGCGGCAAAATGTGTTAGGCCCTAGGAGCATACAAAAGTATGTGACTAGGGCTAACACATGAAGCCAACACCCCTACAATTCGAAATATGAAGAGTATTTTTAGTATTTCATATTCCATTCGTTAGGCATAAGAACCTTACTATTCTTTTGCCCCATAAAATGGCGATAAAATAAATCATACGACAGCACATTTTTCACGTACCCGCGAGTTTCCGAGAATGGAATACTTTCAACAAATGCCACGGCATCGATGCGACCACCGCTGTTTCCTAGCCAACGTGTCACTCGTGATGGGCCTGCGTTATAGGCTGCACTGGCTAAGATACGGTTGTTACCAAATTGCTGATACACATCTTCCAGATAAGCCGTCCCCAGCTCGATGTTCATCGTTGGGTTAGTTAGCTGGCTAGTATTCACATAATCAATGCCTTGCTTCTGTGCCGTATGTTTTGCGGTTGCTGGCATTAACTGCATCAAACCTGTCGCACCAACAGGCGAACGTGCTTGCGGGTTCCAAGCACTTTCTTGGCGGGCGATCGCCATCGCATAACTTTTTTGTATGTCTTTTGATTTGGTATACAGATTAAATTCTTTATCCCACGCCAATGGGAAGCGCTCTTCAAGGTGATCCCACAGTTTTGCCTTGATCGTCGCTTGCACGCTGAGATCCGCCCATTTATTATCGAACGCATAACGGGCCAACTGTTCTTGTTGATTAGCTGGGCGGGATGCCACCAAGCTTGCCCATTCTGAGCGCGCTAAATTATCCATTTCCCAATACATTAGCTCTCGCACACGTTGGACTTCAGGGAGCTGGCTGATGCTCGCATCAGGCTTCACCGCGCTTTTGACTAACACAGGGTAATCAATCTCTAACACTTGTGCGGCAACCATCGGGTAGAAACCACGTTTTTCAGTTAGCTGGCGAAGCAGCGTTTCGCCTTCCGCTTTTTTCCCTGCATCAATTAGCGTAATCGCCTGCCAATATTGCCATTCTTCTTTGTTTTTCACTTCCGCTGGAAGCTGCCTTAACCATGAAGCGACACCCATTTTATCCCCTTGCCCTAACGCAAGACGAACACGGCGCTCTTTTAACGAAGCTGAGTTCGTTTCCTGAATAGTTTCATCACGCCACTGCGCTTGTTCAGGAGTCACATCCCCCATGTACTGCCATGCAATGCTGTCTTTTAGCTGCTGGCTTTCAGCCATATTCATTTTTTGCGCAGAGCTTACGCTGCTTAATACGGAGCGAGCAGCATCTGGCGATTGGCGAGCATAACGGTTAAATGCCGCAATGGTTGCTTGGCGAGTAAAATCCGTTGGGGTGACAGTGTTTGCAAACGAAACCACCGAAGCTGGCTCATTTTGCAATTTAATCAACGCATCACCAATGGTTTTATAACTCGGCGGTAGACGTTTTGCTAAATAACTGGCAATCGACGGGTTCCCTTCTTTAATCGCCAGATTAATACGCTCCAGCACCATTTCAGCACTTAAATAGCCTGCTTTTTCCCATTCGTTAAATAGTTTATCGCAGGCAGTGGGCATTGAATGGCCATTTAACCACGCTTTTTCAGCGCCTTGCCAAGCCACTTGTTTGTTCCCAACCGCCCAGTTAGCAAAATAGAAATTACATTGTGCTTCGGCAGGTTTTGGTGCCTCAGGACTAAATTCAAGCAATGATTTCCACTCTTGGCGACGGGCAAGTTCATTGACAAAACGCGTTTTTAAATTCTTAGCAACAGGTAGCGTTGGATAGGCATTAATAAACTCTTGAACTTGACGAGGTGAAACAATATCAAGATCTTGCGTCAACTCACGGTAAGCCAAATAGGGATAAAGAGGATAATCATGCAACGTCGGCAATAAGCGCTCCACTTCATCCATTTTATTTGCATCCCAAGCGGTTTTAATCGCTTGATACCGCTCCCGCTGTGACTGTAGGGAATCTGCCCATACGGTGCTAGAAACCAGCATCATTGTTACTGGAACTGCCGCTAACCAACGTTTCATATCCTCTCGCTCCATCGCTAAACTAAAGTCAAAATACAGGAGAAACCTTAACCTATATATACCCCAAATAATTCGAGTTGCAGGTAGGCGACAAGCGAAGATAGGCGAGGAGCATAGATAAACTATGTGACTCTGCTAACTGAGCGCTGTCACTTATACCTCAACGAAAAGCGCTGCAACTTGAAGGATTACGGGTATATTAAACATATATCAATACTGTGAATGCTACCGAAAGTTTTTATTTAGTAACAGCGGAGAGTTCTTGAATTTATCGACTTTACAGTCTTTTACGTATCAGTCAGCCCATAAATGATTTAAAGTCTTTGCTCCTCGGAAATAACGGTTTAATTGCGGGGCGTTCTTCCAAAGAAGCTTGCCAAAGTTCATATTGAGCCTGCATTTCTACCCACATCTTTGCACTGGTTCCTAATGCCATTTCCAAGCGGATCGCCATATCTGCTGAAACGCCACTGCTACCATTAAGAATACGCGACAATGTTGCACGTGTGACACCCAGCCCTTTCGCAGCGTCTGTCACTGAAATTCCCTCTAAATACTCACGCAGCACAATACCAGGGTGTACAGGGTTATGCATTTTATTCATGATTTTCACCTTAATGATAATCTTGATAATCAACGAGGATGGCATCTTCACCCTCAAATTTAAACGTTAATCGCCAATTTCCATTGACGGATATTGACCAATGACTTTGCAAATCAGCATCTTTTAACTGATGTAGTTTCCAACTAGGTGCAGACATATCTTGTGGCCTTTTGGTCGTATTTAACGCAGTAAGCGGTATCCATAATTTTGTAATATGTTTCGCTTGAATACCTGAGGTAATTACCATCCTAAAAAACGCTCTATTCCTTTGTGCATAAAACTTTTTATCACAATTCACTCCCTGTATAGCGTATCGACTCACTACACAGTCAGAGTTAAAAAAGTAAATGTTTAAAAATAAAACACCGCTGTTATCTGCCTATCTCTCATCAGATAACGGGGAGGGATGGATGATCCTCTGATGTTCAGGTATAGTTCAGGACAAACAATTTATCGCGGTTTTTCTCTGTCTTTTAGGGCATTTTCCCCTGACGTACAGAAAACAGCATAAAATTAAAATTCCCTTTATAAAACAAAAGGTAAATAACTTGGCTCAATTCGTTTATAGTATGTATCGGGTTGGAAAAATTGTTCCACCGAAACGTCATATTTTAAAAAATATCTCTCTGAGCTTCTTCCCGGGGGCTAAGATCGGTGTTTTAGGTCTCAACGGTGCAGGTAAATCAACATTACTGCGCATTATGGCGGGTATTGATACCGATATCGAAGGTGAAGCACGTCCGCAACCTGGTTTAAAAATCGGCTACCTGCCACAAGAACCAAAACTGAACCTTGAGCACACTGTGCGTGAAGCGGTGGAAGAGGCTGTTGGCGAAGTTAAACGTGCATTAACGCGTTTAGACGAAGTTTATGCCGCCTACGCTGAAGAAGGTGCTGATTTTGATAAACTGGCCAAAGAACAAGGCGAGTTAGAAGCGATTATTTCAGCACAAGATGGCCACAATTTAGATAACCAACTGGAGCGTGCTGCTGATGCGCTGCGCCTGCCAGCTTGGGATGCAAAAATCGAAAACCTCTCTGGGGGGGAACGCCGCCGTGTGGCAATTTGCCGCCTACTGCTGGAAAAACCAGACATGCTGCTGCTCGATGAGCCAACCAACCACTTGGATGCCGAATCCGTTGCGTGGTTAGAGCGCTTCTTACATGACTACGAAGGCACCGTTGTCGCCATCACGCATGACCGCTATTTCTTAGATAACGTTGCAGGTTGGATCCTCGAACTTGACCGTGGTGAAGGTATTCCATGGGAAGGTAACTACTCCTCTTGGCTTGAGCAAAAAGATGAACGTTTGGCGCAAGAAGCATCAACTGAAGCCGCTCGCCGTAAGTCTATCGAGAAAGAACTTGAGTGGATCCGCCAAAATCCAAAAGGCCGTCAATCGAAAGGTAAGGCACGCCTTGCTCGCTTTGAAGAACTTAATAACGTTGAATATCAAAAACGTAATGAAACAAGCGAGCTCTTTATTCCACCTGGACCACGTTTAGGTGACAAAGTGATCGAAGTTGAAAACCTAAGCAAATCTTATGGCGACCGCGTATTAATCGATAACCTGAATTTCTCCATTCCTAAAGGAGCCATTGTTGGGATCAT
Organism: Providencia sp. SP181; assembly: GCF_050446505.1. NCBI lineage: Bacteria > Pseudomonadati > Pseudomonadota > Gammaproteobacteria > Enterobacterales > Morganellaceae > Providencia > Providencia sp. SP181. The sequence goes on from NZ_JBBPXM010000005.1 coordinate 320,226, forward strand.
CGGTCCAAACGGTGCGGGTAAATCGACCTTGTTCCGTATGATTTCAGGCCAAGAGCAACCAGACTCAGGCTCGATCACCTTGGGTGAGACGGTAAAAATCGCGTCTGTTGACCAATTCCGTGACTCAATGGATGACAGCAAAACCGTGTGGGAAGAAATTTCCAACGGACAAGACATCATGCGCATCGGCAATTTCGAGATCCCAAGCCGTGCTTACGTTGGCCGATTTAACTTTAAAGGCGTTGACCAAGGTAAACATGTTGGCGAATTATCCGGTGGTGAACGCGGTCGTTTACACTTAGCAAAACTGCTGCAAGTGGGCGGCAACGTGCTGTTACTCGATGAACCAACCAACGACCTCGACGTAGAAACCTTACGTGCATTAGAAAATGCGCTGTTAGAGTTCCCTGGTTGTGCAATGGTTATTTCCCATGACCGTTGGTTCCTTGACCGTATCGCTACGCATATCATTGATTATCAAGATGAAGGTAATATTACGTTCTTCGAAGGTAACTTCTCTGAGTATGAAGATTACAAGAAGCGGACGTTAGGTGCAGAAGCGTTGCAGCCGCATCGAATGAAATATAAACGAATGACCAAATAAATATTCTTCATTCTTCAGGTTGCAGGGGTGTTGGCTTCATTTACTAACCCTAGTCACATACTGGTGTATGCTCCTAGGGCTTAGTTTCATTTGCCGCCTACCTGCAAACTGAATTATTTTGAATATTATTATTTGTAGCTTAACTTCAGATCTTTTAAGACATCGTTCTGATTAGCAAAGCAATATCATATGACGGCATCACTAGATGCCGTTTTTTATTGGGGGATTTTATAAGTCATCTAGCATCAATAACTGCTGAACGAGGGTGACACACTCCAAGAAGCGTGTATCGTAATCTGAGGATTCCACCCGCACAAATTCAATATTATTTTTCTTAAGCATTTCAATCAGTAGGTTTTGAAAAGCTTTTCGGTCTTTATCACTGCCCAAGCTTCTTAAACCATCTGCCACCCAAGGGGTGTTATTCTCTAAAACTATTACCAAATCGAATCGGTATTCGTCTATCAATGCCTGAACAAATGGGTGCTCTTTACCTTCATAGCGTAAACAAAAGGCTTGAGTCGTGACGAAGTCGGTATCAATAAATGCGACTTTATTGGCATATTTCACTGCGAAATCAATGTACTGTGCATGCCCCAATGCAATTTTGTCGTAGTCCGAATATTGCAATGCCATCTCATCACCACCTAAGTGGCTAAACACATAGTCACGACCATATTCCCATGCACTGGAGGTATTGAAAATATTAGCTAACTTATTGACTAACGTCGATTTTCCACTGGATTCACCACCAAGAATAGCGACTTTACGAACAAAGAAGGGTTTAACTTCCGTTGGGATATATTCCCAATAACGAAAAGGTGCTTGGCGAATTTGGTTGCCGCTGATATTCATAAAAGTACGTTCAGGGTCAATTAAAATAGTTTCGACACCTAAGTGTTTCTTGTACCGCAGAGTATCATTGGCTTCCCCAGAATAAATATATCTCGGGTTAATATTGTGCTTTTTCAAAAAGCCTTTCATTCCATCGCTCCACACTTCCCAACCGTGTGGATAAGGCTCAATACCTTGCTCATCAAACGAATGAATATGAATATTTTTTTGATATTTAAAGGTTTGTAGCAACCAACGCAATCTGTCGCTCACCGTGGGTTGTTGGGACATGGAGCTATTGACGAACAGCTCTTTATCACGAGGTTCATCATGGCACAAAATAATGTGCAATTCATCCACTTGGCTACACGCCCGCTGAATAAGATAGATATGCCCCGTATGTAGCGGGTAAAATTTACCAAAAACCACACCAATCGTTTTTTGCTGATTGGGGAATTCCAATCCAAGAAAGCGATGAAGCGCAGCGATTTTTTGGGCGCTTGGGCTCTTAATTTTGTCGTTAATCAACTGGCTGAGATAGCCTTTGGTCATATCTGTCGCATCCGCAACCTGTTGAAGCGTATAGCCCGCTCTTTTGATCGCGTTTTTTAGATAGTCAAATTCAGCCATGGTTTTTCCTTTTTGCTCTAAGCGTTATAGCTCATCCAAAATACTTAATGCATCCGCTAATTTCTTCACCCCATACACTTTCATATCTGGTGGTGATTTTTTCGGCATATTGGCATGGGGAACAATAGCGCGTTTAAAACCGTGTTTTGCCGCCTCTGAAATACGCTCTTGCCCACTTGGTACTGGGCGAATTTCACCCGCCAACCCGACTTCGCCAAAAACAACAAGGTCGCGCGGTAATGGCCTGTCACGGAAACTGGATACAAGAGACAATAGCAAAGCGAGATCAGCACTGGTTTCAATCACTTTTACGCCCCCTACTACATTCACAAACACGTCTTGATCCGACATTTGCAAGCCACCGTGACGGTGCAGCACCGCCAATAAAATGGCTAAACGGTTTTGCTCTAAGCCAACAGCTACACGACGTGGGTTCGACATCATTGAGTGATCGACCAGCGCTTGGATTTCCACCAGCAGTGGGCGTGTCCCTTCCCACACCACCATCACGGAACTCCCAGACGTAATTTCATCGCCGCGACTTAAGAAAATCGCGGAGGGATTGCTCACTTCTTTGAGGCCTTGCTCTGTCATAGCAAACACCCCTAATTCGTTCACTGCCCCAAAACGGTTTTTATGGCTACGCAAGGTACGGAAACGGTTATCGGCATCACCATCTAACATAATCGAGCAGTCAATACAGTGTTCAAGCACTTTAGGCCCTGCCAGTGAGCCGTCTTTGGTCACGTGACCTACCATAATGATGGCGACACCGCGGGTTTTGGCAAACCGCGTTAAATAGGCAGCAGTTTCACGGACTTGCGCAACACTGCCTGGTGACGATTGGATATCCGCCATATGCATCACCTGGATGGAGTCAATCACCATTAATTTAGGCTGTTCTTGCTCTGCGGTTAAACAAATTTGTTCAATGCTGGTCTCAGAGAGCATATTGAGCGAGTCTGTAGGCAAACCTAATCGGTGTGCGCGCATCGCCACCTGTTGCAATGACTCTTCCCCCGTAACATACAGGGTTTTCATTTCACGAGATAACAAACACATGGTTTGCAGTAGCAAGGTGCTTTTACCCGCCCCTGGATTTCCGCCGATCAAAATGGCACTTCCTGGCACAACTCCACCGCCCAATACACGGTCAAACTCTTTAAAACCTGTCGTAAAGCGAGGCAATTCTTCAAGGCTGATATCAGAGAGTTTCTGAACTTTACTCACCCCCGCCGCATTCCCCGCATACCCCGTTAACCGGTCATTACGTGAAGCCGAGTTTGTTGAGGCAAGACGCACTTCCGTAATCGTATTCCATGCATGGCAAGCACTGCATTGCCCCTGCCAACGCGGATAATCTGCCCCGCATTCATTACAGACAAACGCCCTTTTTACCCCTTTCGCCACACCAAACTCCTCGTTAAAATTATGCTGTTTTACAACCGATGAACCACAATGTTCTAATGTTCTTGAGTCTTGAAATCTCGAAAATTAAATTAGCTTAATATTCAAAATGGATTGTGTTGTAGCAAGGCGGCAAGTGAAGCTAAGCCCTAGGAACATACACCAGTATGTGACCCAAGCAGCCGAGTGAAGCCAACATCGCCACAGCAGATTCTTCTTATAAATTAATTTAAAACTAATATTCAAAATAGTTCGTGTTGTGGCTAGGCGGCAAAGGAGGATGTCTTGGGGAGCATACACAAGTATGTGACCCAAGCAGCCGAGTGAAGCCAACACCTCTACAGCAAACTCTTTTATCTATTAATTTAGCGTTAAATTAATCTCATAATATTCAAAATGGATTGTGTTGTAGCAAGGCGGCAAGTGAAGCTAAGCCCTAGGAGCATACACCAGTATGTGACTAGGGTTAGCGAGCGCAGCCAACACCGCTACAGCGCAAACCATGAAGAATATTAGCGTTCCTCGTGCTTCAGACCCCCACTGAGTACACACAACACCCCCATGAGATCCGCATGACGAATCGCCACTTTTGCTCTCGCATACACCTTTGGTTTCGCATGATATGCTATTCCCAGACCTGCCTTACGGATCATTTTTAGGTCATTGGCACCATCGCCGATCGCCACGGTTTGCTCTATTGGGATCTCGAGTTTTTCCGCCAGTTTTACTAGGGTTTGCGCTTTATATTTTGCATCAACAATCGGCCCTTTAACTTTCCCTGTTAGCTTACCATTTTTCACTTCAAGCTGGTTCGCTACAGCCGCCACTAATTTGAGTTTTTGTTTTAGGTTGTCGGCGAAAAACGTAAAACCGCCTGAGGCAATTGCAATATGCCAGTTCATCGCTTGTAGCTTACGAACAAGGTTCGTTAACCCCGGCATTAATGGCAGTGTTTCTAAGACTTTATCTAAGATAGCTGCATCTGCGCCTTCCAATAATGCGACACGGGCACGTAGGCTTTCGGTAAAATCCAGCTCCCCTTGCATTGCTCGCTCAGTGACTTCGGCCACTTGCTCACCCACCCCTGCTAAGCGGGCGATTTCATCAATGCATTCGATTTGAATTGCGGTGGAGTCCATATCCATCAACAAAATCCCCGGCGAACGTAAGCGCGGGATTTGCCCTAATGGCACCACGTCTAGTTGACATTCATCAGCGAGCTTTTTAATTCTTGGCGTGATGCTGCCTGCAATCCTAACAACTTGGTAGTCATCAATGCGCCATGAAGATACAATCACAATCGCAATTCCCAGACGTTGTTGGAAATTACTGATCCTCGCTTTATCTAAACCGCGACCATAGAGCAACCACCCACTGTCACCAGCACGATAATCAAGGGGCATCACTTCTTCCCCACTTAAAGAAAGGGGCAGACCAGGCCATTTTTGGATTTCGTCGGGTAGGTAACAATAGGTCAAACTCGTTGACATGAAAATGCGCTCCTGTAATCGAAATAACTTTTTTATAATGATGTGTTGCGAGTAGCCGAACGAAGCCACTATACTAAACTTTAAGGCTTTATAACCTTACGTTTTTACTGCGAAAACGAAATATAAACCCCTATTACTTGAGTATAAGGCTATCTTTATACTCAAAATAAGTCGAGAGCACCAATAAAGCAATGAAACGCACCTTCAGGCTACATAAAACTGTCATTATCGTTATCTGCGTTGCGCTGGTAACTTTACTGATGCACGGCATTTCCTATTTAGGTTATAGCCAAAATCAAAGCCGAATCGAGCAATTTAAACAATTGACTTATGTTCTTGCTGAACAGGTTGCTTTCAGCTTATCTGATTATATTGTTCCTGGCAGCAAAGATTTTAATTTGGAACGAATTAATGCCAATTTAAATAATGTGGCAAAAGACCGCTATATTTTAGATGCGAGTATCTACACCGCGAGTGGGACATTGGTCACTCAAGTTGGAGAACCAACAACAGTCAAAGAACGCCTTGCCATTGACAATAATTCTTCGCTGCAAAACTTTCAATATCAACTTGTTGTCCCTATTCAAGGCGCGAAAGAACCGAAAGGCTACTTACGCCTGACAATTGATACCGAATTGCTAGCAGCGGAAATTCAGCAAGCAGATAACAGCACCAATGTATTACGCATTTTTATTTTATTCGCGCTGTGCATAGGTTTTGTTTTGGCCAATACCTTACTGAAATTGAAGAAAAAGAAAGGCCACAAACAGCCACCACCGTTAGTGGTAAATACTGAAGAAAATAACGAAGAAAATGAAGTAGATAACCAAAGCGATGAGCCGGCTATTCGCGCAAAACCAATCCGATTGCGGCGCAAAAAAGAGCCTCGTCCTTATCGGCCAAAACGGCCTGCCTCAAAGCGCAAGCCGTCACAATCGGAAAAATAACGCTTAAATTGAGGTTGTATCAAATACAATCGGAGCAATAAATTCCACACGTCCATCAACTAATAAAGTTTCTGGCGGTACTGGAAAAGGTGCCGCGCGTGAAATTGTTGCAATGGCTTCTTTATCTAAAATTTTTGTGCCTGACGAATTAAATAAACTCGCGGTGACAACTTCCCCTTTGCTATCCAGCACCACTTTCACTTGGGAAACCCCTGTTGAGCGAAAACGCAGCGCTGCACGTGGGTAACGCTTTGTTTTTGCAATACGTTGATGAACTTCGCTTTGCCACCCTTGGTGACCACTCACTGCCATCGAGGCATTGCTAGAAAAGTTTGCACTGCTGCTGGATTCACTTCCTGACGCGGGTGCGGATGTCACTGCAGACTCTTGGGTCGTCACAGGGGCATCTTCAAACACTTTTTTCTCTTGAGGAATTTTTTTCTTTGGTGGGCGTTTTCTCTCCGTCACTTTCGTTAACGTACCATTATCCACCAGTGCAGTTTCAGGCAATTTCTCCGCTTTTTCCACCACTTCTGGCAAGGTTTCCTCGCGAGTCACCACTTGCTGTTTAGGCGCATGGTTCACCTCAGGCTCCGCTTGTTGCTCTAGCTGATAAACCCCGAGTTGCAAAGAAATTGCGGGTGGCAATACGCCTGTTTTGGGGATGGAAGACGTAACCCATCCAATAAAAATAATTGCTAGTGTTCCATGGAAAAGACAACTCAACGCCAAACCGCCCAGTGGACGGAAAATCGGGCGTTCTAACTTGCCCGTTATACTGCTCATATTCTGCCTCACGACTTTATTTTTTGCAGATTATAGGCATAATACAAACAAAAATGATATTCATTATTATTAGTAAAAACACAATAATTAAAATAAGATATTGATTCATAATAAAAAGTAATCTGAGCGGATTATTCATCAGCGCATTTAGGGCTCCCATCCTGTTATTTGCGCACTTTGATAACATTGACACCAGTAAAATGACCATCGATAAATCCCTTGCCCGCAAAATTAGCGGTGCGTATCAGTCAACTTATAGCCAACTTGTACGGTTTTTCCGCAATCGGCTAGACAACAGCAATGATGCTGATGATTTATCACAGGATGTGTTTACACTATGGCTTAATCGCAAGGAACAAACACCAGTAAAAGAGAGCCGCGCTTACCTGTTTAAAATTGCAAATCATGTGCTGATTGATCATTGGCGGCGTAACCTGCGCCAAACCAAATCAGAAACCGCCATTGATGAGATCGCGCATGAACACAGTTTAGAGCAACGCGAAGCTGATCCCAGTGAAATACTGGAACATCAGCAACGCATTCAACGGTTAAGTGAAGCCCTTGAAACTTTGCCTCCTCGTCGGCGAGAAGCATTCTTGCTATATCGTTTTGATGGGTTATCGCAAAGTGAAATCGCTGAGCGAATGGAAATTTCAATCAGTATGGTGGAGAAACACATTGCGGCGGCGTTAGTTCATTGTAAAAAACACCTTGATAATCAGGGCAATAAATAGTCATGACACACGAGCCTTTGCACGAATCAGAGGATACAAACCACATTGATGAAGAGGCTGCACTTTGGTTTACCCGAATGCACAGCCAACGCATCAGTGAACAGGAAACCGCGCAATTTAAACAATGGCTTGCGGCGTCCTCTGAACATGCAAAAGCCTATGACGCAATGGCGTCAGTATGGCGTGATTTTGATGCAATGCCTCGCCCTGCCAGTGCTAAAAAAGAGGCAAGTGAAAAACGCCCTTTTTTTCGCCTCTGGCGGCCGCTGGGTAATACATTAGCCGCATTTTTTATCGCTGCTATTTTATTTTTACCTTACAGCCATTTACCCTACATGTTATTGAATAACATGACATTAGTGACGATGGATACTCCAAAAGAAGTCACATTACCCGATGGTTCTCAATTATTTCTCAACCGCCATACCCGTGTCCGTGTTGCCTATGAAACGCCTGTGCGTAACCTGTACCTTGATGAAGGCAACGCGTATTTCAAAGTAAAATCAAACCCTTACCGCCCCTTTGTTATTCAAACTGACCAACGGCGTATTCAGGTTGTTGGTACCGAGTTTGAAGTAAATAAGGCCGCACAACAGGTTTCGGTGAATGTTAGCCAAGGCATTGTGAGCTTCCAAAGTGAGCAAAACTCCCACCCTGTTTTTTTGCTCGCTGGCGATAGCGCGGTCAGTGCCAGCCCGAGTAGCAAAATTACCCGACAACACGTGGATGCGCAGGATGTCGCGCGCTGGCGCTTTGGCGAATTGGTTTTTGTGGATAAACCCCTTGCTGAAGTACTCGCTGAACTCAAAAACTATTCTGCTGTTAATGTTGAGCTTTCACCTGCCACTTTAGCAAACAGTAAAATCTCAGGGCGTATCAATATCCGTCAGCCAGATCTGTTTTTTCAAGCCCTTCCGTCACTATTACCTGTCCAAGTTGTCTATCAAGATAAAAATAACATTTTGATTATCAACAATAAAAAAAATAAATGAAAAATATTTTCATTTACAGGTGAGGATAATTCTCATTTCACCCTCTTCTTAAGTAGTTCGTTTTTTTACTGACTATTTTCCGCACACTTTTTGTGCAGCTTAAGAATAAGGGATATCCATGTCTATTCAGTTTACTCAAGGCCGGTTAAAGCCGCTTGCCCTTGCTGTGGCAGTTGGTAGCGCAATAGTTTGCCAATCCGCAGCTGCACAAGAGCTGGCATTCTCACTACCCGAACAATCGCTCGCAACCTCCGTTGCAGAAATTAGCCGCCAAGGCCAAATCCAACTATTGTACGATAAAAGCCAATTAAATGGCTTGCGTGCACCTGCATTGTCTGGCAATTACTCCGCACAAACCGCATTACAAAAAATACTTATCGGTAGCGGGTTAGAACTTGTCAGTGAAAATGGCGTTTTCGTGATCCGCCAGCAAAATTTAAACCAAGGCACATTGGTTTTACCTGAAACCCAAGTCTCGGGTGTGGTTCAGAATCACCCTGCAACCGATGTGATGTCAGCACCGCAATATGTTACCGCCGAAGAAATCAGCCAAAAAAATACAGGTGATGGCAACATTACTGACCTGATGAAAACCAACCCTGCGGTGCAATTTGCCAACAACGACAGCAACTCCATGAACCAGGGGGAAATCAAACCTTCCCGCGTGTCGATCCACGGTTCAAGTAGCTACCAAAATGCCTATCGCCTTGATGGTGTGAGTTTTAATAATGACTTTGACCCTGCTGATAACGGTTTAGGGGAAACGTCAACCCGCTTAAGCAGCAGCGACCAAGGGATTTACATCGATAGCCGTCTCATTGACAGTATGACGGTGTACGATAACAACATTCCTGTCGAATTTGGTGGTTTTACGGGGGGTACCGTTGAGGTGAATAGCCGTCGCTGGCAAGGGGAAAATAGCGCCCATGCCTATTACCGCTTAACACGTTCGGGCTGGAACAACTTATTCCATGATTCAACCCAAGGCATTGATACGACTAAAAATGACACTGCCAACCCTGCGCGTTTCCAAAACCGCTATGATAAAAATGACTTTGGTGGCTGGTTTGAATTAGGTGTTAGCGAAAATTCAGGGATTGTGTTCTCTGCCTCACGCCGCAGTTCGACCATTCCGATGACAGTCACGGGGGGTGAAGCCTTTGTGCTGGAGAATAACCAAGTTGAGCCAATCACCACTGATTCGGGTAAAAAAAATCAGCGCCGTACTTCGGATAACTACTTTTTAAAATATTCATTGGATTTATCCGATAAGAGCTCATTAGATTTATCCGCTAATTACGCCAACTATGATAGCCGCCTTTTTTCGTCTTCAATCAGTAACTCAGGCTATGATTCAACGCACAATGGCTTAGGTTTTACCGCCGTATTCAAGCATCAGCTAGATTTAGGGCAGCTAGAAGTCACGGCGAATACCCAAGATTTAAAAGATGATCGAAAAAATGACCAGAAATATTCCCTAACGATCAGAGCATTCGACGACAATTGGAATATGATTGAACGCAATAGCGGAGGTCTTGGCGACTTAGAATCTAAACAGAAAACTCATGGACTAAAAACCGTGATGCGTTTTAATTCCCAAGAGGATGCACTTGGATTAACACACCAACCCACACTCGGCGCTGAGGTAAATTACACCAAAGGAACCTACGTTCGTGATCAAGACTATTTCCGTTACACCTACACTGGCGACATCATTGATAATGACTTATACGATGGTTACTTAAGTAATGTCACTCGGTTTAAAAAAGGCTCATATTCTGCGGATTATACCAATTACGCCATCTTCCTTGATGATAGCATTCAATATGGCAAATTAAATTTGCGTCCAGGGGTGCGTTTGGATCGCGATGATTTTGTCAATCGTACCAATATCGCCCCTCGTTTAAGTGGAACTTATGATGTCTTCGGTGATGGCTCAACTCAATTGATAGCAGGGGCTAACCGTTATTATGGACGTTCAATGCTCACTTATGCGTTATACGGTGCACAAAATGACGGGATGCAAAATTGCTTGGGCTATGGCAAAGATTTCGCATGTTCGCTTAACCCTGACAATAACGATTGGGATAATAAAAAAGATTACGAAGGCATCGATTCACTAAAAACTCCATATAACGATGAGCTCACCTTAGCACTGCAACAAGAGATCCTTTCGACTACATGGCGCTTGCAATACGTACACCGTGAAGGGTATGACGAAGTCAGAACTCGCACCAAATATGACACACGCGATGCCGACAAACGCAGTATTCGCATGTATGACAATGGGGGTCGTAGTTCACATGATACAGTCACTTTATCCGTGAAAAATAGTCAACCATGGGAATGGGCTGATGCCTCTCATGTTATGAATGCGTCTTTTACATGGCAACAAACAGAAAGTAATACACCAAAAGATTCAGGCTATAACTCTTTCGATCCCGCCAATAAAGTGAACCTGAATAAAGTCTGGTATGACGGTAAAGTTATAGATGCCTCAAAACTGCCTTCAACCAGCTTTAACTCACCTATCAAGTTAAACCTCGAACTCACCAGTGTCTGGGATGAATACGATGTTACTTGGTATAACCGTCTTCAATGGTGGGGAGCTCGCAGCCAAGCCGTTCGTTATGACAACTCTTATTATAGCGACCCTGAAGTGGGCCAACTACGCAAATACACCAAGCAAAACTTTGCCAGCAAATACACATGGGATACCCGCCTCGGCTGGAAACCCGACTTTGCCCATGGCTTCGGTTTCTCGGTTGAAGTGAACAACATATTGAATAATAAAAATATTGCGGACCGCTTTATGTTCGAAGACCGCGTGCTGAAGTCCTATGACCCGGGCCGTCAGTTCTGGTTACAAGTGAATTACGACCTGTAATCCACCAGCAATGTGAGCAATTAAAACAATATTAATCATTAAAATAAAACAACAAATGAATAAAACGTCATGAAGACACTGAAACAATTTTTCTATTTAGTAAAACCTTTTTGGGGGCAGCGTGCTGCCCTTTTGTGCTGGATACTACTTTTCGCCTCGCTGGGGCTAACGCTCTCATCCGTGTGGTTCAACGTCAAAATGAACATGTGGAACGGCGACTTTTATAACGCGCTACAAAAGCTTGATGGGCAAGCACTGTATGGCTTATTACAGTACTTTGTTATCTTAGTCAGCGGATTAATATTTGTAGTGGTCATGGGGAATTACCTCAAACAAATGTTGATTATCCGTTGGCGCAAGGGCATGACCGAGCAAGTCCTTGGCCGTTGGTTATCCCCCAACAGCAAACATTACCTGTTAAGGTTGACCGCCCAAGAGCCCGACAACCCAGACCAACGTATTGCCGAAGACATTCGCTTACTGATTGAATCAACCCTCAATTTGGTAGTGACATTCCTACACTCAATGTTAACACTCGTCTCATTCGCGGCAATTTTATGGACGCTCTCTGGTAGCCTGTCGTTTAACTTTGCCGATAGCGATTGGACTATCCCTGGTTATATGTTCTGGGCTTGCATCATTTATACCCTAATTGGTATCGCCCTCACCCAGTGGATTGGCTTTCCACTGCGCCGTTTGCATATGGACAAGCAGCGCCGTGAGGCAGATTACCGTACCTCGCTCATTAACTGCCGCCAACACGGTGATGCCATCGCAGGGCAACGTGGTGAAAACCAAGACAGAAAAGAGTTAATGGGGCGTTTTGGTGAAATCATCACTAACTGGAACCGTTTGATCCGCTGTGAACGAAATTTATCTTTTTACACTGTGGGTTACCAACAAGTCACCGCATTAGCACCTGTTTTATTGGCCTTGCCTAAATTCCTTGCTGGGGAAATTATGTTAGGTGGGTTAATGCAATTGCGCCAAGCGTTCACTAGCGTTGCCACCTCTTTGGGCTGGTTTATTTTCGCCTATAAAGAAATCGCGGCATGGCAAGCTACCGTCTCCCGTTTATATAACTTCGTGGTGTTATTGGAAAACGACAATAAAGCACAAGTCACTGTTGATGAGCAACATGCGCCGTTAACCGCCAAAATTAGCGTATCAACGGCAGATAACCGCCTACTGGTTGAAGATGTTAATTTTACGGCTAAACAAGGGGAACTGACTTTAATTTCAGGGCGCTCTGGCATTGGTAAATCCACCTTACTGCGCACACTTAGTGGGCACTGGCCGTTCTTTAGCGGTACGATTTCACGCACAGAGCACGTCATGTGGATCCCACAGCGCTTGTATTTACCTATCAGCCGCTTAGATAACCTATTAGCTTACCCACAAGCTGCCTGCCAATTTAACCAACACGATTTCCAGTATGCACTGACCTTAGTGGGGTTAGAAAAACTACACCATCAGTTAGCCTTAGAAACGGACTGGAACAACCGCCTATCTGGAGGCGAACAGCAACGCATTATGTTTGCGCGTTTGTTGCTTAACCGCCCGAAACTGTTGTTGCTTGATGAAACCACATCGGCGTTAGATGAAAACAGCGCATTAGAATTGCTCGCGCTGCTAAAAGCGGAACTGCACGATAGCGCGATTGTCCTCGTCAGCCACCAAAGCTTTGTCACGCAATTTGCAGAACAAAAAATTCACCTTTCAGAGTCTGTCCGTACTGACTCTTTAATGATAGGAACACCTGAATATGCTTCGTAAAATCACTTTTGTTACTTGCATCAGCTTAGTGTTGGGCGGCTGTGCAGGTCATGCTACCACTAGCCAAAATGCACAAACTTTACTGCCTGTGCGTAGCGACCTACAGCATTATAAATTAGATAACGGCCTGCAAGTTTACCTCTTACAGCGTAGCCAGCCAGGTGTTGAGCTGCGTTTATTAGTGAGTAGCGGCTCATTGCAAGAAAATGAACAGCAGCTTGGCCTTGCTCACTTTACCGAGCACATGGCGTTTAAAGGCACTAAACATTTTCCCGGCACAACGGGCTTTAAACAGCTGGAACAGCAAGGACTGAAGCTGGGTAGCCACGTCAATGCCATCACCAGTTTAAATTCCACCCTGTATAAGTTGTCGTTACCCGATGCAACCACAAAACAGGTAGAGACAGGCTTACAAGTCATGGCAGACTGGGCCTCAAATATGACGTTCGACCAAGACGCATTTGAAAAAGAACGTCCAGTGATTGTCGAGGAGTGGCGTTTACGCCAAGGGATGGGTTATCGCATTAATGATAGCCTTGAAAAACTACGTTACCACGGCAGTCGTTATGCAGAACGTAACCCGATTGGCTCCCTCGATATCGTACGCCAAGCCCCAATTGAACAAGCCAAAAACTACTATCAAACATGGTACCAACCACAGCGCATGACCCTGTTAGTGATTGGTGACTTTAATAGTTCTTCAGTTCGCAATCAGGTCAATACGTTATTTGCCTTACCTAAACCTGAAAAAGTGGCGGAAGATAACCCACAATGGAAGCAATTTGCTAGTTCCACCAATATGTTAGTGCAAGGAATTTTTGATAAGGAACAAGGTGCACGCTATGTCCAATTCGCATTGCAAAAGGATGTTAGCGCACCGCTAAATACCCGCTTAGGGCAGCAAGAAGACTTATTAGACAGTTTATGGCTCGCCATTTTAAACCAACGCTTTACGGTGATGGTAGATAACGGCGTTCTACCGTCAATCAGCATCAATGAACAAGGTGCAATGCTGGATAACCAACGTTTACAGCAACTGATGATTATCCACCCGAAAGGCAATGACTATGCAGGTGCCACGCAAATTCTGTTTACGGAATTACAACGATTAGCCACAGAGCCTGTAACCCAAGAAGAGCTCGATAGCGCAAAACAAGCGATGTTGAAAAAACTCAGTTTACAAGCCTCCTCTGAACAGCGTTACAGCAATGATTATCTGGCAGGGCAACTGACGACCGCCCTTGAGTATGACATGCCAATGTGGAATAAACGCCAGCAATTGGATGGCAGCTATCAATTGATTAATGGAATAAAACCACAAGCGTTACAGCAACACGTGGCAAAATTCCTGCAAGTGGCTTCCCCGCGCTTAGCACTGATTGGCCCAGATACTGATGCCCCAACGGTGGATAAATCCACATTTAATACCCAATGGCTCAACGCCCGCCAAAGCTCACCAGGGCCATTTACGTTGCGTTCAAAAGCGGTTACCTTGCAACTGCCTGAAGTAGTAAAAGGCACTATTGTTGAGCAAGCCAAATTGCCTGTTGATAAAACCGAGCAATGGATATTAAGTAATGGCATCAAAGTGATTGTTAAAACGGATAAAAATCTTAAAGATGATATTCAGTTTAACCTTCAATTACCAGGCGGCCGTTCCTTAGAAACCCAACAAACTACAGGTTTAACCGACTGGGCATTGAAACTGCCTGAAAGCAGTGGTTATGGTCACTACAGCGCGCGTGATTTAGCGCTGCTGGCAAAACACAACCAAATTTCGCTACGCCCTTACAGTGAGTTACTGACACACGGTTTTCGTGGTAAAACCCCTGTAGATAACCTCGAAACGGCATTGCAGCTGCTGAATTTAAAGCTCACTGCGCCGCAATTTAGCGGGGAAAAACTCGAGCAACAAAAACAGTCTTTCGCGTTAAATTTATCGAAAACTCCGGTAGAGCGAACCTTCCTCGATAATATTAATCAGGAAAGCTACACCCACGGTGAATTTTTAGTCATCAATCCACAAGGTGGCTGGCAGCAATTCACCGCACAACAATTGCAACAAGCCAATCGCCAATTACTCACGTCAACTGCAGATATGACGTTAGTCATAACAGGTGCAATGAATAGTCGTGAGCTAAAACCGCTGTTAGAGCAATGGGTTGCATCACTGCCATCTAGTGACCAAAAACTGGTATCTCGTGACCAAGGGATCATGCCCAAAATGGCCAGCTTTAATAAAACCTATCCCATCAGTAGCAGTGATAAAAGCATGGTAAGCATTCAATTTGCGGCGCCTGCGGTTTGGTCGCAACAAGATCAACTGGCACTGCAATTGATTGATACCCTTGTTAGTCAACGCTTACGCGGGGAACTACGTGAAAAAGCCAGCGGAATTTATGCGCTCGGTTTTTCGCAGATGTTAGCGAAAAAACCACAGCCTTATTACCTTGCTCGCTTGAACTTCACCACTTCCCCTGAGCGTGCGCAGGAAATGACGGCAATCGCGCAAAAAACCATTGCGCAAATTCGCCAATCGGGTGTGAGTGAAAAAGAGTTAACCGAAGCCAAAAATATTTGGTTAACAGAGAATTCGCAAGTCACTGATAGTGCGAGTTATTGGACTGAAGCACTGGCACAAATCGCTGCTGATGATGGGCAATATCAACGTTTAAACCAAGAGCAAGCTATTGTACGCCAACTCACGGTTGAAGATATAAACCGTTTGGCTGGTCAATATTTAGGGCAAAATAGCAAAGTGTTTATGATGACGCCTTAATATCAGAAAAACCAACAGTTTAGTAATGAATAAACTGTTGGTTTTATGGTGTGTCCTATTTTTAGCTAAAGAAACCTATTTTTCTCGATATAAAGCTCATTATGCTATTTTTAAATGTATTAAACCTAATAAAAATCTTTTTTTTAAATGATGTTCTTGAATCCATAATATCATCAATTTTTGATGTAATTTCTTCAGGCAAAAGTTCAAAATATTTTTTAATCTCATCATGAATTTTTCTTGGATTTACTTTTTTCAGTTTAAGTAACTTTAAAATCAAATCAAGTTTAGATGGGAAGGTATCTATATTTTCCTGACTTACTCTATCGCTTATCGTTTTATTAATTAATTCTATAGTCCTTGAAGAAACAGAGCTTTTTGTTAGGATGTTTTTTATACTTAAAATAGTCATATCCATATATTGTTTTTGAGTTTCAATATATGCATCGCGCTTACACATTTCCTCTTTTTCTTTATCATCACATTCCGATTGTAACATTTCAATATCCATATTGATTTTTTCATCAAAAAATCTCACAATATCACTATTTCCTGAATCGCTAACAAATTCAGGTAGATGCTTACTTTTTTCACCTGTAAATTCACCATTAGAAAGAAGATTGTTAATCAACCCAAGGCGCCTAATGCTTTCTATATTACGCATAGTACCTTTACTTTCTTCATCATTAATGTTTTTTATTTTTTTAATGTAATTTAAGTATTTTGACTCATTAAGCTTTAATACATCAACATGCTCATTAGTATATTTAGACAGGTTATTTCTAATAACTTTTATTGTATCTTTAGGAACATTAGAATTTTCAAGCTTATTTATAATTAAAGAAGCCACCCTTCGACAATAGGCATCATATATAGATAAGAACCGTGCATTTTGATACATAAGAAGAACCTTTTTTTTATCTTCAATGTTGCATAAAGAACTAGAAATTCTTACGAAAAAATTATCAATTTCTTTTCTTATATTATCTTCACTACCAAGTATTTCTCTAGTTCTAATATAACTCATCAAAAAACTTATATAACTCACCCCACTCTCTGACAAATTAGCTCCGCTTTCCAGTTCTTGAATTAAATCTTCAAAACTATTATATTCAACTTTTTTTATTCTTTCATTTACTCCATCACACTTAATCTCTTTATTAAAATCAACCCCTACTCCACCTTTAATATTATTTTTTATTTTCATTACAGCATTTTTAACGTCTTTTTTTATTTCCTCACAGAAACGACTTTTTACTCCTTCATTGTCATTAGCACTCTGTTCTTCCACTTCAACATTTGTAGGTTGATTAACAAACTCTTTATCATTAAAAACAGCCACTACTTCTTTATTTATATTTTCTTTTTTTAAAAACTCATTGCACTCTTTCAACCCTTCTTTGAAATATTTATCAATTTTCTTTTTAGCTTTCCCTTTAGACTCCACATTCCAAGCATCATTTATTTCACTCCACCCAGAATCACCCTTATTTTTAATTTCTTTTATTTTATTTATAATAACATGGCTATTCCCCTCAAAAAAATCTGGTTTTTCTTTTATTTTAATTACCATATCCTTTAATGGCATAGATAAATATTTTTGGTCATCAAATTTTTGTTTTCCAAAAATTGTCATATCAATCCCCCTCTAACATTCGTTTTATTTTTAAATAAAAATTTATATATCATAAAAATAGTATAGTGATAGATTAGTCTTTTATATCAAATAACGATTATAAAACGTTTACTTTATTTCATCGTTTTTTATGTAATAAGTCTTATATCTCATTGACATAAAATAATTTTGATGTGATTAATATATTCTAGAAACGACAATAATGAGTAAAGTAATGAACAACGTAACCATCCGCAGAGCAACACTGAACGATGTGCCTGCAATCACCAAAATGCACGCGGACTATTCGGCGTATGCCAACACCTTACAACTACCATACCCAACGACAAAAACGTGGGAAGCACGCCTTGGGACGAATGACCCACTCGTTACCCAGTTTGTCGCCACCATTAATGAAGACGTTGTGGGTTTGCTGACCATCAGCCAGCCGGGTCAAGTTCGCCGCCGCCATGTGGCAACCTTCGGGATTACCGTTAGTGAAGCCCACCAAGGCAAAGGTATTGGCTCACAACTGATGCAAGTGATGGTGGATTATTGCGATAACTGGTTGAATGTGCGCCGTATTGAATTGGAAGTATTTGCCGACAACGATAATGGCATTGGCTTATATAAGAAATTTGGCTTCGAGCAAGAAGGTAGAATGCGTGATTATGCATTCCGTGATGGGCAATACGTTGATGCCGTGATGATGAGCAGGATCAAAAAATAGCGATAAAAAAATGCCACACAATACGTGGCATTTTAAAGAAATCATCTCGGTATTTCGCTAACGACTATTTGTCGCCTAACAGCACCGAATCCAGCGCAATTTCAATCATTTCGTTGAATGTTGTTTGACGTTCGTCAGAAGTGGTTTGCTCGCCTGTTTTGATGTGATCAGATACAGTACAGATAGCCAGTGCGCGCGCACCGTATTCTGCCGCAACACCATAGATACCCGCAGCTTCCATCTCTACACCTAAGATGCCGTATTTTTCCATCACTTTGAACATGTCTGGATCTGGCGTATAGAACAGGTCAGCAGAGAACAGGTTACCCACACGGACGTTAACTTTTCTGGCTTTTGCCGCTTCAACCGCGTTGTGAACTAAATCATAATCTGCGATTGCCGCGAAATCTTGGTCTTTGAAACGCAGGCGGTTAACTTTAGAGTCTGTGCAAGCACCCATACCGATAACAACATCACGCAGTTTCACATCATCCATCACTGCACCACATGAACCTACACGGATAATCACTTTCACACCGAAATCGGTGATCAATTCTTTTGCATAGATTGAACAAGAAGGGATACCCATGCCGTGACCCATAACAGAAATCTTACGACCTTTATAAGTCCCTGTAAAACCTAACATGCCACGAACATTGTTCACTTGACGGACATCTTGCAGGAAAGTTTCTGCGATGTATTTTGCACGTAATGGATCACCTGGCATCAGAACGACATCAGCGAAATCACCCATTTCTGCATTAATATGTGGAGTTGCCATGATTATTTCCCTTTAAACAATAAAATTTTTTAAAATAAATAAGGTGGTCCCCCACCTTATTATTAGAATCAGTATGCCATTACCCTAAGCAATGTAAATTTTAGCCAACACCGTACAGCTCAAAGTATGACGGTAAAGTTTGCTCATTACTCTAAGCAACTTATTACCCTAAGTAACTTATTACCCTAGATAATTTGAGTTGTAGCTAGGCGGCTAGCAAAACCATCCCTATGAGCATACACAAGTATGTGATTAGGGTGGATTTGTGCAACCAACACCGTACAGCTCAAAGTATGACGGTAAAGTTTGCTCATTACTCTAAGCAACTTATTACCCTAAGTAACTTATTACCCTAGATAATTTGAGTTGTAGCTAGGCGGCTAGCAAAACCATCCCTATGAGCATACACAAGTATGTGATTAGGGTGGATTTGTGCAGCCAACACCGCTACAGCTCAAAGTATGACGGGTAATTAGGATTAAAGCATTGGTTTGCCGTAATCCATTGGAGACAAATCAAAATACTTAGCGACTGTCTGACCAATATCTGCGAACGTTTCGCGGTGACCTAATGAACCTGGTTTCACTTTTGGTCCATAAACCAGAACAGGAATGTGCTCACGAGTATGGTCAGTTCCTGGCCAAGTTGGGTCACAACCGTGGTCAGCAGTTAAAATCAGAATGTCATCTTCTTTAACCAGTTTCATTAATTCAGGTAAGCGACGGTCAAATAATTCGAGTGCTGCGGCATAGCCAGCAACATCACGGCGGTGGCCGTAAGCTGAGTCAAAGTCAACAAAGTTAGTGAATACGATGGTGTTATCACCCGCCAGTTTCATTTCTTCTACTGTTGCATCAAACAGTGCATCGATACCTGTTGCTTTGATTTTCTTAGTGATACCAACGTGCGCATAAATATCCGCAATTTTGCCGATAGAAACGACTTCACCTTGTTTCTCATCCACTAATTTTTTCAGTACAGTTGGTGCTGGTGGCTCAACCGCTAAATCGTGACGGTTGCCCGTACGCGAGAAGTTACCTGCTTTATCACCCACAAATGGACGCGCGATAACACGACCAATGTTATAACCACCTTTGGTTAACTCTTCACGTGCGATTTCGCACAGCTCATACAGTTTGTCTAAGCCATACGTTTCTTCGTGGCACGCAATTTGGAATACAGAGTCTGCAGAAGTATAGAAAATTGGTTTCCCAGTTTTCATGTGCTCTTCACCCAGTTGGTCTAGGATGACAGTACCAGATGAATGGCAGTTACCTAAGTAGCCTGGCAGGTTGGCTTTTTTAACTAAAGTATCTAGCAGTTCTTGTGGAAAGCTGTTTTCTTCGTCAGAGAAATATCCCCAATCGAATAACACAGGTACACCTGCTATTTCCCAGTGGCCTGATGGGGTATCTTTACCAGAAGAAATCTCGCTTGCGTAACCATATGCACCGATAATTTCAGCATTAGGATCAAGACCCGCAGGGAATGAACCGCTTGATTCTTCTCCTGCTTTACCTAAACCTAATTTTGTTAAATTAGGTAAATGCAGAGGCCCTTTACGACCAATATCCGCTTCGCCGCGTGCACAAGCATCTGCAATGTGACCCAATGTATTTGAGCCTTCATCACCAAATTTATGTGCATCGTGTGCAGCGCCGATCCCAAAGGAATCCAAAACCATAATAAATGTGCGTTTCATATTTTTCTCCTGCGGTATTTATTAGAACGATATACCACTAAAATCTATTTGTATTACTCGCTGATTTGGCGATAAACCATCGGCGTTTGCTCTGGGGAATTTTCACCAATTACCATTGCTGCGCGCACTTCTTTTGCCGCTTCTTCCCATGCTTTTTCACTGTTTGCATGGATAATTGCCAATGGTGTTTGTGTATCCACTTTCGCGCCGAGTGCCGCGATATCACTCAAACCAACACTGTAGTCAATTGGGTCAGTTGCTTTACGGCGACCGCCGCCTAATGTCACAACGGACATCCCCAATGCACGCGTATCCATTTGCGTGATAATACCGTCTTTCGGTGCATAAACTGCTTTGCTCAGCACAGCAGTTGGTAGGTATTTGTCATAATTTTCAACAAAATCTGCTGGGCCTTTTTGTGCTGCAACCATACGACCAAACACTTCTGCCGCTTTACCGTTATCCAGCACCGCTTGCAGTTTTTGGCGAGCCTCTTCACGAGTAGCCGCTAACGAGCCTGAAACCAGCATTTCCACACAAAGTGCCATTGTCACTTCATACAGACGCGGGTTGCGGTATTCGCCAGTTAAGAATTGCACTGCTTCGCGCACTTCAACCGCATTACCCGCACTGGACGCCAATACTTCGTTCATGTCGGTTAACAATGCCGTCGTTTTACATCCTGCGCCATTTGCCACTTTGACAATTGACTCTGCCAGTTCTTCTGATTTCTCATAGGTTGGCATAAATGCACCAGAGCCGACTTTTACGTCCATAACTAAGGCATCAAGGCCTTCAGCCAGTTTTTTACCTAAAATGGATGCCGTAATCAGCGGAATCGAGTCAACTGTTGCAGTAATATCACGGGTTGCATAAAAACGTTTATCTGCTGGCGCTAATGAATTGGTTTGCCCAATAATTGCCACACCCACATCTTTAATAATGTCACGGAAACGAACATCATCAGGAAAGATGTCGAAATTAGGGATAGCTTCCAGCTTATCCAACGTACCACCTGTATGACCCAGACCACGGCCTGAAATCATAGGGACATAACCGCCACATGCAGCGACCATTGGGCCTAGCATCAGCGAAGTCACATCACCAACACCGCCTGTAGAGTGCTTGTCCACCAACGGGCCGTTAAGGTTGAGTGATTTCCAATTCAGCACCGTTCCTGAATCACGCATAGCCAGCGTCAGTGCAACACGCTCAGGCATCGTCATATCGTTAAAATAGATGGTCATTGCCAGTGCAGCAATTTGACCTTCCGAAACAGAATTATCACGAACACCATTGATAAAAAAGCGAATTTCCTCTTCGCTTAATGGTTTACCATCGCGTTTTTTACGAATAATTTCTTGTGCCAGAAACACGATATACTCCTTTAAAGTCGAATTTATCGGCTAACAATAATGCGAAAATTAATAACTGCTGCTTGATTTTTTAACGTCGTAACCCAGCGTGTTTAATAAATTTGCTAATAAGCTTGATGCGCCAAAACGGAAGTGGCGGCTATCAGCCCAATTGTCACCTAAAATTCGGCCTGCTAATGCTAAGTAATCAGCCGCTTCTTCTGCGGTACGTACACCACCAGCAGGTTTGAAACCAACGGTTTTTGCAACGCCCATATCACTGATGACTTGCATCATGATTTCTGCACTTTCTAATGTTGCGTTAACAGGCACTTTACCTGTTGAGGTTTTGATAAAGTCAGCACCAGCTTTAATTGAAATTTCAGACGCTTTACGAATTAACGCAGCATCTTTTAATTCACCCGTTTCAATAATCACTTTCAGTAACACATTGGCAGCTGCACATGCGTCTTTACACGCTTTGACTAAATCAAAACCAATTTGTTCATTGCCTGCGATCAGCGCACGGTATGGGAATACAACGTCAATTTCATCCGCACCATAAGCGATAGCGGCTTTAGTTTCTGCTAATGCGATTTCAATATCATCATTACCGTGTGGGAAGTTGGTTACGGTCGCGATGCGAACGTCAGGCGTACCTTGCTCACGCAAAGTTTTACGCGCAATTGGAATAAAACGAGGGTAGATACAAATTGCCGCTGTGTTGCCAGCAGGGCTTTTGGCTTGATGACATAATGCGATCACTTTTGCATCAGTGTCGTCATCATTCAATGTGGTTAAATCCATCAGGGTCAGCGCGCGTTGTGCGGCTGCTTTTAAATCAGTCATATAACTCTCCAACGTTATTAATTCTTCAGAACGACACGTTCTTTGTTGGCGAGCGGGCTTGGTTCCTTAAAGATGCCAGCCGGATGCTTCCGAACTGAGCAGCTGAGTTCCTTCTCACCGCACGATGCCCTAGAGTCATTCGACTCTGAGAACTAGCAGTTCCATTAGCAGCTTACTAGTGTCTATTTGACCATGGAACAGCGTCACTTTATGTGCTACAAATCACATTAATCGACTGAATGTTACATTATTAAATATAATTATGTGAATAAGATCTCATTATACCCGATCTATCTGTTAATTTATTCACTCAAATGGCTTTTCTAACCTTAAACAATCATTAATTGACTAAGTTAAGAATAGTTGAAATTCTGCCTTTGAATATAAAAGATAGCAAAAGAATATAACCGATAAAAATAAAAGCGAAAGAGCTACACCCTTCCGCTTCTATAGTGAACAGGCTGAATAAACCTGCCTAAAATCTTACACGATGCTTTATGCTACCGCGGCTGCCCCCAAGGTCAAGAAGAAGCCAGCAATAGTCGCACTCATTAAGTTAGACAATGTTCCTGCCATAACAGCTTTCATGCCAAGACGCGCAACGTCGCCACGGCGATTTGGTGCCATTCCGCCTAAACCACCCAGCAAAATTGCCACTGACGATAAGTTCGCAAAACCACACAATGCGAATGAAATAATGGCTTTTGTATGATCAGACAGTACTTGCTTACCTGCCGCAATCACTTCTGCATCGGCCTTCATGTATTCACCGAAATTCATGAAGGCAACAAATTCATTCACAACAATTTTTTGACCAATAAATGAGCCCGCAATAGTGGCTTCACTCCACGGCACACCAATTAAGTAAGCGATAGGCGCAAACAACCAACCTAATAGCAACTCAAGGGACAGCTGAGGATAATCAAACCAGCCACCAATACCACCTAAAATACCGTTGATTAATGCAATCAATGCAATGAACGCTAATAACATTGCGCCAACATTCAATGCTAATTGCATCCCTGACGATGCTCCCGCTGCTGCGGCATCAATAATATTTGCAGGACGTTCATCTTCTGCAACTAAATCAGTCGCGTTAACTCTATCGCGCGCATCTTCTGTTTCAGGAACCATCAGTTTTGCGAATAACAGACCACCAGGTGCTGCCATAAATGATGCGGCAATCAAGTATTCCATTGGCACGCCCATTTGTGCGTAACCCGCTAACACAGAACCCGCCACTGACGCTAAACCACCACACATAATCGCGAACAGTTCAGAAGTGGTCATGGTTGCAATATAAGGACGAACAACTAAAGGTGCTTCAGTTTGACCCACGAAAATGTTCGCCGTCGCAGATAAGGACTCAGTTCGTGATGTGCCAAGAACTTTCTGTAAACCGCCACCCAATACTTTAATCACCAACTGCATGATACCTAAGTAATAAAGTACAGCGATCAACGATGAGAAAAACACAATGATAGGCAGAACGCGAAAAGCAAAAATAAAGCCGCCACCGCCAAATAATTCAAACATTTTGTCGGACACTAAGCCGCCAAAAATAAAGCTCATACCATCTTGACCATATCCGATGACTTTAGAAACACCATCAGACATCCCTTGTAGCACGCTGCGCCCAGCAGGGACATATAACACTAATGCGCCGATTGCCAACTGGATAATAAAAGCACCACCTACAGTGCGAAGTCTTATCGCTCGGCGATTGCTAGAAAATAGGATAGCTATCGCGATGAGTACCGCCATTCCTATAATACTCATAATGAGTTGCATGGAAGGATCCCTGTTCACTTGATTCTAGGTTGATATATAAGGAAACGTGTAAGTCGCCTTGTCTCTTTGTGTGATGATTATACCTAGTCATCATGAATAACTCGCAATGTTCATCACAAATACGAGGTGCAAGAAACACTGAAAATTCAAATAATGTGATAAAAATCACAAAACTGAGTCAGTTTTATCTGGAAAGGCCCTAAAGGTGCCATAAGTCGTAGTAAAAGCTGAATGGATTAAATCAGATGGGAAACAGATTTATATAAGTATTACTTATCGTTTTAACTGTTTTTACTTTGTCAGATTAAATAACGACAGGCTATTATTGTAAAGTTGTTGAGCGATTTCTTCTGGAGATTCGTGGCGAAGCTCACAAAATGAACGAAAAACCCACTCAAGACGCTCTGGCCGATTGGGCTCTCCCTGGAAACCTGAAACAGGCATATCTGGCGCATCAGTTTCAAACAATAATGATGTGAGTGGTAATTGCGACATCACATAGCGAGTTTTATTAGCGCGCTTATAGGTTATCGTTCCCCCTACACCAATATAATAACCAAGTTTAACAAAAGCTTGAGCTTGGGATAAGCTCCCCGAAAAACCATGTACCACACCGCGAGCAGGCACATCAATACGGCGCAATATCGCTGCTAGTGGGTCATGCGTTTTGCGGGAATGCAAAATGACAGGTAAATCAAACTGCTTTGCCAGCTTAAGTTGCGCGATTAACAATTGCTGTTGGCGCTCAAACTGCGGGTTTGGCATGTATAGATCGAGTCCAATTTCCCCTACTGCCACGCAGTTTTTATTTTTCTGCTGAAGGTAATCCACTAATACATCAAAATGTGCATCTTGATACTGACTGATATACAGAGGATGAAACCCCATCGCTGCATGCAATTGTGGGTATTGCTGCGCCAATTGCCATACACGAGCGAAGTTATCTAAACTCACCGTAGGAATAACAATCTGTTCTACGCCACTTTGTTGTGCAAGGTGCAAGCTTTCGCTAAGCGCATCACTAAAAGGCGGAAAATCAAAATGGCAGTGTGTATCAATAAATTGTGGTTTATCCATTACGATTTTCATTCACTGGCAATATAATTGAAGGTGCCTCGACAA
The DNA here is from genome assembly GCF_050446505.1 of Providencia sp. SP181. Taxonomy (NCBI): domain Bacteria; kingdom Pseudomonadati; phylum Pseudomonadota; class Gammaproteobacteria; order Enterobacterales; family Morganellaceae; genus Providencia; species Providencia sp. SP181. Next base: position 346,037 of record NZ_JBBPXM010000005.1, read on the forward strand.
GCTCTGGCACTAAGTCTTCAGGCACTGATGCATTTTGCTCTGAAGGTTCGATATCAATCTCAAGGGGATTGAGTTCCATCTTCCGCGCCAAAGTGCGACTGAAGCTGTTTTGACTCTGATTAAACCCTGCACCAAGAGCAGCAATGAAATAACGCCCACAACGTCGCCCTGTATGATAGTCTTCATTTAAGGAAGAGACTTTACTCCCCAACGCACTACTTTTTAGCGGAACAGGTGGGTAAATTTCGAAAACTTGCACATCTTTAGGCGGATTTTCAATAAATTCTTGCGTCTTACGATAGCTTTTCAGATGCACTTTCAACATCGCCGCCATGCGCTGTAATCCGTTATTCTCACCTTCCAACCAGCGCGTCATTCTTTTCACCCATTCAGGGGTGAAATACATTTGGGATGGCACAGTACGGATCACCACAATTGTTTCAGCCCCGCGTCGGTAGGCTTCTTCAACAGGGATTGCCGCACTAATCCCACCATCGTGGTATAACGTGCCATCAAATTCAACGCCTTCGCGGTAGAACCCAGGGATTGCACTCGATGCACGAATAATATCCAGCCAAGTATCTGCATTGGGTTGTAAAAACTCAGCAGAAAAATTATCACTACGGCTAGCCCCCATATAAAATTCACGGCCTGAATCCAAGAGATCCAGCCCCGCTTCCATTCTCAAAGGGAACTCTTTTGCTGTGGTTTCTATCAACCAATCGAGGTCAATGAGGTGACCCCCACGGATAAAACGTAGTGGATTAAAAAACGCAGAATTGGTGGTATAACGGGTGATCACACGGCGAGCGTAGCCTGCTTGCCCGCAAATATAAGCAGACAAATTTTGCGCCCCTGCGGAGGTACCAATCATTAAATCAAATGGATTAAAGTCAGAAATCAGAAACTCGTCCAGTACACCTGCAGTAAAAATCCCTCGCTGCCCGCCACCTTCACAAATCAATGCGGTTTTTCCTGAGTTGATATTATCTAAAAATGCGAGAGGCTCAATAGTGCCTAAAGTGACTGAAACGTGTTTTCCCATAATACACCTGAATGAATTGAATAGCGTTCATGACTCAAAAACAGAATGAGCTTCCCTTTGAAAGCTCATTCTATCGGCATTGTACAATAAACATTCATCAATTCGGGCTATTGAGACATTTATTTACAGATTAGTTAGCAAGCACTAATCCATTTTGCACAGATTTCACGCCATTAACGCGGGAAGCGACCTGCGTAATTTTATCGATTTGGTCAGCTGATTTCACAAAACCCGAGAGATAGACTACACCGTTAACAGTTTTGACGGATACACTATTGCTGGAAATTCCCTTGGTGCCCAGTAATTTTCCTTTCACATCTGCAGTAATTGCCGAATCATCAATGTATTCGCCCGTATTTTTTGCGCCGCTAGAAATAGCATTCCCCGTATCTTTACCTGCCATTTCAACGGTTTTGGCCGCACTGTCCCACGTTTCAGAAGCTTGTTTTTTCAGCGCGCCGTCTGATGATGAGCTGCATGCAGTGAGTGCAAAGCTCAATCCAATAGCAGTAAAACTACTTAATAGCATTGCCTTTTTCATAGGAACCTTCCTTTCACTGTGGTAAACGAGTTAACGTTACTAGCCTAAGTAAAAAAACAGAAAAAATAAAGTGGTTCAAGGGTAAAGACAGAATATTCTTGATGAAATAGTTTTAAAGATAGGAAAAGGCTCTCTAAAAGAGCATCAGGAAGAGATAACCCGCTACTTCATGATGAAATAGCGGGTTAAAAACAAGACTAGTGCTCGCGTGTTTTACGGAACCGAACGTCTGGGTAACGTTCGCTGGTCAGGTTGAGGTTCACCATCGTTGGTGCGATATACGATAAGTTATCACCGCCATCAAGGGCTAAGTTTTGCTCATTTTTGCGCTTAAATTCTTCGAATTTCTTCGCATCATCGCACTCAACCCAACGTGCCGTTGAAACGTTAACAGCTTCGTAAATCGCTTCAACGTTGTATTCACTTTTCAGGCGCGAAACGACCACGTCAAACTGTAGTACCCCTACCGCACCGACGATTAAATCGTTATTGGTTAATGGACGGAACACCTGCACCGCACCTTCTTCAGATAACTGAACCAGCCCTTTCAGCAGCTGTTTTTGCTTCAGTGGATCACGTAAACGAATGCGACGGAACAGCTCTGGTGCAAAGTTCGGGATACCCGTGAATTTGAGTTCTTCACCTTGGGTGAACGTATCACCAATTTGAATCGTCCCGTGGTTATGCAAACCAATGATATCCCCAGCGTAGGCATTTTCGACCTGAGAACGATCCCCTGCCATAAAGGTTAATGCATCGGAAATTACCACGTCTTTTTTGATTCGCACTTGGCGTAACTTCATTCCTTTTTCGTAGGTGCCTGAAACAATACGCATAAACGCAACGCGGTCACGGTGTTTCGGGTCCATATTAGCTTGGATTTTAAAGACGAAGCCCGTGAATTTTTCTTCTGTGGCTTCAACTTCACGCACGTCAGTTTGGCGGGCTTGTGGTGCTGGCGCCCACTCGACCAAGCCGTCTAACATGTGGTCAACACCAAAGTTACCTAATGCGGTACCGAAGAAAACAGGGGTCAATTCCCCTTCTAAAAACGCATCATGGTCAAATTCGTGGGAAGCGCCTTGAACTAGCTCTAACTCATCACGCAATTGTGCAGCCAATTCATCACCCACCGCCGCATCTAAATCAGGGTTATTTAACCCTTTGATGATACGAACTTCTTGAATTGTATGACCTTGACCTGTTTGGTAAAGAATCGTCTCATCACGCAGTAAATGATAAACCCCCTTGAATAACTTACCGCAACCAATAGGCCAAGTGATTGGACAACAAGCAATTTTCAGCTCATTTTCCACTTCATCCAGTAGTTCCATTGGATCACGAATATCACGGTCGAGTTTATTCATGAAAGTCAGAATTGGCGTGTCACGCAGACGGGTAACTTCCATCAGTTTACGAGTACGATCCTCAACCCCTTTACCAGAGTCAATAACCATTAAGCAGCAGTCAACAGCAGTTAACGTACGATAGGTATCTTCAGAGAAGTCTTCGTGCCCTGGGGTATCCAGTAAGTTAACTAAGCAATCATTGTACGGAAACTGCATCACAGATGTGGTAATCGAAATACCACGCTGTTTTTCCATTTCCATCCAGTCGGATTTTGCATGCTGATTGGAGCCACGGCCTTTTACTGTACCTGCACGTTGAATAGCGTGCCCGAACAGCAATACTTTTTCTGTAATCGTGGTTTTACCCGCATCGGGGTGAGAGATGATAGCAAACGTTCTACGCGTGCTAACTTCCTGTAGAAAATTCTGATCTGTCATTTAACCGTTCTTTTCGTCTGAATACAGATTTATAGCGGCACGCATCTTAGCTTAATGTAGCATTTAGCGGTGCAAATCCGTCTTGTTAAACATAATTGGCGGATATTTTCGCAGATCTTGGGGGTATTAACAATCAAAGCATCGAGGTATGACAAAAACAATACCCCGATGAGACATAAAAATGACTTAAATAACGAACGGATTACGACAAAATCAATTGAGTGATTTCATCGCCTAACGCCTGAGTACTTGCATTACCGCCCATATCACGGGTTAAGTGACGGCGCTCTTTGATCGCCGTTTCCACCGCAACCATAATGCTATCGTGCATTTCAGGGCAACCTAAGTGTTGCATCATCATCGCTGCCGCCCAAATCGTCCCTATTGGATTAGCAATATTTAACCCTGCAATGTCAGGGGCTGAGCCATGGACTGGCTCAAACATCGATGGGAAGTCTTTTTCTGGGTTGATATTGGCAGACGGTGCAATCGCAATGGTCCCTGTACAAGCAGGGCCTAAATCAGACAAAATGTCCCCAAATAAATTTGACCCAACAATCACATCGTAAAACTCTGGCATACGCACTAAGTTTGCCGCAAAAATATCAATGTGAAATTGATCGACTTTAATCTCTGGGTAGTGTTTTGCCATTTCTGCCACGCGGCTATCCCAATACGGCATGGAGTGGAATAATCCGTTAGATTTAGTGGCTGAACTCAGGTGTTTTTTCTCACGAGTTTGCGCTAATTCAAACGCATATTTTAAAATGCGGTCAGTGCCTTTGCGGGTAAAAATACTTTGTTGCAGCACCATTTCATCTTCAGTGCCTTCATATTGAATACCACCAATAGCAGAGTATTCTCCTTCTACGTTTTCACGCACCACATAAAAATCAATATCCCCTGGTTTTTTATCCGCCAGTGGACATTTGATCCCATCAAATAAGCGAACTGGGCGCAGGTTAACATACTGGTTAAATGCACGGCGAATAGGCAACAATAAACCCCATAACGAAATATGGTCTGGTACACCAGGGAAACCTACAGCACCAAGAAAAATCGCATCAAACTTTTTCAGTTGTTCTAAACCGTCTTCTGGCATCATACGCCCAGTGCGGTGATAGGTTTCACATGACCAATCAAATTGTGTAAAGTTGAGTTTTACATTGTGTTTGCTTGCTGCGGCTTGTAAAACTTTTAACCCCTCGGGGATCACTTCCGTACCAATACCATCGCCAGGAATAACCGCTATGTTGAATTGTGACATGGTGAAAACCTCTGATAAATGAATTAGGTGTGTTTTTCTCCAGTTTAGGGATTGCTGTGATAAAGTATAGACATGAACTGTAATCCTTAGGTTTACAAACTATGAACAAGCTCCCTGCGTTAGAGGACATTCGCGTTTTTGTCACTGTCGCCCACTTAATGAGTTTTTCTCAAGCGGCAGCACAGCTATTGGTTTCACCTGCCTATATTTCTAAACGAATCAAACTGTTGGAAGAAAATCTTGGGCAAACGCTATTTTTTCGAAGTGCACGCTCAATTAAGCTCACGCATGAAGGGCAAATTATTCTACGCAGCAGCGAATTGATGTTAGCGGAACTTGAACATATGCAAGAAACGCTCAATGCTTGCCGTGAAGAAATTCGTGGTACACTGCGGATCAGTTGTAGCACAGGGTTTGGCAGCACTTATATCAATCCGTTTATCCTATCATTACGCGCTCAGTACCCTTTATTAGCTATCGACCTGACGTTAACAGATAAATCCGTCGATATTATTAATGAAAACATTGATGTGGATATTTGTATCGGAGGCACTATCTCCGATCAGTTTATTGCACGGCGTATCGCTGCCAATCAACGCATACTCTGTGCCGCACCTCGCTATTTAGAAAAAAATGGCTATCCAGTATATCCACAAGAACTTGAACAAAAACATTCTTGTATTGCGATTAAAGAACGCAATCAAGCCCCCGCGGTGTGGAAATTAGCCCACAACCAAGAAAGTATGACCGTTAGCCCAAACAGTCAACTCACCGTGAATAATGGTGAGGTTGCAAAGCAATGGTGTTTAAGTGGGGAAGGCATCCTACTGCGATCATTGTGGAGCGTCTTGCCAGAATTAGAATCTGGACAGTTAGTGCGTGTTCTCCCAGAATGGTACCAAACCGCAGATGTTTATGCCGTTTATTCGAGAAGTATTCGAACAAGTGCTAATCTTAGAGTTTTCATTGAAAATCTCGAACAATACCTTGCGACCCATTTGCAAAATGGATTTATGGCAACACCTTCAGTAAAGGTTGATAGCAATTGATGACAGAAACTGAGACATTCAAAGAACGTTTATTAAAATTACTCAAACAAAAGAAAATGAGCCAACTTAAGGCGGCACAAGCCCTTGGCGTCTCCCGAACCGCCGTCAATAAGTGGACAAAAGGTGGTATGATCGACGAAGACAACCTTGATAAATTGGCAACGTTACTGGATGTCGATAAAATTTGGTTAAAATACGGCGAATATACGAACAACCAAATCACGGTCACCAATGCAGGGGTGATGCGTAACATCAACGAAGTGCACCTGCAAGAATCTGCCGATATCGTAACGTGGGAGTGGGATTTGCTCACAGGGGAATTGAACTACTCAGATAATGTCGAAGCCGTTTATGGCATTAAAATTACGACTAATGAAGATTTTTGGGCATTGATGGCGCCTGAGTCCAAAGAGAAGCTGGTGAATGGTTACTCAAAAATCATTCGTGAAGGCGGTGCCCATGAGATGGATTTTAAAATTAACTGGGAAGGCGAGTACCGTTGGATCACTTCTCGCGCCACAGGGGTTAAAGGGCCAAATGGTAAAGTCACTAAATTGGTTGGGATCAGCCTTGATAATACCGAACGCAAGAATAGCGAATTACGCCTACGAAAAATTAAGTGCTATTTTGATGTTTTACTCTCCCACTTCAATTACTTAGTCGCTTTCACTGACAAAGCTGGTGAAATTCTTGCCAGTAACTTAAGTAGCCAATCCACTGAAATTGACTACCTCGAACTGCAACGTTTATTGTACCAACTCATCATTAATCACAAAACATGGCTAGAAGAAGTGTGCCAAACAGGCCGTGGACAAATTGTGTTTCAAGATAAACAAATTACTGCATATCAACATTTTAATGATGAAAACCAACCCTTTTTGATGTTTGAACTCAAACCAATTTAATACTCCCCCCACAAACAACGGTGGGGGAATGAATTTATAAATCAAGTACTAAACGCTTACTTCTTGCCCTAGATACGCATAACATCATGGTTTTTTGCTCTGCTTTCTCATCGTCATCTAAATAGTGGTCACGATGATCAGCTTCGCCTTCAAGGATCGCGGTTTCGCAGGTTCCGCAAACCCCATTACGACATAAACACTCCACATTGATGCGCTTATCCGCTTCAATAGCCTGTAAAATAGACATATCTTTGCCAACTTCTAAGCTAAAGCCTGAACGTTGAAAGTAAACTTCGAAAGAATCCCCTTCACTGGCGACTTCACCAAAGTTTTCAAAATGTACCTGTGATCCCCCTAAGTATTGGTTACCTTTTTCAATCACCTCATTAATTAATGATTGAGGGCCGCACACGTACACATGGCTAGACGAAGGTTGGGACTGAATCAATTGCTCGACAGACATCCTCTGCCCTTGGCTGCCATCATAAAGGCGCAAGCGTGAGCCAATACGCTCTTGTAAATGCTCGACAAACGCAGCGGTTTTCACATCGCGAAAGCAATAATGTAACTCAAAGTCCATACCGCCTTGCTCTAATTCATACAAATAAGACAAAAACGGTGTGATACCGATCCCCCCAGCAATTAGCAAGTGCTTACACTGGTTATCCTGTTCAAGGGAAAAGAAATTTTGAGCAGGTGAAAGATGAATACAATCTCCAACAGACAGCTGCTCATGCATAAATGCCGATCCACCTTTCGAGTTTTCATCACGCAAAACGGAAATACAGTAACTGCCTCTATGTTTTGGGTCGCTAATCAGCGAATAAGCGCGCTGTAAGCCCATTTGCTCCCCCATATGTACAGTGACATGACTGCCTGCACTAAAAGGCAAGAAATTTCCCTCTTGGGCAACAAATTCAAACATTTTAACGGTTGAACTCACTTGTTCGATTCGGCTGACATTCACTGCAATTTTTTCTTGGCTCATCACCGCGTCCCTCTTATTCGCCGACATCTAAGCACAGGTATTTGATACTTAAGTAGTCTTCAATACCATATCGAGACCCTTCTTTACCTAGCCCTGATTGTTTAACCCCACCAAATGGTGCAACTTCATTAGAAATCAACCCTGTATTGATCCCCACCATGCCACTTTGCAGTTTTTCAGCGACGCGATAAACACGGTTCACATTACGGGAGAAGAAGTAAGCCGCGAGTCCATAAATGGTATTATTTGCTCGCGTAATAACTTCATTTTCATCAGTAAAGCGGATCAACGTTGCGATAGGTCCAAAGATTTCCTCGTGCACAATGTCCATCGAATCATCAACATCCACCAGCACTTTTGGATTGAAAAAATGACCTTGCTCTTTGATTTCATTTCCCAATACCAACTGTTTTGCACCTTTTGCCAATGCGTCTTGCAATAGTGCATTCATGCCTTCAATAGCTCGCGTGCTAATCATTGGTCCAATATCTGTACCAACATCCGCCCCGTTCCCAACTTTCAACTTGGCGACTTCTGCAACAAACTTGGTCTTAAATTCGTCGAAAATAGCATCATGAAGGTAGAAACGGTTGACGCAAACACAGGTTTGGCCGCCATTACGGAATTTCGCTTGAACTGCACTGCTCACCGCTTTATCAATGTCCGCATCCTCGAACACAATAAACGGTGCATTACCGCCAAGCTCTAACGACGTTTTCTTGATGGTTGATGCACATTGTTCTGATAGCACACGACCGACTTGTGTTGAACCTGTAAATGAAAACTTGCTGATAAGCTCATGTTTTGTCAGCCTTTCCCCTAAAACTCGAGAATCCCCAGTGATGACGTTAAATATCCCTGCTGGAATACCGGCTTCATCCGCCAGCTGCGCTAATGCGAGAGCAGTAAAAGGTGTTTCTGTTGCAGGCTTAATAATGATGCTACAACCCGCGGCCAAAGCGGGGGCGGCTTTTCGCGTGATCATCGCCGCTGGGAAATTCCACGGCGTGATAGCGCTACAGACACCAATCGGCTGTTTTATCGTTGAAATACGGTTGCTACCAACAGTTTGGGGGATGGTTTCCCCATACACACGCTTACCTTCTTCCGCAAACCACTCAATAAAAGAGGCTGCATAGCGAATTTCTCCTTTAGCTTCGTGCAGCGGCTTACCTTGTTCGAGGGTCATGATCAGGCCAAGATCATCAACATTGGCTTCGATCAACTCAAACCAACGGCGTAAAATGATCGAACGTGCTTTCGCGGTCAATTGTTTCCAACTTTCCATTGCACCGTAAGCCTGTTCAATAGCGTCATCCACTTGTGCTGCCATTAGGCTGGGAATAGTCCCCAGCACAGATTGGTCAGCAGGATTCGTCACAGAAATTTTTTTATCTGAATCAACCCATTGCCCATTAATATAACAAGACTGACGAAAAAGCGTCGGGTGAGTGACTGTCTGCATATGTGACGGCTCCTTTCATTATTCTTCGGTATGTGCACCAGCAACAATTTTGTGGAAATGCGCCACACCGTGCTCACTGATCCCACTGCGTTGTCTGTCGGCCATAATGCGTCCTTGACCACGGTAGCCCCGCGATCTCAGCCCTTTTTGAACACTTTCAACTAAGCGCAAATCTTCTGGGCGGAACACGGTGCGATACCATTCCACTAAGTTTTTCTGGTACTCAGTCAATTCTTCATTAAGGAAATAAATATCATAGTGTTGCAAGGTCTCCCCAGCGTTCACAGGGAACTCATAGATAACCGTCATGAAGTCTCCTCCTGGCGGCATATTGAACATGGTGCTTGGCCAAATCCAAAAACCAAAGAAGCGCGGGTCTAAAACGGATTCATCAAACTGATAAGAAGATTCAGACGGTTTTGCTTTACCAATTTGTACCGTCCAATTATCCAGAAGTTGGTGCTCGTAAACATTCACATCTACAGAACTGGCGAAACTGACGTGGTTGGTAGGGCAGTGATAGCATTCAATATAGTTATCAACAATGGTCTTCCAGTTAGCTGGCGTATGACTAACAAAACGTGCTGCCAATTTTAAATCGCTAATCACCGCACAAGCTTCTTGCATTTTTTCAGCGAGGCCAGGTAATTGCTCTTCGATCGGTTGCGGCTCACCCACGGTCATATTCACATAAATAAACCCTGCATGTTCAATCACATGAAAGCTGCTAAGTGACATCGCATCAGACTCAAAGTTATTCACATTTTCACAGTTTGTCGCATGCGCTAACTGACCATCGAGTTTGAAAGCCCACGCATGGTAAGGGCAAGTAATTACATTTTTAACTTTACCGCTATCACCGCTAATTAATTGGTGCCCACGATGTGGGCACACATTATAAAAACCACGTAAAACATCATCACGACCACGCACAATCACTAAGCTTTCACCGATCAATTCACGGGTGATATAGGAATTTTTTTCTTTAACTTCACTAACGTGGGCAACACAAACCCATGAGTTAGCAAAGATTTTTTCTTTTTCATATTCAAAAATATCATTAGATGTGTAATAACGCGCAGGGATTGTCCATGCGTTATCAATATCAAGGTGATCATTAATCGAAATGACTTTAGCTGCATTGCTCATAATTGCCCTCACTTATGTAAACTTATAGTTAACATCTTTTTTATGGATGTTAACGAAGATCGCATAAATGATCAAACAAAATATTGCGCGATATTCAAACAATATTTTATTTCATAATTAAATCATTCGGTTAAATGACATTAAATTAAACCAACTGTTAATAATTGGTTAATTACTTGTTGACTGCACAATCTTTGCATGGCTATTCTCTGTAAACCTAAAGTAACCACAATTAGCTGTACCCTTAAAAAATAAACAGGCATTCCCTGCAAGCCAACTCTCATAAAAGACAAAAAATAAGTGAGCAACTGGAGAAGAGGTATGATGAATAATAAGAAATCCGTATTTTACGTGTCGTTAGCCATTAGCTTGGCTATCATCAGTGTGGGCGCATTTATCCCCGACAAACTGGAAGCATTTTCACATTCTGCTCTGAGCTTTATCTATAACAACCTAGGTTGGTTCATTCTGGGCTCTGTTTTTATCTTTTTTAGTTTTTGCATGTTCCTTGGCTTTTCTAAATTCGGTCATATTCGTCTTGGCGATGACAGCGATAAACCCGAATACAGTACGGTGACATGGATTGCCATGCTATTCAGTGCATCTATTGGTATCAGCTTGATGTTCTGGGGAGTTGCAGAACCTGTTTCCTACTACATCAGTCCACCCATTGGCCAAGGCTCAACTGAGCAATCCGCAAAATCAGCGATGCAGTATGTTTACCTTCATTGGGGCGTTTCCGCATGGGCCTGTTACGCACTGGTCGGTGTCGCTTTAGGGTATTGTCAATTCAGAAAAAAGCTACCTTCATCAATTAGTTCCGTTTTCTATCCCTTAATTGGCGATCGAATTTATGGTTCTGTCGGTAAGCTAATTAATGTGTTAGTGATGCTTTCCGTTGTGATTGGCATCGCCACATCATTGGGGTTTGGTACACTGCAAGTTAACAGTGGCATGAACTACTTATGGGGGCTTCCAATTAGCATTTACGTGCAAATTGGGTTAATTGCAGTTATCACTGTTGTTTATATCGCATCAACCATCTCTGGATTACAAGGGGCGATTAAACACCTATCGAACCTGAATATCATCCTCGCATTAGCATTGATGGCATTTATCTTTATCTCTGGTCCAACTCAAACCATCTTAAAAGTTTTGTTCCAAGGTATTGGCGATTACGTACAAAACTTTGTCAGTATGTCATTTCGTACTGAGCCTTATAATGACGGTACTTGGATTGCTAACTGGACACTGTTTTACTTCGGCTGGTGGATTGCTTGGGCACCATTAGTCGGTAGCTTTGTCGCGCGTATTTCGAAAGGGCGAACCATTAAAGAATTTATGATTGGTGCAGTATTTATTCCAGTATTAAGTGCCTTTGCATGGTTTGCCGTAATGGGCGGATCGGCTATTCATTTAATTCAAAACTTAGGGCAAACAGCGCTCGCGGATGCAGTGAAAACCGATGTAACATCAGCGTTATTTAAATTCTTAGATTATTTCCCTGCATCTACTTTCATTAGTGTACTTGCCATTGCATTGGTGTTGATCTTCTTTATTACTTCAGCGAACTCGGCGGTGTTTGTTTTGGGCATGGTCAGTGAAAATGGTAATCCTAACCCGTCTCACATCACCAAAACGATTTGGGGTGTTGTAATTGCCGCGATTGCGGTTGTACTCATCATGACGGGCGGGTTATCAGGATTACAATCAGCGCTAGTTGCTATGGCAGTCCCTCTTTCCATGATGATGCTGTTAATGTGTTATTCCACTTATAAAGGGCTGAACGAAGAAGTGAATGCACAGGTCGCAGTCCAAAGACAGACAAAAGAAGATCTCTCAATGGCCAATGAACCTGTATTACCCGAAAAATAGTTAAAAAATGAATTTATAGTCGCTCAACAATAAAAACCCCAGAACATTTGGCATGTGCTGGGGTTTTTTACTCGCTTTCAGGAGCAACTATTGGGAGCCAAACAGTGTGAGCGCTAAGACTAATGCGTCTTCTCGGCCTTTTTTAGCAGGGTAATAGTCTTTTCGTACAGTGACTTCATGAAAACCGAGTTTTTCATACAAATGCAATGCAGAAGCATTTGATTCTCGGACTTCTAACCAAAGCGTCATAATGCCTTTATTCATCAGCTCACTAATCAACTGTTCTAGCAATAAACGCCCATATCCCTTGCCTTGGTAATCAGGGTGAATAGCGATATTAAATAGTGTTGCCTCATCCAGAACACATTGCGTTATCGCATAACCAACAATCTGATTATTAATAGAAATTTTTAGGTTATGATACTTTTCCCCTTGATTCCCATAAAAAACTCGCTCAGTCCATGGAAAATCATGGCTTAACTTCTCAATTAAGAAGGCAGTAGCAAGATCAGATTGCTTTAGTGTTGAAATTTTCATCATATTGATAAATTTGTTTCCATAGTGCCTGTTTGGCGCTGATACTCGTCATAAGCTCAGACAAAACAGGTGAAAAGTACGTCATTTTTGAACCTTCTGGATGGGTTTCCCCCCCGAGAACCCAACAAGGAATTGTTATTGGTGTTGGGATTAAATTCAGCTGCTCAGAATTAATGCAAACCACATCATCTTGTGCAATTCGCATTGAAAGAAAAATATCTTTTAACAGCTGGCTATTTAAATCAAGGTTCTCATCAGTAATAATAATAAGCTTAGTCGACGCTGGGATCCTGACACCACGTTCACCACGTAACACAGCTGGATTTCTCACCATCCATTGAGTGATCCCCATTTGTTCTAAAAGCCTGTCACGTCGTGTCATTTATTTTTCCAGTCGCTATTTTACAACCCCATCTTATCAAAGGGGATTAATAGCGCCAACAGAGCAATGCGATTTCTCGCATTTCTGGTATGGTGTTAGCAGTTTTTATCATTTTAGGAGATTGACAGAATATGTCATTACTGACACCGGCCAGTGAAGTTATCCAGCGCCATCTTGAGCATTTTACGGATCGTCATGTCATTTTGGCTGGTGACATTCAGGATGAATTGGCTGCCACTCTCGAAGCAGCAAGTGTTCGCGTCGTAACAAATCAATACCATCGTTGGAAAAACCTGCAGCCTTTGATGGGCGAAATGGTTTTATTTTCATCAACCACACCCGCTGAATTTATTCAGCCTTGCGATACATTGATTTACTTCTGGCAAAAAAATAAACAAGAAGCTTGCTTCCAACTGGACGATCTGTGCACCCATCTTGCTGCGGGTAGTCAAATTTTTATTGTTGGCGAAAACCGCAGTGGCGTCAAAAGCGCAGAATCCATCATGGAAGGTATCGCGACCTTACAAAAAATCGACTCGGCCCGCCGTTGTGGCTTGTATTATGGTGAATTAGAGCAACCAACCACCTTTGATATTACACGCTGGTGGCGTCACTATGATCTTGATACGGTTAGAATTAATGCACTACCTGGCGTGTTTAGTCATAATGAGTTAGATATCGGCAGTGATTTACTGCTTTCAACATTAACAGAGCCAATGAAAGGCGATGTTCTCGACCTCGCTTGTGGTAATGGTGTTCTTGCAACCGTCATTGGAACGCAAAACCCTGATGTTAAGCTGACGTTAAGCGATGTTAGCGCCTCCGCATTAGACTCCGCAGCCTCAACACTTGAAGCGAACAAACTCACGGGAGTCGTCATTGCAAGTGATGCCTATTCAGATATTCACGACAAATTCGATTGGATTATCTCTAACCCACCTTTCCATGATGGGCTAAACACCAGCTACAGTGCCGTTGAAAACATGATTTACCAAGCCCCTAAATTCCTGAAAAAAGGCGGTCACTTGCGCATTGTTGCCAATGCATTTTTACCTTACCCAGACTTATTAGATAAAGCCTTTGGTAGCCATGAAGTGCTAGCAAAAACAGGTAAATTCAAGGTATACCAAGCCACGAAACGCTAGTTAATGACCGTATTATCGTGCAATTTAGCGGTCAGCCTCATAGGCTGGCCGTTTTTTAATCAAAAAAAAATAGATGATTAAAAAAATATTGACGTCCGCTAAAATTAGCCTAAAATCCGCTGCGTATTATCGCTGTAAGAAAAGTTAGATTTGGCATTGCGAGGGTGGCGGAATTGGTAGACGCGCTAGCTTCAGGTGTTAGTGTCCTATGGACGTGGGGGTTCAAGTCCCCCCTTTCGCACCACTAACTTTAGATAAACACAGTAGTTCAGCATTGACGAAACAGTATTGCGAGGGTGGCGGAATTGGTAGACGCGCTAGCTTCAGGTGTTAGTGTCCTTCGGACGTGGGGGTTCAAGTCCCCCCTTTCGCACCACTGGTCAATGAATGTTATTTCCCCAGCAGCCTTTCGCGCATTTTTCTGAAATCTTCCCAGATTGCATTCAGCTCAATTAACACTTTCGCAAATCAAACTACCTTTGCAACACAAAAGCCATCAAAAAGCACAGTAATGAAACTACAGCTGGAATAATCAATAAACGGCGAGAGCCGCGATTAAATAACATCCCTGCCGTTGCGATCATCATAGTGATCATCACCACTCTTAGGTTATCAAAACCCATATTGCTGAGGACATAAGCAATGCTTAGCAATACCACGGCAAAGACACCCCATAGGCCAGCGCCTATACGCCGTAAACCTGCGGTTTTTGATATGCTAGTTGGCATAGTGACCTCAATAATCTTAAATGATAATGATTATCAATCATATCTAATTTTTAGTAAATTTCAATCGTTTTTCTGCGAAAACACCCCTAAATTAACACGATTTTTACAAAATAGATAACTTAAGAAAACCAATAAACAAAATGAATATCTTCTGGTTCCAGGGCAAACAGCTCTGGGTCTGGTGTTTCAATCAAACCACATCCCATGTATTGGTAAAAATGCACCGTATTTTCAGATGGCGTTGCAGAGATATACAGCCCTTTCGCCCCTTTTTGAGTCGCAATATCTACACATTGTTGAAATAACATTCCCGCAATCCCCTTGCCTCGATATGCATGGCTCACGTGTAAAAAGGATAACTGCAGTAAATTCTTTTGCTCCCCTCGCCAAATATTATCCACGCTTGCAGCCGCAATGATTTTTCCTTGTTCGAAGACACCCAGAAAAATAGCGCCTTGGTCATAACTGTCTAATAAATGCGGGGTATAAGCCTCGGGCTCGCCTTCTGGCCAGCCTTTCATATCAAAGCGCTGCTTCGAAAGCACCAGTTTGCCCTCTTGGTGTAAATAAAGGTGTTCAATTAATTCAGTGCGATCGATTGACCAAACAGAAGGGATTTCATCTCGTTGTAATTCGCGGATTTCTCTCATGATCTTATTCTCATTATCAGCGCCAATATAAACGCTCTTTATTATTATCAGGTGAATTTGTTTTCCAAGATAACCGATAAAAAAATAAGTTCAACCATTTCAATAAGCTATTAAGGCAAGGTTGAAATAAAAGCAAGATATTCAAAAGAGATGGGAACATAAAATAAAAAATTCCCCACAACATCCATATTGCGGAGAATTTACACTACAGGGTTGGTTTATTGCTTCAATCCCATTGCATCACGCATGGTAAAGAACAAATCGGTTTGGTCAGTCAGACCCATCACATTCGCAGCGTGTGGACCATAAGCCGCAACACGCAGCTGAGCACCAGTATGCTCTTGTGAATCATCTTCCTCAGAGTTACCGTAATTCACCACCATCACAGAGCCATCTTTGGTAATCAACGCTTGAGTTAACCCCGTTGATTTCGTGCCTTCTGGAATAATTTGGCTTGAATGTGAATGGTCAGCAGTCACAATAACTAATGTATCACCATGTTTTTTCGCGAAATCTAAGCCCACTTGAACCGCTTGGTCAAGAGCAACAGTTTCACCAATTTGGCCGCATGGGTTGGCTTTATGATCTTGTTTATCGATAGATGCACTTTCAACTTGTAAGAAGAAACCATTTGGATTGACTTCTAACAGGTCAATAGCCTTTTGCGTCATTTGCGCTAGCGTTGGTGCGTTTGGATCTAATTTTGGATTTGGCTTACACTCCAGCGGAGCATTGTTGATGTTGCCATAGTGCACCGCTTTTGGCCCTTCCCACGCGACTGTCATGTTGCCATCGTGGAATAGTCCAAGTAGAGGTTTGTCTTGGTTTGCCAGTTTTATATCGTTCAGCGACTTCGCATCACGCACAATAGTATAACCGCGCTCAATCGCTTGTTGCTCAAGCGTCTTACCTTTATAGTCACCCGCTTTCGCTTCTTGTTTAAAGCTCTTCGCGCCACCGCCCAACGTCACATCCGCACGGGTTACCAATAACTGTTCAGAAATCGAACCACGACCACCATTTTCAAGGGCATTGGTTCCACATTTTTCTGAAGTTTCTTCTGGGCCGTAACATTTACGTGCCGTCACGTGGGAGAATTGCGCCGCTGGCGTTGCATCTTGGATCTCAGAGGTCGTCACGTTACCTGTCGCTTTACCGTTACGTTTAGCGATTTCAATTAATGTTTCGTGGTCTTTACCAAAGACGTCTACCCCTAAAGCCCCATTGTAGGTTTTCACCCCAGAAGACCATGCTGTAGCGGATGCCGCTGAATCTGTGACGTAATCAGGCTTTTGCGTCTTTTTATCTAGCGCATAATGCGTATATTGCCCTGTAATTGGCAATGCATCGATACCTTTAAAGAATCCAGAAGCCCCTTCTGCATAGTTACGTGCAACGGTGATTTCTGAATCACCCATGCCATCACCAATAAATAAAATCACGTTTTTTGCTTTGCCATTATGTAATGCGGCTTTCATGATATCCGTTTGCTCGGTCGCTAAGCGACGTGCACCACCAAACTTGGTGATATCACCTTGCGCTGCGCGGTTTTCTGAAACTGCATCATTTTTATCCGCTGCATAAGCTGGAAGGGTGCTACCTAACATTAATGTGCTGACTGTGACAGCTAAAAGGGATTTCATAAAATTACCAGTCATAACTGTTTTCCTTGCCAATCAATAATGAAAAAAGAGGAAGTATGCTTCAAATAATGACAGGCATGCTAAAGTAACCAGATGACAGTTGAATGACGCTTTTATGGCGAAATGAAGACGATTGTCATAAATGTGAAAAAAGCAGCGCATTATCCGCTGCTTTTTTATTGAAATTAACGCGCTATTACCACTGAGAAGACAGTTGTTTAGTGCCTTCGTATAATGTTTCGCACCAAGAAACATAATCGTGCCCGCTGGGTAATTCAATGGCATCCACTAAATAGCCTTTATGTTTCAACACTTCTAATAACTGATAATGATTTTGAATGATCCCGCCCCAGCTTCCTCGTTGCTCAAATAAGCCTGCTTCGAGGAAAAAGCGAATAGGCTTCGGTGGCATCGTTTCTATTTCACTGATTAACCATTCAGGATCTTCCCCTTTTGGCGCCCACCAATAAGACCCTGACATACTCAGCACATTGCCAAATATTTCAGGGTGTTGTAGTGCATTCCACGTTGCCCCTAACCCTCCAAAACTTGATCCAGCAATAATGGTATGTTCCGCTTTCGCATCAATACCTTTTTTCGCCAATTGCGGCATTAATTCATCCACCAGCAATTGCGGGAAAAGCGTGTTCGGAGGCAGTTCTTCGCCACGCCTATCAGAGCTAATACTGTCGACAAACACAATATTCATTGGTGGGAGAGAGCCCTCGTTCATCCAGCTATCAAAAAATTTCGCCATTTGATAAGTATGAAGATAGATTTGCCCATCCAAAAGTACCAATAACGCAGGCTGTTTCATCTGAATATTTGGGCGGTATACCGTAATTTGCCGCTCATTATTCAAAATTTGGCTAGATAAGGTAAAGGTTTCTAACTGCCCTTGAATGTGTTTTTTTTCAATAGCAGGAAATTGACACTGGCGAATATTCGGTGCCAGTGATAGCAAGGAAAAGCGATTATATTTATCCGTTGAGCCAGAAGGGATACTTTGTGAGTTGTAAGGGTCAGCCTGGGCGGTGACTAAAATGGCTTTGCGCTGTGCAAAACCGCCTTCAGGTACGGTAGGGATATCAGGGGCAATTTTATATTGAGTTAATGTATCCGCTGGAATGATGAAGGAACGGTGCCAAATATCCGTTCCTTCTATTTGCGCCATTCTTTCATGATTCCCCGAAGGCGCTCCTAAAATATACGCATTGGACTTTGCTCCGCGCCATAAAAATGTCGCTCGTTTTTGTCGACCTGCAAGGTCTTCAATAAGCGGCGTCCCTTGTTTGGCAACCTCCTGCCAAAACGCATTAGTATCACCATGATGATAATGTTCATTGAGCAGGCTTTGCAGTTTAGGGCTAATGGGCTCGTTATCTTTTTTAATCGCTAAAGGCTGATAATCACTCACATCAAACTGTAATTGCCATGATTTACCTGGAGAGCCTTGTAAATCGAGGTAATACACACCATTTGTCGGCACGATGTAATCAGCTGTATGCGGTTCTTTGTCGGAACCATATGCCTGTAATACACGAACAGGCTGCTTGTCAGCATTTAATAAAACAACCTGAGAGAACCCCTCACCGCGCTGCTTAATAAAATCTTGCTGCAAAGCCTCAAAATAAACGCAGCTATGGCCTTCGCTATCATGTACGCCTTCCACAGAAGAAAGCTCACCTAAACGAATGCAGTCAGATTGCGTTGCCATCGCTGCACAGGAAAACAAAATACAACCTAAAAGCGGCAAAGATTTCACATCTAATTCCAAGGAGTCAACTGATAATAATTATTACTATCAAAAAACCTTTTTAAACTCAATGGGTAGCGGTATGTTTTTCCATCAATTGGTTAATCAGCTGAAGTGAACTGAGTAACCGGTATCGCTGCGTTGGCGCTATTTTCAAGTAACGCCTTGTTGCTGGAACGCGGCTAACAAGTTCCGATGCGGTAAAGGGCTCGATTTCACAACGCCAGTGACCATGGCTCAAAGTTATTTGGCATGAATTAAAATCTAACTCTTCCAGTGTCTCTCTAATAATTGGATAAGCATTCAGCCAACCAATCACTTTTTGCCCATCGGGTTGCTTCGACACAAAATGAATGTGTTTTTTTCTCACGCTACCACGCGTTTTCACGACAATTTTTGCATTTAAATTTTCATCACAAAAACCTGACACTGAAAAACGGCTGTACACAATAAACGCGAGGAAGAGTTTTCTAACGCGCTCAGTGACGTCAATGGTCAACGAAGGTTGCGGCAGGATAAGGAGCACACCTGGTGCTCTCCACTCACATGGATAAGGCGCCATATCCCGCTCAATTCGATTTAACGTTAACCCGGCTTGGTAACCTGTTGGTAACCGTTTTTTCGTTAAGCCTCCCAATCGCTGTAATAGCGAAGGTTTAGGCGAGGTGACGTAATGGCTCAAGTTGTACCTCCTCATTTTCTTCATCTCTAAATGAATTAGACAGAACAACTTCAACATCAACGGGTTTGAACGGATTGACCTTCTGAACAAATACTGTCCAAATCAGTGCATAACTGGCCGTTAAACCTAACATTATCGCAAACGGAATATACACATCAGACTTATTCATACCTGGCGGTGTGATATACACAATCGCTAAAATAATCCCGACACTCGAAATAATTTGAGGAATTGGGAAAAACGGCGAGCGGTAAGCTCGGTGTAAATCAGGGCGGCGAATACGCAATAGCACCACGGAAATAGTCACTAATAAATAGGCGGTTCCCCAAGAACACACTGCCGCTAGCACCAGAGGAATAATACGGTCAAGATCACCTTGGATAGCAAAAGCATGTAAACATGGGATCATCACAGCCACTAAAATACCGAATACGGGTGTTTTAAAACGTGGGTGCAAATACGTGAAGATGCGCGGTAATGCACCATCTAGTGCCATGCCATATAAAATACGCGGCACAGCAGCCATCAGTGTATTAATGGTTGCCCCACCCGCTAATAACAGTGCGACACCAATCCAGTATTTACCAAATTCCCCCATGACTCGCTCTGCAAACGCAGGGATTGCCATCGGTGTTTCCAATAAGCGCGTGCCTGTTTGTGGGTCAACCACCACGTTTTCGACTTGATTGGCCAGCGCAGCACCAAACAGCACCATACATAAGGCCACGCAGAATAAACCCGTTGTCATGGCGCGAGGGATAACTTTGGCGGAATTTTTAATTTCTGGCGCCATTGGTGTGACAAGCTCACAACCAACAAACATAAACATCGCCATACCCACAAAACTTAAAACCAGTGTTGGATCAGAGATATTTAGCTCTGCACCAAACCACCCCTCCATCGGTACGTTAAACGGTAACATCAAGCCTGTAATACTAAAGATCACCAGTGTTGACCACATGGCGAAAGTCAATACCACTTCAACCTTACCAAACGCTTCAATACCAAAAGCATTTAAGATACCGAAAGTGACAACTAAACCCACACCAACCATCCAAGACGAATTACTGGTTTCCAGTACCGTATTCAGGTGCTCAAAGTTCACTAACGCCATAATCCCCGACAGAATAGTTTCTGCGGTTCCCGCAAAGACATGCACAATCAAATACGCTGATAATGCACCAGTGATAGCCCAGAAGCGCCCCATACCACAAGAAATATAGTCATACACGGAGCCAGAGGTGGGTAAAATCGCCGCGGCCTCTGAAAAAGTGGTGAGCTGTGCCTGCATCATAATGAAGCTCAGTAACACGGCTAATGCAAACGTATCGCCACCAATACCAAACCCACTGGTGACGGTTAAGATAACAGGGCTTGCCATAATCAAGCCCGCGGAACTCGCCAGCGTCGTTGGGAACCCAACTTTCCCCTTTTCGAGATGTGACGTTAATTTTGAGGATAAATTCATTTTGCTTCCCTCTCGCTCTATACGCAGCCATGGATGTGAATTTTTTGTAAAAAAAGCGTGACTACATTGCCACTATAGAAAGAAGCACAAAGAGGCGACCATCGTCCTAAAGAACGATACCCAGAGAGAGGGGGGAGTTCTTATAACTATTCGAAAAGTACCAAGAAAATCAACAGAAATAAAAATATATACTTTAATATCAATACATAACGATCATTTTGATCATTAATATATTAATAATCAATTAACCAAAGATACCAAATCCTAACAAATCAAGACTGAACCAATTTTTACTTGTTTTAAATACTGTTATCGACCTCACGTTATTAACATGTTTACTTTATGTTAATAACAATAAAGCGCATGATAATTATCTGACTCACTATGGAAGGGGATAAAATGAGCCCACCTCAGTTTAGCGACCACCAGCAAACATTGATTGATTGCTGCCTAAATACTATTGCACACATTATCCCTATTACTGCGTCAGTGTATTACCTGGTCAACGACCACTGGCAGCCAGACAACTATGTGTTATATGGGATCCCTGCTCAAATGCACCGAGATTATCTGGCTTATTTTCATCAACTCGATCCACTCCATCCCGATAAATTTCGGGAAGATGATTTAAGATTAGTCAGGATGTCTCCTGAAATTCGTCAGCAAAATCAGGCTTTTTTTCATGATTTTATGCAACCTAATAATCTAACAGATATGGCTGAGATTTTTATTCGTCGGAAAAATAAAATTATTGCTGGAGTTTCAGTACTGCGAGACAGCCCGTTCTCGCAACACGAAATCATGCGGTTAAATGCGATCTTACCTGTTGCAGAGCTGATGACGTTTGATATCTTGCCTGATTCTTTAGTATCTTACACACCAAAAGAACAAGAAATCATTCATTTGGTGCGTGAAGGCGCGAGTAATAAGCGTATTGCGTTGTTATTAGGCGTGTCATTATCCACCGTAAAAACCCATCTGCGTAATATCTTCACTAAAGCCAATGTCACTAACCGAACTGAACTTGTGTCATCAGGGTTTATTATTCGTCAGGAAAAGTTTTAATTAACTAGCGACCACCTGCCGCATCAATAATTGAACCCGTCACATAGGATGAAGCATCACTTAACAACCATGAAATAATTTCCGCAATTTCTTCAGGTTCTCCGCCTCTTTTCAGTGGTAACTGTGCCGCAACCCGATCAACACGCCCTGCTTCACCGCCGTCTTGGTGCATCTGCGTATAAATGTAGCCAGGACGAACACCATTAACACGTATCCCTAACTCAGCTAACTCTAATGACAGCCCCTTTGTAATGGAGTCTACCGCACCTTTTGACGCAGCATAATCGATGTATTCTCCAGGCGCACCTAAACGTGCTGCCGCTGACGAAACATTCACAATCGCTTTTTTATCAAAGTGGTTAAAATGGCGAGCCAGTTGGATAAACTCACGGCAACATATCAGTAACCCAGTGACATTAGTCGCAAGAACAGTATTAATTCGCTGTGCTGTTAACGCTTCTGTTCTGCATTGCTGAAATAAAATACCCGCGTTATTCACTAAATAGTGCAAATCACCATGTTGCTGCTTAACGGTCTCGAACAGCTTAACAACCTCACTTTCACTGCTAATGTCGCATGGTAATGCATATGCGACACCTCCAGCCGCCTGAATTTCTGCAACAACCCCTTCCGCAGCCTGATGGTCGCTTTTATAATTAATAAGCACTCGCATACCGAGCCGTGCGAGTTGAAGTGCTGTTGCACGACCAATTCCTCGGCTTCCACCAGTAATCAATACCGTCTTCATACCACCACCTAGCTCAGAAATAAGATACAGCTATCATAGCCCTATTCTTCATCACCACGTGAATAAAAGCATAAAAAAACCCGGCACAATGGCCGGGAAGCAGTTGATTAATACTCAAAATTAACCACTAATAACGCACCATGACAGATTTTAACTCAGTGTAATACTCAATAAAGGCACTGCCAAACTCACGACCAATACCTGAAGACTTAATACCGCCAAATGGCACCGCAGGATCAAGGAAAGTGTGCATATTCACCCAAACCGTCCCCGCTTCAATACGAGAGATCATCCGCATCGCCTTACTGAGATCGTTTGTCCATACACTGGCTGCTAAACCAAATGGTGTGCTATTCATCATCTCAATCAGTTGTTCTTCGTCATCGTAACTTAAGAAGGTGCCGACAGGGCCAAAGGTTTCTTCTTTCATCAATGCATCGTCTGGGCTATTCGCTCGAATGATAGTCGGCGGAACAAAATACCCCGCCCCTGTAATCGGCTGGCCACCATAAATAATTTCGCTGCCATCTTGGCGCGCTTTTTCAAATAGGCTGAGGATTTTTTCGTAATGGGCTTTGTTCGCAAGCGGCCCCATTTCGGTTGTTTCGTCTAATGGAGAACCTATTTTTATCGCAGATAAACGGACTTTAAGTTCAGCTAGTACCTCATCCATTAATTTGGATGGGATATAAAAACGCTCTGCCGCTGCACAGATTTGCCCTTGATTAAGGTAACCCGCTTCGATAATGCCATTCACGATCTTCTCAACAGGTAAATCCGCCAAGAATGCCGCACCGTTTTTCCCCCCTAGCTCTAATGTCACACGGGTTAATTTTCCTTCCATTGCTGTGCGCCCTACCGCCAGCCCAGTCGGTACCGATCCCGTAAAGGTCACTTTAGAACACAGAGGGTGTTGAATAAGTGCAGGCCCTACCTCGCGACCACCACCGTTAACGATATTAATCACGCCATCAGGAATACCTGCTTCTTTCGCTAATTCCGCCACGCGTAACATCGTCAGTGGCGTAAATTCGCTCGGCTTCAAGACAATGGTGCAGCCACACGTTAATGCAGCCGCTAATTTCCAAATGGAAATCATAATGGAGAAATTCCATGGAATAATCCCTGCAACAACCCCAACAGGCTCGCGTTGTGTAAATGCGGAATACTTTTCGCCATTAAATGATGGCAGTGACACATTTAACGTTTCACCGCTAATTTTTGTCGCCCACCCCGCGAAATAGCGTAAAAACTGCGCCGCCGACCCTACCTCAAGGAAACGGGAAAGTTGAATCGTTTTCCCTGAACATAGGGTTTCAAGCTGCGCGAGTTCTTCAAGG
The DNA here is from genome assembly GCF_050446505.1 of Providencia sp. SP181. NCBI lineage: Bacteria > Pseudomonadati > Pseudomonadota > Gammaproteobacteria > Enterobacterales > Morganellaceae > Providencia > Providencia sp. SP181. The sequence continues at coordinate 370,252 of NZ_JBBPXM010000005.1, forward strand.
TGCTTTTCAAGTAAATCCGCAAGGCGGTTTAGGCAATTTCCACGTTCCATCGGTGTGGTATTTGCCCAAATACCTTTGAATGCCACATGTGCCGCACTCATTGCCGCATCCACTTCTGCTAACGTCCCTTCTTTGACTTTAGCGATAACCTGTTCAGTGGCTGGATTAACAACGTCAAAAAAAGTCTCACCCTTGCCAGAAATCGGCAACCCATTGATAAAATGCCCATGTTGACGTTTCAGAAATTCGCTGACTTCAGGTAATAGGGTTAACTCACTCATTGCAATCACTCCACTAAATAGTAATTAATTAAGCATTCACACAAGCTAGGTAGTGCTTAACGAAACGCGGGGTATCAATTTCCCATAAGACTTCAGTACCTTTCGCAGCAAACCATGTATCGCCTTTATGGTACTCAACCGTCACACCCGTTTTAACATCTGTCAATTTAACTGAGCCTTCGTGTACTGTTGCCATTTCATCAAACGGATAAACCATTTTGAATTTGCCTGTTGTACACGCAAAAATACCGCAAGTTAGGTTATCCGTTGGCTCGCCATAAACCATCGCCACACTGGCTTGTGGGTCACCTTCGACAACTACAGAGCCTAAGTTTGTTACGCTACCAATGTTCAGTAGCTCTGGAAGCGGTTTATTCAGCAGTAATGGACTAATCATGATATTTACCTTTAATCGATTTCAATAAAATAATTATACGGATACGAATTAGCGACGGCCTTGCCAGTAACCCGATGTTTGGTGCATGATTTTCGCAAGTGAAACAATCACATTACGCATGCTGTCTTTGCCAATAATATTGGCGTGAGGAATCGAACTCATTAAGTCATAACGATGAGAACCTTCCACCATGCCTTCAGCCAACACTTTGCACACGATCTGGCTTGGCGTTACGCCGAAACCTGAATATCCCTGTGCATAGAACACATTTTTATGTTGAGGCAAAGAACCTATTTGTGGGAAAAGATTCGCACTACAGGCCATCGGGCCACCCCACGCTAATTCGATTTTGACATCTTTTAGATAAGGGAAAACCTTCAACATTAAATTGCGATTCCAGGCTTTTAAATCAGACGGAATATACTCAAGAAAATGCGTTGAACTACCGAATAACAGACGGTTTTCGTTAGTGACCCGGTAATAATCAATCACAGGACGAATATCACTATATGCACCGCGGATCGGGCTAATTTGCTCAATTAATTCGTCAGATAGCGCTTCTGTCATTAATTGATAAGCGTAGGTATTGATGGTTTTTGGGTAAAGCGTGGGCTCAAGACCATTTAAGAATGAGTCACATGCCCATAACATTTTCTGTGCTTTAACGGTTCCCATCGCCGTTCTAACTTTGATGGTATTACCATACTCAACATTCAAAACTTGGCTATTTTCAAAAATCTTTGCGCCATAAATCTCGCTAACTGCTTTTGCCTCACCCAATAAGAGATTTAATGAATGTACATGCCCACCGCCCATGTGCTTGATACCACAGGTATAAGCATCTGAGCCGATAATCTGCTTTAGTTCTGAGCCACTATAAAATTCAATTTCTTCATCAGGATCAACAGATTTGAAATCTTTCAGCCAACTACGTAATGTTTTTTCTTGGCGAGCATTGCTGCCTAAATAAGCATATCCACGGCAAAAATCCGCATCAATATCGTATTTAGCAATACGTTCACGCATGATCCCTGCGCCCATATTGCTAAGCTTAAAGATGGTTTCTAACCCTTCTGGACCCACATATTTTTTGATTGCATCGATATCATGCCCAATTCCAGCCATCACTTGGCCGCCATTACGCCCTGATCCCCCGTAACCGAGGTAACGACCCTCCAAAATAGCGATGTTTGTGATCCCTTTTTCGCATAGTTCAAGCGCTGTGTGGATCCCTGAAAAACCGCCCCCGATGATCACGACATCCACATCAAGATCTTCTTTCAGTGTTGGAAAACGCAAATCGTATTTCTTTGTTGCTGCGTAATAAGTTAATGATTCTACTTGGTTATTCATAATGGATACCCTGTTTAGTATCTTGCAATACCTCGATTATCTTAACCTTGCATTAACAATTACATAGCCCTTTAGGGACATTTAAAACAAAGATTTAACAAATGTGAGCCAGGTAGAATATTTAAATAAAAACAAAATATTTTTAAATTATTTTTTTTATTTTCAATTCAATTGGTTAATTAAACATTTCGATATTAATAATAATTAAATACATTTTTTCAAAAAAAATTTAAATTAACATAACAAAAAACGCAATCATATGATTATTAAATATAATTATAGTTCTTCATTATTCGCACTGCATTTATACTCATGCTATACAGTCACTGAATTACTCGATTCATTAATAAATTAAATAGTTCAGCTTGCGAGTTAATATTCAATTTTTGGTAGATATTTTTACGATGATTTTTGACTGTACCAAGGCTAATAAAAAGTGACTCTGCAATTTGAGGTGATCCTTTGCCTTCCAGAATCAACTCCACTACCTCACATTCCCTTGGCGTGAGGCCGAAACGAGTTTGCCTATCTGCATTTTGATAGTGGTTCGATACCACATTGGGAGAAACTTCTTTATGCAATCGAGCCATGCTGCAAATAATTTCAAACGCTTCTTTTAAGGGGGCTTGAGTATATTTTTCAGAGAAAAATGGTCTGTCTTCATTACCAAAAAATATTCCCAATTGCCTATCCGCAGAAATTTCCAGCAACAGTCCTGCTTCGTCACACCAGCCCGTTTTGCGATAAAAATTCAGGTAATAATCTGTATGATAAAAACCTTTAGGTGCCAATTCCTTCAATGTAAGAACCTTGGACGTCCCTCCTTTTTGGATCTCTTGGTAAAAAGGATCCATTAAATAAGCGCCTCGCTGATAGATTCGGTTCACACTATCACTGTTTCGTCGTTCAACTTTTGAAAGAAAACGTGGAGGCGTATCCTTTTCAAAGGCATACACGATGGCATTATCAAAAGCGATAAAGGATGATAACCATGATAATAAATTAGGATAAAACTGGTTAGTTGCAACAGAATCAATCACATCAGGTAATTTAGTGAGATAATTATCCATTCCGCCCCCAAGTTTGTTAACTTATTAATAAATTAAATATGGCTCATAAATACATTAAGCCAAAAGAATATAAAAAACACATTATTTGTATAAGCTCAAACCACTTGTTATTAATATGTTAATCAAATCACAGTATCATCCAAAAGTATTAATATTTTGTTACTAAATACTTGAGTGATGACAGATAAACAAGAAGCAGATCACAGGAAATTTCACCATAATTTCTTAGTCTACCTCATCAATAAAAGCGTTTTAGACAAGGAGATATGATGTCTTCACACAAAATTATTCTGGATTGTGACCCTGGCCATGATGATGCCATGGCGATTTTATTGGCTCTGGGTAATCCAAGTGTGGAACTATTGGCTGTCACCACCGTTGTGGGGAATCAAACCCTAGAGAAAGTCACTCACAATGCACGCGCGCTCCTTGAATTTGCGGGCGCAAGACATATCCCGATAGCCGCAGGTTGCCCACGTCCATTAGTTAGAGACATTCAGAATGCTGCTGAAGTGCATGGAATTAGTGGGTTAGATGGCACACATCTCCCTGAACCAACATTACCCCTTGATAAGCGCCATGCTGTTGACCTGATCATCGATACGCTTAAAGCTCATCCTGCAAAAACGGTTACATTAGTGCCCATTGGCGGGCTAACAAATATCGCCCTTGCGGTAAGAAAAGCCCCTGAAATTGTTGAATTAGTGAAAGAAATCGTGCTAATGGGTGGTGGATACCATACGGGGAATCGTTCAGCTGTCGCCGAATTTAATATTGCCATCGACCCAGAGGCCGCACATATCGTTTTCAACGAAAAATGGCCATTAACAATGGTTGGATTGGATTTAACTCACCAAGCAAAACCAACAGATGCCATCATGGCTAAAATTGCCGCGCTCAATACACCAATTAGCCGATTTGTTGTTGAATCGTTGAACTACTATACGGCAGGGTATCGCCAACGTAACGGCTACAGTGACCATGCGCCCGTTCATGACCCTTGTGCTGTTGCCTATGTTATTGACTCCTCAATGATAGAAACATGCAAAGCCCCTGTTGATATTGAGCTTCAAGGAACGTTAACGCTTGGAATGACAGTAACCGACTTTCGCGCTCAAGCCCCCGCGGATTGCCATACACAAGTGGCGACGAAGCTTAATAACCAGCGGTTATGGGAAATGTTTATCGATGCGCTAAAGCGATTAGATAAATAGTAAAAAGGTAGCTTATTCCGCTGCATAAGCTACCTGCTTTTTTGAATACTAGTCTTTGATAATATCTTTTAATTTCGTATAGCGCCTAATTAAACGCCACTTTAATTTTACCGTTGTCGCATGGTTCCACACAATTTCCCAATATCCTTTGTCGAAAAATTGCTGCACCATTTCTTTACGAATTTCAGGGGATTTAATCGCAAGTAAAGCTTGAACAACGCCTAATCCCTCTTTACCTACTTGCCAAATACACGCTGGTGCTTGTTTGACTTGTTCAGGATAACGCTGGTAAATCGCTAATAACATATCGATAATTTTCAAATAAGTATTAATTTTACGCACTGACCGTTCGTCACCGCTCAACGAATGAGAAACAGACTGGTTGTGGATCAAATAGCGATAATATTGCTCATTAATAAATTGCACACGTTTCGCAACCAATAAAACCTCAGTTGTCCAGGGAATATCTTGATGATGCAGCTTCGGCTCAAAGAAAAAGTTATATTGGCGCAGCATATCTAAACGGTATAGATTCAGCCAAGTTACGTGCAAAAATTTACGTGAGCTTAGCCCTTTTTCTAACCATTCAGGGCCACTTATCACCCCTGTAGAGGCTACCTTATTTGGCGGAAATATCGCTTTCGGTACATCGCCATTAGTATAAACATAGGTACCATTACAAGTTGCAACATCTAAGTCACCCGCTAATGCAATTTCTAACAATCTGCCATACATTTTCGGGCTAATTTCATCATCGATATCAGGAAATGTAATATATTTCCCTGTCGCTTCAACCATTCCAGTATTACGAGCAACTGACACGCCTTGGTTTTCTTGAGACAAAATCTTCAGATGACTGAATTTATCTTCATACTCTTTGATAATTCCTTCGCTGTTATCCTTAGAGCCATCATTAACAACAATGAGCTCCCAATTTTCTAAATTTTGCGCTAATAGACTATCAAAGAACTGAGGTAAAAACTTTTCACCATTATAAACCGCAACAACAATACTCAAAACTGGTTGAGAAGACATGTATTAACCCTATACCAATCGATTTAAAAGTACTAACCCAATGCAACATTGCTCAATAACATAAACAAACTCACCTGGTGAGTTTTTAGAAATACCCTAAATTAGAAAAGAAGAAACCATATTGGTTCCATTGTCATAAAAATTTCATAATCCAATAACTCTAGGCATTCTTCTTAAAGGAATAATTAAAAATTCGAATATGTTATAAACTCTAATGAACTAATTATCACTTGATCAGCCTAATAAACATTAACGATATCTTAAACAAACTTAATTGAGGGTCTCTTGTGGCTGGAAGTAGTTTACTGACCTTACTTGACGATATAGCAGCCGTGCTTGATGACGTCGCAATGATGACAAAAATGGCCGCGAAAAAAACATCTGGTGTTCTAGGTGATGACCTTGCTTTAAATGCTCAGCAAGTATCAGGCGTTCGTGCTGAACGAGAAATTCCTGTTGTCTGGTCCGTTGCTAAAGGCTCATTTCTCAATAAATTAATTTTGGTTCCTCTCGCTCTATTGATCAGCGCGTTTATTCCCTGGGCTATCACGCCTTTATTAATGTTAGGTGGCGCTTACTTATGTTTTGAGGGGGCAGAAAAAATTGCCCATAAAATTTTTCACTCTAATGCAAAATTAGCAGCGAAAACACACTCGGTGCCTGAAGAAAAACTGGCTGAATTCGAAAAAGAAAAAATCAAAGGCGCTATTCGCACTGATTTTATTTTATCCGCTGAAATTATTGCAATTACATTAGGCATTGTATCTACCACAACGATTATTAATCAACTCGCAGTACTATCTCTTATTGCTGTTATTATGACTATAGGTGTTTACGGGCTCGTTGCTGGAATTGTTAAACTTGATGATTTAGGGTTTTATCTGCAAAAGAAAACATCAGCATTACTACAAAAAATAGGCAATGGGCTTATTTATACCACACCATATCTGATGAAAACACTTTCCGTTGTCGGCACAGCCGCAATGTTTATGGTTGGAGGTGGTATACTCACTCATGGCATTCGCTATATGTCTGAATGGATTGAAGAAATATCCTTCACTGCCTTATTAACACCTATTATTGGGAGTACTATGCAGTTTATCCTACCGACAATAATTAACTTATTTTTTGGCTTCATTGTTGGTATGTGCCTTGTTATGGTTTTATCTTTAATCAAGAAAATTCAAAAAGCCTAATACCAAAAATAGAATACGGCTTTTTATCCGCATTATTCTATTTTTTCGCTTGATGAAATAAAAACTTTTCTACTTAGATTCCTATTAATTTACTTTCTCTCACATTATCGATGTATAATAAAATACATATTGATAGGTTCAAATTTTGTGTATTTTAGGGATTATTAAACCTACCTTTTAGAAATCATAAAACATCTAGTCTGATCTAAATCAAAAGAAACTCACCTTTAATTTACGTTATAATACGTAACCATTATCAGAAAAAACACAAAGCAGCCTATTTTTATCTATTAATATCAACAAGTAAGGATAATCGCAGATTTCAATCTTCTATTTTCAGCGCGTTATACGCAAATTAAGTCCTTTAAGTTAATACTAAGGTAGTATATTTAATTAGGTTACCTTTATGAACAATATCGCCAACCTAATCTTAAAACTAGTTGTACCACGGATTTTTGAGGAACTATAAATGCCGACTCTGTATCGTCGATTCTCTATTATTAACCAAGTTATTGGCCTAATGTTGCTAATTGCTATCCTTGGAATTATAGGAATGACGATTTCAAATAGAATGATTATCAGCGTTCAAGGTAACGCTCACGCAATCAACAAATCTGGTTCATTACGCATGCAGAGCTACCGGCTGCTCTCATTAGTTCCTCTTAATCAGCAAAATCAACATTACTTAGATTCTCTAGAAAGTGATTTACTAAGCCCTGAACTCACCCAGGTCGTCAAAGTTGAAGATTTAACGCCACAATTTAATGAACTTCACAACTTTTGGCTGCTTACATTACGCCCTACATTAATAAATGCAAATACACCAAATGATGCAAGATATGAAGTTATTTCGTTTGTTAATAAGCTTGATGAGTTAGTCCACAGCATTGATGAGAAAACTGAAAGAAAAATAGCCTATGTCGCCATGACACAGCTCATTTTCATTAGTTTAGTATTCTTACTACTCATGGGAACTATATGGCATTTGCGGCGAAAAATTTACTACCCATGGATGAAATTGCTATCAATGGTAACCGCTATTGGACAAAAAGATTTCAGTCAACGCTATCCAAAAAATAATCGACAAGACGAGTTAAATGCATTGGGTGAAACATTGAACCAAATGTCAGAAGAACTCGCACAAAGCTATCACCAATTAGAAGAAAGGGTGGCAGAAAAAACGGCCGACCTTACGAAAAAAAATCGTGTATTGTCCTATTTATACCAGTCGAATCAAATTCTTCACTCATCTGAACCACTTTATTTAAGACTGCAAAAAGTCCTGATTGAACTGAAAAATATTACAATATTAAATAACCTGAGTTTACGGTTATATGAAGATAGCAATGAATCTTATTTTCACAAAATCAACTGTCAATCGATAGGATTAGATGGCGAATCTCCCCATTTAAATGAGCAGCAAGATAGTTTATTAGCAAATGAAAAAATCACAATTTTACAGTGGGAGTTGTCAGATAACATGCACCGTTATGGTGTCATTATCGGTGAAATAATGGCTGGCCAAACTCTATCTGATGAACAAAACAATTTAGTCTCAATGTTAGTTAAACAAATATCTGGCATGCTCGCAATGGAACACCAAATTGAACAACAGCAACAATTATTAATTATGGATGAGCGCTCGGCCATTGCACGTGAACTACATGATTCAATTGCACAATCACTATCTTGTTTAAAAATGCAAATTAGCTATCTACAATTGCAACCTGAACCATTACCCGAAAAACCTCAGCAATTATTAACTGAAATGCGCAGCGAAATTAACACCGCTTATAGTCAGCTAAGGGAGCTTTTAACTACTTTTCGATTAAAATTAACTGAACCAGGGCTACTACCCTCTTTAGAGAGTACGATTAGTGAATTTAGTGAGCGGATGGGTTATACGATTAAGTTACACTATGATATTCCAGCGAAGAGTATCTCACCACATCAATCAATTCATATTATACAAATAATCCGAGAAGCCCTAAGTAATATTTTAAAGCATGCTAATGCAAGTTGGGCAGAAGTCTCATTAACACAAAATTCAGGTATTATTTGTATCAAAGTTATTGATGATGGAGCTGGAATCACTGCAAATGTCGACAAACTCAATCACTATGGTTTAATTATTATGAGAGAAAGAGCCCTTAGCCTTAATGGCGAATGTTTTGTTATACCCAGACCTCAAGGCGGAACAGAGGTTAAGGTAACTTTCCCTTTATCTGACGCTTAATACACCAGAGAGAATCATCTATGGAAAATACAAATACAACGAATGATAAATCAACCATCCTGCTGATTGATGATCACCCAATGCTACGAAATGGCGTGAAACAACTGATTAGTTTAGAACCTTCATTATACGTTATAGGTGAAGCTGGTGATGGGAAAACAGGAATTCAAATCGCAGAAGAACAAGATCCTGACCTCATTCTTCTAGATCTCAATATGCCAGGCATGAATGGGTTTGAAACACTCGATGAGTTAAGAAAAAGAGAGCTGTCAGGCCGGATCATTCTCTTCACCGTCTCAAATTATAGCGATGACTTAGTGAATGCTTTAAAACGTGGTGCTGATGGCTATTTATTAAAAGATATGGAGCCAGAAGAACTTATTGTCGCACTTAAAGAAGCCGCAAGTGGGAAACTGGTTGTTAGCCCAACACTCACATCTGTTCTTGCTGAATCTTTACGTGATAATCCTAACAATAATGAAAATAATATCGCGACCCTAACACCAAGAGAAGCTGATATTTTAGAGTTAATCTCACAGGGACTTTCTAATAAAATGATCGCTCGTAAACTCGATATCGCAGAAAGTACTGTAAAAGTACATGTGAAACACTTACTTAAAAAATTAAACTTAAAATCTCGTGTAGAAGCTGCTGTTTGGGTTTTACAACAAAAATAAATATTAAAAGTGGCAGTACAAATAATAATATAGCTGCCATTTTAAAATAAATACACTATGAACATAAATTAAGTATTATGAATAAATAGCTCAATTCTACAATTTTATTTTTTTAGTTATAATAAACTACAGCAATAATTTTAATGATAGGAATCAGGTCGATGGAAGATGAATTAATTTTAGTTAACGAAAATGATGTTGCTATCGGCACTATGCCCAAATTACTCGCGCATCAACTCGGCCGCTTACATCGTGCTTTTTCTATCTTCGTTTTTAATGAACAAAATGAGCTCTTAATTCAACAAAGAGCACCACATAAATACCACTCTTCTGGTCAGTGGGCTAACACATGTTGTAGCCATCCAAAACCCAATGAAGAAACGCAAAGTGCAGCTGAGCGTAGACTTCAAGAAGAATTAGGTTTTACTACACCACTAACCCATGTAGGCTCTCTTATATATCGAGCCGATGTAAATGGCGGGTTAATTGAACATGAATATGACCACCTATATGTTGGCCACTATAATAAAATGGTTTATCCCAATGTAGAAGAAGTCTCATCCATCCGTTGGATTAGTATTTCTAAACTTATTTCTGAAGTTAACCAACAACCAGATATCTTCACACCTTGGTTTAAAAAAATACTGACTAAATACCCATCCTTACATTTTAGTAGAGATTAAATAATGTTTTGAAGATTATATTTTACAATTAAAAATATAATCATTAATTAGTCTTATTTCTTTCGAAAGTGATTTATCCTCACCATTTAACTCTATGAATTCACTTATCGCACGGTAAATACCCTCTGTTTTTGGAGATAATAAATAAGAGGAATCTTTCGCTTTTCTTAGACTAATCGCTTGCACCACACATAAAAAAACAATTGAAATTAACTCATATCCATATGTTAATTGATTTTGTAATTTTTCAGCAACTAATTGCGCATTTGTCGCTGTATCTTCGACACTACCTGCGACAGAAAAGTAATCTAATGAAACAGGCATTACTAGATTTTTAATTCTCATCCCCAAAGCAACTGCAGGTTTTTCAATAGCACCAAGTGCATGAAATGCTGTTTTATTACCCAAAAATCGGGTTAATTGTGTAAAATAAGGATCATTGAGTTTTACTATCTGCTGCACATTTGCTAATGCATTATGAGCTATCGCTAAACTTAATTTTTCAACGGCTAAGACCCAAGGTAATGTTTCAAAGTTTCCACTTGGAAGCACAGCCTGATGATCATAATTCCCAGTCAAACTATTATTTACATTTTTAGTGAGCACACATGGATTATCATTTGAATCATTAACCTGAATAAGAAGTTGCTTTTTCGCTTGCTCATAACTTAAACGCAATTCTGCTAGTCGATATACCCCGCAGCGATAGCTTAATGGATCTTGTAAATGTCGTTCATCATCATGAGACTCTAGCGAAGAACCAATTAATAAATTTCTAAGTTTAGCGCCCATTACAATAACTTCAGGGTAAGCACAAGCATCCAAAACCCGTTGATTTAAAGGTGAGAGATTACCATTTAAGGCTTGTAAATTTAAACAATACAGCAACTCACTTATATTTATATAATGAGCTATTTTTAATAACGCAACTGCTGTAATAGCAACAGAATAAGCATTTGAACATAATAAAGATAGTGAATCTTTTGCCCAGGGCTCTATGGGTGTGATTCCAACAAGTTGAAGTGCCTTTGAAGAAGGCATTGTTTTACCTTGGTAAATTACCTCTCCTTCACCTAGCATTGTCAGTCCTACATGACTCAATATAGTTATATCCCCCTCACCAATCGAGCCAATACTGGGTATACAAGGAATAATATTTTTGTTAAGCAATTCAACATAACTACTAATTATTCTAGGCTGAATTCCACTATAACCATTGAGCAACATGTTTATATGAATCCCCATTACAGCCCTAACTAAACAACTATCTACAAGCTTACCTATCCCCACAGAATGTGCACGTATCAATTTTTTATTAAAAACAGTCGATTTCTCAATTAGCTCTTCAGTAAATTTTCCATTTAACTTTATATATTCTGTATCTTTATTTAAACCAACTCCCACTGTTAGATCGTATATTTTTGCACCTTTTTCTGCTTCTGATATTAATACTTTATGGCTTTTATCTAATTGTTCCATTGCTGCCCCCTCCACAGCAATACATTCGCCGTTCATAATTAATTTTACATCATGAAGTTTCAAATTTTTTCCATTTAATAAAATCATATTCCCCCTAAAAATAGAATAAAAAATAAGATAATTATCAACTATCCTTTTCACTTACTTATATTAAATACTAATTTTTTATTTTTAAACGTCAAATATCAGTCATTATTCATTAGAGATAAATTAATAATAATCATTAAGTAATGCTATTATTTTAAATAACAATATTGTTAAGCATAAAAATACTTACCAAGGAGATTATTGATAAGCTTGCAAGGATTCCTATCCTTTAATTACAAGTCATAACAATGTAAACATAAAAAACATAACATGCTGATGACACAATGATTAGTTGCTAAGTGGATTATTGATAAGCTTACAAAGATTTCTCCGTTTTAATCACAAGCCATAACAATGTGAACATAAAAAACATAACATGCTGATGACACAATGATGAGTTGCTAAGTGGATTATTCTTCATAAACAGTAGGTTGCAAAGTAAAAAAGAATTTAATAACCCACAATTAAGTTCATCTAAACGACAAACAGTATCATAACCATATAAGTTAAGTACCAAGTTAACGACTGGTTGGCTTCTCACCTCTATCAATATCGACCTTTCATCCTCTTTTCCTGTATAAACGTCGCTTTATCAGAGTCAGCGATGGGGGCTTATGCATGATCACAAATAATAAGAAGGTAAGAATCGCACAGGATAAGAAAAATAATAATCCTCAGTTAGTTAATGACGACATGAACAACCAATTAGCCTAGAAGGTCTCATCATCATAAGCCAGAGCGATGAAAAATGAAGTAACAACAGTGAGTTACTAAGAGGATTATTGATAAGCTTAGAAGAATTTCTACGTTTTAATCACAAGTCATAATGACGTGAACACCGAACACGGGTAACACAACGATTGGTTGCTGAGGGGATTATTGATTCACTTAGCTTGCGTTATTTATCTCGTCATCTCGGCCTTTTCTTGGCCCCATTCCCCAAACGCAAAAAAGCCACCCATTGGGTGGCTTTCTCACTAATTTAATGTCTGGCAGTTCCCTACTCTCACATGGGGAGACCCCACACTACCATCGGCGCTACGGCGTTTCACTGCTGAGTTCGGCATGGGGTCAGGTGGGACCACCGCGCTATTGCCGCCAGACAAATTCGGTTTGTTCCCGTTCAGCACATTTCTTTGCTAAACCAGAACATCAATCTTGAACAAGCTGCTGTGTCCTTCACCTTTCGGCTTCTCACGCACATTCGAAAACTATCTCGTCTCTCTAAAACACCTTCGGTGTTGTCAGGTTAAGCCTCACGGTTCATTAGTATTGGTTAGCTCAACGTATCGCTACGCTTACACACCCAACCTATCAACGTCTTAGTCTTAAACGTTCCTTTAGGACCCTTAAAG